>NZ_JBGQOJ010000001.1:0-863858 GCF_052119585.1 Pseudogemmobacter sp. W21_MBD1_M6 | reverse complement strand
CCCCGAAACCGAAATCAGCGCCCCTGAAATCAGAGACGCCGCATGAAATCGGCGGACAACTTGTTTGACAAACACCGTTAGGAAACTCTTAGCTTTTCACCGTCAGTTTTGGATGTGCACCCATGATTGGGTGGCGCGGATCAGGTCCTACGCCAGCCGCAACGGTTAGAAGGCCGCATAGCGCCGCATTGTTGCGGTGACCACTCTAGTTCGGCGCAAAAGCGCGGTTGGAAAAAAGGAAATCTAATGTCCAGCATACTTACAAATACCAGTGCCATGGTCGCATTGCAGACCTTGAAGTCTATTAACCAAGGCTTGACAAAAACGCAGGACGAAATTTCGACGGGTAAATCTGTTAGTTCGGCGAAGGATAACTCGGCAATTTGGGCAATTTCCAAGGTGATGGAGGCTGATGTCAAAGGCTTCAAGGCAATTTCCGATAGCCTGTCTTTGGGTGAATCTACCGTCGCTGTGGCGCGGCAAGCGTCCGAGACGGTGACCGACTTGCTAACTGAAATCAAAGGTAAAATCGTCGCCTCCCAAGAACAGAACGTAGATCGGGTAAAAATTAACACCGACATTACGGCGTTGCGCGATCAGATCACAACTGTTGTCAACTCAGCGCAATTTAACGGCCTCAACTTGCTAAAAGGGACCGATGCCGTAAACGTACTTGCATCACTTGACCGAAGCTCGTCCGGATCAGTCTCTGCCAGTCAAATTCAGGTTGACCGGCAGAATCTTGAGGCAACAGCGGGGACTTTCGGCACAGGGGCAAGCCTGTCTGCGAACGTGACTGCGGGAAGTGGTACGATCAGCGCAACGGGAAATACATCAACATTGACCATTGGCGGCACTGTCGCTGGCTCCGATACATTTACGTTCAACGTTGGCGGAACAGACATTACATTCACCGCAGCCACAACATCAACAGACGACGTTGCGACAGGGTTAGCCGATGCGATTACAAGCGCCGGGTTAACCGGAATCACCGCCGTTGCAAGTGGATCAGACGTCACATTGACGTCGGCAAATGCTTTTACAAGCACTGCGCTGACCGCGACAACTTCTGGCTCTGCCACAACAACGCTTTCGGCGGCGACAATCGACCCTCGCGCCGAGACCGTTTCCTTTTCCACCTCCGCCAGTGTCGCTGCGAATGATAGTTACCGCGTTGCGGTAGGCGGCACGAACTACGATTACATTGCCTCCGATGGTGACACATTCGAAGATGTCGCGAATGGCCTGAAAGCCGCGATTGATGCGGCGGGCACCAGCGGTGTGTCTACACAGGTAGATGTGGATGGCGGCACGGGCGAAGTGACACTTTCCATCGATAATTCCGGTGCCGATTTGACATTGGCCGCATCCGGCGCTGCGGACGGGGTGGCGGCAGGGGGCCTTGCCGCGCTTGGAACGATGAATGTCACCACGACTGAAGGATCCGATGCCGCCCTAGCCGCGATCGAGGGCCTGATCCAAACATCGATCGATGCCGCTTCATCGTTCGGTTCTGTGCAGGGTAGGATTTCAATTCAGAACGAGTTTGTTGGAAAGCTTTCGGACTCGCTCAAAGCAGGGATCGGAACCTTGGTCGATGCCGACATGGAGGAGGCGTCCGCAAGATTGCAAGCGCTCCAGGTGCAACAACAGCTTGGCGTTCAATCTCTGTCCATTGCCAACCAGGCGCCGCAGTCAATTCTGTCGCTGTTCCGCTAAACCACAAGGGTCGGGGTGAATTCTAACCTCGACCCGTCTTGGTTCTGGCAGCATTTTTAATGCATCCATACAATTGAAAGAACGCTCCAATGAACGCCATTGACCGGGCTCGAACAGCCTACTCGTCGTCAGCCACCCCTTTGCGGATGCCAAGGACGACCGAATATGATGCGTTTGCCCGCATAACGCACCGATTAAAGGATGCGGCCGAGAATGGGGAGGCAAGTTTTCCAAATCTCGTTGATGCCCTGTATGCAAACCGCCAACTTTGGACACTCCTTGCTGTAGACGTCGCAAACGAAGAGAATCTGTTGCCTCAATCGCTGCGCGCTCAGATTTTCTACCTCGCTGAATTCACGGCCCTACATTCAGGAAAAGTTATGGATCGAACCGCCAAGGCAGATGTTCTGGTGGAGATAAATATGTCCATGATGCGCGGGTTGCGCGATGCAGAGGCCAGAAAATGAGCGGTTTGGTTCTTAAGCTCAATCCGAAGGAGCGAATTCTAATAAATGGAGCGGTCGTTGAAAACGGTGAACGACGCAGCAGATTGGCGATCATGACGCCGAATGCAAATATTTTAAGGTTACGCGATGCCATCCATCCAGACGAAGTGACCACTCCAGTGCGCCGGGTTTGTTATATCGCCCAGCTTATCTTATCCGGTGACGCCATTCCACAAGAGGCGCGCTTTCAGCTTCTACGTGGAGTAGAGCAACTCAGCCAAGTCTTAACCGATACAGACAGCCGTGCGTTATTGGCGGAAGCGACGAACGCAGCAGTTTCCAACCAGTTCTATCAATCTCTCAAAGCTCTTCGTGCGCTTTTACCACGCGAAGAAAGATTGTTGGCCACGAATTCAAGATGACATTCCAACCTGTTCTTCCAGTAAAAGGCTACGCAGGCTGGGCTTTTCTTAACCGCACCTTGGCGACACAGAAAGAGGCCTTTGAAAAGGCTTCGGTTCTTAAAAGAGAGGTAGAATATTTTAAGAACAAGATCGGAGCCATCCGGTCCGCCGACGAATTGGTGGCGGACCGGACCCTTTTGAAAGTCGCGCTTGGGGCGTTCGGATTAGAGGCCGACATCTCCAATAAATTCTTCATAAAAAAGATCCTAGAGGGCGGAACGCTGAATGAGACGGCCCTTGCCAATAGGCTTTCCGACAAGCGTTATCTGAACCTTTCCGCCGCCTTTGGATTTGGCGATTTCTCTACCCCCAGATCTAATGACAGCTCATTTGGGGAAAAGATCACCGGTCAATACAAAGATCTTCAATTCGAAGTGGCTGTAGGGGAACAAGACGACGACATGCGCATAGCGCTTAATGTAAAGCGTGAATTGGGGGTAATTGCAGGAAAAGATTCCACCGAAAACACAAAGTGGTTCACTATACTTGGAAGCCCCCCCCCCTCAGAGAGGTTTTTGAGACAGCATTTGGTCTTCCCAAAAGCTTTGGTGCGCTTGACTTGGATCAACAGCTTGGCACGATGAAGGATAAAGCAAACACCTACTTTGGTGCGCCTGATACATCGCAGTTCAAAGACGGCAATAAGCAAGATGCCTTAATTCGGCTCTTTATGTTACGCTCACAAATACAAGAAATCTTCTCATCGACCTCGAAGGGGAACGTTGCGCTCAGTCTCCTACGGAATACCACACTCAAACAGTAAATACATTCGTGGGATTAGCCCCAAAGGGTGCGCAGTGAGCTTATAAATGAAATGCGGCTTCTATATTGAAACTGATTCGAAGTGGTCCCATTTATGTGGGGGTACCTCGATTTTTCATGTTTTCAGCGCCGTTTATCGGCGCGATCGGTTTGACGTCGGCCGGAGACGGCTGACTGACGGGCTGTAACCGCGCCATTGGCACCGCCTGCCTGACGCGGCGGCGATAATCTAAGGCACGTGTTTAACTACGTCGTTAACGACGTGTCTAATGCGGGGTCTGCGATGCGTGGCGAAATTCTTGGGATCGAGCGGCGGCGGTTTTGGCGCGACGAGGACAAGCTGGAGATTGTCGCGTCGGACGGGATCGACGGGGCGACGGTGACGCAGGTGGCGCAGCGCCATGAGGTGACCCGGCAACAGATTTATGCGTGGCGGCATGACCTCAAGAAGAAGGGTCTGTGGTCACCTGATGCCGGGGCGCTGTTCTTTCCGTTGGATTTGCCGATGGCGCAGGCACCGGTCGCTGAGGCACCGCCGCCGGTTGCTGTTGAATTACGCCTGCGTGGCGGGCGCAGCTTGCATTTTGAAAGCACGATCAACCCGGCTGCGCTGTCTGTGTTGATCCGTGCGGTGGACGGGGCATGATCGGGCCGGGCACCGGTGTGCGCGTGTATCTGGCCTGCGGGGTGACCGATATGCGCAAGGGGATTGCGGGTCTGGCGGCACTGACCCAGGACGTGTTGCGGCAAAAGCCTGCCAGCGGTGCGGTTTTTGCGTTCCGGGGCCGTCGAGGTGACCGGATCAAGCTTCTGTTCTGGGATGGGCAAGGGTTTTGCCTCTACTACAAGGTGCTTGAGCGGGGCCGTTTTGTGTGGCCGAGTGCTCATGATGGCGCGGTGCGGCTGACCTCGGCGCAACTGGCGATGTTGTGGGAAGGGATCGACTGGCGGCGTCCGGATTGGGGTGCTCCGCCTGCGCGGGTGGGATGATTTTGTTGCCTAACATGCCATATTTATATGGTCCCTTTGTCTGATTTTTGGTAGTCAAGCGCATGTCGAAACCTGCTGAAAATCTGCCTGACGATCCCGCCGTTCTGAAGGCGATGATCGCGATATTGCAGGCAGAAAACGCCAAGATATCTGCAACGCTGCGGGTTCATGACCAACTGGTGCAAGCCCTGCGCCTGCGGATCGTCAAGTTGCAGAAACTGGCTTTTGGTAAATCCTCGGAAAAGATTGAACGCGAGATCGAACAGCTGGAACTGGCGCTCGAAGACCTGCTGGTGGCGGTGGCCGAAGACGATGAAGCGATCATCGACGAAGGGCCGGATCAGCCATCACCGGAAGCCCGTCATGCCCCTTGCGGAAGTCCACCGGTTACCTTGCATGATGGCGGCGACGAAATTCCGTTCTGAATCTGTCTTGAAGGGACCGCCCGTTGCGTTTAAACGGATGGTTGCGTGCCTCAATAGCTCAGCTGGTAGAGCAGGTCCTTCGTAAGGACAAGGTCGGGGGTTCGAGTCCCTCTTGAGGCACCACTTTCCAGTTTGATAAAGTCCGATGACATCCGAAAAACCTATGTATATAAAGGTTTTACCGGAAATCGTTGTCCGATACCGTCCAGCCCCGTGGGGGTACATCCAGAGCTTTTGGGGGTATTATTGGGGGTATCGACTGCCCCTAGTGAAAAAGATACCCCCAGAATGGCCTTAACCGATGCAAAGATTCGAAGCCTGACGGTCCAAGAGCGGGCATTTAAGATTGCCGACTTTGATGGGCTGTATCTGTTGGTGAACCCAAACGGCTCAAAGCTCTGGCGCCTCAAGTATCGGATTGGCGGCGCTGAGAAATTGCTTTCTATCGGGGCTTATCCTTCAGTGACCTTGGCAACCGCGCGCCAGGTCCGTGATGACGCCCGAGCGCAACTGGCTTCGGGTGGCGATCCGCCCAACGGTTACCCATCGCGCTGCAATTACTGATCCTGGTGCGCTTGGGAAGTTACTGAACGCGGTGGAGGTCTTTGAAGGGCAGGCGACGACGCGTATTGCATTGCAGTTGCTTGCGATCCTTGCCCCACGTCCGGGCGAATTAAGGCATGCAATGTGGGCCGAGTTCGATCTTGAGGCTGCGGTTTGGTCTATCCCTGCCGACAAAATGAAAATGCGAAAGCCGCACAATGTGCCTTTGCCAAGGCAGGCACTGGCGCTGCTGGAAAGTCTGCGACTTATTACGGGCGAGGGCACATTCCTTTTCCCGTCTCTACGATCTTGGAAACGTCCGATGAGCGAGAACACTTTGAACGCCGCCTTGCGGCGCATGGGCTACTCGGGAGAGGAAATGACCGCGCACGGATTTCGCGCCAGCTTTTCCACACTGGCCAACGAGAGTGGTCTATGGAACCCTGATGCAATTGAGCGCGCTTTGGCCCATGTTGAGAAAAACGAGGTGCGCCGCGCGTATGCACGCGGTGAGCACTGGGACGAACGGTTGAAGCTTGCGGATTGGTGGGCTGGTTTCTTGGATGACGTGCGCGCAATGCGTATGTAGGTGTTTAGGAATTTCTAATTGCACAATTATTACATTAGACGTCTACTGTTTCACTATTTCGGTTGGGACGCGAACCTGGTCGAAAGGGCAACTGGTTGGCGTTTTGTCGATAGGGGTATTTTCAATTACCCCGGCGAGCCGTTATTTTTAAGCGATCGTATGCGGCATTGGCGGGCTACTATTAGCCTTTGCCCCCGAACGATAGCCTTATTTTTCCGGTGACGGATCGTCTTCGATCGTTTCTGCGTCAATAATGTCATCCACTTCGGCCAGAATGTCGTCCGGCTTGTCGGCCAGCGCCCCCACGATCAGCGGAAGCATTTCGGTCGAGGACGGCATTGCGACTTCGCCAGTTGCCGGAACCCGCCATGACAAGGTGTCGAAGCCACCGCAGTTGTCGCACACCGGCCCCCAGATTTTGTGGACCTTCTGGCATTTGTCGCAGACCCATTGTGGACCG
Source organism: Pseudogemmobacter sp. W21_MBD1_M6 (assembly GCF_052119585.1). Lineage (NCBI taxonomy): Bacteria > Pseudomonadati > Pseudomonadota > Alphaproteobacteria > Rhodobacterales > Paracoccaceae > Pseudogemmobacter > Pseudogemmobacter sp. W21_MBD1_M6. The sequence goes on along the minus strand of NZ_JBGQOJ010000001.1, from coordinate 857,460 downwards.
CGGGATGCGCTAAGGGCTTTTGTCAGCCAAGCCCGAACAACCGCATCCGAGCAGCCTTCGCCACGTTCAATCGCCGCCATCAACGTCAGGGATCGTGCGGTCGGATCGTCCGTCGCCAAATGACCAAGCGCCTTGCGCGCGGCGGGGAAATCCTCGGCGGCGATATTCAGCTCTGCCAAAAGCATTCTGGTTTCCGGACTGTCCGGCTGCGATCGCGTCAACATTCGGAAACGGGTCAGGCGCTCTTGCGGGGTCTCTTCAGGGGCAATATCGGCAAAGGCCGCCGCCAGATCGGGGTGAGGCCGGGAATCCCATGCCTTTTTCAAAACCCTGGCCGCATATTTTCCCTTGCCCTGCTCGATATAGGAATGCGCCGCCATGACAGCCGCCGGAATAAGGTCCGGCGACATGCGGTTTGCCGTAATCGCCGCCTCGCGCGCTTCGATCGAGTTGCCTTCGGCCAGAACATCTTTGGCCTCGGACAAGGCCAGAACCGCATCGCGGCGTTTGTGAACGTCCCGTGGCAGTGTTCCCTGCTTCAGCTTGGTGCCAAGGGTTTTGCGTGCGCCCGACCAATCGGAATGCTCTGCCTGTAGTTTCAGCAGGATGTCTTGCGTTTCTTCGTGTTTCGGCTTCAACGCAAAGGCTTTTTCCGCCAGCTTTAGCGCGGTATCCGTGTCGCCCTCGGCCAGGCGCTGCTTCATGATACCGCGAATACCTACAAACCGCGTCCGCTCATCCGACAGAAGGCGCTTGTAAACGTCCTGCGCCTTTTTCGTATCGCCGGACATTTCCGCCGCTTGCGCGGTGATCAGGTTGGTCAGTTCGGGGCGATGCAGATATTTCTCGGCCTTTGCCGCTTTGGACATCGCCACACGACCCTCACCAGAGGCAAGCGCCATCATGCCCTCGGCAAGAGCATTGAAGCCCTTGCGCTCTCGGTTGCGGTCAAAGTAACGGGAAATCGCCGTTTCGTCCCCGTTCAGGAACTTTAGCGTCGCCACAAGAAACCCGACAACCCGGATCAAAACCCAAACCAAAAGCACCAGAATAAGGGCCGCGATCACGGCCTGTAGCGGATCAAGAACGTATTCCTTGTTCGCAACGACAATCCGAAGAGCCGTGCCTGCATCCATCAATGCAACCGCGCCAAGGGCAAGGGCCGCAATGGCAGCGACAAAAATCAATATCTTGAAAAGTGACCAAAGCATCGCGGCGTCCTTAATTCTGGTTCAGGCTTTGGGTCAGCGCATCCGCTGCCGCAAGCGTTTCAACGCGCAATGTCGCGCTTGCCACCCAGGGCGCCATCACTTCGCGTCCCGCCTCGGGAAGGCTTTCCAGCTCAGTCAACGCATCGGCCACCGAACCGTTCCCCAAGGCCGCTTCGGCCCGCGAAAGCACCGCGTCAGGGTCATCGCCTTCGCGCGGCGAAAGGGATCTGCCCCCGACCTGCGTGCGGAGAAAAGCGCCCAGTTTATCCATCGCGCCAGCGCCGACGGTGGCCTTTATCGACGCATCCAATGCCTGACGTGCAAGTTCTGGAAACCGTCGCTGCAACTCGGCGACCGAAGGCACGCCAGCCTCGGCATTTTGGGCCAGAGTGGCGGGAATTTCGACACCGCTATCCGCCAGATCCGCCAGCGCAGCACTGTACCCTGCCCCGCTTTCGATTGATGCCTGAACGCGGGAAAGTGCCGCACGAGACGTCGCGGCCCGCGATTTTGACGCGGCTTGCTGTTGCGCGGCTTCAATCTGCGCCTGGGCTTTGTCTGCGACTGCGCCGATATTGGCAGCCATTTGTGCGTTCTCGGTCCGCTGCACCGCGAGTGCCGTGCGCAGTTCATCCAGCTCTTTTTGATAGGCGCCAATCGCGGCCCCCGATGCACCATCGCCCGCACCTAGGGGACGCATTTCTGCTTTGCCAAGTCGGGTTTCGAAATCGGATAAATCCTGCAACGTGCCTTCGATCGAGGTTTCGACCGCCGAAAGCCTTGTCTCTGTCTCGGCGCGGAACGTCTGCAAATCAGCAATGGTGGCTGCCGTCGGCAAAAGACCCACCTGATCCGTCAACGTGACAACCTGCGCCTCAAGCGTCTGAACTTTTGTGGTTTGGGCTGCAAGATCCTGCGCCGTCCGGGAAACCCCGGCGCCCGCAACCGGCCAGCCCTCGGGGATAACGTATCGCGCTACGGCAAATCCAATGGCCGCCGCCGCGACACCGCCCAGCAACATCGGCACAAACACTGACGGCCGCTTTGTTGCCTTGGTCGCTTCGGGCTCTGGCGCTTGACCTTCGTCAGATGGCACCGAGGGCTCATCAGCAACATCCGCAGACGCGTCTTGATCCACGCCCTGTTTTTCAGGGTCTTGCAATTCGACCTGATCCTCTGACGTCAGGACAACGTCGGTATCGGTGGTTGATTTTGCGTCTGATCCACGCGTCGACTCGCTTGTATCTGCCACTGGAAATCTATCCTCTCAATGCATCCTGACGCGGCGCGAACGCGCATCAATTCGACCAATGTAGCTTGGCCTCTAGCTACCCTCAAGCGACCTTAGGTCGCGCATCACACCGGCGATTGCCTTGATCATCGCCCCCGACGTCGGCAATTCGGCGACAACGCAGCGCAGCACCGCGTTCAGATCAACCTCGAAGGCGACCGCACTGCTCATCGCAACAACATGGGTGGGCGCCCGGGCAATACCAACCTGCTCAAAGAACAATCGAGCGGTTCGGGGTGAAAAAAGGGGTAATACAACCACCCTTTCCCCCTGAATGGCATTGCGCGCCTCGGACGTCAGCATGACCTCTACTTGACGATAGGCGACAACCGACCTTACGTCAAAACCAAGCTCGACCAAAGTCTGCGCAATGTTTCCGCGCGTATGCTCTCCGCAGATGTGAACCATCGGCTGACGCGGCGCATGCTCTGCAATCAGGGCTGCCAAGTCCTTTACAGACCCGCCTGCCGACATCGCATTCATCCCCGCATCGCGCGCCGCAGATGCCGTTCGATCCCCGACGCAAAATGCCGTGCGGCCCGTCACGTCCGCCTGCCCCAGTACACTTTGCACACCATTCTCGGATGTGAAGATCAGCGTTTCAGCAGCCCATATAGCGGCGTTCGGGTTCAACATTTCAATCTCGATCAGAGGTGACACAAGGACGTCGAACACCGGACCCGTTTGGTCAAGACACTCCTGCACAAACCGCTCTGCCTGTTTGCGGGGCCGCGTCATGATAAGAAGGGGTCGCTGATGCATCTCGGCACACCTGTCGGGATTGTCTGAACTGCCTCACGGTGTTACCTGCCATGAAGGCGTCACGCAACTGGTGCAAAATGACCGATACATTGACCGTTCTAGGACTGGAAAGCAGCTGCGATGATACGGCTGCCGCAGTGGTGCGCCATACGGTTGGCCAGCCACCGCAGATCATGTCATCGGTTGTTGCCGGCCAAACGGCGCTGCATGCAGCCTTTGGCGGCGTTGTGCCGGAAATTGCCGCGCGGGCACATGCCGAAAAGCTGGACCATTGCGTCGAGGAGGCACTGGAAAAAGCGTCTCTAACCTTGCGGGATATTGATGCCATTGCGGTCACGGCAGGCCCGGGGCTGATTGGCGGGGTTTTGTCGGGCGTCATGTGTGCCAAGGGCCTTTCTGCCGGATTGGGAATTCCACTGATCGGCGTGAACCACCTTGCCGGGCACGCGCTGACCCCGCGCCTGACAGACGGGCTGGCCTTCCCCTATTTGATGCTGCTTGTGTCCGGCGGGCATTGCCAATTCCTGATTGTCCACAGCGCAGACCGTTTCACCCGTATCGGCGGCACAATCGACGATGCCCCCGGCGAGGCATTCGACAAAACCGCCAAACTTCTCGGGCTGCCGCAACCGGGTGGGCCCATGGTCGAAGCCGAGGCGCAAAAAGGCGATGCAGCGCGCTATGCCTTTCCTCGCCCCCTTCTGGACCGACAGGGATGCGATATGTCCTTTTCCGGCCTCAAAACCGCGTTGCTTCGTGCCCGGGATGCGGTGATTGTTCAGAACGGCGGCCTGACGCAACAGTCCCGCGCCGATCTTTGTGCAGGCTTTCAATTGGCAGTCAGCGATGTTCTTGCCGAAAAATCACGCCGCGCGCTGGATCTCTATATGGCCGAATTGCCACCCGAGCCGGCCTTTGCCGTTGCCGGTGGGGTTGCCGCGAATAAGGTCATTCGCGCGAGATTAGAGACGATTTCAAATGAAAAAGGCGTCCGCTTTCTCGCCCCGCCTCTCGCTTTATGCACAGACAATGCCGCGATGATAGCGTGGGCCGGAATCGAGCGCTATCGCCGCGGCGAACGGGATGATATGACATTATCCGCGCACCCAAGGTGGCCTCTGGACAAAATCAGCCCCTCGATGCTTGGTTCGGGAAAGAAGGGCGCAAAGGCATGACTAATATATCGGTTCTCGGGTCTGGCGCTTTTGGGACCGCGCTTGCAATCACTCTGGCCCGCGAAGGCAATGCCATATCGCTCTGGTCGCGCAACGCTGCGGATGCGCAGATCATGCAGGAAACCCGCCAGAACAGCAAAAGGCTTTGGGGCCATGTCTTCCCGAAAACAGTCACTGTTTCGGCGGAAATTGACACTTGCTGCGCAAATGACACGCTTCTTATTGTGGTCCCGATGCAGCAGCTACGCCATTTTCTGGCGGAATACCAAAGCCTGCTGAACGGCAAAATTCTGGTGGCCTGCTGCAAGGGCGTCGATCTCGTTACCGGCCTCGGGCCTGTCGCGCTGATCAACGCCGCCTGCCCCGATGCGACAGCGGCCATCCTGACCGGCCCCAGTTTCGCGGCGGATATTGCCAAGGGATTGCCGACCGCGCTGACGCTTGCCTGTGCAGACGAGAGTGTTGGAAAATCGCTGCAGAAAAGCCTTTCCACCGCGAACCTAAGGCTTTACCGCACGGCAGACACCACCGGGGCAGAGCTCGGTGGGGCATTGAAAAACGTAATTGCCATTGCCTGCGGAATCGTCATGGGCGCAGATCTGGGCGAAAGCGCGCGCGCCGCCCTTATGACACGCGGATACGCCGAAATGCAGCGTCTGGCGCACGCGCTTGGGGCAGACGAAAAGACGCTTGCCGGATTATCGGGCTTTGGTGATCTCACGCTGACCTGCACCTCTGCACGCTCCAGGAACACCGCGTTCGGGGTGTCCCTGGGCAGGGGGCAAACGTTCGATCCATCCGTCACGATCGAAGGGGCAGCAACCGCAAAAGCAGTCACTGTTCTGGCCAAAAATCGCGGAATCGACATGCCGATCACTACATGTGTCGCGGCTATTCTTGACCAGACTCTTTCAATCCCGCAGGCTATAGAGGCCCTGCTGTCCCGACCTTTAAAAAAGGAATAACCCATGCGTTTCGCCCTGATGTGCACTGATAAAGTCGGTGCTTTGCAAACCCGCCTTGATAATCGCGCGGCCCATCTGGCCTATATCGAATCCACCGGCGTTGTAGAGCAGGCCGGCCCGTTTCTGTCCCCGACTGGCGACATGGTCGGATCGCTTGTGATTGTGGATGTAAACACACTGGAAGACGCGCAGGCGTGGGCCGCGAATGACCCCTATGCAAAGGCTGGCCTGTTCTCGGACGTTTCCGTCCAGCAGTGGAAAAAGGTCATCGGCTAATGGCCTATTGGCTGTTCAAATCCGAACCATCGGAATGGAGCTGGAGCAATCAGGTCGCCAAAGGGGACGAGGGCGAAGAGTGGTCAGGCGTCCGCAACTATCAGGCACGCAACAACATGCGTGCCATGAAAGTTGGCGATCTGGGTTTTTTCTATCATTCGCAGACCGAAAAAGCGGTCGTTGGAATTGTCGAAGTCATCGCAACCGCGCACCCGGACAGCACGACCGACGACCCGCGATGGGAATGTGTGGATATAAAGGCCGTCAGGCCCGTGCCGATGCCCGTGACATTGGACATGTGCAAAAAGGATCCGCGCCTGACAGAGATGGCGCTGCTGAAAAGCGCGCGCCTATCCGTTCAGCCCGTAACTGAGGCTGAATGGAAAATTGTCTGCGAAATGGCGGGTGTAACCGTCTAGGCCAACGGACTTAAAATAGAATGGAGGGTTCCGACCCCCCGGAACCCTCCACCACCCCACGTGCTCCCTAGCACCACACGTGTTCTGAAAAGGTTCCGAGCATCCTGCTCTGTGTTCAAGGCATAGGGAATTTCTGCCCGCAGCGCAAACGGCAAGTCACAAAAAAACAAGTCAAACTTGAATGATCAGGGGTCGGACGAATCCGCCAGCCACAAATGGAAACGCCCGCGCAGGGCGGGCGTCACACGCAAAACCGTGGTGCGTTATTTATAAGCCGCTTCTTTTCCAAAGTGCTTTGTCAGCATGTAATACACCACAGCGCGATATTTGTTGCGCTCGGATTTTCCGTAAACCTCGATCACGGAATTGATCGCCTCCATCAACTGCGGGCCATCGGTCAGACCCAGCTTCTTGATCAGGAAGTTGGTCTTCACCGTCTCAAGCTCGGCCGGCTGCGAGCCCGCAACGGTCGATGCATCGGCATTGTATATTGCCGGACCGCAACCGATTGTCACCTTCGTCAGAAGGTCCATATCAGGGGTCATCCCGCATTTGTTTTTCAGATCGTCCGCATAGACCGCAATAAGGTCATCTCTCTTGCCCATAGATTTTTCTCCCACCAGTTATTCGGATATATTCCGACAAAATAAGCGCCCTGCATAGGCGTCAAACAGCACGATAAGGGCAAATTATTCGAATACAAAGGAAAACATTCTCAAAAATTCCCCCTTGATTCCACGCGCTGAAAAGATGCCAGATGTCTGCGATCATTCTGTCAATTAGGAGATAAAAATGGGTTTGTGGAGTTTCGTCAAGGGTGCCGGGAAAAAGCTGGTCGGGCGTGCAGAAGCATCAGAGGCACCGTCGGAAGACGTGTTGATGAAAGAGGTCAAGGATCTTGGCCTGAACACCGAAGGTGTGACGATTTCTGTCGAAGGAGATCAGGTCAAGGTGGGCGGTACGACTGTCAGTCAGGAAATGAAGGAAAAAATCATCCTAGCCGTTGGAAACGTCGAAGGCGTTGCTGCGGTATCTGACGAAGTGGGCGGCGGAGAGCCGGTTTTCCACACCGTCGTCAAAGGTGAAAATCTGTCGAAAATCGCAAAGGCGACTTTGGGAAATGCCAACCGCTATCCCGAGATTTTCGAGGCTAACAAACCAATGCTGACCCACCCCGACAAGATCTATCCGGGTCAGGTGCTTCGTATTCCGCAGGACTAAGAGACCTGCCAATAAGAAAAGCCGCCCGATCACCACGGGCGGCTTTTCGTCACTAGTCCAGCAGATTAATAGCGATAGTGCTCTGGCTTGAACGGGCCATCGACGCTAACCCCGATATAGTCCGCCTGCTCTTTCTTCAGCTCTGTCAGCTTCACGCCGATCCGCGCAAGGTGAAGACGGGCAACTTTCTCGTCCAGGTGTTTTGGCAGGATGTAGACGTCGTTCTTGTATTGGTCACCTTTGGTCCACAGCTCGATCTGCGCCAGAACCTGATTGGTGAAAGAGGCCGACATCACGAACGACGGGTGGCCCGTTGCGTTGCCAAGGTTCAGCAGGCGCCCTTCGGACAGCAGGATGATCCGCGCACCGGACGGCATCTCGATCATGTCGACCTGCTCTTTGATGTTCGTCCATTTGTGGTTCTTCAGGGCTGCAACCTGAATTTCATTGTCGAAGTGGCCGATGTTGCCGACAATCGCCATGTCCTTCATCTCGCGGATATGCTCGATGCGGATCACGTCCTTGTTGCCGGTGGTTGTGATGAAGATGTCAGCGCTGTTCACGACATCTTCCAGCACGACAACCTCGAACCCGTCCATTGCCGCCTGAAGCGCGCAGATCGGATCAACTTCGGTCACCTTGACGCGTGCGCCTGCACCGCTCAACGACGCGGCAGAGCCTTTGCCCACATCGCCGTATCCGCACACAACGGCAACCTTACCGGCCATCATCGTGTCGGTGGCGCGGCGGATGCCATCGACCAGCGACTCTTTACAGCCGTATTTATTGTCGAACTTGGACTTGGTGACAGAGTCGTTCACGTTGATCGCGGGGAAGGGCAGTTGACCCGCCTTGACCAATTCGTACAGGCGGTGAACGCCAGTCGTGGTTTCCTCGGATACGCCCTTGATGTCGGCGCGTTGCTTGGTGAACCAGCCCGGGCTTGCCGCCATGCGCTTTTTGATCTGCGCGAACAGGTACTCTTCCTCTTCCGACGTGGGAACCGCAATCAGGTCGGTCTCGCCTGCTTCGACCCGAGCGCCGATCAGGATGTACATCGTGGCATCGCCGCCATCGTCGAGGATCATGTTGCACGTGCCTTCTTCGCCGCCGAAGAAGAAAATACGGTCTGCATAGTCCCAGTATTCTTCCAGCGTCTCGCCTTTGATGGCGAACACGGGAACGCCGCTTTCGGCGATTGCAGCTGCGGCATGGTCCTGGGTCGAAAAAATATTGCACGAGGCCCAGCGCACGTCAGCGCCCAGCGCCACAAGCGTCTCGATCAGAACCGCCGTCTGGATCGTCATGTGCAAAGATCCGGCAATTCGCGCGCCTTTCAGCGGCTTCGTCGTGCCGAATTCCTCGCGCAGCGCCATCAAGCCGGGCATTTCCGTCTCGGCAATGTCCAGTTCTTTACGGCCATAGGCTGCAAGCGAAATATCCTTGACGATGTAATCTGTCGGCATGTGCCGTACTCCTTAAATCCCGTTATTTGCGCACCAGATAGCACCAAGACCCTATCTCGACAATGGTGGGTCGCGACCGCTAATGTCGATCGCACAGGATCAGAGGACAAAATGAAACAACCACGCGCATGGCAACGGATGCTTTCCGGTCGCAGGCTTGACCTGCTGGACCCGACCCCGATGGACATAGAGATCGAGGATATCGCCCATGGTCTTGCCTTTGTTGCGCGCTGGAACGGGCAGACCTTCGGTGATTACCCGTATTCCGTCGCCGAGCATTCACTTCTGGTTGAGCAGATCTTTTCCCGCGCCAACCCCGCCGCCCCCGCGAAATGGAAGCTGGCCGCGTTGCTGCATGACGCACCCGAATATGTGATCGGGGATATGATCTCTCCGGTCAAGGCGGCTGTCGGGCCGGACTATGGCGCATTGGATGACAGGCTGACCTCTGCAATTCATTTGCGGTTCGGCCTGCCTGCCGCAATTCCCACGATTATAAAAAAGCAGATAAAAGCGGCCGACAAGATCAGCGCCTGGCTAGAGGCCGTTCAGATCGCAGGCTTCACAAGAACCGAGGCCGACAAACTGTTCGGCAAGCCGGATGCGGAGCAGATCAAAGGTCTGGAAATTCGCCTGCGCGCGCCGATCTTTGCCCGCGCCGATTTCACCGCGCGGCACAGCGCCCTTATGTCGGGGATGTAACGGCCTTATTTTGGCGACCGTTTGGCCAGTATGCGCTGCAAGGTTCTGCGGTGCATGTTCAGGCGTCGCGCCGTTTCGCTGACATTCCGGTCACACAGTTCGTAAACCCGCTGGATATGCTCCCACCGGACCCGATCAGCCGACATCGGGTTTTCGGGGGGCGGCGGCAACGTGTCGCCCGTGGCCAGAAGGGCATGGGTTATGTCGTTCGCGTCCGCCGGTTTCGACAGATAATCAAGCGCGCCGATCTTGACCGCAGCAACCGCCGTGGCAATCGCGCCATAGCCTGTCAGAACCACGATCCGGCTATCGGGCCTTGTCTCGCGCAAGACCTCGACAATATCCAGCCCGTTGCCATCTTCCAGCCGCAGGTCAACCACGGCAAACGCAGGCGGGCGCGCCTTGGCAATCGCCTTGCCCGCCGCGACGGTCTCGGCTGTTTCCACCTCGAAACCACGCTTTTCCATGGCCCGCGCCAAACGCTTTAGAAACGGTTCGTCATCATCGACCAGCAGAAGCGATTTGTCGTCCCCGATGTCTGGCAACTCACGGTCGGCCATGCGCAACACTTCCCCGTTTTTGTGTTTATACACTATGTTCTAGGGCGAGATGCCACGGTGGTCAATTTTTCAACTGTTCTTCACAAAACAGGCGACCTGTTCCGCCATCTGTTCGGCTGTGGCGTCGCGGCGAAAGAACTCGACAAAACCCTGCTCTGGGAGAACCAGATAGGTGAAGGTCGAATGGTCCACCAGGTAATATTCCTCGTCGGGGTTTTGGGCACGGTAGTAGGTCTTATATGCCTGCGATGCCGCCTTTACCTGTTCGGGGCTTCCGGTCAGGCCGATCATTCGGGGGTGCATCTGGTCGGTGAACTCTGCCATGACCTCGGGCGTGTCGCGTTTCGGGTCGATAGAGATGAACACCGGCGTTACCTCCAGCCCGAGATCCTCAAGAATACTGACGGCCTCGGCATTGCGGGCATTGTCCAGCGGGCAGACATCGGGACAGAAGGTATAGCCGAAATAAACCAGCGACGGCTTGGTGATCACATCCTTGTCCGTAACGGTTTTGCCCGTTTCATCGACCAGCGTGAACGGCCCGCCAATCGCACCCGTCCCGCCCGCAACCTGCGCTGTGCGGCAGCTTGCGAAAGGGTCGCTTCCCGACGAACGCGTCATCAGATAGGTCGAGGCCAGCAGACCGGCAATCGCGGCACCCGCGGCCCATGCAAAAATTTTTGTCATTTTGTGTCGCAATCCCTTAGCGTGGTCCAAAGCCCGTTGAACGATGTCAGGTGCAGCAGTAGCAGTTGTTTTGGCAGATGCAATTGGACCAAGGCGCGCAGATGGCAAACCCCACGACAAAGTTATTCAATCAAGAAGCCCGCAGCGATTGGTTGCGTCTGCGCACCCTTATCTTGCTGCGCTGGATGGCGATCATCGGGCAAATAACGACAATCGCCGTCGCGCATCAGGTCTATCACATCCGGCTGGAGTTGGGATATTGCGCCTTCGCTGTCGGCACATCCGTCGTCATCAACCTGATCGCGTTCTTCGTTTTCCCGCAAAACAAGCGGCTTTCACAAAACGGTGCCTCGCTTCTATTGCTGTTCGACATCCTGCAGCTTTCACTTTTGCTTTTTTTGACAGGCGGTCTCAGCAATCCTTTTGCGATGCTGATCGTGGCGCCGGTTATCATTTCCGCGACCGCGTTGCAGTTACGGTCAACCGTCTTGCTGGCTCTGGTCGCGATCGGAATGACCACGCTTGTCGCCCGGGTTCATATCCCGCTGCGCAACGAACTGGGGTATATTCTGAAGGTGCCGGATGTCTTTGTGTTCGGGTCGTGGCTGGCGATTGTCATCGGCATTGTGTTCATCAGCCTTTACGCCCGTCGCGTCACATCTGAAATGCACTCGATGTCGCAGGCCCTGCTTGCAACCCAGATGGCATTGGCCCGCGAGCAGAAGCTGACCGACCTAGGTGGCGTGGTCGCCGCAGCCGCGCATGAACTGGGAACGCCCCTTGCCACAATCAAACTCGCCAGCGCCGAACTGATAGACGATCTGGCTGACCGCCCCGACCTTCAGGAAGACGCGCAACTGATCCACGATCAGGCAGACCGCTGCCGCGATATTCTTCGCTCTATGGGGCGGGCGGGAAAAGATGACCTGCACATGAGAAGCGCCCCTGTGGCGACGGTCATCAGCGAAGCGGCAGAACCGCATTTGGGACGCGGAAAGGTCATCAAGTTCAGCGCAGCGCCAATCGAGGGCAGCAACCCGCGCCAGCCAACCATATTGCGGCGTCCTGAAATCATCCACGGCGTCCGGAACCTTGTGCAGAACGCGGTCGATTTTGCAGAACACACTGTCTGGATCGAAATCGAGTGGACAAGTGACCTTATCCTGCTGCGGATCGCGGACGATGGCGCAGGCTTTCCGCCCCATATGCTTGGCCGCATCGGCGACCCGTTCCTGCGGCGGCGCAAGTCCGACACCGAGCGCGCCCAGCGCCCCGAATACGAAGGCATGGGGCTGGGCCTGTTCATCGCCAAAACCCTTTTGGAACGCTCCGGCGCAGAACTGACCTTTGCCAACGGCTCTGATCCGTTCCTTATTGCCGACGAGCGTCCCTTGCGAAGCGGCGCGATTGTCGAGGTCGTTTGGCCACGCGATGCGATTGCGCCGGCGTCCATGGCCGATGGCACGCCGCTTGGGCTGAATGTTCCGTTCGAAATCTGACTTAACCACGCATTAACGTTTCTTGCCCAAGACTGAAGCAACAGGAATGTCTTCAGAACGGGGAAGCGGTATATGCAATTGCCGGACTATAAAATCGTCTTGCTCGTTATTGTCGTGTCCTTCGCTGCGACAACCTTTGCCCTGCTTCTTTTGTCAGCACTGACCGCACCTGCCAAAAAGACCGCGCGGGCGCTTTTGTCAGAGGCGATGAACGAATGCGTTTTCATCTTCGACGACGAAACCCTGATTGACGCCACGCCTCGTGCGCGGCGCATCCTTGCCACGGGGCCAAGGGGCATGTCGGACTGGGCTCGCTTTGGCGTCATCTTCGGCCCGCGCTTTCCAGACCTCAGCGACAAGATAGGTGGCCTTGCGGAAGCGGGGCAACTGCAATGGACAAGCGCAGATTCGCCTGTTGTGAAACTTTACGCCGAATGGTGGGACGGATTGGCCCGGATTGTTCTTGATGAGCGGATAAGCGACGGGCCTCTGGTGGACATAGACAGGCAAAGCCTTGCTGCAATGGAAGAAGAATTGGATACATTGCGCGGCACGACCGACCACGCGCCATTTCTTGTCTGGAAGCAGGCCGTGAATGGTCAGATCACCTGGGCCAACCAGGCCTATCTGACACTCGCCGCCCGTTTTTACCCCGATGAGGACGTGCCGACATGGCCGCCCCGCGTCATCTTCCCTCCCGCCGCCGTCAAGGGTGATCCGCCAGCCGAGGGCCCAAGGCGCATCGCGTTGGACATACCCGACAAGACGGTCAGTTGGTACGAGATTTCCGCGCGCCAGATTGGCAACGAGACGCTTTGCTTTGCCGATCTTGTGAACGGAACCGTTCGCGCCGAAGACGCCCTTCGCAGTTTTGTCCAGACCCTGACAAAGACCTTTGCGCAACTGCCCATCGGGTTGGCGATCTTCGACCGCAAACGCCAACTGGTGCTTTTCAACCCTGCCCTTACCGATCTTTCGTCTTTGCCCGCCGAGTTTCTGATTTCAAAACCAACGCTTTATTCATTTCTGGATCGGCTGCGCGAGAAACGAATGGTGCCAGAGCCTAAAGACTACAAAACCTGGCGCGACCAAATGGCAGAACTGGAAGTCGGCGCAACCAATGGCACATTTGAGGAAAACTGGGCCTTGCCGACAGGGCAGACCTACCATGTCACCGGCAGACCACACCCCGACGGGGCCGTCGCGTTTCTGTTCGAGGACATCACAGCCGAAATTTCGCTGACGCGCCGGTTCAGATCCGACCTGGAGCTGGGACAAGCCATCATCGACAGTCTTGCAGAGGCGATCATAGTCTTTTCGCCAAATGGCGTTGTCGCGACAACAAACGCGGCCTTTGTGCGGCTGTGGGGGCTGGACCCGGATACAACCTTCGGCGACATGGTCATTTCCGATGTCATCGCGCATTGGAAAAACAAAAGCCTTCCCTCCGCCTTTTGGGATCTCGCACTACGCTTTGTCACCGGCCAGGATGGCAGGATCGACTGCAGCAAGGACGTCATGCTGTCGAACGGGCAAAACCTGCAATGCCGGCTACGGCCCCTTTCGGGCGGGTTCAGCATGGTTTCATTCGCCACTCTTTCCCCCGAACCCGTTGAAAAAACCGCTGCGTGGCCGGATCGTGTCAATATCGATGCGTGATGCCGCTTGCGGGCAGAACTGGGCAGGCTAATGTCGGGCAATGACCCAACAGCTATTCGACATTACCTTTTCCTCAGAGGCCGAAACCACCGATTTTGCCAGACGCCTTGCCGGACGCGTCGGCGCCGGTGACGTTATCCTGCTCGAAGGATCGATCGGTGCCGGGAAAACACATTTTGCCAGAAGCCTGATCAAGGCAAAGCTATCAGAGCCAGAGGATATCCCCTCGCCGACCTTCACATTGGTTCAGGTCTATAACGAGGGCGATCTGGACATATGGCACAGCGACCTTTACCGCCTTACACATCCCGACGAAGCGGTGGAACTTGGCCTGACGGACGCCTTCGAAACGGCACTATGCCTTGTTGAATGGCCGGATCGGCTGGGTGATCTTTTGCCCGCGGATGCGCTGGTCCTGTCGTTTTCACAAGGGTCCACCGACGAGTCGCGCCGGGTGATAGCACGTTCCGAATCGCCACAATGGCGCGCCCGGCTGGAGAGGCTGAATGACTGACAGAAACGCGCTGATCGACGCCTTCATTGCGAAAACAGACTGGGCGGGAAGCACCCGCTCCCCTCTCGCGGGCGATGCCTCGAACCGGCACTATGAACGGATTTTGTCCAACGACAGCGGAAAAACCGCCGTGCTGATGGATGCCCCGCCCGCCAAAGGCGAGAATGTTCGCCCCTTTCTTGCGATTGCACGTCACTTGACCGGCATCGGGCTTAGCGCGCCACATATCTTTGCCGAAGATATCGACGCGGGCCTTTTGATCATCGAGGATCTGGGCGATGACCTGTTCGCGCGTGTCGTCGTCAAATCACCAGAGCGAGAGCAAATTCTTTATGAAACCGCTGTCGACGCACTGGTGCAGCTGCACGCAGCCCCCATGCCCGACACCCTTGCACCCTACAGCCCTGTGGTTATGGCAAAGGTCGCGGCACTTGCCTTCGATTGGTATTTGCCGGGGGCCACAGACATGGCTGACGCCGACGCCTGCACCGCATTTCAAACAACGCTTCAGGCAGTTCTGAACCGACACACCAATGCCACGCCGGTTTTGATTCAACGGGACTATCATGCTGAAAACCTGCTTTGGTTGCCTGACAGGGCCGGCGCGGCGCGGGTTGGCCTTTTGGACTTTCAGGACGCCATGTCGGGCCACCCCGCCTATGACCTTGTGTCGCTGCTAGAGGATGCCCGCCGCGATGTGCCCCCGTCCCTTCAGCACGCCATGAAGGCGCGGTATATCGCGCAATCCGGTATGGATGCCGACGCATTCCAGACCGCTTATGCCTGCCTTGGCGCCCAGCGAAACCTGCGTATCCTTGGCGTCTTCGCCCGGTTGTCTATGCACTTCGGGAAACCGCACTACATTGACCTGATCCCACGGGTCTGGGGCCATCTTCTGCAAGATCTGGATCACCCCGCCCTGTCGGGCCTTCGCGACATGGTGCTTGCAAAGCTTCCCGCGCCAACCAACGACGTCCTGAAAAGGTTGAAAGACAAATGCGCGACCATCCCGACGCTGTAATGCTATTTGCCGCCGGTTTAGGCACGCGAATGGGCACACTGACCGCCTCACAACCCAAACCGTTGATCAAGGTCGCCGGTCGGGCGCTGATTGATCATGCGCTGGACCAGATTGAAACGGCGGGCATCAACCGGAAGGTCGCCAATTTGCACTATCTTCCCGATCCCCTGCAAACACATCTGGCGGGGCGCGACATCGCTTTTTCAATCGAAACGCCCGACATTCTGGAAACCGGCGGCGGGTTGCGTCATGCGCTGCCGTTACTGGGGGATGGTCCGGTTTTCACAATGAACACTGATGCGGTCTGGACCGGCAAAAACGCAATCGCGCAGCTGCGCGACCTGTGGCAACCAGACGAAATGGACGCGCTTTTGCTGCTTGTCGATCCACATCGCGCCTTCGGGCACAGCGGCAAGGGCGACTTTCTGCGCTCGGATACCGGCGAAATCAGGCGCGGGGCAGGCTATATCTACACCGGAGTGCAGATCATCAAAACCGAAGGTCTGGCGGCGTTTCCAGATCGCGGATTCTCGCTTAATCTGCTGTGGGACAGCATAATCGCGCAGGGGCGCCTGTTTGGCGCGGTGCACGACGGCACTTGGTGCGATGTCGGCCGACCCGAAGGCATTGCTATCGCCGAGGCCATGCTGAACGGCACGCCCGATGTTTGATCCGTCAGACAAGCCCCGTATTTTCGGACTTCCCCTGGGGGCCGACTTTCCCGTTTCCCTGATCGAAGGGCTGAACGAACGGATGGCGGGCCTACCCCCCGAGGCGATCGCCCGCGTCGAAATCTATGTGAACACCCGCAGGATGCAGCGGCGATTAAAAGACGTTCTGGCACAAGGGCCGGCGTCCCTTTTGCCCCAGATCAGGCTTCTGACCGATCTGGGGCAGGACGTGGCGATGGCAGATCTTCCGCCCGGCGTTCCCCCGCTGCGGCGACGGCTGGAACTTGGCGTTCTGATCGGACAGCTTCTGGAGGCCCAGCCCGATCTGGCCCCACGCGCCGCGATCCATGATCTGGCCGATAGCCTTGCAACCCTTATGGACGAGATGCAGGGCGAAGGCGTCAGCCCCGAGGTGATCGAAAACCTCGAAATTCCGGATCAGTCAGGCCACTGGGATCGCAGCCTGACCTTTATCCGCATCGTGCAGCGGTATTTTGGCGAAGAGGCGCGAAACGCGCCCGACAAAGAGGCCCGACAAAGGCTGGTGATCGAACGGCTGGTTGCGCGCTGGGCCATCGCGCCGCCGACGCATCCGGTGATCGTTGCGGGATCGACCGGATCGCGTGGCGCGACACAGATGTTCATGAAGGCGGTCGCCGCACTTCCTCAGGGGGCGCTTGTGTTGCCCGGCTATGACTTTGATCTTCCCGACCACGTCTGGGGCCGGCTGGACAGCGCCCTGACCACCGAAGATCACCCGCAATTCCGGTTTCGTCACCTGCTGGACGCGCTAGGGGCGAACCCCGTCGACGTGCAAAACTGGACCATGACAGAGGCCCCCAATCCAGCACGCAACAAGATCGTTTCACTGGCCTTGCGGCCCGCGCCGGTCACGGACCAATGGATGATCGAAGGGCGAACGCTTTCGAATCTTCAGACCGCTCTTGCCGATGTCACCTTGGTCGAGGCGGCGTCGTCACGCCTGGAAGCGCTGGCAATTGCGCTGCGTCTGCGGCAGGCCGCAGAGGATGGAACCATGGCCGCGCTTATAACGCCCGATCGCATGTTGACGCGACAGGTCACGGCGGCGCTGGACCGTTGGGGCATCCGCCCCGATGACAGTGCCGGGCAACCGTTGCCCCTTTCCCCACCGGGCCGTTTCCTGCGCCATGTCTCGTCTCTTTTCGGACAAAAACTGACGGCAGAGGATCTGCTGACCCTTCTCAAGCATCCCCTTGCCAATACAGGCGCCGGAGAGCGGGGAAACCATTTGCGCTGGACGCGAGAGCTTGAGCTTTCCTTGCGCCGTGATGGCCCGCCGTTTCCAACCGCAAGCAGCCTGATCGCCTGGGCCGCGCATAAGCCGGAAGACGGGCGCGACGTTTGGGCGCAATGGCTGGGTGACGTCCTGCGCGGTGTGGAAGAGGTCGGAACGCGGCCCCTATCGGACCATGTTGCGCATCACTTGTGCATTGCTTCTGCATTGGCTGCAGGCCCCAAAAGCGATGACGATTCCGAATTATGGGCAGAATCCGCCGGTCGCGAGACAACAAAACTGATCGGCGAATTGCAACGCGAGGCCGGGATCGGCGGCGACATGTCCGCCGCCGACTACAACAGCCTGTTTCGCGCGGTTCTGGAACGCGGCGTGGTGCGGGATGCGGTTGGCACCCATCCGAACATCATGATCTGGGGCACGATGGAGGCCCGCGTTCAAGGTGCGGATCTGGTTATTCTGGGCGGATTGAATGACGGAACATGGCCCGAAAGTGCAAAACCGGACCCATGGATGAACCGGCGGATGCGCCTGGAGGCGGGCCTGCTGTTGCCCGAAAGGCGGATCGGGCTGTCCGCGCACGATTTTCAACAGGCCGTTGGCGCGAAAGAGGTGTGGTTGACCCGCTCTATCCGCAGCGCCGAGGCAGAGACCGTTGCATCCAGATGGTTGAACCGGTTGGTGAACCTTCTGGACGGGCTAAAGCCACAGGGCGGATCAGATGCGCTGAAAACCATGCGCGAAAAGGGCCAATACTGGCTTGGGCTGGCCACTGCAATCGAGATGCCGGATGAGGCTGTGTCCTCTGCGCCGCGGCCCTCGCCCCGCCCACCTGTCGCGGCGCGGCCTAAACAGCTGTCCGTCACGCGCATAAAGACCCTGATCCGCGATCCCTATGCAATCTATGCCGCATATGTTTTGCGGTTGCGCCCGCTGGACCCTTTACGGCAAGCCCCCGACGCACCCCTGCGGGGCACAATCCTGCACGGCGTTTTCGAGCGTTTTGTGCGCGAAAGACCAGTCGAGACTCAGGTGCAGGCCCGTCGCCGTCTGATGGCCATTGCCGACGAGGTGCTTGCGGCAGAGGCCCCGTGGCCAACTGCCCGCCGCATCTGGCGGGCCAAGCTGGAACGCGTGGTGGATTGGTTTCTTGAGGGCGAGGTCACCCGAATGGCTCGTGCGCCTGAAAGCCTGCTGGAACGAAAAGGGGCTGCTCCGTTGGACACTGTCGATTTCACGTTGACCGCTAAGGCGGACCGGATCGACCGCGCCGAAGATGGCAGTATCTTCGTTTACGATTACAAAACCGGCGTGCCGCCGTCCAAAGACGAACAACTGTATTTCGACAAACAGCTGTTGCTGGAGGCCGCGATGATCGAACGAAACGCCTTTGAGGGGCTTGGCTACTCGGACGTTCGCGGGGCCAGTTTTATTGGCCTTGGAAGCGCGCCAAAAATTGTCGATGCCCCCTTGACCGAGTTTCCGCCCGCCAGGGTCTGGGACGAGTTCGAGGAACTGATCGGTCGCTATATGGAGCCGCAACAGGGCTTCACCTCGCGCCGCGCCATGCAAAAAGAGCGGTTCGGCGGCGACTATGATCAACTTGCGCGGTTCGGGGAATGGGATGCCACCAACGAACCCAAAGGCGAGGATGTGGAATGACCCGCCCCGATGACGCGACACTGCGCCAGATTGCGGCGGCGGACCCATCCGCATCAACATGGCTGTCGGCCAATGCCGGATCGGGCAAAACACGGGTTCTGACCGACCGCGTTGCGCGGCTGTTGCTAGAGGGCGTAATGCCCCAGAACATCCTGTGCCTGACATACACAAAAGCCGCCGCAAGCGAGATGCAGAACCGGTTGTTCAGGCGTTTGGGCGAATGGGCGATGATGGAAGACGACCGTCTTCTGGGCCAACTGACCGATCTGGGTGGTCGCAGCGCGATCACACCCGAAAAGCTGAGAGATGCCCGCACGCTGTTCGCGCGTGCAATCGAAACCCCCGGCGGGCTGAAAATTCAGACTATCCACTCTTTTTGTGCATCCCTGTTGCGCCGCTTTCCACTGGAGGCGAGGGTGTCGCCGACCTTCGTTGAAATGGACGACCGCGCCGCCAAACTGCTGCGAGAGGAGATCGTCGAAGGCATGGCCGACGGCACGCATGTCGGTCTTATCGACGGGATCGCGCGATATTATAGCGGCGAGGATTTCGGCGCGCTGACACAAGAGGTCACCAAACATCAGACGAAGTTCGGGCAGGATGCCGCGGCGATATGGGCGTTGTTCGGGCTGGATCCCGGGTTTACCGACGCAGATCTGGTGTCGGATGTATTTTTGGGAAACGAAGCGTCCCTTCTGGCGGATTTGCTTGTCGCGCTGCACGATGGGCTACCCACAGACAAAAAGGATGCGGCGAAACTTTCCACACTCGACACCGCCAATCTGATCGCCAGCGACCTGCCCGTTCTTGAGTCAGTGTTTTTGACGGGGGCCACCGCAACAGAGCCGTTCTGCGCCAAGATCGACAAATTTCCGACCAAGGCAACCCGCATCGCCCTTGGCGACCGGATAGAACCGCTAAATCAGTTGATGATGCGCGTAGAGCAGGCAAGAGACACCCGTTTGCGGCTCTATTCCGCCAGAAAAACGCTTGCACTGCATCAGTTCGCAGCAGAGTTCCTTCCGGCGTATGATGCCGGAAAGATGCGTCACGGCTGGTTGGATTTCGACGATCTGATCCTGAAAGCGCGGCAACTTTTGACCGATCCTGCCGTCGCGCAATGGGTGCTGTACCGGCTTGATGGCGGGATCGACCACATCCTTGTCGACGAGGCACAAGACACAAGCCCTGCGCAATGGGACGTGATCCGGTTGCTGGCGCAGGAGTTTACATCCGGTGAAGGTGCGCGCAGCAGCACAGAGCGGACGATTTTTGTCGTCGGTGATAAGAAGCAGTCGATCTATTCGTTCCAGGGTGCGGACCCGCGATCGTTCGATCGCATGCAGGAGTATTTCAACGACCGCTTGTCAGAGGCGGGTCGCGGCCTGCAATCGCTGTCGCTTGATTATTCCTTTCGGTCCGCGCAGCCCATCCTGACGCTGGTTGACACCACATTCCAACAGCGCGGCGGCAAGGGTGTCGGCGAAGGGTTCAAACACATCGCGTTCAAAACCGCGCTGCCGGGACGGGTCGATTTGTGGCCGCCCGTCGAAAAGATCGACGACAAAGATACACGCGACTGGTTCGATCCGGTTGATCGGGTTTCGGAAAGCCATCATTCATCAAAGCTGGCAAACCAGATCGCTGATGAAATCAAACGGATGATTGATGAAGGCGTCACTATTCCGGCTGAAATAGACGATCCGACCGGCAAGCCCCGGATGGCAGCACGCCGCGTGACCGCGGGTGACTTCCTTATTCTGGTACAGCGCCGTTCAGAGCTATTCCATGAAATCATTCGCGCCTGCAAAAGCCGGAGCTTGTCGATTGCCGGTGCCGATCGGTTGCGCGTCGGGGCAGAGCTGGCAGTCAAGGATCTGGCCGCGCTTCTTCGGTTTCTGGCGACGCCAGAGGATGACCTGTCGCTGGCAACCGCATTGCGATCGCCTTTGTTCGGTTGGTCCGAGGGGGCGCTGTATGATTTGGCCCATAAGCGGGGCAAAGCCTATTTATCCGCAGCCCTTCGCGACCGGAAAGCAGAGTTTGAGTCGAGCGTCAAAATCATAAACGAACTGCGCAATTCTGCCGATTTTTTGCGCCCCTACGACCTGTTGGAACGCATTCTGACCCGCCACGACGGTCGGAAAAAGCTGCTGGCACGCCTTGGAACAGAGGCCGAAGACGGGATCGACGCGCTTTTGACCCAGGCACTTGCCTATGAGCGAACCGAGGTTCCAAGTCTGACGGGTTTCCTGACGTGGCTGGACACTGACGAGGTCGATATCAAGCGCCAGATGGATACGGCCGGGGACAGAATTCGGGTGATGACGGTCCACGGCGCCAAGGGGCTGGAGGCCCCGATTGTCATCCTTCCGGATACGGCAAAACGTGACATCCGATTGAACGACGAAATCTACAAGATCGGCGAAACGCCCGTCTGGAAAAGTGCCGCGGCGGAAAGCCCGAAAATACTGGGCGATGCCCGCGACCAGCTGAAAGCCGCGCAGGAAGACGAAAGCATGCGGCTTTTGTATGTCGCTATGACGCGGGCAGAAAAATGGCTGATCGTTTGCGCTGCCGGCGACTTGGGCAAGAATAGTGACAGTTGGTATGACATTATCCGTCAGGGAATGGACCATTCCGGCGCTGTAGATTTCAAATTCGGCTTCGGGCAGGGCAGGCGGCTGGAACAGGGCGACTGGGCGCTGCCCGCAACTGAAATCAAGCCGCAGGCTGACGGGCCATTACCCCCGATTCCAGCCTGGGCCCTGTGCGCAGCCCCCGCGCCCGCGCCGTCGGACAAGCCGCTGGCGCCATCCGGTTTGGGCGGGGCGAAATCACTGGGGCAAGGCGCCGGCGGTCAGGATGACGAGACAGCGCTGCGTCGCGGACGGCAATTACACCGCCTGCTGGAGCATCTTGCGGCCTATCCGCAACCCGACTGGCCGCGTCTGGCGCAGGATATCCTGTCGACGGGCGAAGACATCTCTGACCCGACCGAAGCCGGTCAACTGATGGTCGAGGCAACGCGCGTTCTGACCGACACAGGGCTTGCCCACCTCTTTACGCCCGACGCCCTGACCGAAGTCGACATTTCCGCTGCGCTGCCGGAACTGGCCGGCGCCCGCATTCTCGGGGCCATAGACAGGCTGATCATCGGGGATGATCGCGTGCTTGCGATTGACTACAAGTCCAACCAATCGGTCCCCGCAACCGCAGGCGACGTGCCGCATGGGATTCTGGCACAGATGGGGGCCTATGCCGCAGCACTGTCTCAGATCTTTCCCGAAAGAGAGGTCCAGACGGCCATTCTTTGGACGACCTCGGCCACCCTTATGCCTTTGCCCCACAATATGGTGAGTGCGGCATTGCGGTCTTCCGCGACACCTTGACCTTGGCGGGGCGCGTCCATACGTTCCTGACAACAGACATCCCAAGGAGAATTACAATGGCCACCGTTGCAGTCACAGACGCCACGTTCGATGCCGAAGTCAAACAATCCACCATCCCTGTTGTGGTGGATTTCTGGGCCGAATGGTGCGGCCCATGCAAGCAGATCGGCCCGGCGCTGGAAGAGCTTTCCGCCCAGTTCGACGGAAAAGTCAAAATCGTCAAAGTGAACGTGGACGAAAACCCGAATTCGCCAGCCCAGATGGGTGTGCGCGGCATTCCGGCGCTGTTCCTGTTCAAGGACGGTCAGGTTGTGTCCAACAAGGTCGGCGCGGCCCCGAAAGCCGCATTGCAAAGCTGGATCGAAGACGCGATCTAGCGGATCGGAATAGACGAATTCGGGGCGCCTTGGCGCCCCTTCTTAATTTCAAACGACCCAACCCCGGTTTTGGACCATGGTCAAAATCTGCGCTTCCGCGTCCGGGTTTCCGGCGTTGATCGACATCTTTTTCAGAAACCAGAACAAATACCGGTCATAATCGGGCTTTATTTCGGTGACTTGCGCGAATGCCGCCTCGACACCGGTCCGGCCGACATTCGCGGCAATATGGTGGAAATCGATCTGCCCGAACAAAATCGCTGGCTTATGATGGAAAAACCCCGCTAGCGCGACAGAGGAATTCTGGGTGACGACGTAATCGCAGCCCCGCAACAGCTCTGCCATTTGTCCCTCGATGACCCTAAGGCGCGGCGTTGTGTCGGCCAGTTTCTGCACCGCCTGCCGCTCGGCGCCAGAGTAAACCTCGTTCGGATGAAATGTGACGATCACCTTGCGTGCAACGTCATGCTTCAGCGTCGCCTTGATCATGTCCAGCGGGCTACAGACCTGAAAGCTGCGGTGATCAAGGACGCGACCCTGCAACGGGATATAGACAAACCCGTCCTGCGTTGCCCGGTCCGGCCCGTCGTTGAACAGGCGCTTTTTCCAGAAGTTCGCAAATTGGGCCGCCTGTTTCCGGTTTATCGCCGCCGCGTCGAATGCGGCATGTGCCACGACCCACTCCCACCGCTTTGCAGAGCTTTCGATCCGCCAGAATGGATAGAAATACGCCCGCCGGGTTGTCAGTGCGCGGGGATGAAAGGGGTCATCCATATGAAACAGGGAATAGCCCTGATCGGATGCGGACCGAAGTCGGTTCTCGACCGTGTTCAAGGAATATCCAACAGAAAACCCCTGCGTTTCAAACGCTGCCCTGATCCGTTTCATGAAGTTGTGCTGGCCGGTCTCTGCCCGCTCTTTCATGCCGTCATCCAGATAGATGCAAAGGGTTTTTTTCTGATCCATGGCCTGCACGCTATCCAAGGGTTCCGCGCGGGACAAGGCAAAGCGGGTTGTTGTTGCGCGCCGGGATGTCCATATAATTCATGAACACGGAGGCACAGATGGCAGACGACAGATTTCCGGGATGGCACGGCACGACCATCATCGGCGTTAAGAAGGGTGGCGAGGTTGTTATCGCTGGTGACGGGCAGGTCAGCCTTGGCCAGACGGTAATCAAAGGAACCGCGCGTAAGGTGCGGCGACTTTCCCCCGGCGGGTACGATGTGATTGCCGGTTTTGCAGGATCCACCGCCGATGCGTTCACCCTGCTGGAGCGCCTTGAGGTCAAGCTGGAGGCAACCCCCGGACAACTGGCACGTGCAAGCGTTGAGCTGGCAAAAGACTGGCGCACGGACAAATACCTGCAAAAGCTGGAAGCAATGCTGATCGTCACGGACGGCACGGATATGCTTGTGATTACCGGCGCGGGCGACGTGCTGGAACCGGAACATCATGTTGCGGCGATAGGATCGGGCGGCAACTATGCCCTTGCGGCCGCGCGGGCATTGATGGGCACCGACCTGTCCGCCGAAGAAATTGCGCGCCGCGCGATGGCCATTGCCGCAGACATTTGCGTCTACACAAACGGAAACCTGACCGTAGAGAAGATCAAAACATGAGCGAACTGACCCCGCGCGAAATCGTATCCGAGCTTGATCGTTTTATTATTGGCCAATCCGACGCAAAACGCGCGGTCGCCGTTGCCCTGCGCAACCGTTGGCGGCGCAAGCAGTTGGGCGATGATCTGCGGGACGAGGTATACCCCAAGAACATCCTGATGATCGGTCCAACCGGTGTGGGCAAAACGGAAATCAGCCGCCGGCTGGCCAAACTTGCCCGTGCGCCCTTTATCAAGGTCGAAGCCACCAAGTTTACCGAAGTGGGCTATGTTGGCCGCGACGTGGAACAGATCATCCGCGATCTGGTGGATAGCGCGATTTCCATGACCCGCGAACACATGCGCGAAGATGTCACCGCCGCAGCCAAGGCCGCCGCCGAGGATCGCGTTCTTGAAGCGATCGCAGGCAAAGACGCGCGCGAGGCAACCCGTGACATGTTCCGCAAGAAACTGCGCAGCGGCGATCTTGATGCAACCATGATAGAGCTGGACGTTGCCGACACCGCAAACCCGATCTCGATGATGAACATTCCCGGTCAACCCGGCGGCGATATGGGCATGATGAACCTTGGCGATATTTTCGGGAAAGCATTTGGCGGGCGCACGGTGCGACGCAGAATGACGGTGCTGGAAAGCTATGATGTGCTTCTGGGTGAAGAGGCTGACAAGCTGCTGGATGATGAAACGGTCCATCGCGCCGCGCTGGAGGCCGTGCAGGAAAACGGCATCGTCTTTCTGGACGAAATCGACAAGGTCTGCGCCCGATCGGATGCCCGTGGCGCAGATGTCAGCCGCGAAGGTGTGCAGCGCGACCTGCTGCCGCTGATCGAAGGCACGGTCGTGTCGACAAAATACGGGCCAGTCAAAACCGACCATATCCTGTTCATCGCCTCGGGTGCGTTCCATATTGCCAAGCCATCCGACCTGCTGCCAGAGCTTCAGGGGCGTCTTCCGATCCGGGTCGAGCTGCGTGCCCTGACAGAGGGCGACTTTGTTCGCATCCTGACAGAAACCGACAATGCGTTGACGCTGCAATATTCCGCGATGCTGGCGACAGAAGGCGTCATCGTTCATTTCACCGAGGACGGGATCAAGGCGCTGGCGAAAATCGCCGCCGACGTGAACCAATCCGTCGAAAATATCGGTGCCCGCCGGCTGTATACGGTGATTGAGCGTGTGTTCGAGGAGTTGAGCTTTTCCGCGCCAGACCGATCAGGCGAAGAGGTGAACGTCGATGCTGATTTTGTCGAGAAAAACATCGGTGCGCTGAGCAGATCGACCGACTTGAGCCGTTACGTCCTGTAGAAGGGCCATCAGGGCCATGATCCCTAGCAAAGGGAGTATGGCCTTTTCCCAGGTGCTTTCTACTTTTGCCGCCGCAAATACACATAATAGGCGCCCGTGCCACCGTGCCGCAAATGCGCCTCTGTCACCTGAAGAACAACGGATCTAAGGGGCGGCAGCGACAGCCAGTGTGGAACCTGCTGTTTCAGAATGCCCCGACGGGTCGGAATTGGGCCGTTGTCATCACGGTCCTTCCCTTTCCCGGTGATCACCAGGGCCAGCCGGGTTCCGCCACTATGCGCATCCAGAATAAACCGGATCAGCACAGGGTGCGCTTGCGCGATTGTCATTCCGTGAAGGTCAATGCGCCGCTCTGGCAGCAGTTTGCCGCGCTTCAGCTTTGTGAAGGCCTTGGCGTCCATGCTGATCGGGTCCGACGCAAGCCTTTCCGACACGGTTGGGGCAAAGTTGTGCGGCGGAGCGGTTTCCATTGCGGATTGGCCCAACTGAAAGGTCTTGATACCCTTAAGCTTTTTCGCAGGCCGCGCAGTCGGTAATCCGGCCGGTAGCACAATTGACTCTGGCTGCATCGGGCGTTGCGGGTGCATGGGCACAGCGCGTTCGGTCACACGTTGCCACAGCTCTGCCTCGTCAGGGCGCAGGCCTCGTGGTTTCTTGCGGCACATCTTTATTCCTCGGGCAGCATGGCATAGGCGCGTTGTATTGGCAGAAGAACAATCATTCGGCCAGGGTCACGAACCCGCCCGGCTTTGCGACCGGCCTGCGCCCCCGTGCCAAAGAAAATATCCGCGCGCTGCGCCCCCTTGATCGCCGATCCGGTATCTTGCGCAACCATAAGGCGCCGAAACGCACCCGCGCCGCCCTTTTCCACCCAAACCGGCGCGCCAAGCGGGGTAAATGCAGGATCTACGGCAATCGTCCGCATCGGTGTAACCGACCGGTTCATCGCCCCAAGCGGCCCCTTATGTGCCGGAATCTCGCTGACCTCGCGGAAAAACACGAAGGACGGATTATGCCGCAACAGATCGGCGCCCTCCTGCGGGTTTCGTTTGACCCAGTTCCGGATCACCTGCGCAGACACCTGATGCGGCTGGTAAACGCCGCGCCGGATCAGCTCTTGCCCGACAGACCGATAGGGCTGACCGTTTGCCCCGCCATATCCGACCCGCAGACTTTGTCCGTCTTGCAGGCGCACCCGCCCCGATCCCTGAATTTGTAGAAAAAACACATCAACCGGGTCATCGACCCAGACAATTTCCAACCCGCGCCCCGACAAAGCATCACTTTGTTCGATCTCGGCGCGGGACAGCCAGGGAGAGGTTGAATTCGCCTCGGGTGGTTTGCGGTATAAAGGATACCGAAAGCGGGGTGTCTGTGTCAGTGACCCCGTCAGTTCAGGTTCGAAATATCCGGTGAACAGGGCAGGTGCGCCGTCATCGACCAACACGGGACGAAAGAATAATTCAAAGAAAGCCCTGGGGCTTGATTGCTGGCCTGCCAACGCACAAAGAGACGCCCAGTCGGGGTCTTTCAGATCAATGCAGGTCTCCATGAATGCATCCAAAGCCGCCTGATGGTCATCACTTTCCCAGCCGTTAAGGTCGGGAAAACGCAAAACGGATATGCTTGATTGCGCAGCCTGGGACGGCCCTGTCATGGCGAATATTGCCACGACGGCTGCTGCCCAGGCGACACGCTTCATCCGCCCGTTGCGACCAGCTGCCAGTTGGGGTCGTTGGTGCCCATCTGACGCGCAAATGTCCAAACGTCTTTCTGGCGTTTGATCGCGTTGGGGTTGCCCTCGACGATCTCGCCTTCGGCATTGCGGACAACGGTAGTCAGTTCGGCCACGAACTTTACCGTGATTTCGGCCTCGAACGTGGTGCTGTCAAAATCGGCGTCGGACAGCGCAAGTTCACGAATACCGATGAATTCGGTCTTTATGGTCAGCCCCCGCATTTCACGGTCCGCCACGACCTCGGCGAAAGTGTCATAGACATCTTCGGACAGGAACGGCTTGATCGCGGCCAGATCACCACGCTCGAATGCCATCAGGATCATTTCATATGCCCCACGGGCACCTTCAAGAAACGAGCCTACATTGAAAGACGGATCTACCGCCTTCATTTTCGTCAATGCCTTTTCGGCATTGCTACCCTCGGCGGCGTGATCTGTGATGTCTCTGTCAGGCCCGCCTTCGATCACCTCGAAATCACGGCGCCCCCCGCGAGAGCTTGCCTCGTCCTTGTCTTTCACCACGGGAGGTTTTTCAAAACCCTCGCGCGTGCCAAGAACATTCTTCAAACGAAGAATCAGAAATATTGCGATTCCAGCCAGAACCAGAAGTTGGACTACGGCAGAGCTCATTCGAACCTCGTTTCAGAGTAAATATGGTAACATGTACTTAAGGGACATATGTAAGTCAGGGTCGCGATCAAGTCCACTGCGGCCAAAGGACATTAAAAGAGGCTGATATGGTGTTGTTTTTGATCTTTGTTGCCGTCCCCCTGATCGAAATCGCCCTGTTTATACAGGTCGGCGGGCTTTTGGGACTATGGCCGACACTGGGAATCGTCGTCGCAACCGCCTTGATTGGCACTATTCTTGTCAGGGCACAGGGTGCTTTGGCTCTGAACCAATTGCGCAGATCGTTCGAAGAGCTGAAGGACCCGACAGAGCCTTTGGCCCATGGCGCGATGATCCTGCTGTCAGGCGCATTGCTGGTCACGCCGGGGTTTTTCACCGACACACTTGGGTTTCTTCTGCTTTTTCCACCGGTCCGGATGGCGGTGTACAAATATCTGCGGGCCCGCGTTCAGATGAAGTCGTTTGAGATGGGGGATCGGCCGCAGGCGCGGCCGCGCGCTGATTCTACCGTCATCGACGCCGAGTATGAAGATGTGACCCCCGATAAAAATGAACCCCGGCAGCCATCAGGTTGGACAAAGCATTGAGGGCCTGCACCCGAACTGCTAGAACCTGAACAATTATTTTTCGATCGGGAGTATGACGATGGCCGAAAACGGCAATGACGCACCAGCTGCGGCACCTCAGGTAAAAATGCAGGTTCTGGGACAATTCATTCGTGATTTGTCGTTTGAGAATATTCTGGTCCAAAAAGGGATTGATGGCGATGTTCAGCCAGATATTCAGGTGCAGGTCAGTCTGGATGCGAAAAAGCGCCCGACAGACCATCAATACGAGATTGTCACAAAGTTCAAAGTGACATCGACGAACAAGGGCACGGGTGCCTCGTTGTTCTTGCTGGAGCTGGATTACGGTGGCATTTTTCACGTCGAGGGCGTGCCGGAAGAGCAGATTCACCCCTTTTTGCTGATCGAATGCCCACGGATGCTGTTCCCGTTCGTTCGCCGGATCATCAGCGATGTGACCCGCGACGGGGGTTTCCCGCCGCTGAACATCGACAATGTCGATTTCCTGAACTTGTATCGGCAGGAAATGGCCCGTCGCGCCGAAGGCGAAGCCGAAAAGCCGACGCTGTCTTAGGACGAGGCCAGTTTTTTCCACAAAGCGCCGTCGCCCATTTTGTCTACAAAGGCAGAATGGGCTGCGGCTTCTTCATTTGTCAGCCTTGAGGGCAGGGGGGCCGCGCGCGTTCGTGCCCGCCATTGCGTATCCGGGGCGTCCGTCTGGCGGTTTTCAGCCACCGATGACAAGGCAAAGTCGGGTTGCCGGCCGCCAATAAGTTCCAGATAGACCTCTGCCAGAATTTCGGAATCGAGCAACGCCCCGTGTTTTTCGCGGGCAGAGTTGTTCACACCGAACCGGCGGCACAACGCATCCAGCGACGCCGGAGAACCCGGGAACTTTTTCCGCGCGATCATCAATGTGTCCAGCGCCTGATCCATCGGAATTGCCGGAAGGTTCATCCATTTCAATTCCGCATTCAAAAACTTCATGTCAAAGGCGGCGTTGTGGATGATCAGTTTTGAATCGCGGATGAAATCCAGAAACGCCTGACCGATATGTTTGAAAACCGGCTTGTCGCGCAGAAAATCGTCGCCTAGGCCGTGAACCTCGAACGCGGCCTGCGGCATCATGCGTTCAGGGTTGATATACTGGTGATAGGTCTCTCCGGTCGGGACGTGGTTCCACAACTCGACCGCGCCAATTTCGACGATGCGGTCGCCGTCATTCGGCTCGAACCCGGTGGTTTCGGTATCAAGAACGATTTCACGCATCGGAAAGCTGCCTTTTGATCTGGTCCACCAAGGATTGCACAGAGGCTCTGGCCCCTTCAAGGGTCAGCGTTTGAATAACATGGTCAGCGCGGGCGCGTTTTTCAGCGTCAGGCATCTGCCTTGCCAGCATCACGTTGAGCTGCGTCTCAGTCATGCCGGGGCGTTCCATGACGCGCGCACGCTGAACATCCGGCGGCACAGAGACAACGACAACCAGATCAACCAGCTTGTCAGCGCCCGTCTCCAGCAGGGTCGGCATATCCAGAACCGCAATCGGTGACGCGCAATTGTCGATAAAACGGGCGCGATCCTTCGCAAGAAGGGGCAAAATGGCCGCCTCAATCCGGCCAAGCGCATTCGGGTCTTTTGCGATCCGGTCCCGCAGAACCGCACGGCTGACCATGTCGTCAATCACGGCATCCGGATAAAGCCGCCTGATCGCCGCGACGCCCGCGCCGTCCTTTTCATAAAGCCGGTGAACGACCTTATCTGCATCCCAAACGGGAATGCCCTCATTCGCGAACAGCGCCGCCGTTGTCGATTTTCCCATGCCGATTGATCCGGTCAACCCGATCAGGAACGGCCTTTTGCGGCTCATGCGCCCAGAACCGCCCGGCGGGTGTCTTCGTCCACCTCTGGCCTGACGCCGAACCACCGTTCAAACCCCGGTGCGCCCTGATGCAAAAGCATGCCAAGGCCATCGACCGTGGTGCAACCTGCCCGCTCTGCTGCGTCAAGAAACCCGGTGCGCAGCGGGGTATAGACCAGATCGGTCACTACGGATGCAGGGCTCAAAGCATCAAGCGGAACACGGAACTCTGGCTTGCCGACCATTCCCAGAGATGTGGTATTCACGACGGTCGCCGCATCCTCGATCACATTTCCGGCCTGAACCCAATCCACGACGATGATCTTCGGCCCAAATTCCTGACGCAAGGCCTCGGCTCTTTGTCGGGTCCGGTTTGCCAGCCGGATTTCGGTTACGCCCACATCCAGAAGCGACGCGATGACAGCGCGCGACGCACCACCAGCACCAAAAACAACGGCGGGACCGGCCTTTGGCTGCCAATCGGGTGCGCCATGACGCAGGTTCTCTATGAACCCGTAGCCATCGGTGTTGTCCGCATGGATTTTCCCGTCTTCGCGGAAGATCAGCGTATTGGCGGCGCCGATCAGCGATGCACGGTCGGTGACCAGATCGGCAATCGCAAGAACCGCCTCTTTGTGTGGAATCGTGACGTTAACCCCGACAAAGCCCAGTTTTGGCAATGTATTCAAGACCTGCGGAAGATCGTCATGGGCCACATCCATCGGGATATAATGGCCCGCAATCCCGTAGCGTTTCAACCAATAGCCGTGCAAAATCGGGGATTTACTATGCGACACAGGGCTGCCCAGCAGTCCGGCCAACGGAATTCGCGTCTTGGTCATGTCGTCAAGGTTCCTCGTAATGTCAGGTAGGAAAGCATTTCCAGCAAAGGCAGGCCAAGGATCGTAAAATAGTCACCTTCGATCCGGGAAAAAAGCCGAACACCTTCTTCTTCCAGCTTATAGCAGCCGACAGAGTGGCGGATACTGTCCCAATTGCGGTCTATATAGTCGTCCATAAAAGCGTCGGAAAACTGTCTCATCTGCAATCTGGCCATGCCGGTATGGCGCCATACCGGCTTGGCGTCCTCATAGATCACCGCCGCGGACAAAAGCTGGTGACGGGTATTGCGAAGCGCTTCGAGCTGTTCGCGTGCTTGCAGGGGGGTTTCAGGTTTTGACAGGATCTTGCCGTTCACCTCTAGAATTTGATCACATCCGATGACCAGCGCGTCGGGGTGCTTTTCAGCCACGCGCCTGGCTTTATACTCTGCCAAAGCATCGGCAATATCCCGCGGGCCGGCACCCTCTGCAACAAGAGAGGCGCGAATGGCATCTTCGTCCACCCGGGCCACGACAACCTCGAACGACACGCCCGCGTTGCGTAAAAGCTGCTGCCTGATGGCAGAACCCGATGCGAGAACAAGGCGGTCGGTCATGTAGGTATCCCTGTGGATAAGTTTCGAGAGGAACCGCGGAAATTACGCGTTTTGTGGATGAAGGCGCGGGGCGGGTCAATATCGGTCAGTTCCGCCAAATCCGGGACTGTCTTATCAACAGTGGATAAGAACAACTTCATCTTGATGTATGAAGTGTAAATCCGGCAGGTTCCTGAAAACTATCCACTGCATTATTCACAAACTGATAAAATATAAGTATATGAAAATAAATGGTAAATTATAGAACACAGAGATCAAAACGCGGCGCGCGTTCAGTTATACACATTCCCGTTCTCTGTGCGTAACCCCATGGATATCTCGATAATCCACTGATATCCCCATGCCTACAAAATCATCATCCTTTTCTTTTCTATATATATTTATTTAGAAAGAGAGCGGGTGATCTGGGGACAAGGACAAAACGCATGAGTGATCTGTTGGCGAGCCTGTATCCCTGGGTGAAATCCTTGCATGTGATCTCTGTCATCACCTGGATGGCTGGTCTGTTCTATCTGCCGAGATTGTTCGTTTATCATGTAGAACAGGTTAAGATCGGCACAGAAACAGACAGTCTGTTCCAGACCATGGAATACAAGCTGCTTCGATTCATCATGAATCCCTCGATGATCGCGACCTGGGTTTTTGGTTTGATGTTGGTGATGACGCCCGGAATTGTCGACTGGACTGCCGTCTGGCCATGGACAAAAGCCATTTCAGTTCTTGCAATGACATGGTTCCATCATTGGCTTGGTCTTCGCAGGAAAGAGTTTATCGCAGGTGCAAACACCCGCACCGGCAGGCAATACCGACTGATGAACGAGGTTCCAACGATCTTGCTGCTTGTTATCGTTATTTCAGTGATCGCGCGGCCGTTCTAAGCATCGTTGACAAAAATCAGGTTTCGCCATAGTGAACATGCAAAGGACGCCGTCCGGCTTATCCTGTTTCCATATCATATAGACCACATGGCCCTTATGGCCGGTCCGGGGCATATCCAATGACCAAAGAGCGCTTGTCTCTTGCCGAGCTAAAGGCAAACACCCCTGCCAACCTTCTGTCGATGGCCGAAGAGCTGGAGATTGAAAACGCATCAACCATGCGCAAAGGCGAGATGATGTTTTCCATCCTGCGGGAACGCGCGGATGATGACTGGGAGATTTCCGGCGACGGCGTGCTTGAGGTCATGCAGGACGGTTTTGGATTTCTGCGGTCGCCAGAGGCAAACTATCTGCCCGGACCGGACGATATCTACGTCTCGCCTGAAATGATCCGGCAGTTTTCGTTGCGCACGGGAGATACAATCGACGGCGTCATCATCGCCCCGCGCGAGAACGAGCGTTATTTCGGTATGACCAGTGTGACCTCGATCAACTTCGAGGACCCTGAAAAGGCCCGTCATAAAGTCGCGTTCGACAATCTGACGCCTCTTTATCCCGACGAGCGGCTGAAGATGGAAGTCGAAGATCCAACGATCAAAGACCGGTCCGCCCGCATCATCGACCTTGTGTCGCCAATCGGCAAAGGCCAGCGTGCGTTGATTGTTGCGCCACCGCGGACAGGTAAAACCGTGTTGTTGCAAAATATTGCGAACTCGATCGAGAAGAACCACCCGGAATGCTATCTGATCGTTTTGCTGATCGACGAGCGGCCAGAAGAAGTCACCGACATGCAGCGCAGCGTGAAAGGCGAGGTGGTGTCGTCTACCTTTGATGAACCCGCAACACGTCACGTCGCGGTTGCGGAAATGGTGATTGAAAAGGCCAAGCGCCTGGTAGAGCATAAGCGGGACGTTGTCATTTTGCTTGATTCCATCACGCGACTGGGCCGCGCGTTCAACACTGTCGTGCCGTCGTCGGGTAAGGTTCTGACTGGCGGCGTTGATGCGAACGCCCTGCAGCGCCCAAAACGTTTCTTTGGTGCGGCGCGTAACATCGAAGAGGGCGGAAGCCTGACAATCATCGCCACGGCATTGATCGACACGGGTAGCCGCATGGACGAGGTCATCTTTGAAGAATTCAAGGGCACCGGCAACTGCGAGATCGTTCTGGATCGCAAGGTCGCCGATAAGCGCGTGTTCCCTGCGATGGATATTCTGAAGTCGGGCACCCGGAAAGAAGAGCTGTTGATTGAAAAGATGGATCTGCAAAAGACCTATGTTCTGCGCAGAATTCTGAACCCGATGGGCACTACGGATGCAATTGAGTTCCTGATTTCCAAGCTGAAGCAAACCAAGAGCAACGCAGAGTTCTTCGATTCGATGAACACATAACTTATTGTTTTAAAACAGTGGGTTAAATCCTATGGATACGATTTACGCCCTGGCGACCGCGCGTGGAAAAGCAGGTGTTGCGATTGTTCGCTTGTCCGGCCCTTCGGCACTGGCAGCTGTGGCCCGGCTGGCGGGAAGTCTGCCGCTGGATCGGGTCGCCGGGCTTCGCAAGTTGACAGACAGCCAAGGTATCCACCTTGATGACGCGCTCGTGCTGACGTTCAAGGGGCCACATAGTTTCACCGGCGAAGATACGGCGGAACTGCAGCTTCATGGCAGCCAGGCAACGGTTGCCGCTGTCCTAAGGACGCTCTCAGATATAGAGACATTGCGGTTGGCGGACCCGGGGGAATTCACACGGCGCGCATTGGAAAACGGGCGTCTTGATCTGGCACAGGTTGAAGGCTTGGCCGATCTGGTTGAGGCCGAGACTGAATCACAAAGACGGCAAGCGCTTAGGGTGCTTTCCGGGGCGCTTGGTGACAAGGCAGAGCGGTGGCGCAAGCGTTTGATCAGGGCGGCGGCATTACTGGAAGCAACGATAGACTTTGTTGATGAAGATGTTCCGGTTGATGTTTCGCCCGAAGTTCTGGAATTGCTGGATAGTGTGGTGGATGAGTTGCGGGTCGAATCCGAGGGCACGAAAATATCCGAACGAATTCGAGACGGGTTTGAGGTTGCGATTGTTGGGCCGCCGAATGCCGGAAAGTCGACATTGCTGAACGCTCTTGCGGGGCGTGAGGCAGCGATTACCTCGGAATATGCGGGAACAACCCGTGATGTGATCGAAGTGCGGATGGATCTGCGCGGGCTTGCTGTGACAGTATTGGATACAGCTGGCTTGCGGGAAACAGACGATGTTGTCGAAAATATTGGCATCGGCCGTGCGATCGAGCGCGCAAAAGCGGCAGATCTGCGCGTGTTCCTAAGGGATCCGGAGCAGACAGAGATTGACCTGACACCTGTTGATGGTGATATCGAATTGATTGGAAAGGCCGACTTGAGGCCTGATACTAAAGATGGAATTTCTGGTGTGACGGGGCAGGGTGTCTCGATTCTTGTGGACCGGATTGCTGCGGTTTTGCTAGAGCGCGCCGGCAGGGCGGCAACCGCCACACGAGAGCGCCATCGTATTGCGATCAATAAAGGGATAAGTGCTTTAGAAATCGCCCGAATCGAAGTAATGAACGGGCCTGACAGAGCTGAATTGGCAGCAGAGGATTTGCGCGCCGCGATTCGCGCAATGGATGCTTTGGTCGGCCGAGTTGATGTTGAGAATATTCTGGATGAAATCTTCGCAAGCTTTTGCCTTGGGAAGTAGGGAGTGTTTCACGTGAAACATTTGGACTTTGATGTCGTCGTTATTGGGGGGGGCCACGCGGGTTCTGACGCTGCGCATGTCGCAGCGCGGATGGGTGCGCGCACGGCATTGGTGACGTTGAAACGCGATGCGATCGGGGTCATGTCCTGTAATCCTGCAATTGGCGGCCTTGGAAAAGGCCATCTGGTGCGCGAGATTGATGCGCTTGATGGCTTGATGGGGCGCGTTGCGGACCGGTCCGGTATTCAATTTCGTCTTTTGAACCGGAGAAAGGGTCCGGCTGTGCAGGGGCCGCGGGCGCAGGCCGATCGCAAATTGTACCGTGAAGCAATGCAGTCGGAGATTTTTTCGACCCCGAACCTATCAGTTATTGAGGGGGAGGCCGTCGATTTTATCATGAACGCTGGCGATGTAGCAGGCGTTATTCTGCAAGACGGATCCCACCTGTCTGCGAAGTCTGTTGTGCTGACGACAGGAACCTTTTTGCGCGGCGTCATTCATATAGGGGATGTTACAAAACCGGGCGGGCGCATGGGCGACAATCCGTCCGTCCTGCTGGCGCAGCGTATGGACTCTTTTGGATTGACGCTTGGGCGCTTGAAAACAGGCACACCGCCCAGACTTGATGGAAAAACGATCAATTGGGATGTTCTGGATGAGCAACCGGGCGACGACGACCCGGTTCGTTTCTCGTTTCTTGCCCGGCTTCCGCTGCCAAGGCAGGTTTCGTGCGGGATTACCCATACAAATGAAAAGACGCATGACATCATCCGCAACAATTTGGCGCGTTCTGCGATGTATGGTGGTCATATCGAGGGCGTCGGGCCGCGTTACTGCCCATCTATCGAAGACAAAGTCGTTCGTTTTTCTGATAAGACGTCTCATCAGGTTTTTCTTGAACCAGAGGGTCTGGATGATGATACGATTTATCCAAACGGGATTTCAACATCCCTGCCTCAGGACGTTCAGGAAGACTACGTTCAATCGATCTATGGACTTGAAAACGCTAGGATTATTCAGCCTGGCTATGCCATAGAATACGATTATGTCGACCCCCGAAACCTGACCTCTTCGTTAGAAGTGAAGTCGGTTGCGGGGTTGTTCCTTGCGGGGCAAATCAACGGCACGACCGGCTACGAAGAGGCCGCTGCTCAAGGAGTGGTGGCTGGACTGAACGCTGCAATGCGCGCGATTGATCGCGGGTCTTACGTCTTTGATCGCTCTGAAAGTTACATTGGCGTGATGATTGATGATCTTGTAACGCGGGGTGTGACAGAGCCTTACCGCATGTTCACGTCGCGTGCAGAATTCCGATTGTCTTTACGGGCTGACAACGCAGATCAGCGATTAACTGCAATTGGCCGTGAAGTGGGCTGCGTTGGTGATGCAAGGTGGCAAAGTTTTTCAAGAAAATTGGATGAGCTTGATAAGGCAAAATCCCGTCTGACTTC
Organism: Pseudogemmobacter sp. W21_MBD1_M6; assembly: GCF_052119585.1. NCBI lineage: Bacteria > Pseudomonadati > Pseudomonadota > Alphaproteobacteria > Rhodobacterales > Paracoccaceae > Pseudogemmobacter > Pseudogemmobacter sp. W21_MBD1_M6. The sequence goes on along the minus strand of NZ_JBGQOJ010000001.1, from coordinate 820,458 downwards.
GCTTTCTTTGACACCTAAACAGGTTGCAGCGACAGGTGTTCGGATAAATCAGGATGGCCAGCGCAGGAATGGTCTAGAGCTTTTGTCGTTCCCTGATGTCAGTTTCAACAACCTGATCGATTTTGATGCATCGCTTGACGATATAGGCGAAGAGACCCGCGATCAGATCGAACGTGATGCGCTTTATGTGAACTATCTAGACCGGCAGCGTCGAGATGTGGATGCTATGAAACGCGATGAAGCGCATGAAATTCCCGTTTCTTTTGAATATGCGCCGCTGGACGGTCTTTCAAATGAACTGAAGATGAAACTTGAGCGCGTTCGTCCGCGGACTTTGGCACAGGCCGGTCGAATTGACGGCATGACACCAGCTGCGCTGACGCTAATCCTTGCCAGGATTCGGCAGGGTGAGCGAAAGCGACAGGCGTAGGGATGACCGATCAAGCGCGCGACGAATTTCTTGAACAAAATAATGTTTCACGTGAAACATTGGAACGGCTGGATTGCTATGCCGGACTTTTGCGTAAATGGAACCCCGCAATCAATCTCGTTTCAAAATCAACGATTGATGCAGCTTGGGGCAGGCACTTTCATGACTCGGCTCAGGTTTTCGACCTTGCATCAAGCGACGTGGAAAGCTGGGTGGATTTTGGAAGCGGCGGCGGTTTTCCCGGCCTTATTGTCGCCATCCTGGCAAAGGAAGCCTCCCCGCAGTTGAAAGTTACACTTGTCGAGAGCGACGTCAGAAAAGCGGCGTTTTTATCCACAGTTGCGCGTGAAACGGGTGTGAACGTTGCGATTCTTGCCGAGAGAGTGGAAAATATTGAACCCTTGAAGGCAGACATTGTGTCCGCTCGGGCGCTTGCCCCGTTGGCGGTGCTCTTGTCGTTCGCGGAACGTCACTTACGATGTGGTGGAACTGCTTTATTCCAGAAGGGCGCGATGTACGAGGCTGAGTTGCGGGCGGCTTCTGAGGTTTGGAATTTCAAATGCGATGCCCACGCAAGCACGACCGATGCAAATGCCGTTATTCTTGAAATTGGAGATATTGCGCGTGTCTGACCTTTTTCGCCCAAGTGGGCCTAAGATTATCGCGATTGCGAATCAGAAGGGCGGCGTCGGTAAAACAACGACGGCGATTAATCTGGGAGCCGCCTTGGCCGAGGAGGGACTGAATGTTCTGCTGATCGATCTGGACCCTCAGGGCAATGCCTCGACAGGATTGGGTATATTTTCAGAGGATCGTGGGCTGACGACGTATGATTTGCTGTTGGATGAGGCCCCGTTAGAAGAAGTCATCGTCAAGACCAATGTCGAGGGGCTGATGATCGCGCCCGCCACAACAGACCTTAGTTCTGCGGATATCGAATTGGTTTCAAACGAGAAGCGCAGTCACTTACTCCACGACGCATTGCGACATCCGGGCATTGATCGCTTCAAATTTGACTATATCCTGATCGACTGCCCGCCCTCGCTTAACCTTTTGACCGTCAATGCAATGGTTGCGGCGCATTCGGTACTCGTTCCGCTGCAAAGCGAGTTCTTTGCCCTTGAGGGACTGTCACAGCTTATGCTGACTATTCGTGAAATTCGCCAGACTGCGAACAAGGGCTTGAGGATAGAGGGCGTTGTGCTGACGATGTATGATAGTCGAAACAATCTATCTCAGCAGGTAGAAAAAGACGCGCGTGACAATCTTGGCGATTTGGTATTTCGAACCGTCATTCCGAGAAACGTAAGGGTGAGCGAGGCGCCATCATTTTCGATGCCGGTGCTGAACTATGACTCGTTATCCAAGGGCAGTCAGGCGTATCGGTCATTGGGGTTGGAATTGATCAGTCGCCAAGCAGAATTAGCGTAAGAGGAGCACCAAAAGATGTCAGACAAACCAAAAACAGAGCGGCGGGGCCTAGGCCGGGGATTGTCTGCGCTTATGGCCGACGTCAGTCCGGAACCGCAAGTTTCTGAAAATGCGCCTCAAAAACGGTTGGATCAATTTATTCCGGTAGAAATGATATATCCGAACCCCGATCAGCCACGCCGCAGTTTTACGGCAGATGATTTGGAGAGCCTTGCGGCGTCGATCCGCGAAAAGGGAATAATCCAACCCCTAATTCTGCGAGAAAACCCGAGAAAAACAGGAACTTACGAGATTGTTGCTGGCGAGCGTCGCTGGCGCGCTGCACAAATGGCGCAATTACATGCCGTTCCTGCGCTTATCCGCGAGTTTACAGATTCCGAAGTTCTGGAAGTCGCGATCATCGAGAATATCCAGCGCGCCGATCTTAACCCGGTTGAAGAGGCGATGGGGTATCGTCAATTGATGGACCGATTCGGCCACACGCAAGAAAAGCTGGGCGAGGCTTTGAGCAAAAGCCGCAGTCATATCGCGAATCTGTTGCGTTTGCTGCAGTTGCCGGAAGAGGTTCTGGAAATGCTGCGCGATGGCCGTCTTTCGGCGGGCCATGCAAGGGCGTTGATCACGACTGATGATCCGGTCGCGTTGGCACGGCTTGTTGTCGTCAACGGGCTGTCAGTTCGAGAGACGGAGCGTCTGGCAAAGCAACCACAGTCCAAGAAAGAGACTAAACCACGCGTTTCGACGGAAAAAGACGCCGACAGCAAGGCGCTTGAGGGTGACCTGTCAGCCAATTTGGGAATGAAGGTCCGGATTGACCACAAGCCCGGGCAAGAGGCGGGGCAGCTTGCGATTCAGTATGACACGCTGGAGCAGTTGGACGAACTTTGCCGTATTCTGACATCCATGCCGAAGGGCAATCCTAATTATTGATGCTTAGTCGGGCAGCAGGTCGCGAATGACTGCGTTCAAAAGGACGCGACCTCGATCTGTTGTCCGAAGCCTGCCATCCGACACAGATATAACGCCAATATCAGTTAAGTCATTGATTTTACGTGAACTCAGCGGGAAACCAGCAAGGTTTTGGTATCTGCTCATATCGACACCTTCGCGCAATCGAAGTCCCATCATCAAAAACTCACAGGCCTGATCGGGTCCGCTGATGGCGTCCATTGGATTTTCCCCAGTGCCGTTTTTTTCCACTGCGTTCAGCCAGGCGCCTGGCTGGCGCAGCGCCTCTGTCGCATAGCGGTGCCCGTCCAGCGTAAGTCGCCCATGGGCACCCGGGCCAATTCCGGCATAGTCGCCATAGCGCCAATAGATCTGGTTGTGTCGAGATTCTTCACCGATTTTGGCATGATTAGAGACTTCATAGCCGTTAAAGCCAGCCGCATCGCACAGGTCTTGCGTCAGGGCATACATGTCTGCCGACAGATCATCCTGAGGCAAGCCGCGCAGTCTTCCCCTGGCGTATCTGTCACCAAAGGCTGTGCCGTCTTCGATTGTAAGCTGATACAGGGACAGGTGGTCGACAGCCATCGCCAGCGCCTCTGACAATTCAGCGCGCCATGCGTCTATCGTTTGATCCTGACGGGCATAAATCAGATCGAAACTAACCCGATCAAATGTCGCGCGGGCGATGTCGAATGCTTTGCGCGCCTCGGCGACGGTGTGAAGGCGGCCCAGTTTCCGCAAATCTTCGTCATTCAGGGCCTGCGCCCCCATCGAGATCCGGTTGACACCGCCATCGCGATACCCACGAAAACGCCCCGCCTCGATCGAGGTTGGATTGGCCTCCAGCGTCACCTCGAGGTCATTGGCTGCGGGCCAAAGGCGGCGGATTTTTCCCAGAATGGCGGCAACGATTTCGGGGTCCATCAGGCTGGGTGTGCCACCGCCAAAGAAAATGGAACGCAGGACGCGCCCAGATGTCTCAACGCCGACACGGTCAAGCTCTGACAGATAGGCCCTTAACCAGCGGTGCTGATCAATCGTTGCCGAAACATGCGAATTGAAGTCGCAGTAGGGGCACTTAGCCATACAAAAGGGCCAGTGAATATAAAGGCCGAAACCGCCATTTTCCCAATCGTCAGCCAAAACAGCCAGCGACCAGTTTCGCAAATGCGTCGGCGCGGTGGCTTATCTTGTTCTTTTCCCACCGATCCATTTCGCCGAAGGTCACGTCATAGCCATCAGGCTGAAACATGGGGTCATAGCCGTGGCCAAGGGTGCCGTTCATAGGCCAGACAACCTTGCCTTCCATCTTGCCCGCGAACACCTCGTCATGGCCATCGGGCCAGGCCAGTACAAGCGTGCAGCAGAACCGCGCCGTCCGTGGTTCCGGCGCCGATTTGGCATTTAGCAGGTCGTTTACCTTGGTCATGGCCATAACGAAATCGCGGCCATTGGGGGTTTCGGCCCAATCTGCGGTATAGACACCGGGCGCTTTATTCAGGGCATCGACCTCTATGCCGCTGTCGTCGGCAAGGGCGGGCAGCCCCGTGGCCTTTGCGGCGAAATGCGCCTTGATCCGCGCATTCCCGACAAAGGTGGTTTCGGTTTCTTCAGGCTCGGGCAGGTCGAAGTCGGCAGCTGAAACTACGGTGATCCCGAATGGCGACAAAAGATCTGCGATCTCGTCCAGCTTGCCCTTGTTGTGGGTTGCCACCAGAAGTGTGTCGCCATCCAGTTTGCGCATTACACCGCTGCCCTTTGTGCTGCCACAAGCTGCGCTGTGCCTTTTTCTGCCAGATCAAGCAGTTCCGACATTTCAGCCCTAGAGAATGTTGCGCCTTCGGCTGCCATCTGAATTTCAATCAGACGACCGCTGCCTGTCATGACAAAGTTGGCATCTACGCCGGCTTCGCTGTCCTCGGGGTAGTCCAGATCCAGAACCGGCTGACCGGCGTAGATGCCGCAGCTGATGGCGGCAACGGGATCGGTCATCGGGTCGGAAATGATTTCGCCCGTCTTCATAAGCTTGTTCACAGCCAGACGAAGAGCGACCCATCCGCCGGTGATCGAGGCGCAACGTGTGCCGCCGTCCGCCTGAATGACGTCGCAATCTATGGTGATCTGACGCTCGCCCAATGCCACACGGTCCACACCAGCGCGCAGGGCGCGACCAATCAGGCGCTGAATTTCCTGTGTCCGGCCGGATTGGCCGTTCTTGGCCTCACGGCGCATGCGGGTATTGGTGGCGCGGGGCAGCATCCCGTATTCTGCGGTGACCCACCCAAGGCCGGAGTTCTTCAGGAAGGGCGGCACCCGCTCGTCCAGTGTTGCGGTGCAAAGGACGTGGGTATCGCCACATTTGATCAGGCAAGAGCCTTCGGCATGCTTGGTCACGTTGGTTTCAATTGAAATGAGACGCATTTCGTCTATTTTTCTACCGGAGGGGCGCATATGGATTTCCTTTGTTGGATTGCGCCCAAATACCCTTGGGGCCCTTTGAAAGGCAACCCCGATTGACGCCAACCCCATATGCTCTTTAATGGCGTCACCTTTGGGAACCGCAAGTTTATGAACGACCGCTCCAAGATGTTTACCGAGATGAACGATCGCAGCCGAGAGGTTTTCCGGCGTGTCGTCGAAGGTTACCTTGAAACCGGTGATCCTGTCGGGTCGCGGACCCTGTCGCGGACCCTGAACGAAAAGATCAGCGCGGCAACGATCCGGAATGTGATGCAGGATCTGGAATTTCTGGGCCTGCTGGACAGTCCGCATGTCTCTGCCGGGCGGATTCCGACCCAATTGGGTCTGCGAATGTTTGTCGATGGCCTGATGGAGGTCGGCAATATGACCCGCGACGATCAGGAAAAGATCGACGCGACGCTTGGGTCGAACGAGCGGGGAGTGGGAACAATGCTGGACCGTATCGGGTCTGCGTTGTCTGGTCTGACGCAGGGGGCCAGTCTGGTACTTGCGCCAAAGCAAGAGGCGCCGATCAAGCATATCGAATTTGTAAGCCTTGCGCCCGACCGCGCCCTTGTCGTTCTGGTCTTTGCGAACGGGCATGTCGAAAACCGCGTGTTCAACCCGCCTGCCGGACAAACGCCATCCTCCATGAGAGAGGCTGCCAATTTTCTGAATGCGCTGGCCGAGGGGCGCACTCTTTCCGAATTGCGCCGCGTGATGGAACACGAGGTGAAGGCGCGGCGGCAAGAGATCGACAGTCTCGCGCATGAAATGGTCGAGAGCGGCCTTGCCGTTTGGGAAAACGAAGGTCAAAGCTATGAGCGGTTGATCGTTCGGGGGCGGTCCAATCTTCTGGATAAAGACGTCGAACCAGCAGAACTGGAACGCATCCGGCAGTTGTTCGATGATCTGGAGCGTAAGCGCGATATCGCCGAATTTCTGGAATTGGCCGAAGATGGCGAAGGCGTTCGCATTTTTATTGGCTCAGAGAACAAACTCTTTTCACTTTCGGGTTCCTCTTTGGTTGTCAGTCCATATATGAACGCTGACCGAAAGATTATTGGTGCCGTAGGCGTCATTGGGCCGACACGATTGAACTATGGTCGGATCGTCCCAATTGTAGACTATACGGCGCAACTGGTCGGAAAGCTGATTTCAGATCAGGGCAAAGGGTAGAGAGATGGCAGACGCTAACAAAGACACGATCGACGAAATTGAATTGACCGAGGCCGAAGGCTTTGCCGAAGACGAGCTTGGGTTTGAAGAGCAGGTGAACGAGCTTGATCAACTGCGTGCGGAACGCGACGACATGCGTGACCGGTTCATGCGCGCCTTGGCCGACGCCGAAAATGCCCGCAAACGCAGCGACCGTGATCGCCGCGAGGCGGAGCAGTATGGCGGATCAAAACTGTCGCGCGACATGCTTCCGGTTTTTGACAGCCTGAAGCGCGCGCTGGAAGCAATGACGGACGAGCAGCGGGCGGCGGCCGGTGCCGTGATGGACGGCATCGACCTGACCATGCGCGAGCTTATCAATGTGTTTAAAAAGCACGGCATCGACCCGATCACGCCGGAAATCGGTTCAAAGTTCGACCCGCAACTGCATCAGGCGATGTTCGAGGCACCCGTGCCCGGAACCAAAGCCGGCGACATCATCCAGGTGATGGCCGATGGCTTCATGTTGCACGACAGGTTGCTGCGGCCTGCTCAGGTTGGCGTTTCTTCCAGCCCGAAATAACAAATAAAGCCCCGCCTTGCCGGGGCTTTATTTTTTCGCGATCTCTTTCAGTTCGTAAATCAAGGCAAGCGCATCCTTCGGAGAGAGCTCGTCCGGGTGCACATCGTTCAGGCGGTCCTGCACGGCGCTTGTCTTGGCGACGGGTCGGGGTGCGACCATCGGTGCCGCCGAAAACAACGGTAAATCGTCAATCAGGGCTTTCTGCCGTGTCCCGCCTTCGCGCTCGCCCTTTTCAAGGGCCTCAAGAACGATGCGGGCCCGGTCAACCACGGTCGCGGGCAATCCGGCCAGTCGCGCGACCTGCACACCGTAGGACCGGTCTGCGGCGCCCATTTTGACCTCGTGCAGGAAAATGACATCGCCCTCCCACTCTTTTACCGTGACGGTTGCGTTCTCGACCCCTGAAAGCTTGCCGGACAATGCGGTCAGTTCGTGATAGTGCGTGGCAAACAACGCGCGGCAGCCGTTGGTGTCGTGAAGATGTTCCAGCGTGGCCCAGGCGATGGACAGGCCGTCGTAGGTCGCTGTGCCGCGTCCGATTTCATCCAGAATGACCAGGGCGTGATCGTCGGCCTGATTCAGGATTGCGGCGGTTTCGACCATTTCGACCATAAAGGTAGATCGCCCCCGCGCCAGATCGTCCGACGCGCCGACGCGGCTGAACAGCTGCGATACCAGACCGATATGCGCTGACGAGGCGGGAACAAAGGATCCCATCTGCGCCAGAATCGCGATGACCGCATTTTGCCGCAGAAAGGTGGACTTACCTGCCATATTCGGGCCGGTCAGCAACCAGATCGCCGCGCCGTCCGCACCCTTGGACAACATGCAGTCGTTGGGAACGAAGGGTGCGCCGGATTGTTTGCGCAGTGCCCGTTCCACCACAGGATGCCGGCCATTTTGGATGTCGAATGCCCGACTGCGGTCAACCGTTGGCGCAACCCAGCTCTCGCCGGTCGCCAGATCAGCCAAAGAGGCTGACAGATCAATTTCCGCCAGCGCCTGTGCTGCGGCGTTGATCGGTGCCGCGTGGTCAAGAATTTTCTGTTTCAGGCCAATATAGAGCCGCTTTTCGATTTCCAGCGCCCGGTTTCCGGCGTTCAGAATCTTTGTTTCCATCTCGGACAGGGGCACCGTTGTGAACCGCACCGCATTGGCGGTTGTCTGGCGGTGGATGAAGGTCTGGTTCAAGGGGTCCGACAGCATCTTTTCGGCATGGGTTACTGTCGTTTCTATGAAATAACCCAGAACATTGTTGTGCTTGATTTTAAGCCCCGAAATACCTGTCTGACCGATATAATCGGTCTGCATCGCGGCGATCACCTGCCGACCATCGTCGCGAAGGCTTCGCGCTTCGTCAAGGTCGGTGTCGTATCCCGGCGCAATAAAGCCGCCGTCCCGCAGCAGCAAAGGCGGTTCGGCCACCAGTGCCTCGTCAAGAACGCTGATCAGCGTGTTGTGGCCGGTCAACGCCCGGCTTTCCCGACCAAGAAGCGCAGGAAGGTCGTGATTCGAGAATTGCGAAAGGATTTGCCCCGCCTCTGCCAAGCCGTTCCTGATCGCGACAAGATCGCGCGGGCCGCCGCGGTCAAGCGCCAGACGCGATAGGGCGCGGTCAAGGTCGGGGGCGCGCCGAAGAGTGCTGCGCAGCTCGGACGTCAACCGTGGGTTCGTTACCATGAACGTCACGGCATCCTGTCGCGCATGTATCACCTCCAGATCCCGCGAGGGGCTGGACAGGCGGCGATCCAGCAACCGACCGCCACCGCTTGTCACCGTGCGATCAATTGCGGCGATCAAAGAGCCATCGCGCCCGCCTGACAGGCTTTGCGTCAGTTCAAGATTGCGCCGTGTCGCTGCGTCGATCTGCATTTGCCGGTTTGCAGACTCGCGCAGGGGCGGGCGAAGCAGGGGAAGGTTCCCTTTTTGTGTGATGTCCAGATATTCGACAATCGCGCCCATTGCCGAAAGCTCTGCCCGCGAAAACTGGCCATAGGCATCCAGAGAGCCGACATTGAACACGTCCATCAGCCGCTTTTCGGCAGAGGTGCTGTCAAAGCTGCTGCGCGCCAACGGCGTCAAGGCGGCCCCTGATTCAGAGACTAACTCAGCCAAATTCAACTCATCCGCCTCGGATACGATCAGCTCACTCGGGGCCAGTCGCGCCAATTCCGGCAAAAGCCGGACAGGGGGGCAGGGCATGACCCTGAACTCTCCGGTAGAGATGTCGACCCAGGCCAGGGCGGCCTCGTCCCTCACTTCGGAAAAGGCGGCAAGGTAATTGTGACGCCGTGCTTCCAGCAGGGAATCTTCGGTCAGGGTGCCGGGGGTCACCAGCCGCACGACCCCGCGGTGCACGACGGATTTCGACCCGCGTTTCTTGGCCTCGGCAGGGTCTTCCAGTTGCTCGCAGACGCCAACGCGAAACCCTTTGCGGATCAGCGTCAGCAAATAGTTTTCCGCGGCATGAACCGGCACCCCGCACATGGGAATATCTTCTCCCAGATGCTTGCCGCGTTTTGTAAGCGCAATATCCAGCGCCGCAGAGGCGGCGACAGCATCGTCAAAGAACATCTCGTAGAAGTCGCCCATGCGGTAGAACAGCAAGGCGTCCTTGTGCGCGGTTTTGATGTCCAGATATTGCGCCATCATGGGCGTCGTGTTTGCCACGTCCGTTGTCACTCAGAACCCCCAAGGTGTATTTTGTCGGACCTTACAAACCTCGCGCTGCCCGCGAAAGGCGGAAATAACAGGAATGTTGTGAGCCCGCATTAAGGACGCTAAGACTGTCGGACTTCTGGAGGAGAGAACCAACATGTCTAAAGCACGGATTACCCGCGAAGAGGCGCTTGCCTATCACTTGAACCCCACGCCGGGTAAGTTCGAGATCACGGCATCCGTGCCAATGACAACGCAGCGCGATCTGTCGCTTGCCTATTCCCCTGGGGTAGCGGTGCCGTGCGAGGCGATCGCCGCCGCGCCCGATACGGCCTATGATTACACGAACAAGGGTAACCTTGTGGCTGTCATTTCCAACGGCACTGCGGTTCTTGGCCTTGGCAACCTTGGTGCGCTGGCCTCAAAGCCGGTGATGGAAGGCAAGGCGGTTCTGTTCAAAAGATTTGCTGATGTGAATTCCATCGACATCGAACTGGACACAGAAGACCCCGAGGCGATCATTGCAGCGGTCAAGTTGATGGGGCCGACATTTGGCGGGATCAATCTTGAAGACATCAAAGCACCCGAATGTTTTATCATCGAGCAGCGCCTGAAAGAGGAAATGGATATTCCCGTTTTCCATGATGACCAACATGGCACGGCAGTGATCTGCGCCGCCGGTCTGATCAACGCGCTAAAGATTTCCGGGAAAAAGATCGAGGACTGCAAAATAGTCCTGAATGGTGCTGGTGCCGCGGGCATTGCCTGTCTCGAGTTGTTGAAAGCGATGGGGGCCCGCCATGACAATTGCATCATGTGCGATACGAAGGGTGTGATCTATCAGGGTCGTTCCGAGGGTATGAACCAGTGGAAATCGGCCCACGCCGCCAAAACCGACGCGCGCAGCCTGGATGACGCCATGAAAGATGCGGATGTTTTTCTGGGTGTTTCTGCCAAGGGCGCCGTGACTGCGGAAATGGTCGCGTCAATGGCGCCAAATCCGGTGATTTTCGCAATGGCAAACCCGGACCCCGAGATCACGCCGGAGGAGGCGCACGCCGTGCGTCCGGATGCGATTGTGGCGACAGGCCGGTCCGACTATCCGAACCAGGTGAACAATGTTCTAGGCTTTCCCTACTTGTTCCGGGGGGCGTTGGATATACGCGCGCGGGCCATCAATGACGAGATGAAGATTGCCTGTGCGAACGCGCTGGCCGAACTGGCGCGGGAAGATGTGCCAGACGAAGTGGCAATGGCCTATGGTCGCAAGCTGGCGTTTGGCCGCGATTACATTATTCCGACGCCTTTTGATCCGCGGCTGATCTATGTCATTCCGCCAAAAGTTGCCAAAGCGGGCATGGATACCGGCGTGGCGCGGCGGCCTATTGTGGATATGCAGGCCTATACGCAAAGCCTTAAGGCGCGGATGGACCCAACGGCAAGCATTTTGCAGGGGATTCACGCGCGGGCCAAGATTGCGCAGGCGCGCATGATCTTTGCAGAGGGCGATGATCCGCGTGTTCTGCGGGCGGCGGTTGCCTACCAGCGTGCTGGTCTTGGTAAGGCGCTGGTTGTTGGTCGCGATGCCGATGTGAGGGAAAAGCTGCAAACAGAGGGTCTGGGCGACGCTGTCTCCGAGCTTGAAATTGTGAACGCAGCGAATTCCCCCCATCTCGATGTCTACAAGGACTTTCTGTACGAGCGGCTTCAGCGCAAAGGCTATGATCACCGCGACATCCATCGGCTTGCGACCCGCGACCGCCATGTTTTCTCGGCTCTTATGTTGGCGCATGGGCATGGTGACGGGTTGGTCACAGGTGCAACGCGGAAATCGGCGCATGTGATGGAGTTGATCAACAATGTTTTCGATGCCTCGGCAAAAGACGGGGCAGTTGGTGTGACTGCGCTGTTGGTAAAGGGGCGGATTGTTTTGATCGCCGACACTCTTGTGCATGAATGGCCCGATCAAGAGGATCTGGCAACGATTGCACAACGCGCTGCAGGTGTTGCGCGCACTTTGGGGCTAGAGCCGCGTGTGGCCTTTGTCAGTTTCTCGACTTTTGGCTATCCGGTGTCGGAACGTGCCGAGAAGATGCATCAGGCCCCCAAGGTTCTGGATCAACGCAACGTCGACTTTGAATACGAAGGTGAAATGACGGTGGATGTGGCGCTTAATCCGGTTGCTATGGCGCAGTATCCGTTCTCTCGTTTGACGGGCCCTGCCAATATTCTGGTTGTTCCTGCACGGCACTCTGCCTCGATTTCGGTCAAGTTGATGCAAGAGATGGGGGGCGCGACCGTGATTGGTCCGATCTTGACCGGCGTGAATAAGCCGATTCAGATTTGCTCTACGGTTTCGACGGTGAACGACATTCTGAATATGGCAGTCATGGCTGCGTGCAAGATCGGTTAGGGGAATAATCCATGACGATCTATGTTCTGGGGTCCATAAATGCGGACCATGTCTATGATGTTCCGCATCTTCCGGCGCCCGGTGAAACGCTGTCGGCGTCCGCGCATTCCATCGGTTTGGGCGGCAAGGGGGCAAATCAGTCCGTCGCGGCAGCAAAGGCCGGTGGGCGCGTGATCCACATCGGTGCGGTGGGGGATGACGGGCAGTGGGCGGTCAGGCGGATGGCGGGTTATGGGGTTGATGTCGCCCATATTGCCGGAATTGACGGGCCAACGGGCCACGCGATTATCAACGTCGACGCATCGGGCGAGAATTCGATCGTGATTTTTTCCGGCGCGAACGCCAAGCAGTCACAACAAAGGATCACCGAGGCGCTGAACGATGCCACGGCGGGCGACTTGCTGCTTTTGCAGAACGAAACATCACAGCAGGCGTTTGCGGCGGCGCTGGGCCGGCAAAAGAAAATGACGGTTGTCTATTCCGCAGCACCGTTTGAAATCGGCGCGGTTGTCGATGTTTTGCCCCATGTCAGCCTGCTGGTTCTGAACGAGGTCGAGGCGCAGCAGCTTTGCGCCGCGTTGTCCACAACCCTGGAAAAGATGGATGTGCCGGAAATAGTGGTTACTCTGGGCGGCGATGGTGCCGATTGGTATGATAATCGTTCCGGCCAAAAACGCCATGTTGCTGCCGTACCGACCACCGTTGTCGACACAACCAGTGCAGGCGACACCTTCCTTGGATATGTCGCCGCCGGATTGAGCGAGGGCCTTGGCATGGAGCAATCCATGGCGCTTGGCGCCATGGCGTCCGCTATCAAAATCCGGACTCTTGGCGCAGCGGATGCAATACCCGAAAGATCCATTGTCGACCAGGAGTTGTCGGGGGGCTAGTGGGTAAACGCCGCTGCCTTGCCCCACAATTGCTGCACCCGAGCGTCGCGACCGCAGGCATTTCGATAGGCTTTGTAGGCCTCTGATTGCCGTTTTGGGCCAAAGCGGGTCAAAACAAGATTTGTGCCTTTGTAATAGTTCTGATGATAGTCCTCGGCGGGATAGAATTTTTTCGCATCCAGAACCGGCGTCACGATTTTCTGCCCAAGCGCTGATTCCGCTTCGGTTTTCGCGGCCAAGGCAGCGGCCTTTTGCGCGGGGTTAGAGACGAATATCGCCGTTCTGTAACTGTCGCCCCGATCACAGAACTGCCCCCCGGCGTCGGTTACATCGACCGAGCGCAAGAACTTTTGCAGCAATGACTCATAGCTGACCTTTGACGGGTCGAACTTGATCTGCACGGCCTCAAAGTGACCTGTGCCGCCAGCAGTGACCTGTTTGTATGTCGGGTTTTCTTTGGACCCTCCGGTGTATCCGGATATGGCCTCTATCACGCCGTCCACCTTTTCAAAGTCGGCTTCTACGCACCAAAAACATCCCCCGGCGACGGTCAGGGTTTCGACATTGGCGGCGTGGCTTCTTGTTCCTTGTGCTGCCAGTCCCAAAAGGATTGCCAGAAACAGGACGGCGGGTTTGGCGTTGCGTGACAGAATGGACATCATGAAGGCTCCTTTTTAGGCACGATGCCCACCCGACGCCGATGCGACAAGTGCGCAGCGTCGATGTCACGATATGGTGACGGGAATTTACCGCTTGGCGGTGCGGCTGCGTTTGTTATCGTTCCGGCAAACAGGGGGGCCGAATGCCAGACGTCGTGACAACACACCAGACCGCCGATGACATCCGCAACGATGCGATCCTGATCTATGTCGACGGGCGGATCGTTCCGAAATCCGAGGCGGTGGTCAGTGTCTATGACTCCGGCTTTATGCTGGGTGACGGAGTATGGGAGGGGCTGCGCCTGTATAATGGCCACTGGGCGTTTCTGGATGAGCATATCGACCGGTTGTTCGAGGCAGCCAAGGCTATTGACCTGACGATGTCGCTTGACCGGGCCGGAGTCATCGCCGCGCTTGAAGCGACGAGAGCAGCGAACGGCATGACACAGGATGTGCACGCCCGGTTGATGGTCACGCGCGGGGTAAAGATACGCCCGTTCCAGCATCCGTCGCTGTCGCGGTCCGGCCCGACGATGGTTATCATCATGGAGCATTCAAAGCCCGAAATTCCGCGCCCGATCCGGCTGGCAACCGTGCCGCATTTGCGCGGGCTTCCTATGACACAAGACCCCAAGCTGAACTCTCATTCCAAGCTGAACTGCATTCTGGCCTGTATTGCGGCGGAAAAGGCAGGCGCTGACGAGGCGTTGATGCTGGATGTGCATGGATTTGTGAACACGACCAACGCATGCAATTTCTTCATTGTCCGTAAGGGCGCGGTTTGGACGTCGACTGGTGATTACTGCATGAACGGCATTACCCGCCAAAAGGTGATCGACGTGTGTCGGGCTGACGGAATTCCGGTGTTCGAGAGGAATTACTCGCTGGTTGACGCCTACGGGGCACAAGAGGCGTTTCTGACCGGGACTTTCGGGGCGCAAACCCCGGTCGGCGACATTGACGGGCGCATGATCGGGGATGGCCAGATGGGGGCGATCACGGTGCGCATCCGTCAGCTTTACAAAGATCTTGTTGCGCGCGAGGTGCGGTAGTGCGGATTGCAATGTGGTCCGGCCCACGGAACCTGTCGACTGCGATGATGTATTCCTTTGGGGCCAGATCGGATTTTGCCGTGTGGGATGAACCGTTCTATGCGCCCTATCTTGCCGCGTCGGGTGCGGACCATCCGATGAAGGAGCAGATTATAGCCGCACACGAATCGGATCCGATCAAGGTGGCGGCGCGTTGTTCAGGCACTATTCCCGCCCAAAAGCCAAATTTCTATATGAAACATATGCCGCACCACATGATTGACGGCTTTCCGATGGACTGGTCCGGTGACTGTGTGAACGTTCATCTTATCCGCCATCCTGCACGGGTTGTTGCAAGCTACGGGATCAAGCGGGAACAGGTGGCCCTAGAGGACCTTGGGTTCCGGCAACAAGCACAGCTTTTCGACAGGATCGGTGGTCTGGTTATCGACAGTGCCGATATACGCAATGATCCGGAACGTATGCTGACCAGACTGTGTGATGCGATTGGCTTGCGCTTTGATCGTGCAATGCTGTCCTGGCCTGAAGGCGGGCATCCTGCTGACGGCGTATGGGCAACGCATTGGTATGGTGCCGTGCATCGCAGCACAGGGTTTTCCGGGCCAGAGGGGCCCTTGCCACAGCTTGACGGGCGGGATGCAGCAATCGTCGCGGCGGCCCTGCCGTTCTATGACAGGCTCGCCGCGAAGAAGCTTTGACGCTATTTGCTGAGGCGACGATTGCGCATGGCAATCAGTTTGAGCCGCAATGCGTTCAGTTTGATAAAGCCAGCCGCGTCTTTCTGATCGTATGCGCCCGCGTCATCTTCGAAGGTCACATGCGCCTCGGAATAAAGCGAGTGATCCGACCAGCGCGCAACGGTGCGGGCCATCCCTTTGTAAAGCTTCAGGCGAACGGTTCCTGTGACGTGCTCTTGTGACTTGTCGATCAGGGCTTGCAGCATTTCACGCTCCGGGCTGAACCAGAAGCCATTGTAGATTAGCTCTGCATATTTTGGCATCAGCTCGTCTTTCAGATGCGCCTGACCGCGATCCAGCGTAATCTGTTCGATCCCACGGTGCGCCTCTAGCAACAGTGTGCCGCCGGGGGTTTCGTAAATTCCGCGCGACTTCATCCCGACAAATCGACCCTCGACCAGATCAAGACGGCCAACGCCATGACGGCCGCCGATCTCATTAAGCTGGGTCAGGATCGTCGCGGGCGACATTGCCTCGCCGTTGATTGCGACGGCATCGCCGCGCTCGAACGAGATTTCAATGAATTCCGGTGTGTTCGGTGCATCCTCAGGATTGACGGTGCGCTGGTAGACGTAATCGGGTGCCTCGTCGGCGGGGTTTTCCAAAACCTTACCTTCGGAAGAGGTGTGCAGCAGGTTGGCGTCAACGCTGAACGGGGCCTCGCCACGCTTGTCTTTCGCAACGGGAATCTGGTTCTTTTCTGCAAATTCCAACAATTTGGTCCGGCTGGACAAGTCCCATTCACGCCAGGGCGCGATGACCTTGATGTCGGGGTTCAGCGCATAGGCGGCCAGTTCAAAACGAACCTGATCGTTGCCCTTGCCGGTTGCGCCGTGGGCGACGGCATCGGCACCAACTTCGGCGGCGATTTCAACAAGACGCTTGGAAATCAGCGGGCGGGCGATCGACGTGCCCAGCAAATACAGCCCTTCGTACAAAGCATTCGCGCGGAACATCGGGAATACAAAATCGCGAACGAACTCTTCCCGCAGATCCTCGATGTAGATCGCGCTTGCGCCCATCATCTCTGCCTTGGCGCGCGCTGGCTCCAGCTCTTCGCCCTGACCAAGGTCGGCGGTGAAGGTTACGACCTCACATCCGTATTCCGTTTGCAGCCATTTCAGGATGATCGAGGTATCAAGGCCGCCGGAATAGGCCAGAACTACTTTTTTGGGCGCTAACATGAGACGGCTCCGTCAATTTGCTGCAATTAATCGCTGCGTTTATTGCGTTTTTACGGGGTGGGCAAGTCAGCTTTGCCATGGACGCGGCGATTGACCGGCGCTAGCGTTGCCCGATGACCAGTTTTGCACAAAAAGCCCGTGCCGCAGAGGCACAGATGCGCACCCTTTTTCCGGCCACGCCGTTGCAGCGTAACGACCATTTGTCCGAACGCCATGGCGCTGACATCTGGCTGAAACGCGAAGATTTGTCGCCTGTCCGGTCCTACAAGATCCGGGGCGCGTTCAATGCGATGCGCAAGGTTTTGGAGCGCTCGCCGGACCAGTCCCGTTTTGTATGCGCAAGTGCTGGCAATCATGCGCAGGGCGTCGCGTTTGTGTGCCGGCATTTTGGCGTCAATGGCGTCATCTTTATGCCGGTTACCACGCCGCAGCAAAAAATCGACAAGACACGCGTATTTGGCGGCGACGCGATCGAGATACGATTGGTCGGCGATTATTTCGATGACACGCTAAAATCCGCGCAGGAGTATTGCGCAATGGTCGGGGCGCATTTCCTGTCGCCCTTTGACGATCCGGATGTGATCGAGGGGCAGGCCTCTGTCGCCGTCGAGATTTTGGCTGAAATGCCAAACGCGCCAGATATGGTCATTTTGCCGGTTGGTGGCGGCGGGTTGTCGTCTGGCGTTCGCCTGTACATGGCAGAAGATGCCCCCGAAACGGATTTATGGTTTGTGGAACCCCTGGGCGGTGCAAGCCTTGCGGCCGCGTTGGCTGCGGGTCACCCCGTTTCCCTGCCCAAGGTTAACACGTTTGTCGATGGCGCAGCGGTGGCCCGGATCGGGGTCAGCACATTCGCTGTGCTGAAGACGGTATCGCCGGATCATGTTCTTGCGGCGCCAGAGGACCGGATTTGCACAACCATTCTGGAGATGTTGAACATAGAAGGCATTGTTCTGGAGCCCGCGGGTGCCCTTTCTGTTGATGTATTGCCTGAATTGTCGGAGCAGATCAGGGGTAAAACCGTTGTTTGTGTGACGTCGGGTGGAAACTTTGACTTTGAACGATTGCCAGAGGTCAAGGAGCGCGCACAGCGCTTTTCCGGTGTTAAAAAGTATTTCATCTTGCGACTGCCGCAACGGCCCGGCGCACTGAAAGATTTTCTGTCGATGCTTGGTCCTGACGACGATATCGCACGATTTGAATATCTCAAGAAGTCCGCCAGAAACTTTGGTTCAGTTCTGATCGGGATCGAAACAAAAGCGGCCGGAAACTTTGCAGAATTATTCGGCAAGTTGGATGCGGCAGGGTTTGCGTACAGGGATATCACCAATGACGAGACCCTGGCCGAATTCCTGATCTGACCTGCCATCTATAGCGCGCCGATTTTTGTTGCGAACTCTGCCTTCGACCGGGCGTAGATGTCAAAGATGCCTGAGACATCAATACTGTCCGCGTTCCCGTTTTTCGCCATCACTTCTCCTTTTGTGCAGAAATCCCCAAGAGCGGTGAACCCAAGATTCGCAGCGCTGCCCTTCAGAAAGTGAAAGTCTGTGGCCACCGCGCCGGGGTCAGACGTGATGCGGAGGTGGTCCAGAACCCCCTCGACCTCGTCAAGAAACAATGCGGCGATGGTCCCAAAGTCCTCCTCTCCCACCTCCTCCAAAAGGTCTTGAACGCGTTGCCAATCGATCATTTTCCCCTCTCTCGACTTGCCTTTATGTGTCAGACTTAGATGGGTTATCTTAAGAATCCGTCTAGAAATTTGGTGGGATCATTCGAATTTTAGCGTTCACACTGCGTTAAGGTGGGTCTGGCAAAGCAGGGGATGACAATTCTGTGCATCCCGGATTTTATATGACCGCCAGTCCTGCATATCTTCGCCAAGAGGCATTGCCGCAATCGCCGGGTGGGGGCGGAGCCGTTCAAAATGTTCTGATCGTCGATGACAGCGAGGTGCAGCGAAAGATTCTGGCGTCGTCCCTGTTGCGATGGGGGTATTCCGTCTTCGAGGCGGAAAGTGGCGAGCGTGCGCTGGATCTGTGCGCGGTGACATCCATGGATCTGATTTTCAGTGACTGGATGATGCCGGGAATGTCGGGGCTGGATTTTTGCCGGATATTCAGAACGCTTCATTCTGACCGCTACGGGTATTTCATTCTTCTCTCGTCAAAAAGCGACAAGGGGGAAGTGGCGCAGGGGCTTGATGTTGGTGCCGATGATTTTCTGACGAAACCGGTTCATTCGGCGGAATTGCGGGCGCGCATTGCTGCGGGTGAACGGATCTTGCGGATCGAGAGGGAGCTAACGGAAAAGAACCGCTTGGTCTCGTCGACCCTTGCCAAAATCCAGAGGCTTTACGACTCGCTTGATCGCGACCTGATCGAGGCGCGCAAATTGCAGCAATCACTTGTCCGCGAGAAATTTCGCGACTTTGGCTTGGCGCAGGTTTCTCTTTTCTTACGGCCCTGCGGGCATGTTGGCGGCGATCTTGTCGGATTTTATGATATTTCCCCGTCACGCATCGGCATCTACGGGATTGACGTGTCGGGACATGGAGTTTCGTCTGCTCTTATGACGGCGCGGTTGGCGGGCTATCTGTCGGGGGCGACGCCGGACCAGAATATTGCGCTTTTGAAGACCGACAATGGCTACACCGGCCGCCCTCCGGCCGAGGTGGCGGAGCATTTGAACAGACTCATTTTCGACGAAATGGAAACGGATCACTATTTTACCTTGATCCTTGCAGACATTGATTTGATCACCGGATTGGCGACGATTACGCAGGCAGGACACCCACACCCTGCCGTCCAGCGCGGCACCGGTGAAGTAGAGTTTCACGGGACTGGCGGCCTGCCGATCGGCCTTATCGCTGATGCGACCTACCAACAGTTCGAGGTGCGTCTGATGCCGGGTGACCGTCTGATCCTGGCATCCGACGGGGTGACGGAATGCCCGGACGGCAATGGCAGACTTCTGGACGAGCAAGGCTTCGAGAGCCTTTTGCACCGCAATTCGGAAGTCAGAAAAACCGCCTTTTTCGAGGCGATGATTTGGGATCTGGGCGAACATGCGAACGGGCAGGAATTTCCAGACGATATTTCCGCAGTTTTATTTGAATACTCAGGCGAGGTTTCAGCGGAATAACTGATTCACAAAATGCCGGTCGCCGTCGTTTTCAAGCATGGACGCTGCTTTGCTGCGGTGCGTCCAGATTGGCGTGTGCCCTTTTTCGCGCGGCGGCCCATGGGGCCGGATTGGGCGCGCAAGGTAGATATGGCAAAGCTTTTCAGCCCACATGTCGTAGTCAGGCATAAACGCGAACCGACGAAATGCCCCCAGGCGCCGGGGGCGGGCAATGCTCCAACCGGTCTCTTCGAAAACCTCGCGATGAAGCGCGGCCAAGGGCGATTCGCCAGCGTCTATGCCGCCACCGGGAAGCTGGACCTCGGGAAGAGGTTCCGCTTGAAATGTCAAAAGAACGCTGTCACCCAGAACCAGAACAGCATAGACGCCAGGCCGGTGAATGTAGGTTTGATTTTGGACTTTCGGATCGCCAAAGCGTCTTATCATCTTGGATTTACCTCTTGGACGACAGGTTGCCGCCCCTATATATACACCAGATATGCCAACGCGGAACGCGTAAGGAAACCCCATGACCATTGGTTCGCAAATCGCTTGGGACGATACAGTCCTGCCCTTTCAACTTGACCGCTCGGATATCCGTGGCCGCGTCGCGCGTCTTGATGGCGTGCTTCAGCAGGTGTTGTCCCAGCATAAGTATCCACCAATGATCGAAGCTTTGGTGGCTGAAGCCGTGACGCTGACCGCACTGATCGGG
This sequence comes from Pseudogemmobacter sp. W21_MBD1_M6, assembly GCF_052119585.1. Classification (NCBI taxonomy): domain Bacteria; kingdom Pseudomonadati; phylum Pseudomonadota; class Alphaproteobacteria; order Rhodobacterales; family Paracoccaceae; genus Pseudogemmobacter; species Pseudogemmobacter sp. W21_MBD1_M6. Next base: position 800,014 of record NZ_JBGQOJ010000001.1, on the reverse strand, counting down.
CAGACAATAAAATTGCGCTGGAAATTGTCCATTCAGATAAGGGGCGATGGCCCTGTGCGCCTGATTGCGACCGATTATTATGGCCCAACGGATGACGGCCAGCCGGCGCGTATGCGCGCCTATGCCAGCTATGATGCGGAGCAACTTGATCTGGCGGGCGACGGGTTCGGTCAGATCGGCAAGGGATATTTTGCCATTCTCATTGATCAGGGCGAAGGAATGGTGCCCTATCAAGGGATTACACCCATTGCGGGCGCATCGCTATCGTCCTGTGCCGAGACCTATTTCGCTCAATCAGAGCAACTTCCAACCCGGTTTTCGCTCACGTTTGGTCAGCATCAGCAACCAAAGGGAATTGCCGGATGGCGTGCGGGTGGTGTTATGTTGCAACACATGCCAAAGGCCTCTCCCTTTGCGACGGGCGAGGGCGGATCAGCCGAACAGGGGCTGCTTGATGCGCAGGATCTTTTGCAGGGCGACGAGCATGAGAACTGGAGCCGTGCAAATCTACTGCTTGATACGGTCGAAGAGCTGGAGTTGATCGGGCCGGTCGTGCAGCCGACCGAGCTGTTGGTTCGTTTGTTCCACGAGGAAGCGCCGCGAGTCTACGACCCCCAGTCGGTCGAGTTCGGTTGCACATGTTCGGGGGATCGTGTGCGGGAAAGCCTGTCGATCTATTCGGCGAAAGATATTGCCTACATGACGACGGACGCAGGCATTGTTACTGCCGACTGCCAGTTCTGTAGTGCACACTACGAATTTGACCCCAAGACACTGGGGTTCGAGGCTGAGGACGCGGTGGGTGAAAAAGGCTGATCCCTTTCACGAAATCATAGCGGCGTTGGGTAAAACCAGCGCCGCCTCTTCGGATTTCGACCTTAATCCCCAGATTATTTTGCCCGAAGGCCGTGTATTAAGGCAGGCTGCCGTGCTCGTTCCCCTTATTGAAACGCGACACGGTGTGCAGATTATTCTGACGAAGCGATCGTCGGCCCTGAAACACCACCCCGGACAGATTGCGTTTCCTGGCGGAAAGGTCGATGCGATCGACGCCAGTATCGAGGCAGCAGCGCTGCGCGAGGCGCGTGAAGAAATCGGGCTTCCAGAGGATCACGTCGAGATACTGGGGCGATTGCCGGATCACGAGACGGTCACAGGTTTTACAATGACACCCATTTTGGGCTGGGTTAGAGCCGAATTCAGAGGTGCGCCAGAACCCGGAGAGGTTGACGAGATTTTTCAGGTTCCGCTGGCGCATCTCGTCAATCCCGACAACTTTGTCATTCAGGCGCGGTGGTGGCGCGGCAGCTTGCGGCGCTATTATACGGTGCCTTATGGCCCCTATTATATCTGGGGTGCGACTGCGGGTATTCTGCGCGGGTTGGCGGAACGGGTAGGTAAATGAGGAAAGTCGACGGATCCTGGCTTAGTGCGAGGGCAACACAAGCCGTGTTCAAGATGCTGACAGAGTCAGGATACAAGGCCTATGCCGTAGGTGGATGCGTGCGAAATGACCTGATAGGCGTGCCGGTTGATGACGTCGATATCGCAACAGATGCTTTGCCGGATGTCGTCACTAAACTGGCAGAAAATGCTGGTTTTCGGGCTGTTCCGACCGGCATTGACCATGGAACTGTGACGGTAGTTTCATCCGGCATACCGCACGAGATTACGACGTTTCGCAAAGATGTGGACACAGATGGCCGACATGCCATCGTGGCATTCTCTGACACTATCGAAGAGGACGCACACCGCCGCGACTTTACGATGAACGCCATGTATTGCGATGCGGATGGCGGGGTCATGGACCCATTGGGTGGATATCCCGATTTGCTTGCCCGGCGGGTGCGGTTTATCGACGACCCCGAAGCGCGAATAAAGGAGGATTACCTTCGTATTCTGCGGTTTTTCAGGTTTCATGCCCTTTATGGCAACCCCGATGCCGGTCTTGATCGGGACGGTTTGGCGGCCTGTGCAATGTATTGCGGTGAAATAGTGACGCTTTCGAAGGAGCGCGTCGGTTCGGAGATGCGAAAGCTTCTGTCTGCGCGCGACCCCGCGCCAAGCGTTGCCGCGATGCAGCATGCAGGCGTGCTTGGACAGGTATTACCGGGTGCAAGCGCAAGGTATCTGCCAATGCTGGTTTTTGCGGAAAATCAGGCAGGTATCGGTCCGGACCCTATCCGGCGGCTCGCCATTCTGGGCGGTGATGATGTTGAAAATGGACTTCGCCTGAGCCGGGCTGAAATGCGCGATCTGACCCTTTTGACCGAGTCGATCGGATCCGGCCGGCAAGCATCAGAACTGGGATACCGCATTGGCTTTGATGCCGCTGCAAGTGTTTTGGTTTTGCGCGCGGCGATGTTCGGGCGGAATGTCGAACCAGCAGACCTTGAATCAGCCAGATACGGGGCGCAGGCCGTTTGTCCGGTCAGTGCGGCGCATCTTATGCCTGAATTTCAAGGGCCGGAACTGGGTCGCAAGCTTAGGGAAATCGAACAGATCTGGATCGCTTCGAAATTTTCCATGACGCTGGATCAGCTTATTCACAAACAGACATGAATGCCTGTTGGCAAGGCCCCGCTTACACTAACATGTGAGGAATACTATTCGGATTAGGGTTTGGAACCTTGGGCCGAGTTCTGCATTAATGGCCAGCGAAGAGGGAATGCTGTGCAATTTAATTCAATTAGAATGCTTGTTGTGACTGCGGCCCTGTGCGGTTCCGTCTTTGCCCCGTTTTCGCGGGCGATGGCGCTGGAAGCTGTCGATATTTCTGTCAGTGACAATAACGAGGAACTTGCCGCGAAATTAAGAACTGCCTCACTTACGCTATCTGCGCAGCAGCAGGGCCAAAGCGAGTCTCAGGATCTGGTCGCCGCAGCGCTTGCCGACTATCGAAAGCTATTGGGAACGCTTTACGAGAACGGCTATTATAGCGGTGTTATTTCCATAAAAATCGACGGAGCAGAGGCCGCGGATATCTCACCCTTTGGTGCGCCTGCGACTATCCGCACCATCAAGATCAGCGTCACAGCAGGGCCACTGTTCAAATTCTCGAAGACGGAAATTTTGCCGCTTGTCCCCCAAACCGAATTGCCCGCTGATTTCAAGATCGGTGAACCTGCGCGGTCGCCGGTGATACAGTCTGCGGTCACTGCGGCGATTGAGGGGTGGCGGGGTGACGGATATGCAAAGGCGGTTCCGGGCACACAGGCCATTACAGCAGACCATCGCGCGGCGACCCTTGCGGCGCGCATCGGCATTATCACGGGACCGCGTGTTAAATTCGGCGATCTGAAACTGCCCGGCGAAACGGCCGTCCGGCCAGAGCGGATCAGGCAAATCGCGGGCCTGCCCACGGGAGAGGTGTTTTCCCCGGAAGAGCTGAAGAAATCTGCTGACCGGCTGCGACGGACGGGTGCGTTCCGGTCTGTTGCCTTGACCGAGGCGGACGTCGTTCGGGACGGGGATACGCTGGACATCAATGCGGCGATCTCGGAACAAAAGCCAAGGCGGTTTGGTTTTGGCGCCGAGGTTTCCACGCTTGACGGGGTTGCGTTGTCGGGGTTCTGGATGCACCGCAACCTGCTTGGCGGGGCAGAGAACCTTCGGATAGACGCCGCGGTAAGCGGCATAAACGGCGGCACGGGCGGTATCGACTACGATCTTGCGGCGCGTTTCGGGCGGCCCGCGACCTTTGGCGCGGACACGACGCTGTACATTTTGGCCCAGATTGAGGTTCTTGACGAACCCGACTACTCATCTCGGCAGATCACGCTGGGCGTTGGCGCGACGCGGATCATTTCCGACACACTACAGGCCGAGGCGGGACTCGGGTCTCGTTATGCTCAGATCGACGATCCCTTCGGCAGTCGTGATCTAACGCTGCTGACATTGCCCCTTGGCGTCACATTCGATCGGCGCAACGATACGCTGAACCCGACGGAGGGCACTTATATCAAGGCGGACCTTACCCCGTTTGCAGGCATCAACGGCTCTGCCTCGGGGGCGCGGTTGTATGTCGATAGCCGCGCCTACAAGGGGTTCGGGGAAAAAGACCGGTTTGTTCTGGCCGGGCGGCTTCAGTTCGGATCGCTTTATGGCCCCGCCATCATTGATGCGGCACCAGATTATCTGTTCTATTCCGGTGGCGGCGGAACGGTGCGTGGTCAACCCTACCAATCGCTGGATATCGACCTTGGCGGCGGACGCACATTGGGGGGTCGGTCATTTATCGGAACATCGTTCGAAGTGCGCGCCGGAATCAATGATGCCTACGGGGTCGTTGGGTTTGCCGATGCGGGCTACGTCGGCGCGAATTCCACGCCGGATAACACCGGCGGCTGGCACAGCGGCGCAGGTCTTGGTTTGCGTTACAATACGGGAATAGGCCCTATCCGGTTCGACGTTGCGACGCCAACCAGCGGCTCGAATGCCGGAAAAGAAGTGCAAATCTATGTCGGGATAGGTCAGTCGTTTTGAGACATCTTTTTGCGTTGATCTTTTATCTGTTTTTGCCCGCTGTTGCCTTTGCACAGTCAGGAAACGCTGATCGTGATTTCCTGACGGCCCTGATCGAGGATAACCTTTCAGGGGCCGGCCGCGACGTGCGGATCGTCGGGTTTTCGGGCGCGTTAAGTTCCCGCGCCATGTTGGACGAGATGACAATCGCAGACGCTGACGGCGTGTGGTTGACGATGCGCGGGGTGGTGCTGGACTGGAGCAGGTCCGCGCTTTTGTCGGGGCGCATCGAGGTGCGCGAGCTGACGGCCGATGAAATCATAATTCCCCGCCTTCCAAATTCCGGCCAATCCGCACCCTCGCCCGAAGCCACGGTTTTCAGCCTGCCGGAACTGCCGGTTTCGGTGAACATCGAAAAACTACAAGTGGCACGCGTGGTTTTGGGTGAGGCCCTGTTCGGGCAGGCCGCCGAGGTCTCTTTATCCGGTGCCGTCAATCTTGCCGGCGGGGCGGGGCGGGCCGATATTTCGGTCACGCGGATAGACGGATCGCGCGGGGTGTTGACCCTGGCTGCGGGGTACCAGAACGAAACAAAGCATTTGGATTTGAATATGCAACTGTCAGAGGGCGCTGACGGGATCGTCGCAAACCTGATTGATCTTCCGGGGCGGCCCGAAATTGATTTGTCTGTGACGGGCGCGGCGCCGCTTTCGGATTTCACTGCCGACGTGCAGCTTTCGACCGACGGCCAGAAGCGGTTGGCGGGGACCGTGTCATTTGCCGCGCGCCCCGTCGACGGCGAAACCGAAGGCGAGGTCTTGCAGGTTTTTAGTGCGGATATCGGTGGTGATATCGCGCCTGTGTTCGCCCCCGTCTATCGGCCGTTCTTTGGTCCTGAAATTCGTCTGGTCGCCGCCGGACAGCGTGACGCGTCCGGGCGGTTGCAGTTGGATAAGCTGCGTCTTACGGCGCAGGCCATTGATCTGGAGGGAAAACTGGCCTTGGGCCCCGATGGCTGGCCAGAGTCCCTTTCGTTGACGGGCCGGATCGAAAGCGCGGACAAACAGCCGGTGATCCTGCCGCTCAGCGGGCCCAAAACCAGCATCGGAACCGCGGATTTGTCCGTCGCCTATGACATTGCCAAAAGTGATGGTTGGACGGGTCTTGTGATGCTGGAACGGTTGCGGCGCGATGGAGTTGCGCTTGGCTCTGCGCAATTGGTTGGCGGGGGGCGCATCATGCGGGGCGAAGGCACTGCGGTGGGGCGTGTCACTGCGGATTTTGACTTTGTCGCCGACGGTATTGACCTCGACAACAAGGACCTGATGCAGGCGCTGGGCGAAAACATCACCGGGGCGGCCTCTGTCAGGTGGGCGGAAAAGCAACCGGTAGAAATTTCTGACCTTCGGATCAATGGTGACGACTATGCCTTGACCGCGAATGTCATGGTTCAGGGTCTGTCTGACGGGTTTCAAACCAATGGTGACGCACGTGTCACCGCCAGGGATCTGGGGCGTTTTTCCGGATTGGCGGGACGCCCCTTAAGGGGTGGTGCGACGGTCGATCTCGCCGGACAAGGCGCGCCGCTTGGCGGGTCTTTCGATCTTTCGGTCGATGTTATGGGGCAGGATCTTGGAATTGGGCAAGCCGAAGTTGACCGACTGTTGGCGGGGCGGGCAAAACTGTCGGCAAAGGCCCGCCGCGACGAAACGGGCACATATCTTGAAACGCTGAAAGTAGAGGCCACAGCGCTGACCGCGACGGCAAGTGGCACCTTGCGAACCGGCAGTAGCGATCTTGTGTTCAAGGCCGCGCTGGCCGATGTTGGGGTGGTGACCGACGCGTTTGATGGCGAAGTCACGCTGGACGGGACAGCCGCGCAATCGGGGCAGGCCTGGACGGTGAAAACGGCCATGACCGCGCCCGGAAATGCCAGCGCAGATTTGGACGCAACCCTTACAACGGGAACCGAAGGGGTCGTCGTTTCGGGTGATCTTGACGCGGTCATCGCCAATATCGCACCCTATTCCGGCCTGGCAAAGCGCAAGCTGGGTGGTGCGGCCAAGCTGAAGCTGACGGGCGGCGGAGGGATTGCGGATCAGTCATTCAATGTCGATGCCGCCTTGACGGGACAGAACCTGTCGGTCGGGCAGGCGGATGTTGATCAGCTTTTGCGTGGCAATAGCACCCTGTCTTTGGTTGCGTCGGGCAAGGGCGGTGCGTTCAAGATCGCTGAATTCGATGTCAAAACGCCGGAAATCACCGCCAGTGCCAACGGGACCGGCGCGGCGGATGCCAGTGATATCCGGTTCGAGGCGCGCCTGAGGGATATTGGGCTGTTTACCCCCGATTTCAGTGGCCCGCTTGCCGCACAAGGCAGCATCGGTCAGCAATCAGGGCGGTGGACTGTCGATACATCCGCCGAAGGGCCGGGGGGAACAACGGCGCGCGTGTCCGGCAGTCTTGCCAATGATATGAGACAGGCAAATCTGGATATTGCAGGGCAGGCGCCACTGGCGCTGGCCAACCGTTTTATCCGCCCGCGAACGATGGACGGCATTGCGCGGTTTGACCTTTCGGTGAACGGGCCGCTGGCCTTGTCATCGGTATCCGGCACGGTGGCGACAAATGGCGGGCGCCTTTCCGCGCCGACGCTTCGAATGGCGCTGACGGATGTGAATGCGCAGATCGCACTGACCGGCGGCGGGGCGGCGATCTCGCTTACATCGCCGGTTGATACGGGCGGGCAGATTACCGTTAGCGGGCCAATGGCGCTCTCCGCGCCGTTCAACGCCGATCTGGCAATTGTATTGGGTGGCGTTGGTTTGATTGATCCCGCGCTTTACAAAACGACTGTGGACGGGCGCGTCACGGTCGTCGGCCCCCTGACCGGCGGCGCAAAGATTTCCGGCGCGCTGAATCTTGGTCAGGTTGATATTCAGATTCCGTCGACCGGTTTCGGAGTCGGCGCCGAAGTCCCCGAGATCACGCATAAGGGCGAAAGCGCAGCAAGCAAGCAGACAAGATCGCGCGCGGGACTGGATGGTCAGTCCGGCAAAACGCGGGACGAGGCCGGTGTGGCCTTTCCTGTCGATCTTTTGATCCGCGCGCCAAGCAGGATTTTCATTCGCGGGCGCGGGCTTGACGCAGAGCTTGGCGGGCGGCTTCGCCTTGTCGGAACAACGGCGGCGCTTGTTCCGCAGGGTCGGTTTGACCTGATCCGCGGGCGGCTTGATATTCTGGGCAAGCGCTTGGTGCTGTCCGAAGGATATGCACAGCTTTTGGGGCAGTTTTCACCTTATCTTCGGCTTGTTGCCGAAACGGACAGCGGCGATGTCACCGTCCGGATCGTGATCGAGGGCACCGCCGACGCGCCCGATATTTCTTTCCTGTCCTCCCCGGAACTACCGCAAGACGAAGTCCTTGCGCGGCTTTTGTTTGGTCGCGGCCTAAGCCAAATTTCACCACTTCAGGCGGCACAACTGGCCGCTGCCGTTGGAACCCTGGCGGGTAAGGGCGGGGTCGGCATCATTGGCAAGTTGCGTGAAGGGTTCGGTTTGGACGACTTTGATGTCACCACCGACGAGGCCGGAAATGTCGGGTTGCGCGCCGGTAAATATCTGACGGAAAAGATCTATACAGATGTCACCGTTGGTGCGGATGGAACAAGCGAGATTAACCTCAATCTGACTGTCACACCCAGCGTAACGGCAAAGGGCATGCTAGGGTCAGATGGGAATTCCGGGTTGGGGGTCTTTTTTGAAAAAGACTACTAGCCGGGAATTCATTCTGTCGTTTTCCCTTGGCGCCTAAAGCGCTATATCCTGAAACAGACGTCGTAAAGGTTTTGGCCTGTGTTTCGCTTTTTCGAACAACTCGTAGACCCCTATACTCCGTATGAGGAAACAGACGCGCCGCCGCGGCGTCTGTGGCCATTTCTGCGCGACTACTCCCGCCCGTTCAAAACAGTCTTTATCTATGCGGCAATCTCGTCCGTTGCCGTGGCGACTGTAGAAATCTGGTTGATTTTCTACATGGGCCGCATGGTGGATATTCTGAACGGCAATACACCGCAGTTCGTCCAGGCAACCTACGGGTCCGAATTTCTATGGGTCGCGGCGTTCATCCTTTTGGTCCGTCCGGCATTGCAGGGCCTGAACGTTGCATTGCTGAACAATACGATCCTGCCCAATTTCGGAACCTTGATCCGGTGGCGGGCGCACCGCCAGGTTCTGCGCCAGTCGGTTGGCTGGTTCGAGAACGACTTCGCCGGACGCATCGCAAACCGCATCATGCAGACACCCCCTGCGGCGGGCGAGGCGGTGTTTCAGGTCTTTGACGCAATCACCTTTGCCTTGGCGTATTTCATCGGCGCGGCAATCGTTCTATCCGAGGCAGATTTGCGGCTGGCGATCCCGTTGTTGTGTTGGTTCGTCCTTTACGGGCTTTTGGTGCGGTGGACGATGCGACGCGTCGGGCCTGCCTCCAAGGCGGCATCCGATGCCCGCAGTCAGGTGACGGGGCGCGTTGTGGACAGCTACACCAATATCCATTCCGTCAAGCTGTTCGCGCACCACGATACCGAAATCGAATACGCAAAAGAGGCGATTGAAAACGCCCGCACGACCTTTGCCAAGGAAATGCGCATTTTCACCATCATGGACGTGACCCTTGTGGCGCTGAACGGGTTCCTGATTGTGTCGGTCGTTGGCTGGGCGCTGGGCCTTTGGATAGGGGGAAGCGCGACGGTGGGTGTGGTTGCATCGGCGACGGCGCTGACCCTCAGGCTGAACGCAATGACTGGTTGGATCATGTGGGCGTTGTCGTCATTCTTTCGGTCGCTTGGGGTTGTTGCCGAAGGGATGGAGACGATTGCGCAGCCTGTTTCCCTTGTTGATCGGGCCCGCGCAAAGCCGCTTGTGCTGACGAATGGCAGGCTGGAGATCAAGAACCTGTCGCATCATTACGGGCGCGGTTCGGGCGGCTTGGATCAAATCAGCCTGACCATCGCGGCAGGGGAAAAGGTTGGTCTTGTTGGTCGTTCGGGGGCTGGCAAGACGACGCTCGTTAAGCTTTTGCTGCGGTTCTACGATGCCGAATCCGGAACGATCCGAATTGATGGTCAGGATATCCGCGATGTGACGCAGGACAGTTTGCGGTCTGTGATCGGGATGGTGCAGCAAGACAGTTCGCTGTTGCATCGGTCTGTTCGGGATAACATCCTTTATGGGCGGCCCGACGCCACCGAGGATGAAATGACCGAGGCGGCAAAACGCGCCGAAGCACATGATTTTATTCAGGAACTGACCGACCCAGAAGGGCGGCAGGGCTATGATGCGCGGGTGGGAGAGCGTGGCGTGAAGCTGTCTGGCGGGCAAAGACAACGTGTCGCGCTGGCCCGTGTTATTCTGAAGGACGCGCCGATCCTGCTGCTGGACGAGGCGACCAGTGCGCTGGACAGCGAAGTCGAGGCGGCGATTCAGGATACGCTTTATGGTATGATGGAGGGCAAGACGGTGATCGCGATTGCGCACCGGCTATCAACCATCGCCGCGATGGACAGGATTCTGGTGCTGGATGCAGGCCGCATTGTCGAAGAGGGTAGCCACGCCGCACTTCTGGAACAGGGTGGGCTTTATTCCCGTTTCTGGTTGCGCCAATCGGGCGGGTTTATCGATATAAGCGAGGCCGCGGAATGAGTTGGTACGATGACATGATCGAACCCTTCCGCAAGGCAGAGGGGCCGCCGCCCGATCGACTTGGGGCGTTCTTCAGGTGGTGCCTGTCCGGCGCGTGGCCAGCCATGTGGTTTGCGGCGTTCTTTTCCGCGTTGGCCGGCACGATTGATGTGCTGTCAGCGCTTTTGTTGGGTCAGGTGATAGACAGCGTTCTGGCAAGCCCGCCCGCGCAGGTTTTTTCCGACAACTGGCGGTTTCTTTTTGGCTTTGCGCTGTTCTATCTGATCGTCAGGCCGGTGGTGTTCGGCATTTCGTCCGCCAGCAGTTCGATCACGGTTATGCCCAATGTTCTGCCCTTGGTGCTGTCGCGGTTGCACCGTTGGACAATGGGGCAGGCCGTTACGTTTTTCGACAATGATTTTGCAGGACGCATCGCGCAAAAGCAGATGCAGACCGCGCGGTCGGTCACCGACGTTGCGTTCGAATCAATCAATGTCGTGGCCTTTGCGCTGGCGTCGCTTGTTGGTTCCGCCCTGTTTCTGATGGCGATAGACGGGTGGGTCGCGCTGGCGCTTGTGGTTTGGCTGGTTGCCTATTTCGCCCTGATCCGTTGGTTTCTACCGCGCATCCGTGGCAGATCGGCGGCGCGTGCATCCGCGCGTGCGATGGTAACAGGGCAGGTTGTTGACACGATCACCAATATAAAAACGGTCAAATTGTTCGCTCATGCGGATTATGAGGATCGCGCGGCGCTGTCCGCGATGGCGGGCTTCCGTGAAAGGGCGCTTGATTTCGGCCGTGTCTCTGCCAGCTTCCGGTTTGCCTTGATGACGCTGGCTGGTGTTTTGCCGGTCTTGTTGGTTGGCGGGGCGATTTTGCTTTGGAGCAAGGGGGCCGCCACAGCCGGTGACATTGCGGCGTCCGGCGCGATTGCGATGCGGATTTCGCAAATGACCGGCTGGGTTTCAATGGCGCTTATGGGCATCTGGGGGTCCGTCGGAGAGGTCGAGGACGGAATGCACACGCTGACGCCGGCCCATACGCTGACGGACAGCGCCGATGCGATCACGATGGACCACGCCCGCGGCGAGGTGACGTTCGACGTGATCAGTTTTGCCTACGGACGACAGGCAGGCGGTCTGGAAGACGTTTCGATCTGCATCGAGGCGGGTGAAAAGCTGGGCATTGTCGGCGCTTCTGGTGCTGGGAAATCCACCTTGGTGGCGCTGCTTTTACGGCTCTATGACACCGAAAAGGGCCGAATTCTGATAGATGGAACAGATGTTCGCCAGATCACGCAGGAAAGCCTGAGACGGCAGATTGCAATGGTCACGCAAGAGACGGCGATGTTCAATCGTTCTGCACGCGACAACATCATCTATGGCAAGCCGGACGCGACCCAGGATGAAGTGATCGAGGCGGCGAAGCGTGCCGAGGCGCATGATTTCATTCTGGGGCTGGAAGATTATAAAGGGCGCACCGGCTATGACGCCCATCTGGGCGAGCGCGGGGTGAAATTGTCCGGCGGACAACGCCAGAGAATAGCTCTGGCCCGCGCGTTCCTGAAAGATGCGCCGATCCTTGTTCTGGACGAGGCGACAAGCGCGTTGGACAGCGAGGTAGAAGCGGCCATTCAAACAGCGCTTGTGCGCGTCATGCAGGGCAAGACGGTTTTGGCCATCGCGCACCGTCTGTCCACCATCGCGACGATGGATCGGATCATTGTCATGGAGCAGGGTCGTGTTGTAGAGCAGGGCACGCATGATGACCTTCTTGCGCGTGGCGGGCTTTATGAACGCTACTGGAACCGTCAGTCGGGCGGATTTATCGGAACAGCAGAGGCCGCCGAATGAAACTTACAATCGAACGGTTGGGGCACTTAGGTGATGGAATTGCCGAAGGCCCGATTTTTGTCCCGATGACATTGCCCGGCGAAGTGGTCGAGGGCGACATCGAGGGTGACCAGATGCTTAGTCCCCGCATCCTAACGCCCTCACCGGACCGCGTTCGCGCGCCATGCCCCCATTTCAAGGCCTGCGGCGGGTGTCTGATGCAGCATACCTCTGACGGGTTTGTGGCGGTCTGGAAACAGGACATCGTGCGAACAGCGCTGAAAGCGCAGGGAATAGAGACTGTTTTCAGAGAGATCCAAACCTCGCCGCCCCAATCCCGCCGTCGCGCAAGCCTGTCCGGAACACGCACCAAAAAAGGCGCGACTGTTGGCTTTCATGGCCGTGCTTCGGGCACGATTGTACCGATCCCGGCGTGCAAATTGCTGCATCCTGATCTTATGGCGGCCATTCCCGCGCTGGAACAGCTGACGGTGACCGGTGGCTCTCGCAAGGGAGAGATTTCCTTTTCTGTCACACGCTCTGCCGAGGGGCTTGATGTTCTGGCAACTGCCGGAAAACCGCTGGACGGCTCCTTGCGGATAGAGCTTGCCGCCATGGCCGAACGTTTCGGGCTTGCGCGGCTTGAGTGGGACGGGGAACTGGTGGCCCAGCATATGCCGCCGGCGCAGCGGTTTGGAAAAGCGTCTGTTGTGCCGCCGCCCGGTGCCTTTCTTCAGGCCACTGAGCAGGGGGAGGCCGCATTGTTGGCGGCGGTTGTCGAAATCGTTGGTGACGCCCGTCGGGTTGCCGACCTGTTCGCGGGATGTGGAACATTCGCGCTGCCCCTTGCCGCCAAGGCCGAGGTTCTGGCAATCGAGAGCGAGGCGCCGATGGTTGCCGCGCTTGATCATGGTTGGCGCATGGCGAGCGGGTTGAAGCGGGTCATGACCGAAACCCGCGACCTGTTCCGCCGCCCACTTTACCCAGACGAGTTGAAGCGGTTCGATGCCGTTGTGATCGACCCGCCGCGTGCGGGGGCCGAGGCGCAGATCGAACAGCTTGCCCGATCATCGGTGCCGGTTATTGCGGCTGTGTCCTGCAATCCTGTGACCTTTGGGCGGGACGCCAGAATTCTGCTGGACGCCGGTTATGCGTTGAACTGGGTGCAGGTTGTCGATCAGTTCCGCTGGTCGTCGCATGTCGAACTGGTCGCATCGTTCAGCAAAGATCAGCGCGCCAACCGGTAGCCTGCCCCAAGATCAAAGATCGGGCCAGGCTACCCATGCGCCGAAAACATCTATGAAAAACCTATATTTTCGGATAAGAAAAATAAAAAACAAACGTAAGAGGCGGCAGTTAAATGAGAGCGGTTAAGGCATGTTGCGTCGTGGTGCTGTTTTTGGCCCTGTCGGCGTGTTCCTCTAAATTCAAAAGCTATGACGGTCCGGAAGTGACGCGTCTGTATGTGATGAAATCCGATCGTAAGCTGCACTTGATGCATCACGATAAGGTTTTGAAAACATACAAAATTAATCTTGGATTTGCCCCTGTGGGGGACAAAAAGATCGAGGCAGACGGGAAAACGCCAGAGGGCATTTATTACGTCAACCGTCGCAACCCGGACAGCGCGTTTCACCTGTCGCTGGGTATTTCCTATCCAAACGACGTGGATCGCGCCGAGGCTGCATTGCTGGGCAAAACCCCTGGTGGTGACATTTTTATCCATGGCGACCAGCCGCGCGGTGCCAAGAAGCGGCGCGATTGGACAGCGGGATGTATCGCTGTCACCGACAAGCAGATGGAAGACATCTATGCGATGGTTCGTGACGGAACGGCGATTGTTCTTCTTCCGTAAATGGCCGGGCGGGGATCACCCGCCCAGAATGACCGTCCACCAGATTTTTCCGTTGGACTCTTGATACCAGGCAACCCCGAGATCACGCGCGGCAGGCGCAAGGATCACGTCGCGCGTGTCTTTCAGTTCCATCCAGGCGGCCAGCGTCTCTAGCTCTGTCTCATAGGTCTCAGATATGTTTTCGCCGATGTTGCTGCCGGAATAGCCGGCCCGACGCACGCGATCCAATGGCGAAGACCCGTCGGACCCGAAATGCCACGGGCGGTTCTGGACCGACATATCCCGAGAGTGGGTCGCAGCCGCCGCGTTCAACTGCGCGTTCAGTGTGACCTGCGATACACCGGCGGCCTGTCGCAACGCATTGACCGAATCAAGCATCCTGAATTGGATCTTGTCGGCATCCCGCGCCGCAATTTTGTAGACCTGAGGCAACGGTTTGCCATCCGATCCAAGCCGTGGCGCGCTTGATTCGCAGGCAGATAAGGCAAAAATCAGTGCAAAGAGAAGAATAGACAGACGCGCCATTTGCAATCACCCATGTTTCAAAAACAGATCCACCTCTATATCGTTGTGACGAAGTGTTCAAACCCACATATAGACCAACCGGCGGACCTATGCTGGTTTGAATTGCGAGTGAGACATTGAAGACATAATATGCGGTAGATTTATGCGTCGTTTGAATTGGAGTTCATACATGAGTGGTGGTTCATCGAAGCACTTGAATCGTCGGGCCTTTCTTGGAACGACGGCAACCGCGATTGGCGCTGCAGCGCTTGGCGGCTCTGCTGTTCCCGCTTACGCTGTCACGGATGCGGAAATCGAGGGGGATATTTCGACCGTTATCCGGCGCAACATTTCCAGCTTCCGCTCGTTGGAATGGCGGCCGTATTTCGATACGTTGTCCAAGGGCGCAGTTCTTGTCGATACAACGTCCCGAGCGTTGCATTACTGGTCGGAAGACCAATCCGTTTACAAGCTTTTCCCGACAAGTGTTCCCCTGTCAGAGGAAATGACGCGGCGCGGTCGCACGTCGGTTGTCCGCAAAATCGAAGGGCCGGAGTGGCGCCCCACACCGTCGATGAAGAAAAGAAACCCTGAGTGGCCCGATTTTGTTCCCGCAGGTCCAGATAACCCGCTTGGCACCCATGCCTTGTACCTGTCCTGGACATATTACCGCATTCACGGAACGCATGACACGCGCAAGATCGGCCGCAGGTCATCGAACGGGTGTATCGGTCTGTATAACGAGCACATTGCCGAGCTTTTCGCGCTTACCAAAGTGGGCACTCAAGTGTTGCTAATTTGACGACATTCGGCCCGAGCGGTGCGCCGGAACCTCAAGTTGCATTTGCATTTGCTTAAATTTGCTGGTTAGACATTAATACGAGGTACAGTCTTGGGCGCTTTGCGTAGTCCTCACATAATTAAACGACGCTTAGCAATATCTGGAGGTTTTAATATGAAGAAACTTGCACTCGCAGCCGTTCTTTCGGCAGCCGCAACAAACGCTTTTGCTGGTAACATGGCTGAGCCAGTGATGGAGCCAGTTGTAGTTGTCGAAGAAACTTCTTCGTCTTCTGCTGGTGGCCTGCTCGTTCCACTGATGCTGGTTCTGGCAATCGCTGCTGTTGCTGCTTCTAACTAAGCACAGCGCGATCTACTAAAGAAAAGACGGTGGAGCGATCCACCGTCTTTTTTTATGTCCTGATTGTGGTCGTCGGGGCAGAATTACTATGGCAACCAGCCTGCCAGATTGTCTTGAATGACCTTTGACAGCGCGGCGATATGCGCATCGTCGTCGTTCAGGCACGGGATATATGTGAAATCCTCGCCGCCGGCGTGCGAAAAGCTTTCGTGGATTTCCTCGTTAATTTCCTCCAACGTTTCAATGCAATCTGCCGAAAACGCGGGGGCAATCACGGCAATGTTTTTCTTTCCGTCTTTTGCCAGTCTTGCGACTTCTTCGACGGTATAAGGCTGCAACCATTCCTCTGGTCCGAATTTCGATTGGAATGTGGTTTTGATGCGGGTGTCATCCCAGCCCAGCCGTTCCTTCAAAAGACGCGTCGTTTTTTGGCACTGGCAATGATAGGGGTCGCCCTCCATCAGATATCGGCGCGGAACCCCGTGGTAGGAGCAGACAAGGATATCCGGCTTCTTTTCCAGTTTTGCATAGGCCCGCTCTACCGACTGGGCCAGAGCCTCGATGTATTCGGGTTGATCGAAATAGGCCGGAACCGTGCGAACCGGGGGCTGCCATTTCTCGGCCATCAGCACACGGAAAAGTTCATCATTGGCGGTGGCTGATGTTGCGCCCGCGTATTGAGGATAAAGCGGAAAGAACAGGATCTTCTGGCAGCCCTGATCAATCAATGAGCGGACCTTGGATTTTGTCGACGGATTTCCGTAGCGCATACAAAAATCCACGATGACATCGTCGCCATAGCGTTTTTGCATCTCTGCCTTGATTTTGGCTGTCTGTGCTTTGGTGATGGTCATCAGGGGGCTTTCGTTCGCCTCGTGATTCCAAATGCTTTTGTAATTCTTGCCGGACGTAAACGGGCGTTTCGTCAAAATTATCAGTTGCAGCAATGGCTGCCAAAGCCACGGGCTGTAGTCGATGACGCGGCGATCTGACAGAAACTCGTTCAGATACCGGCGCATCGACCAGTAGTCATAGTTGTCCGGCGTTCCCAGATTCGAAAGCAAAACCCCGACTTTGGCTGGCGGAACGCGGGGATGATCCGCAGGGGCATGCAGCAGTCGACCTTGGCCGGGCGCATCGCCAAAATCGGGCCCGGATGTTTTGGTGTCCAGCATGTTCGTCTTTCCCGTCGTTTTACAGATCTGCGTGTCAAGTAGCGCGACATAGATTATTTGCGACCGCAGTCAATTGTTCAGAAATTATGATTTATTGTCGATGGGGTGCTCGGTCGCACCCAAAATATCGGCAAGGCGCGCCGTGGCAGAACCTGGGCGTAAGGGCTTTTGTTGATTTTCCGCAGGGGCCCATCCGGTCAGGAATATCACCTCGAAACTTGCGTTTATCCTTTGGTCGTCGGTGCCAAAACTGTTTGTGTAGATTTCAGCCGCTGTTTTGAACAGGGCGCGGCACGGGATTGTTTTGCGCCGCGATGCAAGCGCGTTCCCTTCTGCCATTGCCCGCAGGTCGGACATGAGGTGGGGCAAGTCGCGATAACTGACCGTTTTAAGGGCGCTGTCCGCCACGGGAAGGGCAAAGCCCGCGCGTTGCAGCAAACCGCCCAAGTCCCTGATCTCTCCCATGGGCACGACGCGGGGCGACAACCCGCCGGTCAGGGCAACCTCTGCCTCGGCCAAGGCTACCCGCAGTTCGGCAAGGGTCTGGCCACCGAACAACGCGCCTATGAACATCCCGTCCGGGCGCAGCGCCCGCCTGCATTGCACCAGTTGCCCGACCGGATCATTCGCCCAATGCAGTGACATGGCGTGAATCACCAGATCGAAGGCGCATGCTTCCAGATTCAGGGTGTCCTCGTCGGGTGTGACGGTGGCATCGGGAAATCTTTTTAGCCAGATTTCGGGGAACGGAGTCACAATTGCAGGTGCTGTAAACGCCCTGTTAACCTCGTTCAGTCTTTCCTTGATCTCGTCGGCGGCATCTTCCTGAAGAAACATCGCCGCATTGCCCATTCTGCGCGCGCGCTCCCGAAAGCGCGTCAGGGTGGCGCGGTCTGTCAGGTTCGGCTGATTGTGCATGAGTGTTCCCTTGGCTGATGCCGCTACTTAGGAGTGTTTGTCGAAAATGCAAAGCGCACTACAGCTGATTTATCCGTCCCGGTGCCTGACCTGCGATGCGCTTGTCGCCAGTGATTTTGGCCTTTGCGGCACCTGTTGGCGGGACACGCCGTTCATTTCCGGTCTGGCCTGCGATAAATGCGGTGTTCCCCTGCACGGGTCAGAGGCTGAGGCAGGCGTGTTGTGCGACGATTGCATGACGATCGCGCGCCCTTGGTCGCGGGGGCGTGCGGCGATGCTGTACAAGGACAACGCGCGTCATCTTGTTCTGGCGCTGAAACACGGGGACAGGCTTGATCTGGTTCGTCCCGCTGCGGGCTGGCTGGCCAAGGCAGGTGCCGACCTCTTCCAGCCGAATATGCTTGTCGCGCCGATCCCGCTGCACTGGATGCGATTGCTGAAACGTCGCTACAATCAATCCGCGCTTCTTGGCGGTGCGCTTGCGAAACAGGCGGGGCTTTCGTTTTGTCCCGATCTTCTGGTTCGGCCTCGCAGAACGAAGACGCAGGACGGAATGGGGCGCGATGCCCGGTTCCAGAACATGGCGGGCGCGATTCAGGCGCACCCGAAACGCAAGCATCGCATGGCCGGGCGCCCGGTGTTGCTGATCGACGATGTGATGACATCCGGGGCTACGCTGGCCGCTGCGGCAGAGGCCTGTCTGGCATCACACGCGAGTGAGGTATGCATTCTGACCCTCGCGCGCGTTGCGAAGGATGACTAAATGCCTATAGTTCGCGAAACTCTAGGAAACATGTCATGCAAAACGTCGAAATCTACACGTCACCCCTCTGTGGCTTTTGCCACGCAGCCAAGAAGCTGCTGAAAGACAAAGGCGTGTCCTTTGCAGAATATGACATTTCACGCGATCCGGCCAAGCGGCAAGAAATGCTGGGCCGTTCGAGCGGCAAGTATACCGTTCCGCAGATTTTCGTTGGCGCAACCCATGTCGGTGGCTGTGATGATCTTTACGCGCTGGACCGCCAGGGCAAACTTGACCCGCTGCTGGTGGGATAGAAATCCGATGCGCGTGGGCCTGATCCAATTGAACGTGTCGGACATGCCTGAGGTGAACCTTGCCGTGACGCGCAACTATATCCGTCAGGCATCAAGCGGCGGGGCAAAGTTTGTTCTGACCCCCGAGGTGACGAATTGCATTTCGTCCAGCCGCGCCCATCAGAATGCTGTTTTGCACCACGAAGCCGATGACCCGACCCTTGCGGGGTTGCGCCAAGAGGCGGCCGCGCTGGGGATATGGCTGTTGATCGGGTCGCTGGGGTTGAAGACGAACGATGAAGACGGGCGGTTTGCGAACCGGTCGTTCCTGATTGACCCGACCGGCGAAATCGTCGCGCGATATGACAAGATCCATATGTTCGATGTCGTGATTTCGGCGGACGAACAATATCAGGAATCAAAAGGCTATCGCCCCGGAAACCGCGCTGTTGTCGCGGATACGCCGTTCGGCGGGGTTGGGATGACCATTTGTTACGATGTCCGCTTTGCCGCACTTTATCGCAGCCTGGCCAAAGCTGGCGCAAGGATACTGACTGTGCCGGCTGCGTTTTCGCCCACCACGGGTGCCGGGCATTGGCATAGCCTGCTGCGCGCCCGCGCAATTGAAACCGGTTGTTTCGTTTTGGCACCGGCGCAGACCGGGCTTCATCTTGCGGGGGATGATACACAACGGCACACCTACGGTCATTCGCTGGTCGTGTCGCCCTGGGGCGAAGTCATTCATGATAGCGGCGAGGCCCCGGGGTTCTCTTTGGTTGATCTAGACCTTGCCGAGGTGGAGGTTTGCCGTAAGAAGGTTCCATCCTTGTTGCATGACCGCCCGTTCGAAGGACCCTGATGCCCGAAGTTGCAGATCCCCTTGCCGCCGCATTGTTCAGTGAGCTGTTTTCGGCAGATCAACTGGCGCGGACGCGGCTGACCAAAGTCTTGCCAAAAGGGATGGAGCTTTCGCATTTTTCGGTGCTGAACCATCTGGCCCACCTGAAAGATGAACGCACGCCCGCGCAGCTGGCAAAGTCGTTCAACGTGACACGGGGCGCCATGACCAACACATTGAACAAACTGGAATGGGCGGGATACATCCACATCCGTCCAGATTGGGAAGACGCCCGCAGCAAGCAGGTCGCGATCAGCCCGGCGGGGCAACGGGCCCGCGATGCCGCCCTGCATGCGATCACGCCGATTATCGTCGAGGTCGTAAATGCCGTCGGGGCCGAGAAGGTGCGCGCCGCTATTCCCGTGCTAAGAGAGCTGCGCGCGCGTCTGGCCGAGGATCATTAGCCGCGCTTGATGCTGGTCGTCACATAGTTGACCGAAAGGTCGCGGTCTGACAGCGACCAGGTAAAGCCAAGCGGGTTGAACACGAACCCCTTGCGGTCGACCGGTTCCAGACCCGCATTGCGGATCAGGGAGTAAAGCTCGTCCGGTGTGATGAACTTGTTCCATTCATGGGTGCCCTTGGGCAGCCAGCGCATGACATATTCAGCGCCGACAATCGCCATGACAAAGCTTTTCGGGTTCCGGTTGATGGTCGAACAGACCATCAGACCACCGGGCACCAGCAATTGCTGACAGGCTGTCAGATACCCCAGCGGGCCCTCGACATGTTCGACCACTTCCATGTTCAGAACGACATCGAATTGTTCGCCGGCGGCTGCCATCGCCTCGGCGGTGGTGTGGCGATAGTCGATCGTCAGACCCTGCTGCGCCGCATGTACCTGCGCGACGGGAATGTTCCGTTCCGCCGCGTCGGCACCGACAACCGTGGCGCCCAGGCGCGCCATCGGTTCCGACAATAGCCCGCCGCCGCAGCCGATATCCAGAATGCGCAGGCCCTTGAACGGCAGATCGCCGGTCAGGTCGCGATTGTATTCGGCGGCGATCTGCGATGTGATATAGTCCAATCGGCATGGGTTCAGCATGTGCAGCGGCTTGAATTTGCCCTTCGGATCCCACCATTCCGCCGCCATTGCTTCGAACTTAGCTATTTCGGCGGGGTTTACTGTTGTCTGGGCGGCTTGCATTCTAAACTCCATGTGCTCTTGTGGGATGACACCCTGTAAGCGAGGCCTCTCGCGCTATATAGGTCGAAAATGGACAAAATCGCAGACCAAAAGCGCGCAGCGCATTTTCTTTACCCCCCCATCGACCCGTTTGACCAGCGGATGCTGGATGTGGGCGATGGACATCGCATTTATGTTGAACAGTGCGGCAACCCTGACGGGATGCCCGTTGTCGTTCTTCATGGTGGGCCCGGCGGTGGCTGTAGCCCCTCGATGCGGCGCTATTTCGACCCTTCGGTTTACCGCATCATCCTGTTTGACCAACGCGGGTGTGGCCGGTCACGGCCTCATGCGTCGGTCGAGGCGAATACCACATGGCATCTTGTCGCCGATATAGAGCGCATCCGAGAGGCCTGCGGGATCGACCGCTGGGTTGTCTTCGGTGGCAGCTGGGGCGCGACGCTGTCGCTGATTTACGCACAGTCGCACCCCGCGCGGGTGGCTTATCTGGTGTTGCGCGGCGTCTTTCTTATGACTCAGTCGGAATTGAAGTGGTTTTATGGCGGCGGTGCGGGCCATTTCTTTCCCGACGTCTGGCACCGCTTTGCAAAACTGGTTCCCGAGGACGAGCAGCACGACATGATCGGCGCCTACAACCGCCGACTGTTTTCCGGCGATATGATGCTGGAAACGCGATATGCACGGGCCTGGTCGGCGTGGGAAAATGCGCTGGCGTCGATAGAGAATGACGGCGCGACCGGTGAAAGCCCCGCAGACTATGCCCGCGCCTTTGCCCGTCTGGAAAACCATTATTTCATCAATGGTGGGTTTCTGGAAAAAGACGGCCAAATTTTGGAAAATATGCCGGCCATTTCGCATATCCCTGCAATGATCGTTCAGGGTCGATACGACATGATCTGCCCTCCGGCCTCTGCCTGGTCATTGGCGCAGGTCTGGCCGAATGCAACGCTGCGCATTGTGAACAAGGCCGGGCATGCCCTGTCCGAAACCGGTATCAGCGCCGAACTCGTGCGGACAACCGATGCGCTTGTCGATATGAGGCGCGCGCTGGGCCTTTAGCGGTGTCTGGCGCAAATCAAGGCTGCGTTCTTCTTTTGACTTCAAGACCGGAGCCGTTAACGTGTACCGATCATAAATCGGGGAACTCGGCACTTTGGGATCTGTGTTCAAGATCATACTTCAACGGCTTGCGCTGGGTGTACTGACCCTTCTTGTTGTGTCGATTGTGATCTTTACTGCGGTGAACATGCTACCCGGTGACTTTGCCCAGGCGATCCTAGGGCAAGGCGCCACACCCGAAGCCGTCGCCGCAATCCGCGCTGACCTTGGGTTGGATAAACCGCCGGTCACCCGGTATTTCGAATGGCTGGGCGGTGCTGTTCGTGGCGATCTGGGAACCAGCTTTGCACAGGCCAACTTTGCGTCCTTTGTCGGCGCGAACTCCGGCTCCGGGCTGACAACCGTTGCGGCGCAGATTGCGCCAAGGTTTGAAAACACCATCTTCCTTGCCGGTGTCACGGCGGCCATCGCGGTGCCTGTGTCAATCCTGCTGGGCATACTGGCGGCGCTGTATCGGGGCACGATTTTTGACCGGGCGGCGAATATCTTTACCCTCACGTCGATCTCCAGCCCCGAATTTTTTCTGGCCTACGTCCTGATCCTGTTTCTTGCGGTTCTGAATCCGGTGCTGCCGTCGTTGTCGAACATTTATGCCGGCATGGGCTTTGGCGAGCGGCTGGAAAAAACCCTGCTGCCCGCGCTGACGCTGACCCTTGTTGTCACAGCCCATATGATGCGGATGACGCGGGCGGCGATCATCAATCTGTTGGCAAGCCCCTATATCGAGATGGCCCGCCTGAAAGGTCTGTCGCCGATGCGCGTGATCGTGCGCCATGCGCTGCCCAATGCGCTTGCCCCGATCATCAACGTCGTTGCGCTGAACCTTGCCTATCTGATCACCGGTGTCGTCGTGGTCGAGGTTGTGTTCGTTTATCCCGGTATCGGGCAATTGTTCGTGGATAGCGTGAAAACCCGCGATATTCCTGTGGTTCAGGCCTGCTGTCTGATTTTTGCGGCGGCCTACATCCTGTTGAATCTGACGGCGGATATCATGTCGATCCTGTCAAACCCACGCCTGAGGCATCCGAAATGAATGTTTGGCTGATCCTTGTTCTGGCCGTTGTCGGTATGGGAGTGATTGCCTGGGGCGCACGCAAGGCCGGTCAGATGGTGTCGGGCAACACGCCCTATTTCCGCGATATGCCATTCGGTGTCGCCTATGGGTATGTCGTGGCATTCGCAGCACTTTTGTTCGCCGTGAAATTCTATTTCGTCGATCAGGGCGTGTTTTTCCGCTGGGCTGTGCAGGGCTTTGCCCTGTTTGCGATTGCGGCCTGGCTGTTCCGGCTGTTTGGCCGAACTGTTGGAACGCAGGGCACACGCAGGCTGTTTCGTCAGATGCCCCTAACGGCAAGTTTCGGCGTTCTGACAATCCTAATCTACGCCGTCTTTGCGATTTTTGCGGTCTGGATCGCGCCACATGGTCAGGAAGACATCTTTGCCCGCGTCAACGTCCTGCCGGGGGGTGACCCTGCGATGGGGGGGGATCCCGCGTTTCCGTTGGGCACCGACCAGATCGGTCGCGATCTGTTGTCGCGTCTGATCTATGGCGCGCAGAACACCGTCGGTATTGCCTTTGCGACAACGCTTCTGGCGTTCTTTCTTGGCGGCACGCTGGGTTTTCTGGCGGCGACATTGGGGGGCTGGTTCGATCAGATTCTGTCGCGGATGGTAGATGTTCTGATGGCGATCCCTTCGCTGATCTTCGCGCTTTTGCTGATGACAATCGCCAGCGCCTGGGCAGGGTCGCACCGTGAATTGCTGACGCTTTACATGATCCTGATCATCGCGGTGATCGACAGCACGCGGGTGTTCCGGCTGGCGCGCGCCGTGGGCAGCAGCATTGTGGTGATGGACTACATCGAGGCGGCCAAGCTGCGCGGAGAGGGGCTGATTTATCTGATCTTCAGGGAAATCCTGCCGAACGCCACAGCGCCGCTTCTGGCAGAGTTCGGTTTGCGGTTCTGCTTTGTGTTCCTGACCATCGCATCCCTGTCGTTTCTTGGCGTCGGCATCCAGCCCCCGCTGGCCGATTGGGGCACGATGGTAAAGGATCTTAGCCAGTTCGTAAATTTCGCCCAGTTTTCCCCGTTAACCGCCGCGCTTCCGCTGATGGCGGCGGGGGCGATTGCCCTGCTTACGGTCGCAGTGAACTTTGTTGTCGACTGGATGCTGCAACGATCCTCGGGGTTGAAAGAATGACCGATGTCTTGCTGAGAATCCGGGGCCTGAAGATCGAGGGGCGCAGCGACGAGACATGGTCGCCCATCATCAAGGGCGTCGATCTGGACCTGCGCAAGGGTGAGGTGCTGGGGCTTATAGGGGAAAGCGGCGCGGGCAAATCGACGATGGGTCTGGCGGCAATGGGCTTTACCCGCGATGGCTGTCGGATCTCTGGCGGCTCGGTCGAGTTCGAGGGCGTCGATCTGGTCAAGGCCTCTGCCTCGGTCAAGCGCGGGCTGTTGGGCAAGCGCATCGCCTATGTCGCGCAATCTGCGGCGGCCAGTTTCAATCCCGCCCACCGGATCATCGACCAGCATACCGAAGGGCCGGTTCAGCACCATGTCATGGGGCGCGCCGAAAGCGAACAGGACGCGATCGAACTGTATCGTCGCCTGCGCCTGCCCAACCCCGATGACATCGGCTTTCGCTATCCGCATCAGGTATCAGGCGGGCAATTGCAGCGTGCGATGACGGCAATGGCGATGTCCTGCCGCCCCGATCTGATCATTTTCGACGAACCGACGACCGCGCTGGACGTGACCACACAAATCGAAGTTCTGGCCGCGATCCGCGATATTGTAGAGCAGTTCGACACCGCAGCGATCTATATCACCCATGATCTGGCGGTGGTGGCGCAGATGGCGGACCGGATCAAAGTGCTGTTGCGCGGCGACGAGGTGGAAGAGGCCGACACCCGCACGATGCTTTCGGCACCGAAAGAGGATTACACCAGATCGCTTTGGGCTGTGCGCAGCTTCGAGCGACCCCGGAAACCACATGTGGCAACGAACGCCACGCCGGTGGTTTCGGTGCGCAATGTGACCGCCGCCTATGGCCGCGTACCCGTGTTGCATGATGTCAGTTTCGACATGCATGCGGGGCGGACTGTTGCGGTTGTGGGCGAAAGCGGATCGGGCAAATCCACGGCGGCGCGGTGTATCACCGGCCTGTTGCCGCCATCGCAGGGCGTGATAGAGTTCGAGGGTCAGGTTCTGCCGCTGGATTACCGCAAACGGTCCAAGATGCAGCTGCGCCAGATCCAGATGATTTACCAGATGGCCGACACCGCCCTGAACCCGCGCAAGACGATCGGCGAAATTATCGGGCGTCCGGTTCAGTTCTACATGGGGTTGACCGGCGCGGCGCGGCGCAGGCGGGTCGAGAGCCTGCTGGAGGAGATCGAGCTGGAACCGTCGGTGTATTTTGATCGCCTGCCTTCGGAATTGTCCGGCGGCCAGAAGCAACGCATCGGCATCGCCCGTGCATTGGCGGCGGAACCTAAATTCATCATCTGCGACGAGGTGACATCGGCGCTGGACCAGCTGGTTGCCGAGGGTATTCTGAAGCTGCTGGCGCGGCTTCAGGACACGCTGGGCCTAAGCTATATGTTCATCACTCACGATCTTGCGACCGTCAAAGCCATTGCAGACGAGGTCGTCGTGATGAAGGATGGTAAAGTGATAGAGCTGGGTGAAAAGCGCGAGATGTTTACGCCGCCGCATCACCCCTACACGGAATTGTTGCTTAGCTCGGTCCCCGAGATGGACCCCGACTGGCTGACAAATCTGTTAAATGAGCGCGGCGCAGACAACATCGGCGACGCGGCTTTGAACAGGATGTAGAACGAACGCCCCCGAACGGGGTCAACGAAAAGCGGGGCAAACCCGCGACACAGCAACCAACACGGGAGAGATCATATGTCACAGATTAGCAGACGCGGACTATTGAAATCAGGTGCCGCTGCGGGCGTTTTGGCCATGACGGGACTGCCGTTGCGGGCGCAGGCCAAAAAGGGTGGACGCCTGCGGGCGGGTCTGAACGGGGCAAACACGTCGGACAGTTTTGACGGTCGCACCCATTCCGACATCTTCATGATCGCCTGCTCACTTGGCGCTGTGTTCGACTGCCTGACAGAGGTTGGCGCGGATGGTGCGCTGAAGGGCGAGCTGGCCGAAAGCTGGGAGGCGACGCCGGATGCCAAGACCTGGACATTCAACCTGCGGCAGGGCGTGACATTCCATAACGGCAAGCCATTCGGTGCGGATGACGTGCTGGAATCGCTGGCGATGCACACCGCCGAAGGGTCGAAATCTGCGGCGCAGCCGATTGTCGCGGCGATCTCGGAGATGAAAAAGATCACCGACCATCAGGTGCAGTTCACCCTGTCCGCTGGCAACGCCGACTTTCCCTATCTGATGTCGGATTATCACATCCTGATGTATCCGGCCGGCATGATCGAAGAGGCGATTGCCAAGGGCATCGGCACGGGTCTGTATGAAACCGTCTCGTTCGATCCCGGTGTTCGTTTTGTCGGCAAGCGGGTTGCAAGCCACTACAAGGACGGCACCGCCGGTTGGTTCGACGAGCTGGAATACATCGCGATCAACGATTCCACGGCGCGGATGAATGCGCTGATGACGGGTCAGGTCGATACGGTGAATCGCATTGATTTCAAGACAGAGCCTTTGATGAAGGCCAATCCGATGATCGTCATTCAAGAGGTGACCGGCAACCAGCACTACACCTTTCCGATGCTGACCAAGGTCGCGCCGTTCGACGATGTGAATGTGCGTCGTGCGCTGAAATACGGGATCAACCGTCAGGAACTGGTCGACAAGATCCTGCAAGGCCACGGACTTGCCGCCAATGACACCCCGATCGGACCGGCAAACCAGTATTATCACAAGGACATAGAGCCGCTGACCTATGACCTTGATAAGGCCAAATTCTATCTGAAAGAGGCGGGTTTGACCTCGCTTGATGTTGATCTGAGCGTGTCCGACGCGGCCTTTAATGGTGCTGTGGACGGTGCGCAACTGTATCAGGCAAGCGCCAAGGGGGCGGGTATCAACATCAATGTGGTGCAGGAACCTGCCGATGGCTACTGGTCGAACGTCTGGTTGAAAAAGCCGTTCTGCGCCAGCTACTTTTCCGGCCGCGCAACCGAGGACTGGATGTTCGCGACGGCCTACGAAGCGGGCGTTCCCTGGAATGATACGCAGTGGGACCATCCGCGCTTTCAAGAGCTGTTGCTGTCGGCGCGGGCCGAGTTGGACACCAACAAACGCCGCGAGCAATACCACGAGATGCAGCAGATTCTGCGGGATGACGGCGGCGCGATCATCCCGATGTTCGCCAACTATGTGCAGGCGCTGTCGACCAAGATCGGGCACGACGAGACGGTCGGAAACCTGTGGCAGATGGACAATGGCCGGATGGCAGAGCGGTGGTGGATGGCGTAAGCCGACGCCGTTTGCCTTACAAGAAACGCCCTGTCGCAAGGCGGGGCGTTTTTGCGTTTCGGGGGCGCACATCACACGCACAAACGATGCACAAGGCGTGCAGATTATTTGCACGCTTGCAGACTCGGGTGTTTCAGCCTATATCCCCTTTCAACAGCGGCGCGTCGGCCTCCACAACCGATGCTCCACCGATCTTAATGAACGGGCCGCGAGCCCGTTTTTTTGCGTTTGGATAAAATGAACAACGATCTAGTTGCCAAAGCGGCCGTCGACCGCAAGCTTGCGAAAATCCTGTTGCCCGTGATCGAGGGCATGGGGTTCGAACTGGTGCGTGTGCGTCTGATGGGCGGCGAATATAAAACCGTGCAGATCATGGCACAGCGTCCCGATGGCGGGATCGAGGTGGATGAATGCGCAAAGATTTCGACGGCGGTCTCTGCCGCGCTTGATGTCGAAGACCCGATTTCGGATGCCTATACGTTGGAGGTGTCCAGCCCCGGCATCGACAGGCCGCTGACCCGGTTGAAGGATTTCGACCTGTGGCAGGGCTATGAGGTCAAGATCGAGACGAGCGAGATGATTGACGGCCGCCGCCGGTTCAAAGGCGAACTGGTCGGCGCCGAGGGTGACGAGGTGTTGATCAACATCGCCGAAGGCACCATAGGTCTGAAATTCGACTGGTTGTCGGACGCGAAGCTTGTCCTGACGGACGAGCTGATTTCGGAAATGCTGCGCCAGCGCAAGGCGGCGGGCATCGTGAACGAAGACGACTTCGACGAGATTGAAAACGACGAAACCACCGACGCTTCCGAGGAGGAGTGACCATGGCGATTACCAGTGCAAACCAGCTTGAACTGCTGCAAACAGCCGAGGCTGTTGCCCGCGAAAAGATGATCGACCCCGAACTGGTTGTTCAGGCGATGGAAGAATCCCTCGCCCGTGCGGCCAAGTCGCGTTACGGGTCCGAGCTGGATATCCGTGTTCACATCGACCGCAAGACCGGCCGCGCCACATTTACCCGCGTGCGCACGGTTGTCGAAGAGGTCGAGAATCATCAGTCAGAGCTGACCGTCAAGGAGGCGAAGGCCTATCGCGCTGATCCACAGATCGGCGAAGAGATTTCCGAAGAAGTCCCACCCGTGGAAATGGGCCGGATCGCTGCGCAGTCGGCCAAGCAGGTGATCTTGCAAAAGGTCCGCGAAGCAGAGCGTGACCGTCAATACGAAGAGTTCAAGGACCGCATGGGCACGATCATCAACGGTCAGGTCAAGCGCGAGGAATATGGCAATGTCATCGTTGACGTGGGCCGTGGCGAGGCGATTCTGCGCCGGAACGACAAGATCGGCCGCGAAAGCTATCGCCCGAACGACCGTATCCGTTGCTATATCAAGGATGTGCGTCGCGAAGTCCGTGGCCCGCAGATTTTCCTGAGCCGGACCGACCCCCAGTTCATGGCGGAATTGTTCAAAATGGAAGTGCCCGAGATTTATGACGGCATCATCGAGATCAAGGCTGTGGCCCGCGACCCCGGTTCGCGCGCCAAGATCGCGGTTATCTCGCATGACAATTCGATTGATCCTGTCGGTGCCTGCGTCGGTATGCGCGGCAGCCGCGTTCAGGCCGTTGTGAACGAGCTTCAGGGCGAGAAAATCGACATCATTCCATGGAACGAAGATGCGGCAACCTTCCTTGTGAACGCGTTGCAGCCTGCGGAAGTGTCCAAGGTTGTGATTGACGAAGAAGCCAACCGGATCGAGGTTGTTGTGCCCGACGAGCAGCTGTCGCTGGCGATTGGTCGCCGTGGCCAGAACGTGCGCCTTGCATCGCAGTTGACCGGTCTGGACATCGACATCGTTACAGAGGCCGAAGAATCAGAGCGCCGTCAGGCAGAGTTCGCATCGCGCACCCAGTTGTTCGTCGATGCGCTGGACCTGGACGAGTTCTTTGCCCAGCTTCTGGTGTCGGAAGGCTTTACCAGCCTCGAGGAAGTGGCCTATGTCGAGGCGGATGAACTGCTGGTTATCGACGGTGTCGATGAAGGCACCGCCGGCGAATTGCAGGCCCGTGCCCGCGATTATCTGGAAGCCGCAAACAAGAAGGCACTGGATCGCGCCCGCGAAATGGGTGTCGAGGAAAGCCTTATTGAATTCGACGGCCTGACACCCCAAATGATTGAAGCCCTGGCAGAGGATGGCGTGAAGACGCTTGAAGATTTCGCGACCTGCGCGGATTGGGAACTTGCCGGTGGCTGGACCACGGAAAAGGGCGAGCGCAAGAAAGACGATGGCGTGTTGGAGAAATTCGACGTGTCTTTGGAAGAGGCGCAGACCCTCGTGATGACGGCCCGTATTCAATTGGGCTGGGTTGATCCCGCCGAGTTGGAAGCCGCTGACGTCGAAGTCGACGACATCGCAGACGACGAGGAGACCGAGGCCTGATCGCAGGTCTCGGGCGCGCGCATTGACCCGCGGTGGTCAAACCAAGGAACGGGATGACCCCGAACGGCGTTGTATCGCCACGGGAGAGGTTCAGCCGAAGGGTGGCCTGATCCGGTTCGTGGTGGGGCCTGACGGGCAGGTTGTGCCCGATCTGTTGGGCAAACTGCCAGGTCGCGGCATCTGGGTCGCGGCGAGCCGCAAAGCGTTGGACAAGGCGGCGGGGAAAGGTTTGTTTTCCCGCGCGGCCAAGCAGCCGGTCAAGGTGCCCGAAGGTCTGGTGGACGATGTCGAGGCGATGATGACCCGGCGGGTTGTCGAGTTGATCGCATTGGCCCGCAAGGCAGGTCTGGCGATTTGCGGTTACGAAAAGGTCAAAGGTTGGTTGGTGTCGGGTGACGCGGTCGTGCTGATGCAGGCCTCGGACGGATCTGACAGAGGAAAAACGAAGCTTCGCGCACCGAATGGCGAAGAGACCTATATCGGCGTTTTGACGGCGCAAGAATTGGGTTTGGCATTTGGGCGGGAAAATGTGATACATGGCGCGCTCGCGGCTGGTGGACTCACGACACGTGTTGTAGAGGAAGCAGCAAAGCTCTCGGGTTTGCGCGAGAACGACGGCGGAATGTCCGCCGGAAAGGGTACGAAGACCACATGAGTGATACTGACGGCAAAAAACCCCTCGGTCTGGGCGGCGGCCCTCGTTCCGGTCAGGTAAAGCAAAGCTTTAGCCACGGACGGACCAAAAGCGTTGTTGTAGAAACGAAACGCAAGCGCGTTGTCGTTCCCAAACCCGGTGCGGGGAAAACAACAACTGGATCCAATCCGGCGCTTGGTGATCCATCCAAGCGGCCCGCTGGCATCACCGATGCCGAGATGGAGCGTCGCCTGAAGGCGCTGCAAGCCGCGAAAGCGCGCGAAGCACAAGATCAGGCCGCGCGCGAAGCGGATGAGGCGCAGCGCGCCGAAGACCGCGCCAATCGCCGTGCCGAGATCGACGCCAAAGAGGCAGAAGAGCGCGAGCGCGAAATGCGTCTGCGCCTGAAGGCCGAAGACGAAGAGGCGCAACGACTTAAAGAGGCGGAAGCCGCCGAGGCCGCAAAAGCCAAAGTGGCCCGCGCGAATGCCCCTGCGAAGGCGGATGACGTGGCGATCCCTGCGGGCCGTGACATGTCCGATGCCCCCCGCAGCGCAAAGCCTGCTTTGGTCGCACGAAAGCCCGACCGCGAAGCCGAAGCGCGCGACCGCGCCGCCAAGCCGGTCAAGGCACGCGAAGACAACCGCCGTGGCGGCAAGCTGACGCTGAACGAGGCGCTGACGGGAAATGCTGGCCGGCACCGGTCGATGGCCGCGATGAAGCGCAAGCAGGATCGCGAACGCCGCAAGATGATGGGCACGCAAGAGCGCGAGAAGGTTGTGCGCGACGTCAAATTGACGCCGACAATCGTCGTGCAGGAGCTGGCCAACCGGATGGCAGAGCGCGTTGCAGATGTTGTGAAGGCGCTGATGCAGAATGGCATCATGGCGACACAGAATCAGGCGATCGACGCGGATACTGCCGAGCTGATCATCGAAGAGTTCGGCCACAAGGTTGTCCGGGTTTCGGATGCCGACGTTGAGCATGTTATCGCGCTAAAGGAAGATTCGGATGCGGATCTGGTTTCGCGTCCTCCTGTGATTACCGTTATGGGTCACGTTGACCACGGTAAGACCTCGCTTTTGGATGCGATCCGGAACGCAAAGGTTGTTGCCGGCGAAGCGGGCGGTATTACCCAGCACATTGGCGCCTATCAGGTGACAACGGACGACGGCGCGTTGCTGACCTTCCTTGACACCCCCGGTCACGCGGCGTTCACGTCGATGCGGTCGCGCGGTGCGCAGGTGACGGACATCGTCATTCTGGTTGTGGCTGCAGATGATGCTGTGATGCCGCAGACGATCGAGGCGATCAACCACGCGAAAGCGGCGAATGTGCCGATGATCGTGGCGATCAACAAGGTTGATAAACCTGCGGCAAACCCGACCAAAGTGCGGACAGATCTGTTGCAGCACTCTGTTGTGGTCGAGGCGATGTCAGGCGATGTTCTGGATGTGGAAGTGTCCGCCGTTACAGGTCAGGGCCTTGATATATTGCTGGAAAACATCGCGCTGCAGGCCGAACTGCTGGATCTTAAGGCGAACCCGAACCGGGCTGCCGTGGGTGCAGTGATCGAAGCGCAGCTTGACGTGGGTCGTGGCCCCGTTGCCACCGTTCTGGTTCAGAACGGCACACTTCGCCAAGGCGACATCTTTGTCGTGGGCGAACAGTGGGGCAAGGTGCGTGCGCTGATCAATGATAAGGGCGACCGAATTGCCGAAGCTGGCCCGTCGGTTCCGGTCGAGGTTCTTGGCCTGAACGGCACACCCGAAGCCGGTGACGTTCTGAACGTGGTCGAAACCGAAGCACAAGCGCGCGAAATCGCGGAATACCGTGCGCATGCGGCCAAGGAAAAGCGCGCCGCAGCCGGTGCCGCGACTACGCTGGAACAGCTGATGGCGAAAGCCAAGACTGACAAAGGCGTTAACGAACTTCCGATTCTGGTGAAGGCCGACGTGCAGGGTTCTGCCGAGGCAATCGTTCAGGCGATGGAAAAGATCGGCAACGACGAGGTGCGCGTGCGCGTCCTGCATTCCGGTGTGGGCGCGATCACGGAATCGGATATCGGCCTTGCCGAAGCATCCGGTGCGCCTGTGTTCGGCTTCAACGTTCGGGCCAACGCCTCTGCCCGTCAGACCGCGAACCAGAAGGGTGTCGAAATTCGCTATTACTCGGTCATCTACGATCTAGTGGACGATGTGAAAGCGGCGGCGTCCGGTCTGTTGTCGAACGAGGTTCGCGAGAACTTTATCGGCTATGCCTCGATCAAGGACGTGTTCAAGGTTTCCGGCGTCGGCAAGGTTGCCGGGTGTCTTGTGACCGAAGGCGTCGCGCGCCGCTCTGCCGGTGTGCGCCTGCTGCGTGACAACGTTGTGATCCACGAAGGCACACTGAAGACGCTGAAGCGCTTCAAGGACGAGGTCAAAGAGGTCCAGTCCGGTCAGGAATGCGGTATGGCATTCGAGAACTACGACGATGTTCGCGCTGGTGATGTCATCGAGATTTTCGAGCGGGAAGAAGTCGAACGCAACCTGTAACACGGGTGGCATTTGGACAAAAAAAGGGGGCAATGCCGAAAGGCGTTGCCCCTTAACTATTTAATGATCAACGTTCAGGCGACTTTGGTCGTATTTGGCGCGATTGCTGTGCCGACAAACTCCTTGTCACCGACGCGAATGACCATCCGGCCATTCTCTAGCATTCTTACGAAGGTTCCCTGCACCGAAACGCAGGACCCTATCAGAATCGTTCGCAGCATGATCTCTTTCCTCCCCAGGATGAGCATCAACCCTTCCACCATAGCGCAAATATAGACAGCAATCACGAAGTTATCGCATCATCTTACGATAAGCGGTGGGGCATTGGGATGAGACCGCAACCATATGGCAGCCCGCGCCATGGGTGAGCGGACGATTGGCCCAGTACGCCTTGTGCCTAGAGCCAATCACGTAGAATCGGGATCAGCGGGATGTCTGCGGGCGGCATCGGGTAAGATTTCAGGTCGGCCGCGCGCACCCATTTCAGGGCCTGCCCCTCGTTCGATCGCGGGGTGCCTTCCCACTTCCTGCAGGCGAACAGCGGCATCAGAAGATGAAAGTCGTCGTATTTGTGGCTGGCAAAGGTCAGCGGGGCAAGGCAGCTGGACCACGTGTTGATGCCCAGCTCTTCTTGCAGCTCGCGGATAAGGGCAGTTTCAGGTGATTCGCCTTGTTCGACCTTGCCGCCCGGAAATTCCCACAGACCGGCCATCGACTTGCCTTCGGGGCGCTGCGCGAGCAGCACCCTTCCGTCAACGTCGATCAGGGCAACCGCCGAAACAAGGAGAATTCTCACCGATCAGGACCGGTAGTCGGCGTTGATGTCGATGTAGCGGTGGGTGAGGTCGCAGGTCCAAACCGTTGATGTGCCTTCGCCCAGACCCATATCGACCGCGATAACAATGTCGTCGCCCTTCATGTGCGTGGCGGCGGCCTCTTCGCTATAGCTTTCCGCGCGCCAGCCTTTTTCCGCGACCAGAACATCGCCGAACCGGATCGACAACAGGTCGCGGTCGGCCTTTGCGCCGGACTTGCCCACGGCCATGACGATGCGGCCCCAGTTGGGATCTTCGCCGGCAATCGCGGTTTTCACCAGCGGTGAATTGGCAATGGCCATGGCGATCCTGCGGGCGTCCTGTGCCGTGTCGGCGCCGGTGACCTGAACCTCTACGAATTTCGTGGCCCCCTCGCCGTCGCGGATCACCTGATGGGACAGGTCCAGCATGACGGTGTTCAGCGCCTCGACGAAGGGTTTGTAGCCCTTGGAACGGCTGTCCTTGATCGTGACCCCGCTGGTGCCGGTCGCGGCCAGCATCAGGCTGTCAGAGGTCGATGTGTCGCTGTCGACGGTAATGCAGTTGAAGGTGGTGTCGGTGAGGGCCGACAGCATTTTTTGCAAGGTCGGTTGCGGAATGGCGGCGTCGGTAAAGATGTAGACCAGCATTGTCGCCATGTCGGGCGCGATCATGCCGGAGCCTTTGGCGATGCCCGCGATGTTGACGGTTTTGCCGTCAATCTGCAGCGTCGCGCAGCAGCCCTTGGGGAAGGTGTCTGTGGTCATGAAGGCCGCAGCGGCATCGGCGATGCTGTCGGCGGTCAGGGTGTCGCGCAGTTCGGCCAGCTTTGCGGTGATCCGGTCAAAAGGAAGCGGTTCGCCGATAACGCCGGTCGAGGCGGAATAGACGCGGTTTTCGGGGATGCCGAGGATGTCTGCCGCGGCTCCGGTGATGGCCTGAACCGCCTTGACGCCACCCGCGCCCGTGAAGGCGTTGGAGTTGCCCGAGTTCACGATGATCGCGGCGCCCTGATCGGAGGGGCTGCCCAGTTTCGCCTGACAGTCCAGCACCGGGGCCGAGCGGGTGGACGAGCGGGTGAAAACCCCCGCGATCGTGGTGCCGGGCGCAAGGCGCACCATCATAACATCGCGGCGACCCTGATAGCGAACACCGGCGGCGACGGCTGAAAACGAGACGCCGTCGATGATCGGCATTTGGGGAAAGCCGCCCTTGGGTGCCAGCGGAGAGACGATTTTCTCTTTGATCGCGGTGACCTTGACGGTCTTTCCCGTCTTTCCGTCCTTTGTCTTGACGGCCTTGATCTTGTCTTTCTTGACTTTTTTATCTTTGGCCATGGCCGTCAGTCCAATTCTTGAAATTCAGTTGTTCAGAAGATCGAGGTTTTTGAGCGCAGCTGCATCAATTTCCGCAGCGTCCGTGCGGATGACGGTCGCCTTTTCTGTCATGGCGGCGATCGACGACTCGACGGTCTGGCGTTGAATATCTGCCGTCAGCTCTTCGCGCATCTCGTCCAGCGAGGGCGCGTCCTTCATGCGGGTCTCGTTCAGCTTAAGGATATGCCAGCCGAATTGGGTCTGCACGGGCTGCGACAACTGGCCAGGTTCCAGTGCTACGACGGCGTCTTCGAATTCCTTGACCATCATGCCCGGGCCGAACCAGCCCAGTTCGCCGCCATTCGGGCCGGATGGGCCTGTCGATTTCTCTTTGGCGAGTGTGGCGAAATCGGCGCCATCATCCAGCAATGTGCGAACCTCCTTCGCGGCTTCTTCGGTTTCCAGAAGGATATGCGAGGCATTGAATTCTTTGGTTGGTGCCTCGGCGGCAAAGCGTTCGTCATAGGCGGCCTTCAGGGCCTCGTCGCTGACGGGTTGCGACACCATGCCGTCGATGACTTCGCCCGCCAAAAGTGCGCGGCGCTCATTATCGAGAGCGATGACAGCGCGTTTTGGCAGGTCTTTGCCCAGCGACTGGGCCAGAACGGTCTGTTGCACCAGCTGATCCAGAATACCGGTATACAGCACGTCATCGGCCAAATCGCGATATTGTTCTGGCAGCTGGCTGCGCACCACGATCATGTGACCGACTGTGATATCCTCGCCGTTGACGGTTGCAACGACGGTATCCGCGGTGATTTCGGCGGCAAACACGGGAAATGCGGCAAAAAGCGAAAGTGTGGCACCAAGAACGAAAGTATTGCGTTTAGACATCTTTTTTAATCCTCCGAAGGCCGCGAGGCCCCGCGACGTTGACACTATGGAGGCAGCCGCTTACATCGCCAAAGGGTCCGAAGATGCCTTGGGCCGCCATTTCCCGTTGTTTTACGGCGGGGCGCGGGGGCGAGCAAGGCATCCTTCTCACACGATCATGTCAATACGCGAAAAGCGGAGAAAATATGCTGGGTCTGGGAACACTCGCCAAAAAGGTTTTTGGCACGCCGAACGATCGCAAGATCAAGAGCACCCGTCCGCTGATTGAAAAGATCAACGCACTGGAGCCAGAGTTCGAGACGCTATCGGACGCCGGGATTATAGAGCGAACCACCGCATTGGCCGAGCGGGCGAAAAGCGGCGAGAGCCTGGACGAACTTTTGCCGGAGGCCTTTGCCAACTGCCGCGAGGCTGCGCGCCGCGCTTTGGGTTTGCGCGCCTTTGACACGCAGTTGATGGGCGGCATATTCCTGCATCAGGGCAATATCGCCGAAATGAAAACCGGCGAGGGCAAGACCCTTGTTGCGACCTTTCCCGCCTATCTGAACGCGCTGACAGGCGCGGGCGTGCACATTGTGACCGTCAACGACTATCTTGCGAAACGCGATGCGGAATGGATGAGCAAGGTTTACAGCGCATTGGGGATGACGACGGGCGTTGTGTATCCGCAGATGCCAGAGGCCCAAAAGAAGGCCGCCTATGCCGCCGATATCACCTATGCGACGAACAACGAGCTGGGATTCGATTATCTGCGCGACAACATGAAGTCTGACCTGTCCGAGATGAACCAGCGCGGCCACAATTTTGCGATCGTGGACGAGGTGGATTCGATCCTGATCGACGAGGCGCGGACGCCGCTGATTATCTCTGGCCCGTCGCAGGACCGGTCCGAACTTTACAAGACGATTGATGCCGTGATCCCCGAGGTGACGGACGAACATTTCACGATGGATGAAAAGACCCGCAGCGTGTCCTATTCCGAAGAGGGCAACGAGTTTTTGGAGCAGCGCCTGTCTGCGCTTGGTATCCTGCCCGAAGGTCAGTCGCTGTATGATCCTGAATCCACCACTTTGGTCCACCACATCAATCAGGGCCTGAAGGCGCACAAGCTGTTCCATAAGGACAAGGATTATATTGTCCGCGACGGCGAAGTGATGCTGATCGACGAATTCACTGGCCGGATGATGGCCGGGCGGCGGTTGTCGGATGGGTTGCATCAGGCGATCGAGGCCAAAGAAGGCGTGAATATCCAGCCCGAAAACGTGACGCTGGCCTCTGTGACCTTCCAGAACTATTTCCGCCTGTATAACAAACTGGGCGGGATGACCGGAACGGCTACGACCGAAGCCGAGGAATTTGCCGAGATATATAAACTGGGCGTTGTCGAGGTGCCGACGAACCGCCCCGTTGCCCGCGTGGACGAGCACGATCAGGTGTATCGCACCGCCAAGGAAAAATATGACGGCGTGGTCAAGGCGATCCAGAAGGCCCATGAAAAGGGTCAACCGGTTCTGGTTGGTACGACGTCGATTGAAAAGTCGGAATTCCTTGCCGGGTTGCTGACCGATGCGGGGATTCCGCACAATGTTCTGAACGCGCGCCAGCACGAGAAAGAAGCACAGATCGTCGCGGATGCCGGCAAGTTCGGTGCGGTGACCATCGCCACGAACATGGCGGGTCGTGGAACCGATATTCAGCTGGGCGGCAACGTTGAAATGAAGGTTCTGGATGCCATCGCCGCCGACCCCGCATTGCACCCCGACGAGGTGCGTGCGCGGATCGAGGCGGAACATGCCGACGAAAAGGCAAAGGTTCTGGCGGCGGGTGGCCTGTTTGTTCTGGCGACAGAGCGTCACGAAAGCCGCCGGATCGACAATCAGCTGCGCGGCCGTTCTGGCCGTCAGGGCGACCCCGGTCGCTCGTCGTTCTTTTTGTCGCTGGAAGACGACCTGATGCGGATTTTCGGGTCAGAGCGTCTGGACAAGGTTCTGTCCTCGCTGGGCATGAAAGAGGGCGAGGCGATTGTGCACCCTTGGGTAAACAAATCGCTGGAAAAAGCACAGGCCAAGGTCGAAGGCCGCAACTTTGACATTCGCAAGCAATTGCTGAAGTTCGACGATGTGATGAACGACCAGCGTAAGGTGATCTTTGGCCAGCGTCGCGAGATTATGGAAGCCGAAGATCTGGCTGAAATCGTGCAGGACATGCGCCATCAGGTGGTCGATGATCTGGTCGATCTGTATATTCCGGCCAAATCCTACGCCGACCAGTGGAACGCC
Source organism: Pseudogemmobacter sp. W21_MBD1_M6 (assembly GCF_052119585.1). Classification (NCBI taxonomy): domain Bacteria; kingdom Pseudomonadati; phylum Pseudomonadota; class Alphaproteobacteria; order Rhodobacterales; family Paracoccaceae; genus Pseudogemmobacter; species Pseudogemmobacter sp. W21_MBD1_M6. The sequence goes on along the minus strand of NZ_JBGQOJ010000001.1, from coordinate 761,891 downwards.
GAGGGCCTGTATGTTGCGGGCATCGAACGGTTGGGCATCGACGTGCCGGTTCTGGCATGGGCCGAAGAAGAGGGCGTTGACGACACCGAACTGCGTGAACGGCTTGAGAAAGCGTCGGACGAGATGATGGCGGCCAAGGCGGCGCAATTCGGCCCCGAGAACATGCGGATGATCGAAAAGCAGATCCTGCTGCAAACCATCGACGGCAAATGGCGCGAGCATCTGGTGACGCTGGAGCATCTTCGGTCTGTCGTCGGGTTCCGTGGCTACGCGCAGCGCGATCCGCTGAACGAATACAAGACGGAAAGCTTTCAGTTGTTCGAGGGCATGCTGAACGACCTGCGCGAGGATGTGACCCGCAAGCTGGCGCAGATCCGGCCGCTGACGCAGGACGAGCAAGACGCAATGATGCGCCAGATGTTGGCCCAGCAGGAGGCAGCGCAAGGCAAGCCAGTTTCGGCGGCGGTGGCACAGCAACCCGAAGGGGCGGCACCCGGCTTTGACGAGCATGACCATACGACCTGGGGCAACCCCAGCCGCAATGATCCATGCCCCTGCGGTTCGGGCGAGAAATTCAAGCATTGCCACGGTCGCTTGGCCTAACTCCCTTACAATACTCTAAGAAAAAGCCCTCCGAATCTTGGGGGGCTTTTTTGTTATTGTGGAATATGGTTTTAAAAAGGCATATATTACAGCACCTTAGGGCCGATTTAGCCCTAAATAGAGTAGGCAACTGATTGGTATGCCCCATATCTGGAAATCTGTGGTCGCTGCGCCGCAGATTGATCTATTTCCGCTATGGCATGTACGCCACGGCACCTTTCCAAGGCATACTCTGGCGAATGTCTGACCATGCGCTGGAGGCGATCATGCAAGTTAAGCGAAAGCTTATGACAATCGGAAGCGCCTTTATTCTGGCTGCTTCGACTGGATATGTGATGCAGAATGGCGATGTCCTGACGGCCCGATTGTCGGGAAGCGCGCCGGTGGTGTCGGCCGAGCTTTCGCCGGTTCCACAGCCGAACCCTGACTCTGGCATGATTGCCAACGTGACTGCGGTTACCTTGGTTGCACTGAAAACAGAGGCGGTCCCGCCTGTTGATCCGGCTACGGCGCCGGGTGCCATGGTGTTGCCGCGCCCACCCGCCGAGGCGATGCAGCCAGCGCTGCTTGGCGCCACGGGCAATCTGGGCGCGCGTCTGGCCCGTGTTGACGGCGCTGCCACGGCACCGTTTGTTCAGGGGGCGCTAAGCCCCTATGGGCTGTCCTGTGAACCAGAATTGTCGGCCAGGGAAACCAGCGCCGCTATGGTGTCGCTGACCCTGTCTGCGCCTTGCCATCTTGGGGAGTGGGTGACGGTGTCACACGCGGGCCTGAACGCGACATTGCAGGTTTCGGCGGCAGGAATGCTGGTTATCGACATGCCAGCGCTGACGACATCGGCACGGTTTGTCGCGCGGTTTGCGGATGACGACGAGGCGACCGCGACAGTGGATGTGCCGGATCTGGCGCTGTTCGACAGAGTGGCGGTGCAGTGGGTTGGCTTGTCGGGCCTACAATTGCACGCACTGGAATTCGGGGCGGGGTATCAGGATGACGGGCATGTCTGGATCAATGCGCCGCGCACTGCGGTGTTTGCCGAGACGGCGCGCGGTGGGTTCTTGACGCGGCTTGGCGACGAGACGGCACCGAACCCGAACATGGCCGAAGTCTATACCTTTCCCACGGGTAAAATCAGGAAAGACGGCACAGTGCGGATCAGAATAGAGGCCGAGATTACGGCCTATAATTGCGCGCGAGAGGTCGATGCGCAATCGCTGCAGACCACAGGCTATGGCCCGGTGTCGGTGATTGATCTGACGCTTTCGATGCCAGAGTGCGACGCTATCGGTGATTTTCTTGTATTGAAAAATGTGCTTAGAGATCTGAAGATCGCCCAGAACTGAAATTATTTTCGGACAATCGTATGGCCATTTTTCGTGCGGCGGGTTTCGCCGTACTTTTCCTTTCGGCGTTTGCGTGTCCGGCGATCTCGCAGGATGTGACGCTGACGTCGCGCGATGGCTCGCTTTCGATCAACGGCACGCTTCTGGGCTATGACGGGGAATTCTACCGTGTCGATAGCGTTTACGGAGAGCTGACGTTGGACGGCAGCGGAGTCGTCTGTGCCGGACCCGGATGCCCGAACCTGCAAGCGTTCGTGGCCGAACTGACCCTGTCCGGCGCGGCGTCCATGGGCGAGGTTCTTTTGCCAGCGCTGATCGAGGCTTTCGCGGTAACAGAAGGGCTATTGGTGCGGCGGGTCGTGCAAGACGATATCCGGTTCAGATACATTCTGCGAGACGCGGCGTCCGGGCATGATGTTGCGCGGTTTGGATTTCGGTTAACGAATACGGACGAGGGATTTGCCGACCTTCTTGCAAACGAGGCTGATATCGCAATGGCGCTGCGCGAGCCTAACCCGGTCGAACTGGCGCTGGCGCTGGATGCCGGGTTGGGCGACTTGCGGGCAGCCGCACGCGGGCGGATTGTGGCGCTGGACGGGCTGGTTCCGGTGGTGGCTGCGGGGAATCCCGTTCGGAGCATGGCGATGGTCGATCTGGGGCGCATCTTTTCTGGCGAAGTTTCGAACTGGGCCGATCTTGGCGCGATGGATGCGCCGATTATGCTGCACCTTCCGGTGGAAACTTCTGGAACGGCGCAGGATTTCGATGCGCGGGTCATGCGGGCGGCGGGGCTGGCCAGTTCCGAGGGTGTCATTCGGCACATGACACAATCCGACCTTGCCGACGCGGTTGCGGCCGATCCTTTTGCGATAGGGATCAGCACCTATTCCGAAACGGGAAATACCCGAATTCTGGCATTGCGGGGAAGTTGCGGGTTTCCGGCTGCGGCAAGTTATGCCTCTTTGAAATCAGAGGATTACCCCCTGACCGCACCGCTGTTTCTGTATACGCCAGCCCGACGCCAGCCGCAAATTGTCCGTGCATTTTTCGAGTATCTGCGATCACCGGCAGCGCAACTGGTCATTCGCCGCGCCGGGTTTGTCGACGAGGGCCCGCTGGATATCCCGGTTTCCGCACAAGGAGAGCGGTTGGCCAACGCGATCGAAGGCGCGGGGGCAGAGGTGTCGCTGGACGATTTGAAGCGCATGGTGGACACCCTTAGGTCGGCGAAACGCCTGACGACGACATTCCGGTTCGAGGGCGGGGCGACAGACCTTGACGCGCAATCCCGCTCGAATGTTCTGTTGCTGGCGCAGGCGTTGGAGACGGGGATCTATGACGAGCGCGAATTGATTTTTGTCGGATTTAGCGACGGTCTGGGCGATGCAGCGGCCAACCTGGGGATTGCAAGGAAACGCGCCGAAGCTGTGCGCGAGGCTGTCAGGATTGCGGCGGCAACGGCTGATCCTGCGCGGTTGACGCTGACAGCAGAGGCATTTGGCGAGGCGATGCCGATGGCCTGCGACGATACCGACTGGGGGCGTCAGATCAACCGACGCGTGGAGATCTGGGTGCGTTAAAGGTATCCCGCGCTACGGAAGCTGAGCTCTGCCGATTTTCCAACGATCAAATGATCATGCAGGGTCAGGTCAAGCGCCGCGCAGGCTTTGTTGATCTGGGCGGTCATCGCAATATCCGCATCTGAAGGCGTCGGATCGCCAGAGGGGTGGTTGTGGACAAGGATGATCGCCGATGCGTTCAGTTCCAATGCGCGTTTGACGACCTCGCGCGGGTAGACCGGAACGTGATCGACCGTGCCCTTTGCCTGCTCCTCATCCGCGATCAGCACGTTCTTGCGGTCAAGAAAAAGCACCCTGAACTGTTCGGTCTCGCGGTGCGCCATGGTCGTGTGGCAGTAGTCCAGAACGGCATCCCAGTTGGAAATGATGTTGCGCTGCATGATCTTGGCGCGGGAGAGCCTGTGTGCGGCGGCCTCGACAATTTTGAATTCCTGCACCACGGCTTCGCCGACGCCGGAAATCTGGCGCAGCCGCGCGGCGGGCGCAGAGATGACGCGATTGAAGTCACCGAAGGTTTGCATAAGGGTTTTGGCAAGCGGTTTTACATCGCGCCGGGGAATGGCCCGAAACAGGACCAGTTCCAGAAGTTCGTAGTCGGGCATCGCCTGTGCGCCCCCGTCCATGAAACGGTCGCGCAGGCGTTTGCGGTGGTCGCTGTGGAAATCTGGGGAAAGCGCGGTGCGGGCCCCGATGGCGGGACCCGCTATATCAAACCCGGGAAAGGGGGCTTCGGCGAAATGGCGATGCTGTGTCATAGGGTGACGGTGCCGCGATTCGCTGAATTTAAGGTTAATCCCGCCGTGGCAAACGGGATTAGCTTTTCATGCCTTCCCAGAAATTCTTGACCTTGGAGAAAAAGCTGGAGGATTCGGGGTTGTTGTCTTCTGACAGCTTGTCGAATTCCCGCAGGATTTCTTTTTGGCGCGAGGTAAGGTTCACGGGCGTCTCAACCGCGAGTTCGATGAACATGTCACCTGATCCGCCACCGCGCAGCATGGGCATTCCTTTGGCGCGCAGGCGCATCTGGCGGCCTGACTGGCTGCCCGAAGGGATTTTGACTCGGCTGCGACCGCCGTCGATTGTCGGCACCTCTATGTCGCCGCCCAAGGCTGCGTCGGCCATGCTGACCGGCACGCGGCAATACAGATTGGCACCGTCACGCTGGAACAACTGATGCTCTGACACCTCGATGAAGATGTAGAGATCGCCGCTTGGACCGCCTCGCAGGCCGGCTTCTCCCTCGCCGGACAGGCGGATGCGGGTGCCGGTTTCGACGCCGGCCGGGATGTTGACCGACAGGGCGCGGTCTTTTTCTGTGCGACCGGCACCGCCGCAGGCCTTGCAAGGGTTTTTTATGATCTGGCCATTGCCGCTACAGGTGGGGCAGGTGCGTTCGACCGTGAAAAAGCCCTGCTGCGCGCGGACCTTGCCCATGCCAGAGCATGTGGGGCAGGTTGTCGGCTCTGCCCCGCTTTCGGCACCTGTGCCGCTGCACGAGGCGCAGGCGACCGCCGTTGGGACGTTGATGGTTTTATGAAGGCCTGCAAACGCCTCTTCGAGGTTGATGCGCAGGTTGTAGCGCAGGTCTGACCCGCGTGTGGCGCGTTGGCGCCCGCCGCCGCCGCGCTGGCCGCCCATGAAGTCGCCGAACAGGTCGTCAAACACATCGGAAAAGGCGGAGGAAAAATCGCCCTGACCGCCGCGATGCCCGGCGCTGGCACCATTTCCGCCCTCGAAGGCAGCATGGCCATATCGGTCGTAGGCCGCCTTTTTATCGGCGTCCTTTAGAACCTCGTATGCCTCGTTCGCTTCTTTGAACTTGGATTCCGCATCCGGGTTGTCCGCGTTGCGGTCCGGGTGAAAGTCCTTTGCGCACTGGCGATAGGCCTTTTTGATTTCATCCGGCGAGGCGCCCTTTTTGACGCCCAAGATGTCGTAATAATCGCGCTTTGCCATCCGTCGTTCTCCTTGCGGAAACACAGCGGTCGGCACAGGGGAAAACCTGCGCCGACCACATTATTTCCGAACGCTTTTAACGGCGCGTGTCGTCGCCCAGATCTTCGAAGTCGGCATCGACGATATCGTCGTCAACACCGCGCGGCTCGTCGGCGCCGCCCTCGTCATCCTGGCTTGCCTTGTAGATGGCTTCGCCAAGCTTCATGGCGGCCTCGGTCACGTTCTGAATGCCGCTTTTGATCTTGCTGGCATCATTGGTTTCCATGGTCTCTTCAAGGGCGCCGATGGCCAGATCAATCGCTTCGATGGTCGAGGCGTCAACCTTGTCGGAATACTCTTCCATCGATTTGCGGGTCGAGTGAATCAGGCTTTCAGCCTGGTTTTTGGCTTCGACCAGCTCCTTGCGATCCTTGTCGGCCTCTGCGTTCTCTTCCGCGTCGCGTACCATCTTTTCGATGTCCGCATCGGACAAGCCGCCGGATGCCTGAATGGTGATCTGGTGCTCCTTGCCTGTGCCTTTGTCTTTGGCGCTGACCTCTACGATGCCGTTGGCGTCGATGTTGAAGCTGACCTCGATCTGGGGCATGCCGCGCGGTGCGGGTGGGATGTCTTCCAGATTGAACTGGCCCAGCATCTTGTTGTCCTGCGCCATCTCGCGCTCGCCCTGGAAACACCGGATCGTCACGGCATTCTGGTTATCTTCGGCCGTCGAGAATATCTGTGATTTCTTGGTCGGGATCGTTGTGTTTCGGTCGATCAGGCGGGTGAACACGCCACCCAGCGTTTCGATGCCCAACGACAGCGGAGTCACGTCCAGCAGAACCACGTCTTTGACGTCGCCCTGAAGAACGCCGGCCTGAATGGCCGCGCCAAGGGCAACAACTTCGTCAGGGTTCACACCCTTGTGCGGTTCTTTGCCGAAGAACTTTGTCACCTCTTCGACGACGCGCGGCATACGGGTCATCCCGCCGACCAGAACGATTTCGTCGATGTCACCTACCTTCAGGCCGGCGTCCTTCAACGCGGCAGCGCAAGGCTTCATCGAGGCCCTGATCAGGTCTGCAACAAGGCTTTCCAGCTTTGCGCGGGTCAGCTTCATCACCAGGTGAAGAGGTTGACCGGATTTGCTATCCATTGAGATGAACGGCTGGTTGATTTCGGTCTGGTTGGCCGACGACAGCTCGATCTTGGCTTTTTCAGCGGCTTCTTTCAGACGCTGAAGGGCCATCTTGTCTTTGGTCAGATCGACGCCGTTCTCTTTTTTGAACTCGTCGGCCAGATAGTTGACGATGCGCATGTCGAAATCTTCGCCACCGAGGAAGGTGTCGCCGTTGGTGGATTTCACCTCGAACAGGCCGTCGTCGATTTCAAGGATGGTCACGTCGAACGTGCCGCCGCCAAGGTCATAGACCGCGATGGTTTTGGTTTCTTTCTTGTCCAGGCCATAGGCAAGCGCAGCGGCTGTCGGCTCGTTGATAATACGAAGCACTTCGAGGCCGGCGATCTTGCCCGCGTCTTTCGTTGCCTGACGCTGTGCGTCGTTGAAGTAGGCAGGCACCGTGATAACGGCCTGTGTCACTTCTTCGCCAAGATAGCTTTCGGCGGTTTCTTTCATCTTTTGCAGGATAAAGGCAGAAATCTGGCTGGGGCTGTATTTCTCGCCCGATGCCTGAACCCACGCATCGCCATTGCCACCGTTGACCAATTCGAACGGCAGGTTCTTTTTGTCTTTTGCCAGATCGGCATCGTCATACCGACGACCAATCAGGCGTTTTACTGCGAAAATAGTATTTTCGGCGTTGGTGACGGCCTGACGCTTGGCCGGTTGACCGACCAGACGTTCCCCGTCCTTGAACGCGACGATCGACGGCGTCGTGCGCGCACCTTCGGCGTTTTCGATAACCCGCGGCTGCGAGCCGTCCATGATTGCGACACAGGAGTTCGTGGTCCCCAGGTCAATGCCAATGACTTTAGCCATGCTTAAAACCCTCTTGCTTAGGCGATGTTGTAGGCAAAGGGCCCATAAACGGCACCCCTCACCCAATCCCAAAAAGGTCAGGGGCATCGCCCCTTTCCAGCTTCTTGGGGTATATAAGGAGAGGGTATGCGGCCTGCAAGTCGCCCTTCGGGGAACAAGGGGGGATTTTGGTCATAAAAATTGAATCATTTTGGATTATTTGGGGGCAGATATGCCGGAATTGCCGAAAAGACCCGATATGCTGATCCGCGGATTTTCCGTTTTCAAAGGCGCGATTGATCCGGCGGGGCAAGCGAGGATTGTCGAATGCCTGCGTGATGTCGTTGCCGCAGCGCCTTTATTTTCGCCGCAGACACCCTACGGCAAGCCGATGAGTGTGCGGATGACCTCGGCGGGGCGCGTTGGCTGGCATGCGGATAGAACCGGCTATCGTTATACGACGCACCATCCGAACGGCACGGCCTGGCCGCCGATCCCGAAGCCGGTGCTTGATGTGTGGCGGATGGTTTCGGGTGTGGACCGCGACCCCGACTGCTGTCTGGTCAATTACTACGGCGAGGGCGCGCGCATGGGTCTGCATCAGGACAAGGACGAGGCGGATTTCCGTTGGCCCGTGGTTTCCATTTCCCTGGGGGATGACGCGCTGTTTCGTGTGGGAAATGTGACGCGGGGCGGCACGACAGAGTCTCTTTGGCTTGGGTCAGGCGATGTGGTTGTCATGGGCGGCGACGCAAGGCTGGCCTATCACGGGATTGACAGGACACGATTTGCCTCGTCGCAGCTATTGCCGAAGGGCGGGCGGATCAACCTGACGCTAAGGGTTGCGGTTTGATCTATTGCCCCGCAGTCCAGCTGAGCGAGACATGTTTGCGCGTAAAGAATTCGCCCATCAGCCCGATCATCAACAGCGTGATGCCGACGTAGACCGGATAGGAGACAGAGCTGTAGTGGGGATTGTAATTGATAAAGGTGAACCCCCGGGCCTGATCAATTGTGTGGAACAGGGGATTCCAGTCGAACATGACAAGCATCCAGTGCGGCAGGGTGTTCGCAAGAAACATTTTGCCAGAGGCGATCATGTTGGCGCGCGAATAAATGCTGGCGGCGAGACCGAAAAAGCCCGGAGCCCAGGGCTTTGCGGCAAGAAAGACCATGCCGATTGCGACGCCCGTGAACCATGACAGCAAGATCATGCCGATCGCCCCGATCGGGTCTTCGATATGAACGGGCGTCCAGGCGACGTGATACAGGAACAGCACAACAAAGACCGACAAAAGCTGTGTGTAAAGGCAGCCAAGCGCGGCAGAGGATATGGCTATGACCGTGTTCATCGGGGCGTGTTTCATCATCGCCGAGGTCGGTCCCTCTGACCCCATGACGGCCCCCAGTGCCTTTGAGTGTGTCATGAACAGAAAGATGCCAGTCATGATGTAAAGCAGGAAATCGCCACGGATCGCGTTGCCCCGAAGGCCCAGAACCGTAAACATGACATAGAAGGTGATAACCAGAACGATGGTCTGACTGACGTTCATCAACAGCCCCACAAACGCATTGCCGCTGCTTTTGCGGATGCTTCTGACGGTGCTGTGATAAATCAGTTCCGCCAGACTTGCGGCGGCATAGATGCCTGACACCCGAGGAGTTCTTTGAAACATGGCCTGCGACACCTGACTCTATTCGAATGACGGCTTTTTACGACGGAAATCTTGCCGTTCCGTTCGTAGCAGATGATAATGAACAACTGGGTTTTTTTCAATGACTGCATGAACATCTTGCAGCGTACCGGGAGAATTGGTTTGGACTTCGAGAAAATGACGACGGTATTTCGCCGCCTTGCACTGGAAGCAGGGGACAAAATCATGGAGATTTATACCTCTGATGATTTCGACGTCCGGTCCAAGTCCGATGATAGCCCCGTGACCGCAGCCGACGAAGCGGCCGATGCGCTGATCACCCAGGGCCTGAAGGCCGCATTTCCCGATGTGGTGCTGATTACCGAAGAGCAGGCGGCATCGCATCGTTTGCAGGCACCGAACTTTATCATTGTGGACCCGTTGGACGGCACCAAAGAGTTTGTGCAGCGGCGCGGCGATTTCACGGTGAATATCGCCTATGTCGAGAACGGCGTTCCGCTGCGTGGCGTGGTTTATGCCCCTGCACGGGGCCGGCTGTTCTATACGGATGCCGGTGGCGCCTCAGTCGAGGAGACGGGCGATCTGGACAAAAATCGGATCGGGACGACTGCCCGGATGGCCGTGGCGATGCCGGACAACGGCGCGCTGATGGTCGTCGCATCGAAGTCGCACCGCGATCAGGCGACGGATGACTACATCGGGAAATATAACGTCAAGGACATGACCAGTGCGGGATCTTCGCTGAAGTTTTGTCTCGTCGCGACGGGCGAGGCGGACCTTTATCCGCGGCTTGGCCGCACGATGGAATGGGATACCGCCGCCGGTGATGCCGTGTTGCGCGGCGCGGGCGGCCATGTGGTGCGCTTCGATAATCACATGCCTTTGACTTATGGCAAAGAGGGGTACGACAACCCGTTCTTTATCGCCTATGCACCGGGCGTTGCCCTGAAGGAGGCCTGATGCCTGTTCTTATCGCCATCCCTGCCCGATTTGCCTCTACCCGCTACCCCGGCAAACCGCTTGTTGAATTGACTGGTGCCACGGGCGAGTCGAAAAGCCTGATCCGTCGGTCCTGGGATGCCGCCATGCAGGTGCGTGGCGCCGACCGTGTTGTCGTGGCAACCGACGATCTGCGGATCAAGGATGCCGCCGAGGCGTTCGGCGCAGAGGTCGTCATGACATCGGAAACCTGCGCCAATGGCACAGAGCGTTGCGCAGAAGCGTTCGATGCGCTGGGCGGCGGCTTCGATATCATCGTGAACCTTCAGGGCGATGCACCGCTGACGCCACCATGGTTTGTCGAAGAGTTGATCGAGGGGCTGCGGTCGCATTCTACCGCCGAGGTGGCGACGCCGGTTCTGCGCTGCGACGGGCGGGCGTTGAACGGGTTTCTGTCGGACCGCCGCGCCGGGCGCGTGGGAGGAACAACGGCTGTTTTCGGGCAGGACCGAAAGGCGCTGTATTTCTCGAAAGAGGTGATTCCGTACACGGGAAAGCCCTATGCCGATGATGCCGAAACGCCGGTTTTCCACCATGTCGGGGTCTATGCCTACAGGCCCTCTGCGCTGGCGGCTTATCCTCGCTGGCCCACCGGCCCGTTGGAGCGGCTTGAAGGGTTGGAACAGTTGCGGTTTCTGGAACAGGAGCGCCCGGTTCTATGCGTCGAGGTCGAGGCGCGCGGGCGCCAGTTCTGGGAGCTGAACAACCCCGAGGATGTGCCGAAACTAGAGACTATGCTAGCGGAAATGGGGGCCGAGTGACGCCTACGATCCCGGTCAGCGTTGTCATTGTCAGTCGGGATAGGCCCGCCGCATTGACGCGCTGTCTGACCGGGACCGCGCAACTATTGTATCCGTCATTCGAGATTGTGCTGGTCGCCGACCCCAAGGGTATTGCTGCGGCTATTGATGCGGGGCTTGGCGGGCGGATAAAGCTGGTTCCATTTGACGAGGCCAATATCTCTGCCGCGCGCAACGCGGGGATCAAGACTGCTGCGGGTGATGTTGTTGCATTCCTTGATGATGACGCTGTGCCGGAGCCGACCTGGCTGTCGTATCTGGTCGCGCCCTTTGTTGACCCCGAGGTGATGGCCGCAGGCGGTTACGTTCGGGGCCGAAACGGCATTTCCTATCAATGGCGGGCGCAAGGCGTCGATGGGACGGGTGCGTCGGTGCCGCTGGATGTCGGGGCCGATGGCGCGACGGTTGTCACGGGCCAGCCCGGTTCCGGCATAAAGACAGAAGGGACGAATTGTGCATTCCGCCGTTCTGTTCTGGCCCTGATCGGCGGGTTTGACCCTGTTTTCCGGTTCTATCTGGATGAAACGGACGTCAATCTTCGGTTGGCCGCGGCGCGACACAAGACGGCCATTGTGCCTTTGGCAGAGGTGCATCACGGCTTTGCGGCCAATAGGTTTCGCCGCGAAAACCGCGCGCCGCGTGATCTGTTCGAGATCGGCGCAAGTTTTGCCGCATTCCTGCGCAAACATGCGGCGCCGGATCAACGCGATGCGGCGTTTGCCGTATTTCGAAGCACCCAGCGCAGGCGCCTTGTGCGATACATGGTCGATGGACGGCTGGAGCCGCGCGACGTTCGGCGAATACTTGCCGGTCTTGAGAGCGGGTTTTCCGAAGGTGAAAAGAGGCCGCTTGCCCCGCTGACCGCCCTTTCCGGTGCGCCGCCCGCGTTCCTGCGGTTCAACTGGACAGGGGCGACGGGCGCGTCGATTGTTGTGGCGGGACGCATCTGGCAAAGGCGGGCGCTGCGGAAAACCGCCGCAGAAAGGGTAAATCGCGGTGATTTAGTCTCTGTTTTCATCTTTAGTCATACGGCGTTGTTCCACAGTGTCCGGTTTCACCCTGACGGATACTGGGAGCAGCGTGGCGGTTTGTTTGGCCGATCTGACCGATCGCAGCCGATGTTTCGACTCTGCGGTTTTCGCGCGCGGCTTGCAGCCGAAATTGCGCGGGTGGGCGCGGTGCGCAGGTTGCAGGAAAACAACGATGGAAACTGATTGCTGATTGGTCGTAAAGAACGAATGGCGAGGGGAAAAATTTGAGATATTCTCCTAACAAAGGGATGGCGACGGCTATAAACGAGCGGTCGACATGAAATGCAGTGGCCATATGGGTGTTGTGTTGTGAAATGTTTTGCACCGAGGATTTGTAATGAAGCGTAAAGTAACGAAGGCAATTTTCCCGGTGGCAGGGCTTGGCACCCGGTTTTTGCCCGCGACGAAATCAATCCCCAAAGAGATCATGACCCTGGTCGACCGGCCGTTGATTCAATATGCGATTGATGAGGCGCGTGCCGCCGGTATCAAGGAATTCATTTTTGTTACCTCGCGCGGGAAAAGCGCGCTTGAGGATTATTTCGACTGCGCGCCCGAACTGGAGAGTTCGCTGCGCAAAAGCGGTAAAGACGAGCTGCTGGAAATGCTGAGATCGACAAACATGGACAGCGGCGCAATCGCCTATCTGCGCCAGCACAAGGCGCTGGGGCTTGGCCATGCGGTGTGGTGCGCGCGGCGGATGATCGGCAACGAGCCGTTTGCGGTGATCCTGCCCGATGATGTGATTGCGGCTGAAAAACCGTGCTTGCAGCAGATGCTGGAGGCCTATCAGGAAACGGGCGGCTGTATGGTTGCCGCGATGGAGGTTCCGCCGGAAAAGGCGTCTTCGTATGGTGTTCTGGATGTGAAGGACGACATGGGGGCGATGGTTTCAGTGAAGGGCATGGTGGAAAAGCCTACCGCCGGAACTGCGCCATCCAATCTTGCAGTGATTGGCCGCTATATTCTGACACCCAAGGTTTTGCAGAATTTGAACCGGATGAAGGGTGGTGCTGGTGGCGAGATCCAGTTGACCGATGCCATCGCCGAGGAAATCGCGGCAGAGCGTCCGGTGTATGGCTATCGCTTTCGTGGGCAGCGTTTCGACTGCGGATCGAAGGCGGGTTTCTTGCAGGCGACCGTTGCGTTCGGTCTGGGTCGCGAAGATCTGCGCGAGGAATTTGGCGCATATTTGCGCGATATGATGTCCGTTCAGAAGGCGGCTGAATAGCAACAGGCGGGTGACACTTGGCGAATGTATTGGTGACAGGCGGGGCGGGCTATATTGGTTCGCACGCCTGTAAAGCATTGAAAATGGCGGGGTTTACGCCGGTTACCCTGGACAGTCTTGTGACAGGCTGGGTCGAGGCCGTTAAGTTTGGCCCGCTGGAAAAAGGCGATTTGCTGGATCGCGCGTGGCTGGACGATATGTTTGCGGTGTATGAACCGGTGGCGGTGATGCATTTTGCAGCGCTTAGTCAGGTTGGCGAAAGCATGCAGCAGCCGGGGAAATACTGGCGCAACAATGTCATGGGGTCGCTGACCTTGATCGAAGCTGCGGTCGAGGCGGGGTGTCTGAACTTTGTCTTTTCATCAACTTGTGCGACCTACGGCGAGCAGGACAATGTGTTGCTTGACGAAAGCTGTGTTCAGGCGCCGATTAATGCCTATGGCGCATCCAAGCGGGCGATTGAGGATATTCTGGTTAATTTTGGCCAAAGCCACGGATTGCGGCATGTGATCTTTCGGTATTTCAATGTGGCCGGTGCCGACCCCGACGGCGAGGTCGGAGAGTTTCACCAACCGGAAACGCATCTGGTGCCGTTAATGCTGGATGCGATTGAGGGGAAGCGACCGGCCTTGACGGTGTTTGGCACAGATTATGACACCCCTGACGGCACATGTATTCGCGACTATGTCCATGTGATGGATCTGGTCGATGCGCATGTTCTGGGCCTGAAGTGGCTGGAAAACGGCAAGCCGAGCCGGGTGTTCAACCTTGGGACGGGCAAGGGGTTTTCGGTGCGCGAGGTGATGGACCACAGTCGCATCGTGACCAACCGCGCGGTGCCCTTTGTCGAGGGCGAGCGGCGGGCCGGAGATTGCACCAAACTGGTATCAGGAAGCGTCCGCGCCGAGCAAGAGCTGGGCTGGGTGCCACATAGATCAACGCTGGAGGTGATGATCGCCGATGCGTGGCGCTGGCACCAATCCGGTCACTATGACGGGTAGCGCCGCAGCGCGTATTCTTGATGTGACGCGGCTGTTGTCGGGCGTTGGACGTGGGCGGATGACCGGTGTGGACCGGGTAGAATTTGCGTATTTAAGGGCCTTCTTGGCCGAAACAGAGCCTTTGTTCCTGTTGGCGCGAACCAGTTTCGGGTTTCTGTTGCTGGACCGGACAGCGGGCGCTGTATTGCAAGACGCGCTTGGTGAATGCGGTGAACGCCCTGCCACCGGATGGTTCAGGTTTCTGCGCGATCCCAAATGGAAGGTCACCCATGCGCTGCGCAAGCGCGCCGTTGCCCGGTCTACCCATTGGCGCCTTGGCGGGATGCTGAAGCGGGCTGTGCCAGCGGGGACGCGGTATATCAGTGTTGGGCATAGCAACCTGAATGAAGAGGTGCTGGCCGCTGTCCGGGCAATCCCCGGTGGTCAGATCTCTGTGATGATCCATGATACCATCCCATTGGATTACCCCGAATTCACGCGTGCGGGCGTCACGGAAGAATTCCGGCAAAAGATGCAGGCAACGGCACGATACGCCGACCTGGTGATTTATAATTCAAAGGAAACCCGACGCGACGCAGAGCGCTGGTTCGGGCATCACGGGACCATTCCCGAAGGCATTACGGCGCATCTGGGGATAGAGGTGATGTCGGCGAATGCGGCACTGATCCCGCCCGAATTGCCCTTGGACAGACCCTATTTCGTCTATGTCGGAACGATAGAGCCGCGAAAGAACCATGCGCTGCTTCTTGATGTCTGGACCACCTTCGAGGCCACGATGGCCCCTGCGGATATTCCACGGCTGTTCATCCTTGGTAAGCGGGGGTGGAATAACGAGGATGTGTTCCACAGGCTTGATACCCTGCCCTTTATGGGGCGAACGGTTTTCGAGGTGCCCAATCTGCCCGACGCGGCTGTTGCGGCCTTGCTTTCGGGGGCTGCCGGGGCGCTGTTTCCAAGCTTTGCCGAGGGCTTTGGCCTGCCTCCGATAGAGGCCGTTGCAGCGGGCGTGCCCGTTATTTGCGGTGATCTTTGTGTTTACAGGGAGATATTAGGGAATATCCCCGTTTACGCAGAGGTAAACGACAGGTATCTTTGGGAGACAATCGTAAGAGACTTTGCGAAAAAAAAGCGAGCAGTGAAACAACCGGACCTGAAAGCGCGATCTGCGCCTGATCTTCCGACATGGGAAAACCATTTCAACCTGCTCTTAAAGATGACGTGATATCCGCATGACATCCGCGTGTCGTGAGTTGGGAGTATATTGGGCCTTTTAACTTCATATCGTCTGAGAATTCAGCGGAAACGATGGCGCATTCGTGCGTTACGCAAGCGTCGCGAATTGACGGCGGTCAATGATCGGACCAGCCAGATCAAACGCGATGATATTCTTGTGTTTTCGACGCTGCGCAATGAAAAGGTCCGGCTGTCTTATTTCCTGCGTTATTACCGCGAAAAGGGTGTAACCCATTTTGTGATGGTTGATAACGGCTCTGACGACGGGTCGAGAGAGTTTTTGGCGGACCAGCCGGATGTGTCGCTGTTCACGACTAACCACAGCTACAAGCGGTCGCGCTTTGGCGTTGACTGGCTGAACTACCTTCAGATGAAGCATGCGCATGGCCATTGGAGCCTTGTGGTGGATGTGGATGAATTTCTTGTTTATCCATTTTGTGATACGCGTTCCATTCGCGCGCTGACGGACTGGCTGGATGCGTCCTCGATCAAGTCGTTCAGCGCGATGCTGTTGGATATGTATCCCAAGGGGCGGCTGGACGATGTGCCCTACAGGTCAGGCCAGGATCCGCTTGAGATTGCATCCTGGTTCGACAGCGGCAACTACACCATCCAAAGGAACGCAAGCTTCGGGAACCTGTGGATACAGGGTGGCCCAAGGTCGCGCGTCTTCTTTGCGGACGAGCCTGAACGCGCACCGGCCCTGAATAAAATCCCGTTGGTAAAATGGGACCGCAGTTATGCCTATGTCAGTTCAACCCATATGCTTTTGCCGCGCGGTCTGAATCAGGTTTATGACGAATGGGGCGGGGAAAAGGCGTCTGGCTGTCTTTTGCACGCAAAGTTTCTGGATACCTTTGCGGCAAAATCGGCAGAAGAACTGGATCGCGGGCAGCACTATGCCAATAGCCATGAATACAAGAATTACCATGCGACACTGAAAAGCGACCCCGATCTTTGGTGCAAATGGTCAGAGAAATATATAAACTGGCGCCAACTAGAGATTTTGGGGCTAATGTCCAAGGGAAACTGGGCGTGAAGGGGATGTTTTGACGATCGGGATTGTCATGCTTGTCCATGCGGACCTGGATCGCGCAGCACAGGTTGCGCGGCATTGGGAGACGCATGGGTGCCCTGTTGTGATCCATGTGGATCGGCGGGTGCCTCGGGATCAATATAACGCTTTTGCCAAATCCCTGTCAGACCTTGCAAACGTCAAATTCTCGACGCGGTTCAAATGTGAATGGGGAACCTGGTCTTTGGTGGCTGCGGCGCAAGCGGCCTCAGAGCTTATGTTGGCGGGCTTTCCTGATGTCGGCCATGTCTTTTTGTCGTCCGGCTCTTGTTTGCCGCTGCGCCCGGTCCACGAGATGGTCAGTTATCTTGAGGCCCGCCCGCGCACGGATTTCATCGAAAGTGCGACCACCGACGATGTTCCATGGACGGTCGGCGGGCTGGATGCGGAACGCTTTACGCTGCGGTTTCCGTTTTCATGGAAGAAGAACAGAAATCTCTTTGACCGCTATGTCGCCTTGCAACGTATGGTCCGGTTCCGGCGGAAGATACCGAAAGGCATCGTTCCACATCTTGGCTCTCAATGGTGGTGCCTGACGCGGCAGACGCTGTCGGCGATTCTGGAAGACCAGGACAGGCCGATGTACGATGCCTATTTCAAAAGAGTCTGGATTCCCGATGAATCCTATTTCCAGACATTGGTTCGGATGTATTCGACCAATGTTGAAAGTCGCTCTTTGACGCTGTCAAAGTTCGATTTTCAGGGAAAGCCACATATTTTCTACGACGACCATCTACAGCTCTTGCGCCGATCGGATTGCTTTGTCGCGCGCAAAATCTGGCCGCAGGCCAACAAACTGTACGAAACATTTCTGGCAGGGCCGGATGGTTCGCTTAACAACACAGAGCCGAATCCGGGGAAAATTGACCGCATTTTCGCGAAGGCGCTAGAGCGTCGGACGCGCGGGCGTGCCGGGCTTTATATGCAAAGCCGTTATCCCAGGGACGGGTGGGAGAATGGCAAGACCTGCGCACCCTATTCGGTTTTTGAAGGGTTCAGCGATATCTTCGAGAACTTCGAGCCCTGGTTGGCAAAGGCTGCCGGTTCTCGTGTGCACGGGCATTTGTTCGCTCCGGAAAAGGTAGAGTTCGCGGGCCGCCAGTCCGTTTACAGCGGGGGGTTGTCGGATAGCGCGAAGCAGCGCGACTATGACCCCAAGGTGTTCCTGTCGAACCTGATCTGGAACACGCGCGGCGAGCGCCAGTGCTTTCAGTTCGGGCCGAAGGACAATCAGGACATCAACTGGTTCATGGCGATGGACCCGAATGCGCAGATCTCTGTGATCACGGGCGCATGGGCCGTGTCGCTTTTCAAGTGGAACCAGAATTTCTCTGAGGTGCGCAAGGCTGCGGCCTATTACCAGAAGGTTGAAAGCAGCCATCTTGATATTCTGCGGTCGCCCTATACCAAGGCGCGAATCCGGATATGGAGCATGGCGGACTTTATCGAGGCCCCGATGGAGCCGCTTCAGATTATCATGGATGAAATCGCGCCCAAGACATTCAGGCGCCTGACCGAGGCCCCGAAAATGGTCGACCTTAAGGGCTTTGGTCAATTCCTGCAGAATTTGAAAAATCAGGGTATGCATCCGCATTTGATGGGTGATTTCCCGGTTGAATCAGACCTGCAATTGCCACAGACGAAGCGGCGTAAACCCTATCTGGTGAAGTAATATTTTATGACCCGACGTTTTGATTGCTTTGTCGTCTTTGCTGAAATGCGGACGGGTTCCAATTTTCTTGAGGAAAACATCAATCAATTTCCGGGGCTGAAATGTCACGGCGAGGCGTATAATCCGCACTTCATGGGGTATCCCAACACGACCGATATCCACGGCTTTACACAGGCCATGCGTGATGCCGATCCAGTGCGGTTGCTGTCTGTGTTGAAGGCCAACACGAAAGGATTGCCCGGTTTCCGGTTTTTCCACGACCATGATCCGCGCGTTCTGGATCAGTTGTTGACCGATCCGCGGTGCGCAAAAATCATTCTGACGCGCAATCCGGTCGAAAGCTATGTATCGTGGAAGATCGCGGCGGCGACAGGTCAGTGGAAGCTGACCAACATGAAGCACCAGAAATCGGCGCAGATCCGGTTTGATGCCGAGGAGTTCCAGGGGCACCTGGCGCAGTTGCAACGGTTTCAACTGCGGTTGCTGCAGGGGCTGCAAACAACGGGTCAGACGGCGTTCTATGTCGCCTACGAAGATATTCAGGATGTCGCGGTCCTCAACGGCCTTGCCAAGTATCTGGGTGAAACACATCAACTGGAAACGGCTTCGACCAAGCTGAAGAAACAGAATCCGGCAGCCTTGGAAGACAAGGTTTTGAACTTTGCCGAGATGCAGACCGCATTGGCGCGCGTCGATCATTTCGATCTGGGGCGGACGCCGAATTTCGAGCCACGCAGGGGGGCAGCCGTTCCGACATATGTTGCGGCGGCGGGGGCGCCGCTGCTTTTCTTGCCGGTCAAAGGGGGCCCTGAGGCGCAAGTGCATCGCTGGTTGTCCGAGGTCGGGCAGGGGGCAGCGCCTTTGGGCAATTTCACGCAGGCGACCCTGCGCCAATGGATGCGCAAATCGCCCGGACACCGTCGGTTTACCGTTCTAAGACATCCGGTCCCGCGTGCGCATGCGGTTTTTTGCGATCAGATCCTGAACACAGGCCCCGGATCCTTTGCCGAGATACGGGCGACGTTGCGGCGTGCACATGATTTGCCGATTCCCGACGGAGCCGTGGGCGAGGATTATGATCTGGCACAGCACCGCGCGGCCTTTCTGGCCTTCCTGTCGTTCATAAAGGCGAATTTGGCTGGGCAGACCAATATCCGCGTGGATGCCGCATGGTCACATCAGGTGCAGGTTCTTCAGGGTATGGGCAATTTTGCGCCGGCAGATGTGGTTCTTCGCGAAGATGCGCTGGTAGAGGGGTTGGCGTATCTGGCGCATGACGTCGGGGTCGCATCGCCTGAATTGCGGGATGTCCCCACGGGCCATCCATTTGAGCTGGCGCATT
This sequence comes from Pseudogemmobacter sp. W21_MBD1_M6, assembly GCF_052119585.1. NCBI lineage: Bacteria > Pseudomonadati > Pseudomonadota > Alphaproteobacteria > Rhodobacterales > Paracoccaceae > Pseudogemmobacter > Pseudogemmobacter sp. W21_MBD1_M6. Next base: position 742,413 of record NZ_JBGQOJ010000001.1, on the reverse strand, counting down.
TCTATGACGCAGAAATCGAGGATGCCGTGCGCGATGTTTACCAGCGCGACTATGTCATGTTGGGATTTAACCGCTGGGCCTAGGCTGCTTGCGATGTTGCCGCGTCTGTCAAAACGGCGTGCAGTGTCGCGGGTTCGTTGTTCGCGCGTAGCTTTGCGCAAATCGCGGCATTCCGCATGGTGCGAGACACCAGAGCCAGCGCTTTCAGGTGCTCTACGCCAGAATTCAGGGGCGCGAATAAAGCAAAAACCAGATCGACCGGCAAACGGTCAACAGAATCGAAATCCAGAGGCTTCTCGATCCGGACGAAGGCCCCGACAACATTGTCCAACCCCTCTATTCTGGCGTGGGGCAGGGCAATCCCGTGACCTACTCCCGTCGGGCCCAGACTTTCACGTTCCAACAGCGCCTCGATTGCGGCTGTCGAGTTGATTCCGTAGCAGTGGGCAGCCATCTCTCCCAGTTCCTGGAAGAGACGTTTTTTGCTGGTCACATTGCTTATGACTTTAATCGCGTCGGGCTTTAGAATGCTCGAAAGTTCCATTGGCCTCTGCTTTCGCTTTCGACCATCAGCGTGGTCGTTAATTCGTATTGCGCGGATCGATCCAGCCGATATTTCCGTCTTCGCGACGGTATACGACATTCACACCGCTATGTCTTTCGTTCCGGAACACAAGAAGCGGTGCGCCACCGATCTCCATCTGCATGACCGCTTCGCCGACAGAGATGGACGGTATCTTTGTCTCCATCTCTGCGATGATCATGGGTTGAAGCGTATCGCTGTCCGACTCTTCCATTCCTTCGCTTGCGGCGAGGATATACGAGGAAGCGCCCGAAAGTTCAACAGGCTGTGACCGGTCTTTGTGGTGGTCCTTCAACCGGCGCTTGTAGCGGCGCAATTGCTTTTCCATTTTGTCGGCGCAGGAATCGAATGCGGCGTAAATTTCCGTGGCGTGCGCTTTTGCCTGCGCGGTCAAGCCGGTGGAAAGATGCACAGTCGCCTCGCACACATATTCATGCGCGTTACGGGAAAAGATGATCACAGCCTCGGTTGGACGTCCGGCATATTTCGCCATGACCGTACCAAGCTGATCCTTCACATGCGTTTGCAGAGCTTCGCCAATATCTATTTGTCGTCCGCTGATCTGGTATCGCATCATACCTCCCTAAGGGTCTGGAGTGGAAAGCCTGTGTATCCTGCAACATGCAAGCTTAAGGCCGGAATAAACTTTGATGTTCTTTGTGCAGTCCGGAGGCACCGGGCGCGCGGGGAGCGGGTAGTGATTTCCACCGCTCGAACGATGAGAATGTCGTTTTCCATTCTTTGTATTTGGCGTCGAATCCCGGTATGATGTCAACTGGAAGTCGCAATTCTATGACGATTTCTGGCGTGCCCCGGCGGCAATCTCAGTGGTTTTTCGGCGCATAGGTGCTTGAATTATCAAGAAATTCTGAAGCCTTGCCCAAGGTAAACGCGGCGCACGTTTTCGTCTTGAACGACCTCGTCGGTTGTTCCGCTCATCAGGACGGTTCCATCGTGCAGGATATAGGCCCTGTCGACGATCTCCAGCGTTTCGCGGACGTTGTGATCGGTAATCAGAACCCCGATGCCGCGCGTTTTCAGGTCGGCCACAAGCGATCGGATCTCGCCGACGGCAATGGGGTCCACGCCGGCAAAAGGTTCGTCCAACAGGACATATTTGGGGTCTGCGGCCAGACAGCGCGCAATCTCGACGCGACGGCGCTCGCCTCCTGACAGGGCAAGCGCAGAGGCACGCCGCAGGTGGCCGATGGAAAATTCGGACAGCAATTCTTCAAGCCGCTCGCGGCGCTTGTGTCGGTCCGGAACGGCAATCTCGAGGATCGAGGCGATGTTGTCCTCGACGTTCATGCCCCGAAAGATCGACACTTCTTGGGGAAGATATCCGATCCCCAGCTTTGCGCGGCGATACATCGGAAGGCGGGACACGTCACGCCCGTCTATCACGACCTGCCCGCCTTCGGGCGACACGAGGCCGGCAATCGAATAAAAGCAGGTCGTTTTCCCTGACCCGTTCGGACCAAGAAGGGCAACGACTTCGCCGCGGCCCAGATACAGACTGACGTCGCGGATCACGGGACGTTTGCGATAGCTTTTGCGCAGGTTGACGACCCGAAGGCCGACGTCGCCTTCGGACAGGGTCAATTCGGGTTTGGGCGACATCAGTTTCCGCCCGACTGAAGAACGGTTTTCACGCGCCCTTCCATGATCGCGGCGCCATTCGTAAGGTCGATGCGCATTTTCTCGGACGTAAGCGCATTTTCGCCCTGCATCAGCAGGACATCGCCCGTCATGTAGATCAGGCCATCTTCCACCGAATAGCTGGCTTTTTCTGCCTCGGCCGCGTCGGTTCCGTTCACGATCGTCACGCCGCCTGTCGCTTCCATCCGCGAGATTTTGCCCTGGTCGCCGCCCTCGACGGCCTTGGCGTAGACCACAAGCACCTCGGCGGCGGAAAGACGCATTTCTCCCTGCCCGATCACGACATTTCCGGTGAAAATCGCTGTTCCGTCGGTTTGGTTGACCTGAAGCTGGTCCGCGACAACCTCTATCGGGGCTGTGGGGTCCTGCTGGAGGCCGCCAAATTCGATTGCGGTTCCCTGTGCATTACCTGCACCCGGCGCTGCCAGCAGTATGGCGGCCAAAATATAAGCGCGAGGATCAAGCACAGTGGTTTCCTTTATTCTTTCGGATCGTATACCAGCTTCACGCCGTCCTTGAAAACAAGAAGATACTCGCCGTCTGTTCCCGTTATCGTCGTCAGCGACATAGAGCCCGCGTCAAGTGTGCCCAATGGCCCTGTCGCGCTGACGGAACTGTTGCTGGTCAATGATCCGACGCCCAGCTTTGCATTGATTCCGTCAGTCTGGATGACGTAACCGGTGGATGTCAGCATTTCCACATCGCCTTGCAGGGTGATGGATTCGATGCTGGTATTTATGATGCCGTTCAGCGCCTTGAGGTCGAATTCGACGCCCTCTTTGGTCTGGATCCTTGCAGTCATCTTTGTGCCGGTCACGATCTGGGAATTGTCTGGATCAGGCTTTGCCGTGTCCGCCCCGACAGAGACTGCCGCGCCGTCCAGCGTGACACCCGAGTATCTGGGCGATCCGATGCGTTGTTCCCGCGCAATCTGGTCCACGTCGACAGTAGAAAAGGGGATCACGTCGGATTGATCGACCTTGCGTGACAGTAGGAACATCGTAGACAACAGGCCAAGCGCGACCAGTGGCAGGATGATCTTTACCCAAGCCACAAACCGCGAATATCCGTTGTCATATTTCGCCATCCGCTAAACGACGCCCGCGCGCAGGCAATCGTGGATGTGCAGAATGCCGATGGCCAGCTTGCTGCCTTTCGGCTCTACCACAAACAGACAGGTGATCTTTCGCTCGTTCATCAGTGCAACCGCCACCTCGGCCAGAGAGTCGGGGCCGATGGTGCGGGGATCTGGTGTCATTACCTGTTCCGCAGTCAACGACAAAAGGCCATCCATATGCCGACGCAAATCGCCGTCGGTCACGATACCTGACAGTTTACCATCCGTATCCGTCACGCCAACCACGCCAAAGCCCTTTTGGCTGATGGTCAGCAGAACCTCGCTCATCGGGCTGCCTGTGGTGACAACAGGCAGGCTGTCGCCGCTGTGCATCAGGTCGCGGACCTTGGACAATTGCGCACCCAGTTTGCCGCCGGGATGGAAATCACGGAATTTTTCGGGCGTGAATTTGCGGTGGGTCATCAGGGCAACGGCAAGCGCATCGCCAAGGGCCAGCGTCATCGTCGTGGAGGTTGTGGGGACAACGCCCGTCCCGCAGGCCTCTGGAAACTGGGGTAAAATCAGTGCGACGTCGGACTGGCGGATCAGTGTGCTGTCCTTGCGGCTGGCGACGCCGATCAGCGGTATGTTGAACCTGCGGGTATAGGCGATCATATCGGCGAGTTCCGGTGTCTCGCCCGAGTTGGACAGCATCAGCGTTACATCGCCCTGCGCCATCATGCCCAGATCACCATGGCTTGCCTCGGCGGGGTGAACGAAATGTGCGGGCGTGCCGGTGGAGGCCAGAGTTGCCGCGATCTTCCGCGCGATATGGCCGGATTTCCCCATGCCAGAGATAATCACGCGCCCCTTGGCATCCAGCAACAGCTGCACCGCCTCGGCAAAACCTTCGCCCAGCGTTTCGGCAAGACGCGTCAGTGCCTGCGCCTCTTGGTTGATGACGGCGCGGCCTGTTTCCAGGAACGAAGTGTTGGTCATGTCTGGCCTTCTGGTGCGGATCAATGAGAAAAAATGTCGATTTCCGGCCAGCCTTCGAGGTCAAGCAGGGCGCGGGTTGGCAGGAAGTCGAAGCAGGACTGGGCAAGCGCCATGCGGCCTTCGCGCTCCAGCCGGATGTTCAGCTCTTTGCGCAGCCTGTGCAGGTAAAGAACGTCAGAGGCGGCATAGTCGAGTTGCGCCTGCGTCAGGGTCTTGGCACCCCAATCGCTGCTTTGCTGATACTTCGATATGTCGACCTTCAGTAGTTCTTCCAGCAGGTTTTTAAGCCCGTGCCGGTCTGTATAGGTGCGGATCATCTTTGACGCGATTTTTGTGCAATAGACGGGGGTCGTGACCGTGCCGAAGGCATTGCACATCGCGGCGATGTCGAAACGGCCGAAGTGAAACAGTTTCAGAACATCGGGATCGGCCAGCATGCGGCAAAGATTCGGCGCCTGTGTCTGGCCCTTTGCGACCTGAACCATATGCGCATGACCGTCGCCGCAAGACATCTGCACCAGACACAGGCGGTCACGGTGCGGGTTCAGACCCATGGTTTCGCAATCGATAGCGACGACAGGGCCAAGATCAAGGTCATCGGGCAGGTCGTTCTGATACAGAAAATTGGTCACATCGTCCTCGTTCTGGCTTTGCCGTCTATATGTCATGCCCGACGGGTTCGCCGCAATCCATACTATGCCCGGTCAAAATCGAGGGACGTTGCAAATCGGACGGTTCAATGCGACACCCGAAGGGTTGCAAGCAGTCCGCAGGAGAGCAGGATGAGGATCGGAAACAGAGACGTTTCACCAGCCCACGCGCCGTTGGTTATCGCCGAAATCGGGATCAACCACGGTGGTGATCTGGAGGTCGCAAAGACCATGGTTCGCCTCGCACGCGATGCGGGATGCGAATGTGTCAAGCACCAGACCCATTTCGTCGAAGACGAGATGACCGAGGAAGCCAAGCAGATCTTTCCCCCGAACGCCGATGTGTCGATCTGGGAGGTGATGGAGCGTTGTGCGCTGTCGCGTGACGACGAGATTGCGCTAAAGACCTATACCGAGAGCCTTGGTATGATCTATCTTTCAACGCCGTTTTCCCGCGCGGCCGCCGATTTCCTGAACGAGATCGACGTGCCCGCCTTCAAGATCGGATCGGGCGAGGCGGACAACCTGCCGCTGATCCGCCACATCGCACGGATGGGCAAGCCCGTTATCATGTCGACGGGCATGCAGACCATCGACTCGGTTCGGGCCAGCGTCGCCATTCTGGAAGACGCAGGCATCGAATATGCGCTGCTGGAATGCACCAATCTTTACCCGTCGCCACCTGAAATTGTGTCGCTTCAGGGTGTGACCGACCTGAAGAACGCCTTTCCAAAGGCTGTTGTCGGGTTTTCGGATCATTCCATCGGGCCGGAAATGGCGCTTGCCTCTGTTGCGTTGGGCGCGTCGATCCTGGAACGGCATTACACAGACAGCCGTTACCGGATCGGGCCGGACATCATTTGCTCGATGGACCCCGCAGAGCTGCGGTTCCTGATTGATCGCAGCCGCGAGATCCACACGGCGCTGATGAACCCCAAGCAGCGCACCGCGTCGGAAGAGGCGGTCTATCGCTTTGCCCGCGCCAGTGTGGTTGCAGACCGCGATTTGCCGGCGGGACATGTGATCGAAGAGGCGGATATATGGGCGCGCCGCCCCGGATCGGGAGAGATTGCGGGCTATGATTTCGACAAGGTCATCGGCAAGCGGCTGACCCGCGCGGTGACGCGGAACACCCAGTTGAAATGGGCCGATCTGGACGGCTAGCGAATGGTGATGCGGGCGGCTTGTTCAAAGGCCCGCATCTGCCGCTCTTCCGTGTCGTAGTGGTGCGGGGTGACGTAACCTTCGGGATTGTAAAAGGTGTCGGTCGCGCCGAAATCGAACCCGTAAAGCGTGATAGAGGCGGCGCAATCCAGACGCAGCAGATAGCTTGTGATCATGAACCCGGACGAGGGGCGGCGGCCCAACAGGTTTCTGTCCCTGAAAAAATACCAGTGACGGTAGAACGCGGTTTTGCGCAGATGGTGCCAGGCCTTCAGCCGGAAGTGGCGCAGTTTCGGCGTGAGCCAGATGATGAAGTCCGGATTGAACAGTTCGTCGACTTCGGCGCTTGTGTAATCAACCGACAACCCGAGGATATCGGTGCGCGTCCCTTGCGCCAGCGGTTTGACGACAGACCCCTTGTTCAGGCGCAGAACGATGTCTGCGGCGTCGATCTCGGCCCCGTGTTGTTTTTGCAGAAGGCTTTGCGCGTTTCCAACAATTGCGATGTGCTTGCCCGCAACCCTTTGGCGAACCATATGATCTGATCGGCGCGTGAGTTTCAGCGCAATGCCAAAGGGCGCTTGCAGCAGATACTTGCGTGGGAAATTGAGCGCGCGCGGACTGAACATTGTTGCGGCCTTAGTTTTTTACGCCGTTCCAGTATTTCACCATCCAATCCACTTTTCCGCGTCCCATATGCGGAAACTGGCCCCACCAACCCGGCTGGACCAGGTCGATCGGGCGCGGAACGCCGTGGAAGGCGACAATCTTTGTTTTCGGATCAGGCTTTGACGGGGCAAGAAAGAAGCCCAGCCCCACGGGCCTGCGAAGGTGGTATTTGAAGCTGACAACCCAAGGGTCGGGCCAAAAGGACACCGATTTCGCCTCGTTTTGCAGATAGACTTGTTCGATCCGGTATTTCGCGACCATCGCATCCCGGTCGCCAAGGAATTTTTCCAGGATTTCAGGCTCTGCCCCCAGAGTGAATGCAAAAACACTGGTGTTGGAAAGCTGCGGTGCGGTCGGATCGTTTTTCCACGTCGCGCCTTCATCTATGGTCAGGATGGGTGCTTCGGCCTCGAAAAACGGCTCGAGACTGCTACAAACGACGGTATCCAGATCAAGAAACAGCGCGCGACCGGTCAAACCATACAGGTCTTTCCCGAAAACGCTTAGCTTGGCCCAGCCGCCTTTTTTCCAATGGCTTTCGTCCAACCCCATATCGGGGATTGGAAAATGTTCGATCCCTTCGGCCAGACCGCTGGGGTCTTCTGTCAGGCAGACAAAACGCACCGGATGACTGACGTTCCGTTTTACGGCCGCGAACAGGACGTTGACGTAGGAGGCCGGATAAAGGCTGCCCCATTTCATGCAGATTACGACACGGTCCTGGGTCACTTTGGCTGTCTCCGTTTTGATCATCGCGCTACGTTAAATGTGCCGATGCGGAATGTCCACGCGGATACAATTGCCTTCATCGGCCCCCAAGGCTAATGTCCGGGAAAAAATGCGGAGTAGCATGACCCAGTCCCTTCTTTTCGTCACCGGCACGCGGGCCGATTTTGGCAAGCTAGAGCCCTTGGCGGTGGCCGCACGCGACGCCGGTTTTCAGGTGACCTTTTTTGTCACGGGCATGCACATGCTTGATCGCTATGGTTTGACCAAGATCGAGGTGCACCGCACGCAGGGTGTAACGGTCCACGAGTTTTTGAACCAACGGATCGGTGACCCGCAGGATATGATCCTTGCCAAGACGGTGATCGGGTTTTCCGACTATCTGGCGGAACACCGTCCTGATCTTGTGATTGTGCATGGGGACCGGGTCGAGGCGTTGGCTTGTGCGTTGGTGTCGGCCACGAACTACGTTCGGTCCGCACATGTCGAGGGCGGCGAGGTTTCAGGCACGATCGACGAGATTTTCCGGCATTGCAATTCCAAGCTGGCAAGCCATCATTTTGTGTCGTCAGAACAGGCGGCGCAGCGCGTCATGACGTTGGGAGAACCTGCGGAAAGCATTCACGTCATAGGCTCGCCGGAACTGGATTTCCATTCGCAACCGTCAGGTGTCAGCATAGAGGATGTGCGCCGCCACTATTCCATCCCGTTTTCGGACTACGGGATCTGTGTGTTTCATCCGGTCACATCCGAGGCCGATACGATGCTGCTGCAGGCGCAGGATTGCTTTGGCGCGCTAGAGGCGTCGGGGCGGAATTTTGTGCTGATCGCGCCAAACAATGATCCGGGGTCAGAGGGCATTTTTTCTGTCATCAACGCGCTTCCGGCGGACAAATTCAGGGTTTTGCCCTCGATGCGGTTCGCGCATTTTTCCGAGTTGATGAAGAACGCACAAGTGATGATGGGGAATTCCTCGGCGGGTGTGCGCGAGGCACCATTCATCGGAATTCCGTCGCTTGATATCGGGACGCGGCAGACAAACCGCGCGGTTGCTCCGTCGATCTTTACCGCCGAGGCGCGCGATCGCGCCGCAATTGCTGCGTTCCTGCACGATCAATGGGGCAAGCGGTATCCAAGCCATACGGCGTTTGGCGAAGGGCGGGCGGCGGATCGGTTTGTCGAAATTCTGCAAGACCCCGGTTTCTGGGGGCGCGGGTTGCAGAAAGAGTTCCACGACATTGGCTAGGCTCCTGCCAGACGAGTGGCTTTTGCGTCTCTATATCGCCGCAACTTACGCATTTGTGCCGCTTGCGCCCGTGGCGTTGCGGCGCAGGTTGGGACGCGGCAAAGAGGACCCTGCGCGGTGGCGCGAAAAGCTGGGAGAAGCCGGTTTGGCGCGCCCCGATGGGCCTTTGATCTGGTTGCATGCCGTGGGGCTGGGAGAGGTTCTTGCCCTGCGCGGGCTTATTCTGGCGCTGGCGAAACAGCGCCCCGACCTGCATTTCCTTGTAACGTCATCGGTCAGAAGTTCGGCGCAGGTCTTTGCACGCAACGCGCCGCCGTGCACGCAGCATCAGTTTTTACCGCTGGACGCCATGCCGTTTGTGCGGCCGTTTCTGGATCACTGGCGCCCCGATCTGTCGATATGGGCCGAGCAGGATATATGGCCCGGCCTTGTGGTTGAAACCCATCGCAGGGGAATTCCTTTGGCTTTGGTCAATGGCCGGATGAACGCCGGTGCCTATGCGTCGCGGGCACGCGTGCGGTCGGTATATGCGGCTCTGTACCAGCGATTTTCGATGATTTTTGCCCAGGATCGGGATAGCGCCAGGTATCTTGAGGCACTCGGGGCGGTGGCCCCTGTTCCTGTCACCGGATCACTGAAGGCGTCTGCGCCAGTGCTTGCGGACCAACCAGAGGAGCGGGGGCGGACAGGGCGTGCGGTCGAGGGGCGCAGGTTGTGGTGCGCGGCCTCTACCCATCAGGAGGACGAGGCGGTCGTGTTGGCTGCACAGGCGCGGTTGTTCGCAGCGGACCCACACAGTCTGCTGGTTCTGGCCCCCCGGGATCCGGTCAGGGCCGACAGTATCAAAGACGCGGCACGCGCCTTGGGTCTGGGCGTTGCGGCAAGATCACTGGGCGAGGTTCCGGGACCGGGCGACGCTGTGTATCTGGCAGACAGTTTCGGCGAGATGGGGCTTTGGTATCGGCTTTGCCCTGTGGTTTTCATGGGTGGGTCGTTTGGTCCGGTCAGTGGCCACAACCCGTGGGAGCCTGCGCATTTTGGCGCCGCCATCCTGCACGGTCCGAATGTGGCGAATTTTGCGGCGGACTATGAGGATTTCGCAAAGGCGGGCGCGTCGCATCAGGTGAATGACGTGCCGGACTTGATCAAGGCGCTTGGGGCGGTTGATTTGGTCGAAACCGGTTCGAGCGCGAAGCGTCTGGCGGTCAGCAGGCTTACGGTGGCGGATGATCTGGCAGTAAGGCTTTTGTCCTTGCTTCCCGACACCGAGGCACAAGATGCGTAAGCGGTTCCCGTCCATCAGGCTTCGGTTTGTGCTTTTTGCATATGCGCTGTTGTGGTGGGTCTGTTTGCCGCTTGTGTTGTTGTATTTGCGCCGGCGGGCACGGCGCGATCCGGTTTATGGCGCGCATCTGGGCGAGCGGTTCGGCAGATATGTGGACGGGCTGAAAGATGCGGTTTGGGTGCATGCGGTTTCGCTGGGCGAGATGCGGTCAGCGACACCTTTGATCCGTGCAATGCTGAACCGCGGAGAGCGGGTTGTGACCACGCATTTCACGCCAGCCGGACGCCGCGAGGCAGAGCGGGTGTTCGCGGCAGATCTGGCCGGGGGCAGGTTTCGTGCAGTCTGGGTGCCGTTTGAGTTCGGCTTTGCGTTCCGCCGGTTTTTTCGTGCCTTCACGCCGAAATATGGGCTGGTCATGGAGATCGAGATCTGGCCGCAAATGATTATGGCGGCGCGGGCGAGTGGCGTGCCGCTGTTCATGTGCAATGCGCAGTATCCCGCAAAAAGTTTTGCACGCGATCAGGAACGCGCACCGTTTCGCGCTGAGTTGATGCAGGGCTTTGCCGGTGCGCTGGTCAAGTCCGAGGCGCAGCGCCGGTTGTTCGCCTCTGTCGGGGTGAGGAACATTGCTGTCACGGGCGAGCTGCGCTTTGACCAAGCTGTGCCGCCTTTGCATTTGGCGGCGGCGCGTGCGGCCCGCCGTGGGATTGCCGGTGGTCGGTCGGTAGTCACGATTGCCAGCGCTGTTGAGGGCGAGGACGAAACCTATATCGACGCCATCCGTGCGACGATTGCCGCGAAAGGTGCGGATGCGCCGTTGTTCATTTACGTGCCGCGTGCGCCAGAGCGGTTCGACGAGGTCGGGCAGATGATCGTGAAGGCAGGTCTGCGTTTGGAGAAGCGGTCCGAGGTTTTCGATGAGGCGTTGGCGCTGAAAGCGGACCCGCAGAACCCCGACGTGATCCTTGGTGACAGTATGGGAGAGATGTATTTCTACCTTGAACTGGCGGATCGGGCGATTGTGGGCGGTGGGTTCAACGCCAAAGGCGCACATAATGTGATCGAGCCTTTGGCGTTGAAAAAGCCTGTTATTGTCGGGCCGCAGATATGGACGATCGAATATCCCGCGATGGATGCGATTGCCGCTGGCGTGTGCTTGCAGGTGCAGACGCCAGCGGCGTTGATTGAGGCATTGATCCGCGAAGAACCTGTGCCGGCCAACGCTATAAATGCGTTTTTCAAGGCGCATTCCGGCGGTGTGGCGCGGACATTGGCGGCGATACCGGAATTGCTGGCGTCTACCAGCCGCTAAAGCCGCCGTCGACGTTGACGAGTTGGCCGGTCATATACCCCGATTGGGCAGAGCAGAGAAACAGCATCGCGTCTGCGATCTCGTCGGGTTTGGCCATCCGTCCCGCCATGATAAGTTCGGAGACACGGCGCTGAAATTCTTCCGAGTGATTGTTGAACACGGCCCCCGGCGCGATTGTGTTCACCGTGGCCTGCCGCTTTGCCCAATAGCCGGCCAGCCACAGGGTCAGCCCGTGAATGCCTGCTTTGGTGGTGGAATAGGCAGAGAAGGATTTGAACGGCATGTCTTCGTATATCTGGTGGTGTGGGCCGTTCAGGGCATACATCGAGGCGACATTGATCAGCGTTGCCGGATAGCGGCCCACAATATCGCGGTCCATCTGGCGGGCGATCATGAAGGCGCCTGTCAGGTTTGTGCGCATCGTCCGCTCCCAGTCGCTGACCGAGGTGTTGGCGAAATCCGGAAAAGGCTTGCCGGCCCCCATCAGCATTTCGCCGGTGATCGCGGCGTTGTTCAGAACCACGTTCGGTTCCCAGCCGTCGCCGATGATGCGTTTGAATATGCCTTCGACGGCGGTTTCGTCGCCAACATCCAGATCGTAGAAGCGGAAATTGTCATTGCCGTCGTGCGTCGCCTTTAGTGCGTCGGCGCGGTGCCCCTGAAGGTCGGATGCGACGACGCGCGCGCCCGCGTCCAACATGCGCCGGACATAGGTGGACCCAAGAACACCACCCGATCCGGTGATGAAAATTGTGCGTCCGGTCAGTTGTTTATCCATGGGCTTGTTCCTTCAGGCGGTTGGTCAGCAGGAATTCCACCAGCTGGAAATCAAAGGGGCTGTCGATATCGACGCAGCGTTCGGCGGGCATAAGATAGGGGATCACGCGCCCCTCGAACAAGGCGTTGGCGCGCCGCAGATAGTCGGGGGCGACGACATAGGTAGAGGCGGCGTGTTCGTAAACAACCGGTGCCTGTTGGCGCGCGACGACACCGCCTGGCAAGGGTTTCGAGACGTGCAGGGCGCCGGTTGCGTCGGGCTCTACCAGATTGAAGTACGGATTCTTGCGGGCTTCGCAGCAGGACATGACCATATCGGGCCGATCCGACCGAAACAGCGCCAATGCGTTTGTGATGTCTTCGGGCAGGCGAAGTGGCGAGGTGCAGTCGAGGTCGAGAAACGCGGTTGCGGAGCCTGTCAAAGCCTCGGATGCGGCAAGGGCATGTTGCCAGACGCCCCACTTTCCGGCCGAGTCCGTTGCCAGATGATCGGGGCGCAGGCCAATTTCCAACGCACCTTTGGCGATGGCGTGTTCATAGATTTCTTCGTCGTCAGTGGATACAACCACGGCGTCGACCTCGGCGCTTTCGAACAACTGGTCAAGGGACCAGTCAATCATCGGTTTGCCGCAGATCATGCGAAAATTCTTGCGCGGGACGCCCTTGGACCCCTTGCGTGCGCCGATATGGCCGATGATCATGCGAACTCTCCTGTTATGTTGCCCTGAAATTTGCGCCCCTCCCAAGCAGATGCAATGATCGCGCAAGACTTTGCGGCAAGATCGAGCCTTGGCAAATGCTCTACTTTGGACGTTGGCGTGCCCGCGACAAGCGCGAGGAAATCGCGCATTGCGGCCAGAAACATGTCGTTCCGGTTGTGCGGAAGGGACAGGTGGGTCGGGCCCTTTCCGTCATCGACGCTATAGCTGCCGCGGATGAAATCGAACTGGATCACCTTGCCTAGACCGCGAAGGGTGGCGCTGCGGGTGCTGACGGGCGAGAGGTAGTCCATCTCGACGTTACCGGTCACGCCGGATCGGTTGGCCCCGCCACATAGCGAAATGCGGGTGGCGAAATCGACGCCGGGATAGGCGGCATGGCCAAGGCTATTGGTGGCGGTGATCGTGGCGCCGTGGAACAGGGTCGTCGCCATATCCAGTTCATGGCACAGGTCCAAAAGAACGCCGCCGCCTTCGGGCTTGGCGGCATAGCTTTCGGAAAAGCGCCAGTTCTGCCGCCACTGACGGACGTCATGCCCTATCACGAACGAAAAGCTGTAAATATCGGACAGGTCCATTTGTGCCAGCGACCGGAATGCGGGGTGATACCGCATCATGAAACCGACCATGGACCGCTCTGCAACGGGCTGGGCGCAGGTCAGAATTTTGCTAAGTGCATCAGCGTCATAGGCCAGCGGCTTTTCAACATAGAACGGCAGACCAAGACGGGCGCAGCATGCGACAAGCTCCATCCGGATTTGCGTTGCGGTGGCGATGACCATTGCGTCAAATTCTCCGCTTTCCAACGTCTTTTTACCCGCGCCCGACGCAAAGTCGCGGTAGGGGCAAAGGACGCTGTCAACGCCAAGCGACGTCAGGTTTTCATGGTGCCGCTTGCCGATCGACCCTGCACCTACGACCATGATCCGCATTTTATATAGTCCTTTGGAACTGCGTTTTTTGTCCTGTCCCAAACCCATACATTGGGCAGGTTTGAATGTCAGCCCAGATCAATACTGCCAGCAGCCCTGACAAAGGCGGGCTCCAAAGCGGCGCACGTTCGGTTTCAAAAGCCTTAAGGATTTCTTTCTAGTCCTAGCGCCTATCCGCTCTGGTTGAGCATTCGACAAAAAGGATCTGAATATGCCAGCACTTGATGCCTTCAAGAAACACGCGCGCACGCTTCCTGGTGGGCCGATGCACTTGCAGAACGTAACCCCTGATGATGCGCAGGACCTGCCTCATGTTGCGCACTGGGTTTATGTTGCGGTCGCGGGCACGTTGCGGATCACGACCAACGGCGGCGAAACCCTGACCACACCCGAGATGGCCACCGGATGGCATCTGATGGAAGTTGCGCGCGTCTTTGCGACGGGCACCACGGCATCGGGCATCATGGTGGGTTGGTGATGAAAACCGCAGTCCGATTTATATCGAACAGGGCAAGACAGGTCGACAATATCGTGCCGTCGGGGCTGGTGCCTGTGGCGCTTTGGGATTTTGAAAGCGGTCAATATGACCGCCCGTTTTCGGTGTCCCGCGCGTCGCCGGCCTCGTTTCTGTCGCAGCAGGGCACCCTTGATATTGCCGCCCCTGATACGCTGCGATTTGGTTGGTCACAGGGGCGACGTTTCGCCATTCTTGAGGCCGCCAGCACAAACCTGCTGGTGAATTCTGTCGCAGGGGTATCCGGGGGTTGGACCGCGTCCGGTGCGGCGGCGACCGGTCTTGCGTTGGCGGCAATGGGGGTCTTTCCGGGTGTCTCTGTGGTTGGCAACGGCGCGGCGTGGAACAGGCTGCTTCACTCGAACAAACCACCCTGTAGCAGTGGCAGTCCGCTTGCCATAACGGTCTGGCTCAGGGCGGGTAGCTCTGGCAGGGCGCGGATTATTCTGCGGGATAACGTGGGGTCGACCGAAACGCATATTGCGGGTGCTGTCAGCGGCATGACGGCTGAAGCCAGCGCTGCGGGCGGTGTTTCGAACCTGTCGCGGGTGTTGCAGCCCGATGGCGTGACCACACGATTGGCGTTTGTGTTCACGCCGTCCTTTAGTGGCACTCTCAGCCTTGGGATCGGACCCGACAGTGTGGTTCTCGGGGAAACACTTGTTGTTCTGGGTGCCCAGATCGAAGTTGGGACAAAGGCGACCCGCCTTATTCCGACTGCGGGGACGGCTGCGACGCGAGCCGCTGATGTTCTGGAACTGTCACCGCCAAATGGTGCCTTTGATGTCCGGATTACCCGCTTTGATGGGTCGTTCGCGGATGGCTTTGCCGTACAGATCAACGCGCCTTGGGTACCGGCCCTTGACAGCGACGGCATCCGATCCATTGCGCTGTATCCGTCAGGAGCCCTGGTCTGATCCAAGGGGTGCGGCTGCAAACGGGTAATCTGTTTGCAGTCGCATTCCCGGTTTCCTGTTGCGCGCTACATCGGCAAAGTCCGCAACAAAACCTTGCAGGTTTCGGCAATAAACTGTTCGTCAGTGCGCGTGCTGATCAGAAGTTTATTTTCGGCTATTCCTTCAGAGCCAACCTCTGATGTGATGGTCGGAATGCCTGCGTCCAATGTTTCAATCACCTTGATCTTGACGCCTGACCCGAACCGAAGCGGCACAACAGCCGCCGCAGCGGCGCAAAAGGCGTTGACCGGATTGTCGACAAAGCCGGTCACATGCACGGCGTCACCTTCCAGCGCGATGACGTCTTTGGCTGGATGGGCCCCCACAATCCAGAGATGGGCAACGGGGATTGTCTTGCGGATTTCGGGCAGAAGATCGCGTGCCATGCGGACTGCGGCATCGATATTTTCAGCGCGCGACAGGTTGCCCCAAAAGATCAATCTGCCGGGAATGATTGTGGCACATGTCCTGAGGTGCGCTGGAACCGTAATAGTGCCCTGTGCCGCCTGAGCATTGATTTCTGCGGCGGGACATGTCTGTTGAATGAACGCGG
Source organism: Pseudogemmobacter sp. W21_MBD1_M6 (assembly GCF_052119585.1). NCBI lineage: Bacteria > Pseudomonadati > Pseudomonadota > Alphaproteobacteria > Rhodobacterales > Paracoccaceae > Pseudogemmobacter > Pseudogemmobacter sp. W21_MBD1_M6. The sequence goes on along the minus strand of NZ_JBGQOJ010000001.1, from coordinate 726,612 downwards.
CGTCATCGACCGACAGAGTCTCAATCCGCAATGCGCCAGCCCATGCTTTCGTTTCCCATCTGCGGGACCGGGCCGATTCGATCCGGTTGATCGCACGCCGCAGGCCTGTGGCGTGCTGTGCCTTGCGATCATACAGCCGCGATACGATGTCGTGTTGGCGAAAGTTGAACAATCCAAAGGACCGCGATGGAATTGCCGCAAGGCCCTGCGAAAAGTCCGCAAAAAAGTCGCTGTAACGGGGGTTGGACAGGTGGCGTTCGATCACCTTTCGTCCGGCGCAACGACGGGATGCGGCAAACACCGGTAGGCGGGGATGGGCCATCACTCCCGCCATTCTGTGCCGCCATGTCAGATTGATTGCGGTGACGGTACCGATATTTTCCGGCCAATGGGGTCCGGCGTTTTTGTGGTCAAGCCGGTCAAGGCGATTGACAAAATAGACCACGTCGACCCTTGCAAATCGCGCGGCAATCTCTTCGATCCGGCGAAATGCGAGCTTCTGGCCAGAGGAATTGGCATCGGGGTTCGGGCAAAAACCGCAGACGACCAAAGCGTGACGGTTTTGTTCCGGTTGATCTTGCGGTGCCAAAGCGTCCGATGTCCAGTCTTGTGCAATTTGTGACCAAGCGAACCTTGCATCAATGGGTGCGGCGAATGCCGTGAATGACGGCACATAGGGCAGGTAGTCGCGGCGCAGTTTCTGGCGGATGGCATCGTGCATGTTGGCGGCATTGCCATTGAAAACTGCTCCGCCTGTCTGCTGGGGCTGTTGTTGATGTGTCGTTTTCCGGGACGCGTGCGCGACCAGATCGGCGATCAATTCGGATGGCGCGCCTTCTATCATTTCGAACGGAAAGATGCGCAACCGGTCCGAGCCGAATATATCCACCCAGCCCTGCAGGCATTTGGCATAATCCGCATAGCGCAGCGATCTGGGAAGGCCGAGGTGATCCAGCAGGTCGCGTTGCGGCACCGCATCAACGGGCATGCCACGATCGAATGACGTTTCCATCCGTGTTCCCGACCATGCCCGTGTCACCGGATTGCGGGCAATGAACGCCAGCCGCAGTTCGGGGAACAGGCGCTGAATGGCCTTGATCCGCCATTTCGACAACGGGCCATAGTCGGGTGCCACCTCTATGATGGGCCTGTCGTCTGCAAGGTCGCCGAACTGCCGCAGATAGTGACGGAGGCTGCCCAGTCTGCCACGGTCAAAGTGGTGGCATTCCTTGATGTCGCTTACAACGGCCAGCCGGTTTGTCTGGAATTGCGCGTGGACCCAAGTGGTGCCGGATTTCTGCGCCCCGATGACCATCATATCCACCGGGCGGGGCATGTTCCGGCGGATAAAACCCGCATATCCCGGTACGGACAGGACCGCCAACATCTGTGCCGAGGCGACAGCGTATCGGGTAAGACCGATCAGTGATCGCACAGACAGCCTGCGTGTGCGGTAGGGATTCAGGCCGGCGTGCGCGACGATACCGCGGATGAGTGTCATGGTTTTGCGCCCGATTTGAGAAGGGGAATGATCGAGGTATCATAGCCAGTATGGCGTAGTGCCGATCGCCAAAGGCAGATGTTGACCGTCGTCACAATGCCGCAAATGACGCTGGCCGCGCCCAGTGTTCCAAAGGCCAAGACGGCGGGGGGGACAGTCAGGCAACCCACCGCGATAGACAGTCCCGCGATGCGCGCGCTTTGGCGTTGATGACCGGTCATGTTGAGCAAGAGCTCTGCGCTGCCTGTCGCAGCGTTGATCATCTGGGCAAGGGACAGCAGGATCAGCTCTGTTCTCATCGCTGCAAAACCCTTGCCGAACAGGCTCAGGATTTGCGCGCCGTAAAGCACGCAGGCCAGAACAGCCAGCACCGCAGGCACGAATGCCATAACGGCGCCAAAGCCCAACAGCCGCTGAAGCGTGACCCTGTCCCGGGCGTAATTGGCACGCGGAATCATTGGGCCGATCATCAGGTTCACCGCATTCAGGGAAAAAGACGGCAGCGCCGCTGTGCGGGAGGCCGCGAAATAGAGGCCGGTAATTTCGACGGGCATCAGAAGGGCCACGCAGATTGTATCAAGATTGGCACTGGCGATACCGGCGATATTTGTCATCCAGATTGGCCAGGCAACACTGGCCCAAAGCCGCAGGTCTTTTTGCGGTTTCGCCTTTGTGACGGGCAGGGGGCTGCGATTTGACAGCAGCAGAAGTTGCCCCAGCGCCAGAACCCAAAGGGCAAGGGTTGCCGCAATGACAAGCGGTATGAACTGGGCACCGGGGCCATAGGCCTGCGCCACCCACCAGCCCAATCCGATCAGAACGATACGCCAGATCAGGTCTCTGGGGGTAATGGCCCAGAACATGTCGCCCCGCGACCGCAGAACCGCGCCCTGCACATCTATCGCGATTGCTGGCGGAAGCAGAAAGAGCCCCAAAAGCGCCGCACCCGGGTCGGCGCCCGGGGTGTTGATCCAATAGGCAAGGCTGATCGAAATTCCGCCCGCCACAGCAAAGACCGTGCCGCCACCCCAAGAAAGCCGTAGCCCGGCAGAGATTAACCCACGGGCAAGAAGAAAGTCTTTTCGGGCAGAATACTCTCCCAGAAACCGAAGGATGGTCATGGGCATTCCAAGCGATAAAACTGATGTGAGCAGGGCAAGAGCCGACAGGGTCGCTGCGAATTGACCGTAGTCATACGGGGCCATCCAGCGCCCGAGCAGAACAATGCTCAGATAACTTGCGACGGCTGATCCCGCCCTTAGGGCAAGCATGTAGGCTGCGCCAAGGACAAGACGCGGTTTGGCGGGCAAGGCGCGATCCGGTTTTATTGGATGGCCTGTAAAATCGGGTGCCGCGCTTGGGTTGGTTCCCGCATGCCGGCCTTTGCCTGAAGCGCCTGTTTTGACGCAACACCAAGGCACAGCGCCGGTCCGGCCCACAGGTAGAAAGACGTGAGGATTCCGCCATCCAGTGTGCCCGAAACCGCTAACGTCAGAAACACCAGTCGCAAGCGCCTGACGTCGTACGAGTATGCCTGCGCGGGCATGCGAAGCATTGCAAAGGTCGCCGCGATAAGGGTCAGAAAGCCCGGCAGCCCCGAATACATCATCAGTCTTAGAACCAGGCTTTTGGCGGTCAGTGCGTTTCCGGTCGCGATGTCCTGTTGCACCTCATACAGGCCAGCGATGTCGCCGATCCGGTCCGGGAAAAAGAAGATCTCGTTGGACCAGCCCAGACCGACAAACGGGTTTTGCAGGACGAGGGACAGGGCAACCTTGTTGTAGGAATAGCGGATCAATGCGGATTCGTCGATTGTGCCGGACCCAAACCGTTCGGCCATCCTGCCAAATATCAGATCCTGATACAGCGGCAGGGTCACAACCATGACAAAGGCCGCCAGAAACACTGACGTCCGTGTGCGCCGTGCAGAGCCGTTGGCGAACAGAAGATGCGCGAAGACAAGCGACAGAGACAAAATCCCGATCAGGGATGCAGATGCGATTACGATCAGAATTGCCAGAACAAGGCGCAGGGTGCGGGGCGGCCCATAGGCGGGAAAGACCAGCCACGGAATGAAAAACAACAGAACTGTCTTTGCCAGTTCCGCAGGTTCCATGGTTGGGCCGTTCAGGCGCTGGAACTGAACCGAATAGGCCTGTGTCGTGATCCCGCGCGCGCCCTCGAAGAAACCGCGCAAGGCGTCATAGACCGGGTTGGGCGCAAGGGCAGAGCAAAGCTGAAGGATCGTGTAGCCGATGAAAAGGGCAAAGCAGGCTTCGATCAGCCGCTGAAAAACCCGCGTCGGCAGGGCTGTGCCTATTGTGAAAGACACCAGCACCAGCGTTGCGATAAACAGGGGGGCGATCATGGTGACCAATGACTTCGAGAGCGGATCTAGGCCATAGGCGGACAGGCCTTGCGCACTAAGCCGTACACCGTTCAGGGCGGTCAGCAGCGCGCATAGAACAAAAAACCCCAACACCCATCGAAGATATTGCGCGGGGGTGCTGCCACAGGTCAAGGCATGGCTAAGCCTGCCCGATATGCCCAGTGCGGGAAGGGCAAGAAAAAGGGGAATAAGCGCCAGATTAGTGTCGAAATTTCCAAAGAAACCAGCTTTGACAATCCCGCTGAAGGGAACGGTCAGAATGAACAGCCCACAAAGGAAACAAAGCAGAAGACCGGGGTCTTTTGCCTGAACGTGACTGGCGCTATTCACGAAGGGCATCGGCGTTTGAAGGGTCAATGTCTGCGCTGCGCATCACAATCTCTCGTAACCCCGATCGATAGATCAGGCGCATTGCCGCGTTCGGAATACAGCGAAGCCCGAACCGCATAAGGGGGAAAATGTAGTGCGGCGTGAAGACCCCTTTTCGAAGCCAAAGCGCCCGCGTGAACCAAAGCAATTCAACAAGGCCACGGCGAACAGAACTGCGCCGCGCAAAGAAATGTGGCCCTGTCCGCCAATGGAACAGGATCTCGGGATGGTTGGCGATTGCGTGGCCTTGCCGGACCAAGGTGATCAGAAAGGCCAGATCCTCTGTCAGATAGGCCTTCGGATAGCGGATGACCGGGTCGCGCAGAATGCGGCGACGCATGCAGAACGTTGGATGCAGCACGGGCGTCATCCGGTACAAAAGGTCGGCAACCGCATCGGGGTTCGTTGCAAAAATGCGGGTTCCGGTGCAGTTACCATTTGCGTCCATATCGTGCGCCTGACACCCGACCAAGGCAACATCGGGATGGTTTTCAAGGAATTCGGCCTGTTTTCGGAACCTGTCAGGAAGGGAGAAATCGTCACTATCCATGCGGAAAACAAGGGTTTCGTTCCCCAGGCTTTCGATAAGGATGTTCAGTGATGCGGCAAGGCCAAGGTTTTTCGGATTGCGCAGAATCCTGAAAAACCGCACCTTGTTCGCGGATATCCAGTCGTCTTGATAGGGCCGCAACGGCCCGTCGATACATAGATAAATGCGGATGGCGGCTGTAGCAGTGTCCTGTGCCTCGATCGACGCGACCGCGATCTCGAAATGGGCCGGGTTATCCTTTTCATAAAGCGTCATCAGCACGGCATAGATCGGGGGCTTTGGCGCTTTGGCGGCGTTTCTTTTACCTGACATCCAGTGCCCTCACGATTTTCGTAAAGTTCCAGTTAAATCCACCGAAGAATGCGCACCCGTCGGCAAGTATTCTTTTACCGGTTTGCGGTGTCATCAATCTAAAGGGTGAGGTGGGCTTGCCGTTTATCCAGCCATTGGTTGGAACGTCAATTTGGGGAATAGTCATGCAACGTCACCGGGTTTTCGGTGCGGTTCCGCGCGATTTACGCGGATCTGCAAGGACAAGACTGGCCGCCACGCTTTTTGCGGCGGTATTTCTGGCTGGGCCAGCACAGGCCGTTGATCGCCTTGGCAGGATCGTGGTTGTAGACGACCGCGGCGGCAATGTTCTGGACAGAATGCAGCAGATCGAGCGCCTTCGGGCATCGCGGCAGGTTGTTGAAATCCGGGCGGGGTATTGCGTGTCTGCATGCACCCTGTATCTGGGGTTGGATCGAACCTGTGTCGCACCGGACGCGCAATTCGGGTTTCACGGGCCAAGCTCTGGCAGCTATGGAATTGCATTACCCACGGCCGATTTTGAACACTGGTCGCGGCTGATCGCCACTTATTACCCTGAACCTTTGCGGCGGTGGTATTTGCAAACAGGCAGAACTGTAACTGTCGGTTTCTTCGCGATTTCGGGTCTGGAACTGATCCATATGGGCGTGACCGAGTGTCCGGCGTGATTGTATCTCGGGCCATTGGTGTCGCCGCCTAGGCCGGACTGGCGCTAAAGGCGGTGATAATGTCGATCCGGCTGGCGTTGCCGCGCGCGACCTCTTGCGCCACGCTGCGGATAGAAGCCGTTTGCGCGGCGTCGGTCGAGGCGGCGGCAACGGCCCTAAGGGCCCCGGCCAGCCGTTGCACGGCAGATGTTCCCGGTGATGTCTGCGCTGCGGTGATAATGCCGGACGCCAGCATGCCAAGCCGGGTGTTCAACTGCTCTGGCGCCAATGCATCGGCCTGCAACTGCTGAATCATGCGGACAATGACCGCTTGGCACTCGCTTGCGGCACCGGCACAGCCTGCTTCCAGTTCGCTGATGTCAAACCTTGCAGTTTGAGCAAAAGAAGGGCCGGCGGCGATACCTGAAAGGCCTACGGCCAGGGTGATCGGCGCAAAAATGTTTCTCATCTGACGCTCCCGGACGCTGTGCTGCCTGTGCAAAGTGAACAAACAGGCTGCAACGTTTTCAATTTTCTTCACACAACTTAAGGTGGCTTTATAGTAATTAAGATTTTGTTAAAGTTGCTGTGAAAATCCTGTGGGTGTCGGCGCAGGTCGGCCCGGAACAATTGTATTTTTCATGGCGGGGTTTTCCAATTCGCAACCAATGCACAAAAGCCGCGATACTTGTCTGTGCATCTGTTTTGGCAGGGGTTTCGGGCAAAGCGGGCTGGGCCGAATATAAAACCTTGGTTACGCCGCATCACCTTGATGTTGCGGAGACGCCTCCGGTGGATGGAAAGGCATTGTCGGTTCGATCCATCTATTCCCGGATGTCACGATGCGCGAACAGTCAGACGTCGCTGCGTGTTCTGGTCTATCCCACAGCAATCCGCCGGGATCTTGCCGATGATTGCCTTCGGCTTGCCCGCGCGGTGCTGGCCGACAGCCCGACCCTTGCCGTCGCGCATTATGCGGTGGCAGTGTCCCTTTTTCAATCGGGCGCCGTTGGCGGGTTCCAGAAGGCGCTGGACCGCGCATGGATTACTGCGCCGAATGAAGGCTGGCTGGCGGCGCGGCGTATGGATCTAGCCCTATCGGCGCGGGCGGCCTTGTCGGCGGAAAACAAGGCGCACCTTGCATCGGATATTTCGCTACTTTTGGTGGCTGACGGCACCGCCGGATATATTGCGGAAACATATCTTCGCACATCTGCGGCGCGCGACCTGATCCTGCAAGTGGTTGAACGGCAGACCCCTGCCCTGAAACGGCGGTTTGTCGATAGCGTCAAAGATCTGGCGCAGGCGCGCAAGGCAAAGACATGACGGCCAACGCCCATTCCCGCGTGGCTGTCGTTGGCAGGGTTCATGATGTGATTGCCGTTGTCCTGATTGCCATTGTGCTGATTGCCCCGATACCGATGGGGTCGAACAGGCCGATTGTCTGGATGGTGTTCGCGCCAGTTCTGGGCATGGTTCTGACGGGCTATGTGGTGGCGATGCTGTGGCTCGCGCCATCACGCCCGATGCAGATTGCACGGCATTACAACGTCCTTTTGCCAGCGCTTTTGATACCCGTCGCGGCGCTGTTCCAAACCCTTGCCGTGGCGTGGTTTCTTCCACCGGACTGGGTGCGTCTGCCTTTGCCAGCCGGGCTTTTCCCGGAAACGATCAGCCTTGTGCCGACGGCCAGCCTGCTTGGCGCTTTGCGTCAGTTTTCCTACGTGGCGCTTTTTGTGCTGGTGATAGAGGTGGCGGGGAACGCATCGCGCGTCAGGTGGATGTCATGGTGGCTGTTTGCCGGGCTAACGGCGCACGGGTTTTGGGCCTTGTTGTCCCTGACCGTTTTGGGCGAGGGGTTCTTTTGGGGGCCCAAGACCGCATATCTGGGGTCGGCGACGGGCACATTTATCAACCGCAATTCCTTTGCGACGTTCATGGGAATGGGGCTTGTCCTTGGTGTTTGCACCACCTTCGATCATGGCTGGTCTGCACGGGAAAAACGCGGCGGGGATGTGCGGCTTTTGCGTGCCGAAACCGTCGGGATTCTGGTGCAGTGGTTGTGTCTGTTGGCGATGCTTTTGGCGTTACTGGCAACGCAATCGCGGATGGGCATCGCCGCCAGCCTATTCGCGGCCCTTGGTTGTGTCGTGGCCCTGCGCGGAAAACGCCCGGCGATGTGGCGGGCAGGTATTGCGGTGCTGGTGGTTCTGACCTTGATGGCAACCCGCACCTGGACCAGCGTTCTGGGGCGATCCATCTTTATTATGAAGGACAGTGAAACGCGATTGGACCTGTATCGTCAGGTTGTCGCAATGATCCGCGAGCGGCCCCTGTCGGGATACGGGCTGGATGCGTTTGCGCCCGCGTTCGAGCTGTTCCACCAGCGATCCCTGCCCGGCGACGTGATCTGGGATTACGCGCATTCCAGCTATCTGACGCTTTGGGTCGAGATGGGGATCCTTTTCGGGTCGCTGCCGGTCATTGTGTTGGTCTGTGTTGCCGTCCGCCTGCGTCGAGCGGTGCAAAGGTCAGAGACTGGCAAGGGCCAGATTGTCGCCGCGATGGGGGTGATCGCCTTGACGGCGTTGCATTCCATGGTCGATTTCAGCCTTGAGATAGAGGCGAATGTTTTCCTGTTCCTGACCCTGATCGCCCTTGGTCTATCGCGCCTGCCAGCACAGCAGCCGACGGGTGTTCCAGGGCATCCAAAAAACCACGTTGTCTAGTATCAGAGGGCTTTTATGGACCAACTTCCGAACACCTTTCCCACCGTGTATGAGGCCGCTTCACTGGTGCGGCGTCAGGCGCGACTGATCGCTTTGTCGGTGGTTCTGGGCGTGGGGGGGGCACTGATTTACGTCTCTGTTGTGCCGCCGATTTATACTGCGACGGCGCTGTTGTTTGCCGATCCTTCGCAAAAGAACCTGCTGCGCGCCGACGATCAGTATTCTGCGCAAAGCTCTGTCGAGAATGCCCGCGTCGAAAGCGAAGTCGAGATTCTGAGATCCGATACCGTGGCGCTGGCAACGGCCGAAAAGCTTGATCTGATGCGTGACCCCGAATTCGGGCCACAGCTTGGGTTGGGCGAAAAGCTGATGCATGCGATAGGGGGGTGGGGGCCGGAAGACCGCGATGGCGCAATGCTGGTGCGCCAGACATTGGACAGGTTTGACAAGGCAACCACGATCCGCAGGCGCGGCCTGACCTATATTTTGGCGGTTTCGGTTTCCTCGCGCCTGCCGGATCGCGCGGCAGAGCTGGCCAATACGCTTGCGCAAACTTACATTGATCTTCAGGTCCAGTCCAAGATTGATGCCTCCCTTGTTGCCGGTCAACTGCTTCGGGATCAGATTGAGCGGTCGCGCAGCGAACTGGCCGCATCCGAAAATACGCTGGACACCTATATCGACGCCAATCTGACCCGATTGCAGCTTGAAACAGGAAGTTCCGATCTGGTTGATCTGCGCGAGCAACTGTCCTGGGCAAACAAGGCCCGCCAGACCGCCGAAAGCACGGCGGCGAATGCACAGCGCGCAATGGCCCGCGATGACGTTGCGTCTTTGGTGCAATCGCTGGGGGATGACGCATTGGCCGAACTGGCGCAGCAACGGTTTCAGTTGGAAGTCAGGCTGGGCGCTTCGGTTGCGGGCACCCCTGATGACATCGACCTGCGTGCCCGTCTTGCCGATATCGGCGACAGTATTTCGGGCTATGCAACCGTGGCGATCGGCGCGTTGGAAGACGATGTTCGCCTGCTGACGAACGAGGCGGGCGACTATCGCGCGCAAATCCGGCAGGCCGTGTTGGGGGGAAGTTTGTCTTCGGCCACAGTCGCCCAGATTTACGCCCTGCAACAGGAGGCGGATGTTGCCCAGCGCCAGTATAGCATGCTGTTGTCCCGTCTTCGCGACGTAGAAAGTCAGGCGTTGGTGCAGGTTGCCGACGGCCGCATCGTGTCCCGTGCTCTGGCCCCCGCTGACCCGAGTTTCCCCAAGGCAGGGGCTATTCTGGGGATGGCCGTGATCGTTTCGCTTGGCTTCGGGGTCGGGCTGGCGTTTGCAAACGAATATTATTTCGGCGGCGTCACCTCGACCCTTCAATTGGCGAATATTGTGCCCGGAACCGTGCCTGCATCGGTTCCTGCACTGCGGGAAAAGCGGGGTATGCTTTCTGTTGCGGACAGGGTCGTGAATGCGCCCCTATGCGTCTTTTCGGAAAGCCTGCGGCGGGTCAGGTCAAGGATCGACGGCGAGATGCACAACGCCAAGGGCCCCTGCACGGTGATCATGGTTTCGTCAAGCATACCGGGCGAGGGTAAGACGACCATCGCCCTTGCCCTGGCGCGAACCTATGCCATGGCGGGCAGGCGCACCCTGTTGATTGATGCGGATCTTCGAAAACCGAGTTTGCACAATCATCTTGGGCTGCCACGGCAAACGGGGCTGCTTGACCACCTCAAGGAACAGGCCGGTGGTCCGGTTCATTACATCGGTGATCCCCTGTCCGATGCGCAGGTCGTGCTGGGTGGCGAGCGCAGCGATATGCCGACGGATTGCCTGCTGGATTCCGAACGCTTTGACGACATTCTGCAAGACGCCTGCAACGGAATGGACATTGTCATTGTCGATACCTCGCCTGTTATTCCGATCGTCGATGCGCGTTACATTGCCCGACGTGCCGACGTGATTGTTCAATGCGTCGGCTATGTGACGACGAGCGTGGGCGATGTGCGTCATGGCCATGCCGATCTGGTTGACAGTGCCCGCAGGGGCACCCCGATCATAGTCGTGCTGAACCGTGATGAAACAAAGGTAAAAAGCTATCACTATAATGGCTACGGCGCTGGCGAGATTGTTGCGTGACGCAATCCAAACGCGGCGCGGTCGCGTGGCTGCGTCAGCCTCGGGGGGCGACCATCAGGTTTGCCTTGCCCGACGCATCCAACGCAGCACGCACCGTCCCGTCGTTGATCGCGGCGTCAAGAAAGGCGTTTATCTGCCCGATAACACCCGCCTTTGCCACAGGAACAGCCATGGCCTGTTCTATGGTCCCGATGCTGTCGTTAAATATCGTGATGCCGGGATGTGACGCAAAAGCCGACTCCAGGCTTTGACGTACGCCCGCAACGCTATCCGCCTCGCCCTGCAGAAACCGTTGAAAGGACGCGCCCGGATTTTCAGCCCTTAGGATCGTCGCGTGCCTTGCGGTTTTCGTCAGATACAGGTCGTAGGCCGATCCTTTGCCCACCAATATGGTGCGACCGGGCTGGTCCGCATCAGCCAGGCTGCTGACGGGCCCGTCCTTTCGAACGGCGAATGTGCTTTCGATCAAAACATAGGGCTTGGTGAAGGTCACAACGTCCATCCGGGCAGGGTCAATCGCCAGAAAGGCCAGATCCCAGATGTCGTCTTTTCCGGCATCGACAACCTTGCCAGCGCCACGAAACGTGATGAATTCGATCGGCAGATCAAGGTGGTTTGCCAACCCGACCGCCAGTGTCGGGGAAACGCCGCCCACTGTGCCATCCGTCTCTTGAACAAGCGCCTTGTTGCCCAGATTGATCGCGACACGCAGCACACCGCTTGGTGCCAGAATAGACCGCATTTCCCCGATATTCATGCGGTGTGGGCCTTCCATTTTGCGGCCTGCGCCAAGGCACCGCGCAACAAAATAGCCGAATCGACATCGACGGCGGTGAACAGGCTGCCCGCTGCGATCGCCTCGGGCAGGAAGGCGGGGTCAAGTGTCAGAACGCCTGCAGGCAAACCCGCCGCGCGGATACGGCGGATGGCATCCAGAACCGCAGCCTTTACATCCGGATGATCCGGGTTGCCCGGATGGCCCATGCTGGCGGCCAGATCTGCAGGGCCGACGAATATGCCGTCGACGCCGGGAACGGCGGCAATCGCCTCGATCTCGTTCAGGGCCTCGGCTGTTTCAACTTGCAACAGCAGGCAAATTTCTTCGCGGGCGCGTTTATGATAATCGGGAATCTGCGCAAAACGGCTGGCGCGGGTGATGCCGGCAACGCCGCGGATGCCGTCGGGCCCATAGGTGACCGATGAAACGGCAAGGCGTGCTTCGTCGGCGTTTTGCACATAGGGGATCAGAAGCGTCTGGGCGCCGTTGTCCAGAAGCTTTTTGATTTCGACGGGGTTCAGCGATCCGGGCCGTACAATCGGCGACACGGGGTAAGGTGCAACAGCCTGAAGCAGGGGCACGATACTGATCGCGTCAATCGCTGCATGTTCGGTGTCGAACATCACCCAGTCATAGCCGCACGCCGCCAGCATTTCCGCGATGGTGCTATCGTTGATCGAGCACCAAAGGCCGATCTGTTGCTTGCCCGCCTTGATCGCGGCTTTAAACGTATTCTTGGGAAGTTCCATTTTCACTCTCTCATTCAAGACCGGTGCCGGTCATTCCAGATTGTCCATGGTGCGGCATGCACCATGACCGCCGCACCCTATGCGATGTTTACCGTCATTCCGGTGGCGGCAGATGTTTTGACCGCTTCGATTACCCGCAATGCCTTCAGGCCATCTTCGCCTGACACCAACGGTTTTTCCTCTCCACGGATCACAGCCGCGAACTGGCGGATCTGACGGATCAGCGGATCTTCGAAATCAAAGATCATCTTCGTCGAACTGATCGGCTCCCACCAGCTTCGCTTGCCGGGGTTTTTCCACATCGCCAGATTGGGCAGGGCAAGCGAAGCCTCGGTGCCCCCTATCCAATAGCAATCTTCCGTTGTTGCGGGATAGGCGGGGTTTTCCCGCGCGGTCAGTTCCCAGCTCCATGGGGCGACGACCGTGTCGGAAACATTGACTGTCCCCAATGCGCCGTTGGCAAAGCGCAGGATAATAACGGCTGTCTCTTCGACTTCGTTGCCCCGGATCGCGTTGGAGTCCATCGCATGAACGCTGACCACATCGCCGCACAGAAAATGCAACAGATCCACGTCGTGGATCAGGTTCAGATAAACCGGCCCCGCTCCCTTTTTCCGACGCCAGTCCACCTCGAAATAATCGTCTGGCTTCATGAACCAGGTCTGCGCCTGCACGGTTGTGATCCGGCCCAGCTCTCCCTTGGCGATGATCTGCTGCGCTTTCTGGATCAGCGGATTATGGCGCCGGTGGTGGCCGGTCAGCAACGGAACGCCTGCCGATTTTGCGGATGCGACCAGCCGTTCCGCGCCGGCCAGATCGGTTGCCAAAGGCTTTTCCACCAGCGTGGGCAAACCGGCGGCCACACATTCAAGCCCGTTTTTTACATGCACCTGATTGGGTGTCGCCAGAATGACGCCATCCGCCGTTCCAGACTGGATCATCTCGGCAAGCGACCGAAAATATGGTGCGCCCAGTGCGGCGGCATGGTCGCGGCCCATATCCGTCGGGTCCACGATGGACGCCAGAACCGCGCCCTGCGCCGCGTTGATCGCCTCGATATGGCGTTTCCCGATCATCCCGGCACCCGCGACGGCGATCCGAACGGGTGCGCTCATTTGCCGACCAATGAACCCATGCGGCGCATGGCCAGCGCGTAGCCCTCGACGCCAAAACCGGCGATGACGCCCTCGGCCCGCAGGCTGACATAGGAATGGTGACGAAAGCTTTCGCGCTTGTGCACGTTGGAAATATGAACCTCCAGCACGGGCCCTTCAAAGGTGTTCAACGCGTCAAAGATCGCCACAGAGGTATGTGTGAATGCACCGGGGTTGATGATGATGCCGGCACCATTCTCGCGGGCTTCGTGGATCCAGTCGATGATCTGGCCTTCGTGGTTGGACTGCAAAAGCCGCCCTTCCAGACCGAATTCCTTGGCCACAACTGCACAATTCGCCTCGACATCGGCAAGTGTGTCATGTCCGTAGATTTCGGGCTGGCGTTTTCCAAGAAGGTTCAGGTTTGGGCCGTTCAGGATGTAGATAAGGTTGGTCACTGATCATTCCTTAGATTTTGCTTCAAAGTTGATGCGGGTTTTCATGGCTTACCGGGTGTCCGCAGGAAGGTGATCGCCGATCCGCGCCACCAGCTTTGCGCCCGTGCGTTCGATGTGCCCCCGAAGCAGGGCGCAGGCCAGATCGGCATCCCGCGCAAGGGCGGCATCGGCGATTGGTTTGTGTTCACTTTCGACAGTCCCATCGCTGAGATCGTCCGATCCGAATATCCGCCGATAGCGGCTGTTCAGATTGTGCAGGGTGATGCAGAAACGATAGAGATTTTTCATACCGCTGCCCTGAACAAGCGTCATGTGAAAATCGGCATGGGCCTCTTCCCAGACGGCAATCGCGTCTGGTTGGGCGGGGTCATGTAGGGCACGGCCAAGCCGGTGAAGCGCGGCCATCACATCGCCCTCCCATTCCAGATTGGCCTGCGTGATCGCATAGCCAAGTGCAAGCGTTTCCATATCGGCGCGCAGCCGCGTCACTTCGATCAGGTTGGCAAGCGTGACAGGGGCAATCCGATAGCCGCGCTGTTCCTCAAGCTCGACCAACCCGTCTGCGGTCAGCCGCGATACGGCCTCGCGGACGGACGAAAGTGAGACGCCATGCGTTTCGCGCAGACGGTCCAGATTGACCTTTGATCCGGGGGGCAATGTGCCATTCAGAATTTGCAGCCGAAGCAGGCCTGACAGACGACCGGAAATGGTCGTCTTTTTGTGATTCGTTGATGAAACACCTATGGCCTGACTGTCCGACACCCCGACGCCCCCCGCATTGTTGCGCGAAGTTTGCGTTAATAATCGATTATATGCAAGATGATATGAAATAATTTACCTGAGAGGTCATTGGACATATTCGCAGAATTGGGTCACTGTGTCATGCGACGTATCATCCGGGATAAGAACAACAGGGCATGACCATATCAAGCGCGATTCCAAGTATCGGAACCTATACCTATGAAACCATCCGAACAGATATCATTTTTGGCCGGTTGGAGCCGGATGAGAAGCTGAAGCTCGACACGCTAAAAGAGCGCTATCATGCCAGCGTTTCGACCTTGCGAGAAGTCCTGAGCCGCCTTGCCAGCGACGGTTTTGTGGTTGCGGAAGGGCAGCGCGGGTTTTTTGTTGCACCGATGTCGCCTGAAGATCTGCGCGAGATTGCCGATTTGCGCATTTTGCTGGAGTGCCACGCCTTGAAGCTGTCATTCGAGGCGGGGGATACCGATTGGGAAGGCAAAGTTGTTGCCGCGCATCACAAACTGTCCCGTATGGAACAGCGCATGCTGGCGGGCGATACAAGCATCCGGGAAGAGTGGAAGCGCTATGACTGGGAATTCCATCAGGCCCTTATTCTGGCCTGCGGGTCCGCAGAACTTTTGAAGGTCCACGGAACTGTATTCGACAAATATCTTCGCTATCAGATGAGGACACTGACCTTTCGGGGCAATGCAGCCGCGATCGAGCACCGCGCCTTTCTTGATGCGGCCCTGGCAAGGGACGTGGAAAAGGCCCAGACGATCTTGCGTGTGCATATCAGGGGCGGAGTGGAGCATTCGTTGGAGAACCCCACCTAGGGGGGGGCGATCTAGCTGGCCACTTTGGGCGTGGCACAGGAAGGCCGTAAAATAATCGATTATTATTAGTTAAACCTATGAAATGGACTATAGGGGTCAATAAAGATATTATTGGTTGATCCAAAAATAGTTATATGCCACGTTTCGACAGCGGCGTGCAACGATCAGCGCCCGTTCCGGCATTGAATTGGGAGGAAACCTCATGCCTATTAATCACACACGCCGCGCGCTTCTTGCTGGCGCCGCAGTTGCAACGATGGCCGCATCTATTGGCATGCCCGCCTTTGCGGCTGACAAGATCAAGCTGCGGCTATCTGCCGTCGGGTCTGAAACCGACCAACGCTCTGTCGCATTGCTAGAGGTGTTTGGCCCCGCCGTGGCCGAGGTCGCGGACTTCGAACCCCACTGGAACGCCACCCTGTTCAAGCAGGGCACAGAGCTGGAAGCGATCGCGCGCGGCAACCTGGAAATGTCGATCACATCTGCACAGGAACTGGCCGTTTTCTTCCCTGAATTCTCGATCTTTACGGCAGGCTACGTTCACCGCGACGCGGCGCATCAGGTTGCGGTTTTCAATGACCCCCTGATGGATAGCTTCAAGCAAAAAGCCGAAGACGAGCTTGGCATCAAGCTGTTGACCGTGATGTATCTGGGGCGTCGTCAGGTGAACCTGCGCACCGACAAAGAAGTCAAAACTCCTGAAGATCTGGCCGGCGTCAAGTTGCGGATGCCCGGCACCGACGCATGGCAGTTCCTGGGTAAGGCGCTGGGCGCAAGCCCTGTTCCCATGGCCTTTACCGAGGTTTACACCGCGCTGCAAACCGGCGCGGTCGACGGTCAGGACAACCCGCTGCCAACCGTTGTCGATGCGAAGTTCTACGAAGTGACCAAGCAAGTCGTTCTGACGTCGCATCTGGTTGACCTGAACTACCTCGCCCTTTCCAAGGCGTCCTGGGATGCGATGACACCAGAGCAGCAAGCCACCGTGCAGGATGCGGCAGACAAGACCGCAGAGTTCGGGCGCGTGAACCAGCTGCAAAAAGAGGTCGATCTTGTGTCGTTCCTCGAAGAGCAGGGCCTGAAGGTGTACGAGCCTGATCTTGATGCGTTCCGCACACGGGTGCAGACCATGTATCTGGAATCCGACTTTGCCAAAGATTGGCCCGCCGGTCTTCTGGACAAGATCAACTCGCTCTAAAGCACTGAATCAGAGGGTCATCTCATGCAGTTTGCTTTACGCTGGCTGAATAGAGGGGCTGAGGGCGTGGCGGCGGCAATGCTTGCCGCCATGTTTCTTACCTTTCTTCTGCAAATCTTTGCGCGCTACGTTCTGGCAGAGCCGTTCGGCTGGACGCTGGAGCTGTGTTTGACCCTCTGGATCTGGATCGTATTTTGGGGCAACGCCTTTATTGTCCGTGATAAGGACCACGTTACCTTCGACCTGCTTTATCTTGCGGTTCCCAAGGGGCCGCGGCGGATCATGGCGCTTATCTCCTCGGCGGCGATTGTTATCGGTCTGGGCCTGTCGATCCTTCCCACCTGGGATTACATCGACTTTCTGAAAATCAAGAAAAGCGCGACGCTTCACATTCCCATGCGGACCGTCTTTTCAATCTATGCGCTCTTTCTGGTGGCGGTTGTTGTTCGCTACGCTGTCTACTTTGTTCAGGTTTTGCGTCATGGCGTGACGGACGAGCACCACCATCTGGAGGTTATGGACGAATGAGCCTTCAGCTGACACTTTGCCTTGCGGCCATGTTCTTTCTCGCGGGCATAGGGGCACCTATCGCCTTTGCGATCATCCTTTCGGCCATCGTCTATCTGGCGGTCGCCGGGCAGGATATCGCCCTTGCGGGAGAGCAAATTCTGGCCGGTCTTTACGACAGCTTTATTCTGTTGGCCGTGCCATTGTTTATCGTCGCCGCGAACATCATGAACGCGGGCACCATTTCGGAACGCCTGCTGAATTTCTGCGTGGCGGCTGTTGGCCGCTTTCGCGGCGGTCTTGGGCATGTGAATGTCGTCGCGTCGTTGATTTTTTCCGGGATGTCGGGCTCTGCCGTGGCAGATGCAGCGGGCATCGGCAAAATCATCATCGAAATGATGACCAAAGGCGGGCGGTATCCTGCGGGATATGCGGCGGCAATCACGGCGGCATCTGCCACGATCGGCCCGATCATTCCGCCATCGATTCCGATGGTTCTTTACGCTCTCGTCTCAAATTCGTCGATTGGCTACCTGTTCCTTGGCGGCATCGTGCCGGGCCTTGTCATGGGGGTCGTCCTGATGACGATGAATTACTACATGTCGGCGAAGCGCGGCTTTGCCCTGGAAGAACCCGTGCCGCTGCGCGAGCTGCCCAAGCAAACGATCAATGCCTTTCCGGCGCTGTTGATGCCTGCGATCCTGCTTTACGGGATCTATGGCGGGGTCACGACCCCGACAGAGGCTGCCGCCGTTGCGGCATTTTACGCACTGATCCTTGCTTCGGTCTTTTACCGCGCCGTTTCTTTGCGGGCGCTTTATGACATCTTTGTTTCGTCTGCGCGGTCGTCGGCGGCTGTTGGTCTGGTGATCGGTGGCGCATTGATCTTGAACTATATCGTCGCCTCGGAAAATATTCCGAACATGATGGCCGGCGCGCTTGTCGGGCTTGATGTCTCGCCCATCGTTTTCTTTCTGGGCGTCAACCTTCTGGTTCTTTTGCTGGGCTGTGTGCTGGATGCGACGACGATCATCCTTGTGATCGTGCCGCTGTTCATTCCGACCTGCCGGGAACTGGGAATTGATCTGGTCCACTTCGGGGTTGTCATTGTGGTGAACTGCATGATCGGCCTGATCACGCCACCCTACGGAATTCTGCTGTTCGTGATCAACGCGGTGACCAACATCCCGCTACGCGACATCATTGCCGAGATATGGGCCTTTCTTGCGGTTCTGATTGCTGCGCTGATCCTGATGATCTTTGTGCCCGGAATTGTTTTGTGGCTGCCACGATTGATGGGGTATCCCGGATGAAAACCGATACGTTCAGACTGGGCCTGATCGGCGACAATATCCGCGCGTCCCGTTCGCCCGCATTGCACCGCCTCTGCGGAGAGCTTTCGGGACTGACTGTCAGCTATGATCTGTTTATTCCGCCGTTCATCGGTCAGGATTTCGATCAGGTGTTCGATGGCTGCCGTGCAGACGGGTTGCAGGGTGTGAATGTCACCCTGCCCTATAAAGAGCGCGTGGTCCGCCGGGTTCAGGTCGATGACCCCAATATCGGGCGCATCGGGGCGGTGAACACCGTCTTGTTCGCCAAAGACGGGCCGCGTGGCTTCAACACGGACTATTCGGGTTTTGTGTCGGCCTATCGGGCGGCGTTCGGTGCGACATCGCCGGGGCGCGTTGTGCAGTTCGGGGCTGGTGGCGTGGGTAAGGCAATCGCCTTTGGTTTGACCGTTCTTGGCGCCGAAGAGATCGTATTCGTGGATCATGATATTGCAAAGGCCGTGTCATTGGCAAAGGCGGTCATCGAGGCGAGCGGGGGAAAAACCCGCGCCCGCGTGGACGGCGTTCAGGCGCTGACCGATGCGGATGGCGTGATAAACTGCACCCCGCTGGGCATGGTCGGATATGACGGCAGCCCGGTGCCTTCGGGCGCATTTCCCAAGGGGGGCTGGGCATTCGATGCCGTCTATACCCCTGTGGAAACCCCGTTCAAGGCGCAGGCCGAAGCGGCGGGCGCACGGTTCCTTTCGGGCTACGAGCTGTTCTTCCATCAGGGGATTGATGCGTTCGAAATCTTTACCGGTCACAGGCCCAAGGATTTGGACCTGCTGCGTAAACGGTTGTTGACTCTCGCCGCTCCGGGTTGATTTGCAAGTAACCCGATACCTTTCGTCTGAGCGCGCGCCAATGAAGGGGTCGATCCCCATAATGCAAGGCAGAGAAGTATCATGAAGACCTCTATAGCCACCGTTTCGATTGCTGGCGACCTGCGCGAGAAGCTGACTGCCATTGCCGCCGCCGGGTATGATGGGATCGAGATATTCGAGCAGGATTTCATCGCCTTCGATGGCTCTCCGCAGGATGTGGGGCGCATGGTGCGCGATCACGGGTTGGAAATCATGCTGTTCCAGCCGTTCCGCGATTTCGAAGGTCTGCCCGCCCCGCTGCGCGCCCGTGCCTTTGATCGCGCAGAGCGCAAATTCGACCTGATGCAGGAGCTGGGCACCGATCTGGTGTTGGTCTGTTCCACCGTCCACCCCGACAGCCTTGGCGGGATAGATCGCACCGCCGATGACTTTGCCGAACTGGGCGCACGCGCGGCCAGCCGTGGTCTGCGGGTCGGGTTCGAGGCGCTGGCCTGGGGCAAGCACATCAATGATCATCGTGATGCATGGGAAGTCGTGCGCCGCGCCGATCACCCGAACATCGGCCTGATCCTTGACAGTTTTCACACGCTGGGGCGCAAGTTGTCGCCGGAAAGCATCCGGTCCATTCCGGGCGACAAGATCTTCTTTGTCCAGCTGGCAGACGCGCCCCTGATCGAAATGGACCTGCTTTATTGGTCGCGTCACTTTCGCAATATGCCCGGAGAAGGCGACCTAGCCGTCGTGGATTTCATGCGCGCCGTGGCGGCAACCGGCTATGACGGCCCGCTAAGCCTCGAGATTTTCAATGACCAGTTCCGCGGCGGCAGCCCCAGGGCGATTGCCATCGATGGTCATCGCTCGCTTTTGTTCCTGATGGATCAGGTCAAGCGCCTGGAGCCGGGCATCGCGATAGAGGTTCCCGCGATGCCGGACCGCGTTCGGGCCGAAGGGGTAGAGTTTATAGAGTTCGCCGCCTCGCCGCAGGATGCCGAGGGTCTTGGGTTGACGTTGCAGACGTTGGGGTTCGATCGCGCGGCGCAGCATATCCACAAGGACGTGACGCTGTGGCGGCAGGGCGGAATCAATATCGTCGTCAACACCGAGCCGGAGGGTTTTGCCCATTCATCGTATCTGACGCATGGAACATCGGTCTGCGACATCGGACTGCGCGTTGAAAACGCCGCGGCAACCGTGGAACGCGCACAGGCGTTGGGGGCTGCGACGTTCACGCAGCCCGTGGGGCCGGGAGAACTGTCTATCCCCGCGATCCGTGGTGTCGGGGGTGGGGTCATACATTTCATCGACGACAAGACCGATCTGTCAAAGGTATGGGACATCGAATTCAAGCCGGTCGAGGCCGCCAGCACCGGCAAGGATGCAGGGTTGCACCGGATCGACCATCTGGCGCAAACGATGAACTACGATGAAATGCTGACCTGGGCTTTGTTCTACACGTCGATTTTTGACCTTGGAAAATCACCGATGGTGGATGTTGTCGATCCGGGCGGGCTTGTCCGGTCGCAAGCAATCGAAAGCCCCGATGGCGGACTGCGACTGACATTGAACGGCGCGGAAACACACCGCACCTTGGCGGGTCGGTTCATCGCGGACAGCTTCGGGTCAAGCGTGCAGCATGTGGCCTTTGCGACCGACGATATCTTTGCGACGGCGGCCAAGCTGGCAAAGAACGGGTTCGCGACCTTGCAGATTTCGGCCAATTACTATGCCGACCTGACCGCCCGTTTCGGTTTGCCCGAAGATGATGTCGCCGCGATGAAGGCTGCGAATATCCTGTATGACTGTGACGAACGCGGCGCCTTTTACCAGCTTTACAGCCAGTCTCATGGCGATGGTCATTTCTTTGAAATCGTCGAACGTCGCGGGGATTATCGTGGATATGGCGCCCCCAATGCACCCTACCGCATTGCGGCGCAGCGGCGTGCGCAACGAAACAGCGATATGCCACGAAAGTAGGAGGCGCTGTGATATTCCCGAACTTTTTACGAAACGCCTAATTCAAGGGCAATTGCCGAAATAACGGCTCGTTAAGGGCAATACCGTTGGATCAGGCGCGTTTTGTGCAGGTTTTCCGTTGAGCCTGCGCAGAGCGGGATGTCAAAGGGACGCACGTATCAGGCGGCACAGCATGCACCCCAAACTTTCCATCGTTATTGTCGAGCCGAACGTCGATCGTGCCAAGCTGATCGTCGACAGTCTGCACGAGGCAGGTGATTACTCTATCTTTGTGATTGCCGAAGATACCGGCCTTGCGCGTCAGATCGCCAACCGGAACCCCGATCTGGTGCTGATCGATGTGGCGCATCCGAACCGCGATGTTCTTGAAGAGCTGACGCTGGCATCCGGCGCGTTCGAGCGCCCCGTGGCGATGTTTGTCGACCGGTCTGATCACGAGCTGACCAAAGCCGCCATTCAGGCGGGGCTAAGCGCCTATGTCGTCGACGGGCTGAAACCGGAACGGATCAAGCCGATCCTTGATGCCGCGATTGCGCGGTTCCACATGTATTCGCAGATGCGCACAGAGCTGAAGGCCGCCAAGGCCGCCCTGTCAGAGCGCAAGACAATCGACCGCGCAAAGGGTCTTTTGATGCAAGCAAAGGGATGCTCGGAGGAAGAGGCATACGGGTTGTTGCGCAAGACGGCGATGGATCAGGGCCGCAAGGTGGCCGACGTGGCCGAGGCGTTGGTTACAGCAGCGGATTTGTTGAAATGAGCCTGACACAAGTGACATGCGGGTTCATGCCGTTGGTTGACTGCGCCCCCTTGGTGGTCGCCCACGAATTGGGTTTTGCCGAGGAAGAAGGCCTGCGCCTGAATCTGGTCAAGCATCCCTCATGGTCGGCACTGCGCGATATGCTGGCGCTTGGGCAACTGGACGCGGCACATATGCTGTCACCGGTCCCTATTGCAATGTCGCTTGGTCTGGGTGGCTTGCCGACGCGGCTTGACGCGCTGATGGTCCTGTCGGTGAACGGCAACGTGATCGGGGTGTCACCGCAGTTGGCCGCAGCCATGCGGCAGGGCGGCTGGCAAGGCGGGTTCCTGGACCCGCGCGGAACCGGGCAACACCTGATCCACGCCACAAAGCGGCGGCTGCGCATTGGCGTGCCGTTCCCGTTTTCGATGCATGCCGAACTTTTGTATCACTGGCTGGGAGCCTTGGGCCTTAGCACGCCGAATGAACTGGATGTGAAAACCATTCCGCCGCCGCGCATGGCCGATGCCATGGCCGCAGGAGAGATCGACGCGTTTTGCGTCGGCGAGCCCTGGGGGTCAATCGCGGTCGAGACGGGTGTGGCAGAGCTTGTCCTGCCCGGCTGTGCGATCTGGGGATTTGCGCCGGAAAAGGTTCTGGCGGTGCGCCACGACTGGACCGAGGATCACCCCACAACCACCCGCGCGTTGATGCGGGCGGTCTGGCGGGCCAGCAGGTGGCTGGCAGAGACCGGCAATCGCGGCGTCGCCTCGGATCTGTTGGGCCGCAGCCAGTATGTCGATATTTCCGATCAGATCATCGAACGCGCGCTGTTGGGCCATATCGTAACCAAACCAAGGGGTCTTGGAACACAGGTTGACCGGTTCCTGACATTCTTTGACGGGGCAGCCACCTTTCCGTGGCGGTCACAGGCGGCGTGGATCGCGACGAAAATCGCCGCGCGCAACGGTATTGACCGCGAGACCGCGATTGCGACTGCGCGGGCCTGTTTCCGGTCCGATCTTTACCGTGATGCCCTGACCGGCATCGGCGCCGATATGCCCGGAGCCTCTGAGAAAATAGAAGGTGTGATGAAAGTCGCGCAGCCGGTCGCGTCCTTGCGGGGGAACATGATTCTGGGCCCCGATGCCTTTTTTGATGGCCAAATCTTCGACATCGCCCAAATTTAGCGCTTCATTTTTGGGCAACAAAGAAACCTTCGCCGGTGCAATTGCTGCAACTGCGAAAGTTCTCGCGGCACGGCAGCAATTCCTGTTTATTGATCTTAACACGGTCAGGGCGATGTTGGTCTGATACGGTAATCCTCTCGATGACGAGAGAAAATGAGCAAAGCCGCTCGATCTGTCCGCGCCTCCCAGCGGATTGGATCGAGCGGCTTTTTTTTGGCCTGATTTCAGGCGCCGCAAAAGGAAACCGAAATGAAACAGACATTGAAACTGGCCTTGGTGATGTCGGTAAGCGTTGCATTGCCGGCATGGGCCGAAATTCTGGATCTTGAGAAAGACGAACTGAAGTTCGGATTTATCAAGCTGACAGATATGGCGCCTTTGGCTGTTGCCTATGAAAACGGTTACTTCGAGGACGAAGGGCTGTTCGTCACACTGGAACCTCAGGCAAACTGGAAGGTTCTGCTGGACCGTGTCATCGACGGCGAACTGGACGGGGCGCATATGCTGGCCGGCCAGCCGCTGGCGGCGACAATCGGGTATGGCACAAAGGCGGACATCATCACGCCCTTCTCGATGGACCTGAACGGAAACGCGATCACCGTCTCGAACGAGGTCTGGGCCGAGATGCGTCCCAATATCCCGTCGCAAGCGGACGGCAAACCGGTGCACCCGATCAGCGCGACCGCCCTGAAGCCCGTCGTTGACAGCTACCGCGATCAGGGCAAGCCGTTCAACATGGGCATGGTGTTTCCCGTTTCCACCCACAACTATGAATTGCGCTACTGGCTTGCGGCTGGCGGGATAAAGCCGGGCTACTACAGCACCGAAAATGTCAGTGGCCAGATCGACGCAGAGGTATTGCTGTCGGTCACGCCACCGCCACAGATGCCCGCGACTTTGGAAGCCGGAACAATCCTTGGATATTGCGTGGGCGAGCCGTGGAACCAGCAGGCGGTGTTCAAGGGCATCGGTGTGCCTGTGGTCACAGATTACGAGATATGGAAGAACAACCCCGAAAAGGTGTTCGGCATCACCAAGGCCTTTGCCGAGGAAAACCCGAACACCACGCTGGCTTTGACAAAGGCACTGATCCGCGCGGCGATATGGCTTGATGAAAACCAGAACGCGAACCGCGCAGAGGCGGTCGAGATTCTGGCCCGGTCGGAATATGTCGGGGCCGATGCCGAAGTGATCGCGAACTCTATGACCGGCACGTTCGAATACGAAAAGGGCGACACGCGGGACGTTCCCGATTTCAACGTCTTCTTCCGTTACTTTGCCACATATCCCTATGCCTCTGACGCGGTCTGGTATCTGACGCAGATGCGCCGCTGGGGCCAGATTGCCGAAGGCAAGCCCGACACCTGGTATGACGATGTCGCCAAATCGGTTTACCGCGCCGACATCTATATCGAGGCCGCAAAGCTGCTGGTTGAGGATGGCATGGCGAACGAGGCGGACTTTCCCTGGGATACAGACGGCTACCGCCCTGTGACCGCCGATATCATCGACGGCATCCCCTATGATGGCCGCACGCCCAACGCCTACATCGACAGCCTGCCGATTGGCCTAAAGGGCAACCAGACCGTCGTTGGGAACAAGGTTCAAGGCTGAAACGCTGCCGCCAGTCCGCATTTATCGGCGGGCTGGCCCCTTTGCCAAATCCCCCATCCGAGGATATCCAAATGACCACCGTCGACCCCGATTTCGCAACGCAAGCGGCCAAGGATGCTCGCCGCGCCCGCTTGTTCACCCGCATCAACAAGGCCGACGCCTGGTTCAAAGTTTTTGGCATCGCCTGGATCACGCCGCTTCTGAAGGCAACGGCGGGCGACAATCCGCGGGCACAGCTGAAGGACATATGGCGCCTTTTGGGTGTGCCGATGATGTCTATCGCGGGCTTTCTGGCCCTGTGGTCGGTGCTGGCACCCACGGTCCAGACCTCTCTTGGTGCGATCCCCGGTCCTTTGGCCGTGTGGGAACAGGTTGAAAACCTGCATGCGGACGCCAATCGCGAGTGGGCGAAAAAGGCGGCGTTCATGGAACGTCAGGATGACCGCAACGCAAAGTTGGTTGCCGCCGGCAACGAAGATCAGGTGAAATTCCGCGAATTCACCGGCAAGCCGACGTATTACGACCAGATCTGGACCTCGATCAAAACCGTGTTTTTCGGCTTTCTGATCGGCACAGCCATTGCCGTTCCTCTGGGCATTGCCATGGGGCTTTCGCCAACGACCAACGCGGCATTCAATCCGTTGATCCAGATTTTCAAACCGGTCTCGCCGCTTGCCTGGCTGCCGATCGTCACGATGGTTGTATCGGCCACCTATGTCACCAACGACGGGATGTTTTCGAAATCCTTCCTGACCTCGGCCATCACCGTCACGCTTTGCTCTCTTTGGCCGACGCTGATCAACACCGCACTGGGCGTTGCCAGCATCGACAAGGATCTGGTGAACGTCGGCAAGGTTCTGAAACTGGGCACATGGACCAAGATCACCAAGCTGGTATTGCCCTCGGCCCTGCCGTTGATCTTTACCGGATTGCGTCTGTCTTTGGGCGTTGGCTGGATGGTGCTGATCGCCGCAGAAATGCTGGCGCAGAACCCCGGTCTGGGGAAATTCGTCTGGGACGAATTCCAGAACGGATCGTCGCAGTCGCTGGCAAAAATCATGGTCGCGGTTCTGACCATCGGCATCATCGGGTTCATGCTGGACCGCATGATGTTTGCGATCCAGTCGCTTTTCACCTTCTCGACGAACAGGTAGGCATCATGGATATTCTGGAACTTCAAGGCGCCTGCAAATCCTACGGGGTGGGCACAAATGTCTCTCATATCCTGAAGGGTATCGACCTGAAGGTCAAAGACGGCGAGTTCGTGGCCATTCTTGGCTTCTCTGGCACCGGCAAGACGACGCTAATCAATCTGATGGCCGGACTGGAGACGCCAGACAAAGGCGCCGCGCTGTTCAAGGGGCAGCCTATCACCGGGCCGGGGCCGGAACGCGGGCTGGTGTTTCAAAGCTATTCTCTGATGCCGTGGCTGACGGTGGCCGGCAATGTTGCGCTTGCGGTGAATTCGGTTTTTCCCGGATTGAGCCGGGCAGAGCGCGCGGCAAAGGTTGCGCATTACATCGGTATGGTTGGCCTGTCACATGCCGCAGACCGCCGCCCGTCTGAACTGTCGGGCGGGATGCGCCAGCGCGTCTCTGTCGCCCGCGCCCTTGCGATGGACCCGGAGGTTCTGCTGCTGGACGAGCCGCTTTCGGCGCTTGACGCCCTGACCCGCGCGAACCTGGCGGACGAGATCGAGGCGATCTGGGAGCAAGAGCGCAAGACGGTGGTTCTGATCACAAACGATGTGGACGAGGCCATTGTTCTGGCCGACCGCATTATCGCACTGAACCCCGATGGCACTCTTGGGGCGGAATTTACCGTCACTTTGTCACGCCCCCGCGACCGGACGGCGATGAACAGCGATGCGCGGTTCAAGACCTTGCGGGCAGAGGTCACCAAATATCTGATGGATGTCGGGATCGCGGCCAAAGTCGAAGAAACCCGCAGCCTGCCCAATGTCACAGCGATCCACTCGGTTCCTGCGGTTGTTGCCAAGGCGATGGAAGGCGGGCTGGAGGATCGGTATCTGGACTACAGCCAGCTGAACAAGGTCTACCCGACCCCGAAAGGGCCGCTGACGGTGGTCGAGAATTTCGACCTGAAACTGAAGAAGGGCGAGTTTGTAAGCCTGATCGGTCATTCAGGATGTGGCAAGTCAACTGTTCTGACGATGACGGCGGGATTGAACGAGATCAGCTCTGGCGCGATCAAACTGGACGGCACGCATATTCAGGGCGCCGACCCGGAACGTGCGGTTGTGTTCCAGTCGCCCAGCCTGTTCCCGTGGTTGACCGCCAAACAGAACGTCGCCATCGGCGTTGACCGCGTTTACCCGACGGCCAGTCAGGCGGAGCGTCAGGATGTGGTGGAATACTATCTGGAGCGCGTCGGGCTAGGTGATGCGATGGACAAACAGGCCGTCGATATGTCGAACGGCATGAAGCAGCGCGTCGGTATCGCACGGGCCTTTGCCCTGTCGCCCAAGCTGTTGCTGCTGGATGAACCATTCGGCATGCTGGACAGCCTGACCCGCTGGGAGCTGCAAGAGGTTCTGATGGAGGTCTGGTCGCGGACCAAGGTGACAACCGTTTGCGTCACCCATGACGTGGACGAGGCGATCTTGTTGGCCGACCGCGTGGTGATGATGACCAATGGCCCGCAGGCAACGATCGGCAAGATCGTCGATGTGAAACTGCCCCGCCCCCGCACCCGAAAGGCCCTGCTGGAACATCCGGACTACTACCACTACCGGCAGGAGGTGCTCGATTTTCTTGAGGAATATGAGCACGGAAAAGACCCCAAGACATCCAAGAAGGAGGCGGCATGATGGCGCAGAAACTTGTCATTGTCGGCGCGGGCATGGCCTCGGGCCGCGCGCTGGAGCATCTGCTGGAGGCGCAGGCCGATGCCTATGACGTCACGCTTTTCAATGCCGAACCGCGCGGCAACTACAACCGCCTGATGCTGTCGCCGGTTCTGTCGGGCGACAAGACCTACGCCGAGATCGTGACGCATGACGCAGAGTGGTACGAGGCCCATGGCGTCACCTGCCGGTTCGGTGAAAAGGTGATAAGCATCGACCGCGCCCGCAAGGTGGTCGTCGGCGAGAATGGCGAGGTTCCGTATGACAAGCTGTTGCTTGGCACCGGGTCCACCCCGTTCATGATCCCGCTGCCAGGCCATGATCTGGAAGGCGTCATCGCCTACCGCGATCTGGAAGACACCGAGCGGATGATGCAGCTTGGCGCGGTATCCGGCGCAAAGGCTGTGGTGATCGGTGGTGGCCTGCTGGGGCTGGAAGCCGCCGCAGGCATGGCCGCGCAGGGCGTCGATGTGACCGTTGTGCATATCATGGGTCACCTGATGGAACGTCAGTTGGACGAGGCCGCAGGATACCTGTTGCGCAAGGCGCTGGTGGATAAGGGTATTACCGTTCTGTGCAAGGCGAATTCACGGGAAATCCGTGGCGAGAACGGCAAGGTCCGCGCCTTGATGCTGGACGATGGCACCGAACTGCCCTGCGATCTGTTGGTTATGGCTGTCGGTATCCGCCCGCATGTGGCGCTGGCAAAGGCGGCTGATCTGGCCGTCGGGCGCGGTGTGCAAGTGGACGACGCAATGCAAACCTCTGACGCCGACATTCTGGCGCTGGGGGAATGCGTGGAACATGGCGGCGCGATCTTCGGCCTTGTTGCCCCGCTTTACGATCAGGCAAAGGTTGTGGCGAAAACCCTGCTGGGGCAGCCCGCAGCCTTTGTGAACAAAGAGGTGTCGACCAAGCTGAAAGTGACCGGATGCGATCTGTTTTCCGCCGGTGACTTTGCCGAAGGCGAGGGCCGCGAGGACATTGTGTTCCGCGATCCGGCCCGTGGCGTCTACAAGCGGCTGGTGCTGGAAAACAACCGTATCATCGGCGCGGTGATGTATGGCGACACCGCAGATGGCACATGGTTCTACAACCACATAAAGGATCGCACTGACATCAGCGAGATGCGCGATACCCTGATCTTTGGGCCCGCCTTTGCAGGAGGATCCCCCGTGGACCCTATGGCGGCCGTTGCAGCCTTACCGCGTGACGCGGAAATTTGTGGCTGTAACGGCATTTGCAAGGGAACAATCGTGGATGCCATCGGGGCGGGAGCCATCGATCTGGGCAAGGTGCGGGCCGTGACCAAGGCGTCGGGGTCGTGCGGCACATGCACGGGGCTGGTTGAACAGGTTCTTGCTGTCTCGTTGGGCGATGCCTATGCCGCGCCAGCGGCGCAGCCGATGTGCGGATGCACAGACCTGACCCACGAGGACGTGCGCCGCCTGATCAAGGCATCGGAACTGAAATCAATGCCGGGGGTCTGGCAGGAACTGGGGTGGAAGACATCCTGTGGGTGCCATTCCTGCCGCCCTGCGCTGAACTTCTACCTTCTGGCGGATTGGCCCGACGATTATGCCGATGACCCGCAGTCGCGATTTGTGAACGAGCGGAACCACGCGAACATCCAGAAGGACGGCACCTATTCCGTTGTGCCCCGCATGTGGGGCGGCATTACGAACGCCGCAGAATTGCGGGCGATTGCCGATGCTGCCGACAAATACAAAGTGCCGACAGTCAAGGTGACCGGCGGGCAGCGCATCGACCTTCTTGGCGTGAAAAAGGCCGATCTGCCGTATATATGGGCCGACCTGAACGCCGCTGGCATGGTGTCCGGCCATGCCTATGCCAAAGGCCTGCGCACCGTAAAAACCTGTGTGGGCACCGACCATTGCCGCTTTGGCACGCAGGACAGCACCGGCCTGGGCATCAAGCTGGAACAGCGCCTGTGGGGCTCGTGGACGCCGCATAAGGTCAAGCTGGCTGTCTCTGGGTGTCCGCGCAACTGCGCCGAGGCAACCTGCAAGGATGTCGGTATCATCTGCGTCGACAGCGGTTTTGAAATCGGGGTTGGCGGTGCGGCAGGCATGGACCTGAAAGAAATCCAGCCGCTGGCGAAAGTCGCGACAGAGGCCGAGGCGATAGAGCTGACAGTGGCCTTTGTGCAGCTATACCGCGAACATGCCAAATACCTTGACCGCCCCTATAAATGGCTTGCGAAAGTCGGGTTGGACTGGGTGCGGGCGCAGATCGTGGCAGACAAGGCGCAGCGCGCGGCATTGGTCGCAAGGTTCGACCATTCGCAAACCATTTATCAAATCGATCCTTGGGATGCGCTGTCCAGCGCCGAGGCAAAACGTGCCTTCGCCCCCTTGGCAGACCTGACACTGGAGGCTGCAGAATGAGCAATTGGATCGACATCGGATCGCTGGGCGAAATCCCGTTGCGCGGCGCGCGTGTGGTCAAAACCGTTCTTGGGTGCGTTGCGGTGTTTCGCACCGCCGAGGATGAGGTCTTTGCCATTGACGATTCCTGTCCGCACAAGGGCGGGCCGTTGTCCGAAGGGATTGTGCATGGAAAGGCCGTGACCTGCCCGCTGCACAACTGGGTCTTCTCGCTGGAAACCGGTATGGCGCAGGGCGCAGACGAGGGTGGCGTCGCCAGCTATGCCGCGCGGGTCGAGGCAGGCCGTATCCTGTTGGACGCGTCGCGCATGGCAAAGCGTAACGCCGCATGACACAGGTTCGGACCACATGCCCCTACTGCGGAGTTGGTTGCGGGGTGCTTGCCACGGCACAAGCTGTGCAGGGTGATCCGGATCATCCGGCGAACAGGGGACGTTTGTGTTCCAAGGGATCGGCGCTTGCCGAAACAACTGATCTGGACGGGCGTTTGCTGCATCCGGTGATCAACGGCGAACCGGCTGACTGGGACAGCGCGCTTGATCTTGTCGCGTCGACGTTCAGTCGGGCCATTGCCGAACACGGGCCTGACAGCGTTGCGTTTTATGTGTCAGGTCAGTTGCTGACCGAAGACTACTATGTTGCCAACAAACTGATGAAGGGCTTCATCGGGTCTGCCAATATAGACACCAACTCGCGGCTTTGCATGGCGTCATCGGTTGCCGGTCATAAACGGGCCTTCGGGGCCGATACGGTGCCGGGTCAATACGAGGATCTCGAGCAGGCGGATGTTATCACGCTTGTCGGGTCCAATCTGGCGTGGTGCCATCCGGTTCTGTATCAGCGCATCGTCGCTGCCAAGAAACGGAACCCCGCGCTGAAGGTCATCAACATCGACCCGCGCCGCACGGCGACCAGTGATCTGGCGGATATTCACCTTTCCATCCGGCCCGATGGCGACGCGGCCTTGTTCAACGCAGTGCTGGCGCGGATCGCAGATCGGGGCGCGGTCAATAAGGCCTATGTCGCCGCCCATGTCAGCGGGTTCGACGCCGCCCTGCAAGCGGCACACGCCAGCAATCCTGTGGACAGCGGGCTAAGCCGCGCCGAGATCGACGCGTTTTGCGATCTTTGGATCGGGGCGGAAAAGGTTGTTACGATCTATTCCCAAGGGGTCAATCAGTCTGTTTGCGGCACAGATAAAGTGAACGCGATCATCAATTGCCACCTTGCGACGGGCCGCATCGGCAAACCGGGGATGGGCCCGTTTTCCGTGACCGGCCAGCCCAACGCAATGGGTGGGCGCGAGGTTGGCGGACTGGCTAATATGCTTGCGTGCCATCTGGATATCGAGAACGCCGAACACCGCGACGCGGTTCAGGCCGCGTGGCGCGCGCCCACAATGGCGACGCAATCGGGGCTGAAGGCCGTCGATCTGTTTCAGGCCTGCGCGTCGGGGAAAATAAAGGCGCTTTGGGTGATTTCGACCAATCCCGCCGTCAGCATGCCGGACGCAGACGCCGTTGCTCGCGCGATTTCCAACGTGCCCTTCACCGTCGTCAGCGACGTGATGGCGCGGACCGACACCGGCGATCTGGCGCATGTGCTTTTGCCAGCCGCCGCCTGGGGCGAGAAATCCGGCACTGTCACAAACTCCGAACGGTGCATCAGTCGGCAACGGCCATTCATGGCGATGCCTGACGGAACGCGGGCTGACTGGCAGATCATCTGTGATGTCGCGGCGCGCATGGGGTGGAAAGAGGCGTTCGATTACACCTCTCCGGCGCAGATATTTCGCGAGTATGCGGCCCTGTCCGGCGTTGCCGCGCAGTTCGGGCGTGACTTTGACATCAGCGGCCTGTCGGGCCTGACCGACACAGCCTATGACGACCTGCGCCCGACGGTCTGGCCCGTTCCAAAGGCAGGACA
This sequence comes from Pseudogemmobacter sp. W21_MBD1_M6, assembly GCF_052119585.1. Taxonomy (NCBI): domain Bacteria; kingdom Pseudomonadati; phylum Pseudomonadota; class Alphaproteobacteria; order Rhodobacterales; family Paracoccaceae; genus Pseudogemmobacter; species Pseudogemmobacter sp. W21_MBD1_M6. The sequence continues at coordinate 694,740 of NZ_JBGQOJ010000001.1, read as the reverse complement.
CCAAGGCGGCAGGTTCTTTGCCAATGGTGGATACTATCACACGGATGGTCGGGCGCGGATGCTGCCGATTGTGCCGCCCGCTGTGCAAAAACAGGCCGAATTTCCGTATCGCCTGAATTCGGGTCGGGTGCGCGACCATTGGCACACCATGACGCGCACCGGAAAATCCGCGCGCCTTAGCCAGCATATTGCAGAACCGTTTGTCGAGATGCACCCCGAGGATGCCCTGGCCAACGGGTTGCACGATGCGGAACTGGCAGAGCTGACCAGCCCATCGGGGCGCGGTGTCTTTCGGGTGCTGATCACAACACGCGCCCAAAGGGGCAGCGTCTTTGTGCCGATGCATTGGACGCGCGCCATCGCGCCTGCGGGCTTGTCGAATGCCATGGTTGCGCCTGTCGTTGATCCCGTTTCGGGGCAACCGGCGCTAAAGGGCGGCTTTGTAGCAATCTCTCGGTTCAAAGTGGGGTGGTATGGGTTTGCGGCCTCGACGGCGGTGATGGAACCGACGCGCCCGTTCGCAGCGATCGCCAAAACAAGAACCGGCTGGCAGGCCGAGGTTGCAGGATGCAAACTGCCCAAAGACTGGGAGTCCGAGGCGCGAACCGTCCTGAACCTTTCGGGGGGAACCGCCAGCGTTTTGTCAGACCCTGTGCGAGGAACCGCGCGTGTGGCCATTCACGATGGCGTAATCTTGCAGGGCGTGTTTTTTGCATCCGCTGGCCCGACTGCGGTCGCGCGCAGCTATGTGGTATCGCTGATAGGCACTTCGGCTGACGCGCTGTCAGCGCTTGCGGGGCGTCCGGGCATTGATCAACCGGATTGCGGGGCGGTTGTGTGTTCCTGCTTCAACGTCGGCGTCAACACCTTGCGGACAGCGATTTCAAAAGGCGCGTCGGATCTCGACAGCATCGGGAAAAGGCTGAATGCGGGAACCAACTGCGGGTCGTGCCGCCCCGAAATTCAGGCGCTGATTTCTGCGTCGTTGCAATCGATGGCGGCGGAATGACCCTTGCGCCTTATGTCCGCATTCTTGGGGTCGGGCCGGGTCGATCCCGGTCGTTGACGCAAGACGAGGCGCAAGCGGCGATGTCGATCATCCTGTCGGGAGAGGCCGAGCCAGAGGCGGTTGGTGCTCTTCTTATGCTGATGCGTTATCGCGGAGAGACAGCAGACGAAGTGGCCGGTTTCGTGCAGGCGCTGCGTCAGGGTATGCCGGAGTGGGCGGATATCGGTGCGCAGCTTGACTGGCCAAGCTATGCGGCGGGCCGAACGCGCGGTCATCCGTGGTTTCTGCTGTCCGCCAAATTGGTCGCGCAGGCGGGGGTTCCGGTGCTCCTCCATGGTTGGAATTCGCACCAGACCCTTACCGCCTCTGTGCGGGGGGCCTTGCCCGGTCTGGGCATCGGGGTGGCCGGGACCGCGTCAGAGGCGGCGCAGCATCTGCACGAAGGCAAGATCTGCTATGCGCCGCTGGATGCCCTGTCTCCCAAGGCGCTTGGGCTATTGCGGCTGCGGGAAAAACTGGGGCTTAGGTCGATTGTGAATACCTGCCTGCGGATGCTGAACCCTGCCGGTGCAATGGCCACGGTTCAGGGTGTGTTTCATCCGTCCTATCGCGGCTTGCAACACCAGGCGGCGGGTCTGATCGGGCAGGGTAATCAGCTTGTCATCAAGGGTGCAGGCGGCGAGTTCGAGCGCGTGCCGAACAAGAATGTGACGCTGTTCGGTCTGCGCGCCGGACAGCCCTTTACCGAAACCGCGCCTGCGTTGTGCGAAGAGGTGTTCCGCCTGTCCGAGATCGGGTCTGACCCTGTTTCGCTTTGGTCGGGCGTCACGTCTGACCCCGAGGCGATCGCCTGTGTCACCGGAACGGCAGCCCTGGCGCTGCTTATCGCGGGGCAGGCACCTGATCTGGTCACCGGGCAAACGATTGCCGAAGATCTGTGGACGCGGCGTGACCGTGCACTTGCAGCCTGAAAGGACTGACGCATGAAAACTTTTCCGATGTTTCTGACCATGACGGATCGTCGCGTTGTGATCGCAGGCGGAGGCGAGCAGGCCGCCCAGAAATGCCGCCTGATGCTGAAGACCGAGGCACGGGTCGTCATCGTCGCGACAGAGCTTGAAGACGAGCTTGCCGGGCTGGTCGCCGCGCAGCGGATCGACTGGTATCGTGACCGTCCTACCGTTGGTATTTTTGCGGATACCGCGTTGGTTTTCATCGCGACAGGGTGCAAAGGTGCGGATGCGGCGTTGCATGCGTTGGCGAAAGTCGCGGGGGCATTGATAAATGTTGTAGATCAGCCGGCCCTTTGTGACGCCCTTACCCCGTCGATCGTGGACCGTGACCCGGTGGTCGTGGCAATCGGAACCGAAGGCACGGCCCCCGTTCTGGCCCGCCAGATCAAGACCCGCATCGAGGAATCCCTGGAGCCGCGCCTTGGTGATCTGGCAGCACTTGCCGGGCGGCTGCGCACGTCGGCGGCGCAACGAATGACGCCCGCCAACCGGCGGTCGCTTTGGCGGTGGGTGTTCAGCGGCGCACCCAGACTGTCACATGCGACAGGGCAGGAACGGGACGCCGCCCGCCAGATAAAACAGGCGATAGAGGCTGGGCGCGCCCCTCTGGACGACGCCGGGTTGGTGTCTTTGGTCGGGGCCGGGCCGGGCAGCCGGGATTTGATCACGTTGCGCGGGGTCCAGCGCTTGCAAGAGGCCGATATCATTTTTTACGACCGTCTGATCGACGACGGCATTCTGGAACTGGCGCGCCGGGACGCAGAGCGTGTCTATGTCGGCAAAACCCCCGGAACGACCGCTTGGCCACAAGACCGGATCAACGCGCTTCTGGTGTTGGCGGCGCGGCAGGGCAAGCGCGTCGTGCGTTTGAAATGCGGCGATCCGGGTGTCTTCGGACGCGGCGCAGAGGAAGCCGCCGCCCTGGCCGAGGCCGGTTTCGCGGTAGAGATTGTTCCGGGCGTGACCGCAGCAGCGGGTGCCGCGGCAAGCATTGGCCAGTTTTTGACGACGCGCGGGCAGACAGACACGCTGGTTCTGACAACGGGCACCTGTCGCGCCGGGGATGCGGCCCCCGATTGGGGGCAATACCTTAGGCCGGGAACCACGCTGGCCCTTTATATGGGGGTCGGAAATGCAGCCGGAATTGCGCAGAACTTGCGGAACGCCGGCGTGGCTGGGAATACGGTAGTAGAGGTTGTCGGGTCTGCCTGCACGCCTGATCAGGTGCAACTTTCGACGACGGTTCTGAACATGGCGTCCGATATCAAGCGGGCGAAGGTGTCAAACCCGGCGATGATCCTGATCCGTTCGCCAAAGGTCTCTGGCGTCGCTTGTGTGCGCCTTGACGGCGGGGCGGTTGTGGATGTTGCGAAGGCACCTTTTGCCGCGTAATTTTTGAACTCTGCCCGGACAGATCGCACACGCTTAAGGCGAAGCGGTGATTTTTCGTGCGGTCAGGCGAATACTGCGCATTCGGCTTACCCTTGGCAAGACTCCTGCCCTAGCATCATCCAAACCTGTCCGGCTGCATCCATCTCCCCCCGGGGGCAGGGGTGCGCGGTGACGTAAGGGCATATCATAGGGGCTATTTTTTGAGCGCGCGCGTGTGAAGCGCCTAAGAAATAGACAACGCGCTGCCGCCGACACGAAATTCACGCGTTCAAGATTGTGTGAATGCTGCAATGCGGCGTTGCTGTAGTTGCTTTGGGGGCGAACGTTACCTTCGGGTAACATCGTTCAAGGGTGTGTGACGGCCAGGCTGACGTGGAAATCCGAAAGGCCGCCACACTGTTTGCAACACTAATGCTGCACGGAATGATTTAGGGCCGATCCACGGTATGCGCAATATCGGGACGCTTTTGGACATTCCTGCTTGGAGGACATCCATGACCATCAGAAACACCATTTTCGCGACGCTTGCCTTCGGCTGCGCTGCGCTGCCCGCTGCCGCTCAGGACACCATCAAGGTTGGTGTTCTACACTCTTTGTCCGGAACGATGGCGATTTCGGAAACCACGCTGAAAGACACGATGTTGATGCTGATCGACGAGCAGAACGCCAAGGGCGGTTTGCTTGGAAAGCAGTTGGAAGCCGTGGTTGTCGACCCCGCCTCTGACTGGCCGCTGTTTGCGGAAAAGGCGCGCGAACTGTTGACCGTGCAGAACGTCGACGTGATCTTTGGCAACTGGACATCGGTATCGCGCAAATCCGTGCTGCCGGTGATCGAAGAACTGAACGGCCTGTTGTTCTACCCGGTTCAGTATGAAGGCGAGGAAAGCTCCAGGAACGTGTTCTACACCGGCGCTGCCCCGAACCAGCAGGCGATCCCCGCGACCGACTATTTCCTTGACGAACTGGGTGTCGAAAAGTTTGCGTTGCTGGGCACCGACTATGTCTATCCGCGCACAACAAACAAAATCCTCGAGCAATATCTGAAAGACAAAGGCATCGCCGAAAGCGATATTTTTGTGAACTACACGCCCTTCGGCCATTCTGACTGGTCGAAAATCGTGGCTGATGTTGTTGCGCTTGGTGCGGACGGCAAAAAGGTCGGCGTGATTTCTACGATCAACGGCGACGCGAACATCGGTTTCTACAAGGAACTCGCTGCCGCAGGTGTGTCCGCCGATGACATCCCTGTCGTCGCCTTTTCTGTTGGCGAGGAAGAACTGTCCGGTCTGGATACCTCGAACCTTGTTGGCCACCTTGCCGCATGGAACTACTTCATGTCCGCCGACACGCCGGAAAACAAAACGTTCATCGACAAATGGCACGCTTTTGCCGGACCCGCGCGTGTAACCAACGACCCGATGGAAGCGCACTATATCGGTTTCAACATGTGGGTGAACGCCGTGACGGCAGCCGGCACAACCGATGTCGACGTCGTTCGTGATGCGATGTATGGCCAGACGTTCCCGAACCTGACCGGTGGCACTGCTGAAATGCTGGTGAACCACCACCTTGGCAAGCCGGTCCTGATCGGTGAAATCCGGGCGGATGGCCAGTTCGACATCATCAGTAAGACCGCAGAGGTTCCCGGCGACGCCTGGACAGACTTCCTGCCGGAATCGGCTGTGCTGGAAAGCGATTGGAAGACCCTTGGCTGCGGTATGTACAACACCGAAACCAAATCCTGCGTTCAGATCAAATCCAACTATTGATCGTTGCATCCCGAAGGGGGGCATCCGCGCCCCCCTTTTCCTCTTGCCAATTGGACGCCCATGTTTCGCATCATCTTTGCCAGTGTCGCGCTGCTGTGTCTGACGACATCCCTGTTCGCCCAGGCCCGCGACCTTCAAGCCGTTTTGCAGGACAATCGCAGCGCTGTTGAAAGCGCCTCTCGCAAGACGATTGACCCCTTGCTTGACGCCCTTTTGGAAAGCGCCCTGCCAGAGGTTCCCGTATTTCTTGAGAGATGGCGCGAGAAAGACGTGTGGCAGCGCAAATCCGATGGCCGGTTCTTTTTCATACGCAAGGGGGCGGGCGCCGACCTGACGCTTGTCGATCTTTCGACGGGGGCCGAGGTGGGGCAGGCCGCCAGTTCCGACCTGAACCAGCTAAAGCCCAACAGTGGTGTGCGCGGTGTGATCGGTGCTGCCCTTGTGCAGTTCCAACTGTCCGATCCCGATCCCGCGCGCCGCCTTGATGCGCTTGCCGCAATCGAGCGTGACCCGCAAGCCTCGCATCTGGCCGCCCTGCGCCGTGCGATCAACGCCGAACCCGACGCGCCGCTTCTGGCCCGCAAATCCCGGCTGGAGCGTTTGCTGACCATCCGTTTCGATCCGGATCCGGCAGCGAGGGTCGCGGCGATCGAAAGTTTTCACGGCGATCTTGCGATTGATGTGCGTGCGGCCTTGAACCCGATCCTTGCGACAAGGCTTCAGGGTGCGGTCTCGCTTCCCGATGGGGCAAATATCGCGCGACAGATCAAACCCGGGTCTGTGGCCCTGCCCGACGATGCAGCCTACACGCTTTTGGTTGCAGGGCAGTTGGTGCCGCCATTGGTCACCGCTGCGGACCAGAAGGCGGTTCTGATTGCCAATATCAAGGAGGGTCAGGTTGCCGGTGTTCCTGTGGCCGACCTTGGCACGCAGGATGCCCGTGACGCGGCCTATATCAGGCTTGCCGTAAATGGCACGGTGCCGCCCTTGGTGACGAAAACCCGAAAACAGGACATCCTTGGCCAGCATGTTTTCTTTGAAACCTACGCCGAACCGGTGCCTGCCGTGACTAATGCCGCCACGGCGGCGCTGCGGTCTATCGACACCATCGTCGGGCTGAACCGCGCTGCCGATCTGGCACTTGACGGGCTGTCACTCGCCTCGATCTACTTTCTTGCGGCGATCGGCCTTGCCATCACCTTTGGCGTCATGGGGGTCATCAACATGGCCCATGGCGAGTTTATCATGATGGGCGCCTATACAGGCTATGTCGTGCAGCAGTTCATCCCGAACTATACGGTGTCCATTCTGGTGGCGCTGCCGCTGGCCTTTGCCGTCACCTTTGCCGCGGGTGTCGCGATGGAGCGTCTGGTGATCCGTCATCTGTACAACCGTCCGCTTGAAACGCTTCTGGCGACCTTCGGTATCTCTATCGCGCTGCAACAACTTGCCAAGAATATCTTTGGCACACAGGCGCGGCCGCTGACATCGCCCGCCTGGCTGGACGGGGCGTGGGTGCTGAATGATATCGTGTCGATCAGCTATATCCGCATTGCGATTTTCGTGCTTGCGCTGATGTTCCTGTCGCTATTGCTATTCATCCTGAAACGCACCCGTCTTGGGCTAGAGGTGCGCGCGGTGACCCAGAACCCCCGTATGGCGGCGTCGATGGGCATTAACCCAGACAAGATCAACATGCTGACCTTTGGCCTTGGGTCCGGCATTGCGGGCATCGCCGGTGTCGCCATCGGTCTGTTCGCCAAAGTCACGTCAGAGCTGGGGTCGGACTACATCGTTCAAAGCTTTATGACCGTGGTTGTCGGAGGGGTCGGCAACATCTGGGCCACGCTTGCGGGCGCATCCTTGATCGGGTTCCTGCAAAAGGGGATCGAGTTCATGAACCCCAGCAACACGCTGGCCGCGCAAACCTACATGATCGTCTTCATCATCGTTTTCATCCAGTTCCGGCCAAAGGGTATCATTGCCCTCAAGGGCCGCGCGGCGGGGGATTGAACCATGCGGAAATCCTTTATCGCCACCAACCCGTCTGTCCTGATCTTTCTTGCCCTTCTGGCGCTGTTCACCCTTGGCATCACCGTAATGTCGCAGGGTCTTGGCCTTGATCTGATCTCGACCAGCTTCATCAAGACGCTTGGAAAGACCCTTTGCCTGTGCCTGATCGCCATCGCGATGGATCTTGTCTGGGGGTATTGCGGCATCCTTAGCTTGGGGCATTTCGCCTTCTTCGGGCTGGGGGGCTATATGGTCGGCATGTGGTTGATGTATGCCCGCACCAAAGGCATCGTCATCGCCTCGCTTGCCAATGCCGATCTTCCGCCGACCCCGCAGGAAATCAGCGATGCCATCGGCAGCCAGATCTTCGGCGTCGTTGGCGGCAATGACTTCCCCCTGATCTGGGCTTTCGCGGGCAGTCTGCCGGTGCAACTGGCGTTTGTCATTCTTGTTCCCGGCCTGCTTGCACTGGTCTTCGGGTGGCTGGCATTCCGCAGTCGGGTGACGGGGGTTTACCTGTCGATCCTGACGCAGGCGATGACGCTGGCGCTGTCGCTTTACCTGTTCCAGAACGACAGCGGGCTGCGCGGCAACAACGGTCTGTCGGGGTTGCAAAACATCCCCGGTGCGGACCTTGTGCCGCAATCCATCGTCTCGCTGTGGTTCTTCTGGGCCTCGGCTGTGGCGCTTGGCGGGGGCTATATTCTGGCGGCCTGGGTCATGTCGGGCAAGTTCGGCAGCGTCATTCGTGGCATCCGCGACGACGAGGCGCGCGTGCGGTTTCTGGGCTACAACGTCGAAGGTTACAAACTGTTCGTCTTTACCCTGACGGCCATTATCGCGGCCATCGCAGGTGCGCTTTACTACCCGCAGGCGGGCATCATCAACCCCGCAGAGGTCGCGCCGATTGCCTCGATCTACCTTGTGGTCTGGGTTGCCATCGGTGGGCGCGGGCGGCTTTACGGCGCGGTCATCGGCGCGGCGCTGGTGTCGCTTTTGTCCAGCTGGTTCACGGGCGGGCAAGCGCCGAATATCAACCTTGGGGTCTACACGGTGCTGTGGACCGACTGGTGGCTGGTGCTGCTGGGCCTGTCCTTTGTCTGCGTCACATTGTTCGCACCGAAAGGCATCGGTGGGCTGTTCGACTACCTTGTGCGGAAGGAAAAGCCATGAGCACGCTGCTGGAAGTGTCCGGCGTCTCGGTCTCGTTCGATGGGTTCAAGGCGATCAACAACCTGTCGTTCCAGATCGCCGAGGCCGAAATGCGCGCGATCATCGGGCCGAACGGCGCGGGCAAGACCACCTTTATGGACATCGTCACGGGCAAGACAAAACCGGACGAGGGCGTGGTGATCTGGGGCGAGAAAAGCATTTCCCTGCTCAAGATGTCGGAAAGCCAGATTGCCCGCGCGGGTATCGGGCGCAAGTTCCAACGCCCGACCGTGTTCGAGGAGCAGTCGGTCTATGACAATCTGGCGATGGCCTTGAAGGACAAGCGCAGCCCTTGGGATGTGCTGTTCTTTCGCCCCGACAAACAGGGTGCCGAAAAGATCGAGGCGATTGCCGCGCAGGTCGGTCTGTCGGATCAATTGCACCGCCTGTCGGGGGAACTGTCGCACGGACAAAAGCAGTGGCTGGAAATCGGCATGCTATTGTCACAGGATCCGCGCCTGTTGCTGGTGGATGAACCCGCCGCGGGCATGTCGCCGGCAGAGCGCGACCACACGACCGAAATTCTGCGCGAGGCGGCAAAGACCCGCGCCGTTGTGGTCGTGGAACACGACATGGATTTCGTTCGCAAGCTGGGCTGCAAGGTGACCGTTCTGCACGAAGGTTCGGTTCTGGCCGAGGGCAGTCTGGACCATGTCACGAGCAATCAGGACGTCATCGACGTCTATCTGGGGCGTTAGACAATGTTCGAATGTGAAAATCTGACGCTGCACTACGGCCAAAGCCAGATCCTGCATGATGTCAGCCTGACCGCCGAAACCGGCAGGATCACCTGCCTGATGGGCACGAACGGCGTCGGCAAGACATCGTTGCTGAAGGCCATCGCTGGGCGGCATCCGCGGTCGGGGGGCAAGGTGATCCTGAACGGCGAAGAGATCGGCAGGGCCGCGCCGAATGTGCTTGCACAAAAAGGCGTCGCCTATGTCCCGCAGGGGCGCGAGGTGTTCCCCCTGATGACGGTCACCGAAAATCTGCAAACCGGTTTCGCTTGTCTGCCGGGCCCAGAGCACAAGATCCCCGGTCATATCTACGAACTGTTCCCCGTTCTGAAAGAGATGCAGAACCGGCGGGGCGGTGATCTGTCCGGCGGGCAGCAGCAGCAACTTGCCATCGCCCGCGCGCTGATCACCCGGCCAAAGCTGTTGCTGCTGGATGAGCCGACAGAAGGTATCCAGCCGAATATCATCCAGCAAATCGGCCGCGTCATCGAATATCTGCGGGACGAGGGAAATATGGCAATCATTTTGGTCGAGCAGTTTTTCGATTTCGCCTATGGGCTGGGAGAGCAGTTCTACGTGCTGAAGCGCGGGGAAATCGTGCTGGATGGAACGAAGGCGCAGATCACGCGCGAGAAACTTCTGGCGGGTGTATCGGTCTAGAAACGCATTGCGCCCGCTTTGTTGCTGATGTCTGTTCACGGCATCGGGTGTCACAGCAGCAGGGAAAGCAGACCAATGGACAAAGATCTTTTCGAAAAGGGTCTTGCGCAGCGCAAGGCCACGCTTGGTGCTGACTACGTCGAGAAAAACCTTGCCGCCGCCGATGATTTCTCGCGTCCGTTTCAGGAGGCGATGACAGAGTGGTGCTGGGGCTTTGGCTGGGGCGATGAGGTTATCGACGCCAAGACCCGCAGCATGATGAATCTGGCGATGATCGGCGGTCTGGGAAAGATGCACGAGTGGGAAATCCACTGTCGCGGGGCGATCAATAACGGCGTCACAAAAGAGCAGATCCGCGCGATCATCCATGTGGTCGCTATTTATTGCGGTGTGCCGCAGTCGTTGGAATGCTTTCGCGTGGCGCGCAAGGTTCTGACCGAAGAGGGGCTGCTTTAGTCCGGTCTGGCCTCTGGCCCGATGTGTTTGACGCCGCGCGCCTCTGCCAGCGCCATCTGTTTCTGACGTTCGCGGAAACGCGCCCGGTCGGCGTCGGTGTGTTGGTCGATGCACTGGTGGCAGGATACGCCCGCCTCGAACTCGGGTCGTGCTTTGTCGTCTGGCAGGATCGGGCGGCGGCAGGCGTGGCACAGTTCGTGCGGACCCTCGGCCAGTCCGTGACCGACAGAAACCCGCGCATCGAAGACGAAACAGTCGCCTTTCCATGTGCTTGCCGCCTCTGGCACCTCTTCTAGATACTTCAGGATGCCGCCTTTCAAGTGGTAGACGTCCTCGACGCCCTGACCCAGAAGATAGTTCGTCGACTTTTCGCAGCGGATGCCGCCGGTGCAGAACATCGCGATCCGCTTGTTGTGAAAGCGGTGTTTGTTCGCCTGCCACCATGCGGGGAATTCGCCGAAGGTTCTGGTTTGCGGATCAATGGCGCCGTCAAAGGTGCCAATCGCCACCTCGTAATCGTTGCGCGTGTCAATAACGGCCACATCGGGCGCGGTGATCAGGTCGTTCCATTCGGCAGGCGACACATAGTTACCGACAGCCGCGCGCGGATCGACATCGGGCTGGCCCATCGTCACGATTTCCTTCTTCAGCCGAACTTTCATACGGATAAAGGGGGCATCGGATGCCGTGCTTTCCTTATGCTCCAGCGTCGCACATCCGGGCAACGCCCGCAGATGGGCCAGAACCGCATCCAGTCCGGCGCGGGTGCCTGCAATCGTTCCGTTGACGCCCTCGCGTGCCAGAAGCAACGACCCCTTGACGCCATTGGCGATGCAAATGTCGGACAGCGGCCCGCGAATCGTTGCAGGATCGTCGAAACGGGTGAAGTGATATAGGGCGGCGATTGTATACATGGGACGCGGTTTACCCCATCCTGTGCCCCTGCTGCAAGTGCCACCCGTTGACGCACCTTCGGGCGCGATCGACCCGATGCCGACACCAAGGAGAGCCCTATGACCAACGCCCTGATCGTGATTGATGTGCAAAATGATTTCTGCCCTGGCGGCGCGCTGGCTGTGGCGGGTGGCGACGAGATTGTCGGAGAGATCAATGCGTTGATGCTATCCTCTGAGGTCGTGGTCCTGACGCAGGACTGGCACCCCAAGGGGCATTCGTCCTTCGCAAGCAGTCACAAGGGCAAGGTGCCGTTCGACGAGATCGAAATGCCCTATGGGCGTCAGACGCTTTGGCCCGATCACTGCATTCAGGGCACCAAGGGCGCCAAGATCCACAAGGGGCTGTTGACCGAACCTGCCGATATGATCCTGCGCAAGGGGTTCCGGCCCCGGATCGACAGCTATTCCGCCTTTTTCGAGAATGACCGCACCACACCCACCGGGCTGGACGGGTATCTGCGCACTCGCGGTGTTTCCTCGCTGACGCTGGTCGGGCTTGCCCTTGATTTTTGCGTGAACTACTCGGCACAGGATGCCGCCAAGCTGGGTTTTGATGTGGCTGTTCTGCAAAGCGCCTGCCGCGCGATTGATTTGAACGGATCGCTGGATGCCGCGCGGGCCGCGATGGGGGCCGCAGGGGTAAAGCTTAAGGATTAGGACCGGCATTTAACACGCCGCCGCCCCTTGCCATGCGCCGCCCCCCTTGGTCTAACCATCGGGCAGTCAGGAGAGCATAATGGTCGACATCGCCACCCGCGTTTATAACCACAAATGGAAGATCGACCCGATTGTCCGCTCTTTGATCGACACCGATTTCTACAAGCTGTTGATGTGCCAGTCCGTCTTCCGCAACAAGCGCGACACCGATGTCACCTTCAGCCTGATCAACCGCACCAAATCCATCCGTCTGGCCGATCTGATCGACGAAGGAGAGTTGCGCGAGCAGCTGGACCACATCCGGTCGCTGTCGCTATCGCGCGGCGAAAGCACGTTTCTGCGCGGCAATACCTTTTACGGCAAGCGCCAGATGTTCCGCCCCGATTTCATGGAGTGGTTCGAGGGGATGCGCCTGCCCGCCTACCATCTGGAAAAGCGCGACGGCCAATACGAACTGACGTTCGAGGGTAAATGGCCCGAGGTGATGATGTGGGAAATTCCCGCGCTTGCCGTGCTGATGGAGCTTCGCTCGCGGGCGGTTCTGCGCGATATGGGCCGGTTCGAGTTGCAGGTGTTGTATGCCCGCGCCATGACAAAGCTGTGGCAAAAGGTAGAGACCCTGCGCACCGTCGATCACTTGCGGCTTGCCGATTTCGGAACGCGGCGGCGGCATTCGTTCATGTGGCAGGATTGGTGTGTGCAGGCGATGCAAGAGGGGTTAGGCGAGAAATTCGTCGGCACCTCGAATTGCCTGATCGCCATGCGCCGCGAGGTCGAGGCGATCGGAACGAACGCCCATGAATTGCCGATGGTCTATAGCGCGCTGGCCGACAGTGACGACGAGCTGCGTCAGGCGCCCTACAAGGTGCTGGCGGATTGGCAGGAAGAGCATGACGGCAATCTGCGGATTATCCTGCCCGACACCTATGGCACCGAAGGGTTCCTGAAACATGCGCCCGATTGGCTGGCCAAATGGACGGGCATCCGTGTTGATAGCGGCGATCCGGCGACAGGGGCCGAGATTGCGATCGACTGGTGGACATCCCGCGGCGAAGACCCCCGGAAAAAGCTTGTGATCTTTTCCGACGGGCTTGACGTCGACAAGATTGTCGAGCTGCAAAACCAGTTTCAGGGGCGCGTCAAACCCAGCTTTGGCTGGGGCACTTTGCTGACCAACGACTTTCGCGGGCTTGTTCCGAATGACGCGCTTGCACCGTTCAGTCTGGTCTGCAAAGCGGTCAGCGCAAATGGCCGCCCGACAGTGAAGCTGTCCGACAACCCTGAAAAGGCGATGGGCCCAAAGGACGAGATCGCGCGCTACAAGCGGGTCTTTGGCGTCGGGGAACAGACGCCTATAGAAGTGATTGTCTAGCCTTCGGCCAGAAAGTCATACCCGTCCATGAACGCCTCGGCGGCTGACAGGGCGCGATCGAAGTAAACCGGAATTTTGGGATGATCGTCAGGCAGTCGCGGCACGATCCAGCCAAGGCTGGCGAACGACCGCATCATCGAAAACAGTGGCATCATTGCGCGGTCCTCTGGCGATAGCGGGCGCAGGCTGTCGTAGCCTTCGACGATGGCCGCATAAAGATCGGGTAGGTTTTCGTCTTCCAGACTTTGTGTCAGCGCCGTGGTGATGTCATACAACCGAAAGCCAAAGCCGCTGTCATCGAAGTCGATCAGGCTTAGGCCCTTGTCGGTCGCAAGGATGTTTTCGCGCAGAGCATCGGCGTGGATCAGGCCAAAGTCTGCCTTGGGCAGGTATTCCTTCATCGAAGACCGCGCCATCATCCGGGCAACCTGCAACAGTTCGCGGTCGTCCTCGTCCAGCATCGGATGATCCCAGAACCTGCCCCATAGCGGGTTTGGCCCCAGAAAACCGTCAACGCCCCAGCTTGGGCGGCTGAAATCCGGTGGCAGGATCAACGCATCGGTCGCGGTGTGAAGCTGCGCAAGGGTCTTTCCGACCTCTGTATAAAGGGCGACCTGATCGGCCAGCGTTCCGGCCAAAGGTGTTTCACCGGCACCGATCGGGGTGCCGTCCAGCCACGAAATGACGGACACATTTTGGCCGTCGGGCAGGCTGTGCACCAGATCGCCGGCGGTGGTTGGCACGGGCGTCGGCACGCCCGATCCGGCGGTGTGCAGTCCTTGGGTCCAGACAAGTTCAGAGACGATATCGTTGCGCGTCACATAGCCGGGCCGGTGCAGCCGAAGCGCGGCCCGTTCGCCGGTCTTCAGGACAACCTCGAACACGGCATTTTCGCGGTGGCTGATCAGGCGGGGCGGCGCATCGGAACCACCCCAAGCGGTCAACGCCTGAACTGCGCGCAGGGTCAGGTCGGTCATGCGGGCACCGGCGTCGCGGCAAGCGCGTCTTTGATCACGTCTATCATCTGGTCTGTATTTTCTTTGCTGAATGGCATCGGGGGGCGAATTTTAAGGGTGTTCATGTGGCGACCGATCCGGTTCAGCAGAACCCCGCGTTTCACGATTTCCTCGACAAGGGTGGCGACAAAATCGGTGGCTGGGGTCATCGCGTCGTCCAGAACAAATTCTGCCCCGAAGAACAGACCCTGACCGCGCACTTCGGCGATCATCGGATGCTTCAGTTCCTTCATCCGGTCCAGCGCATAGGCCCCGACGATGCGGGCGTTTTCAACCAGCCCTTCGTCTTCGATCACATCCAGTGTGGCAAGGGCGGCGGCGCAACTGACGGGGTTGCCGCCGAAGGTGTTGAAATATCCAAATGCCTCGCGGAAGGCGGCCATGACGTCGGGGCGCGCGATGACCGCGGCGGTGGGGTGGCCGTTTGCCATGGGCTTGCCGATGGTCACGACATCGGGGGCGAACCCCAGCGCCTCGTGGCCCCACCAATGGCTGCCGATGCGGCCAAAGCCCGGCTGCACCTCGTCGGCGATCACGATGCCACCCGCGCGGCGGATCACGTCGATGGTCGGGTCAAGAAAGCCCTTTTCCAACGTCGGAAACCCCTCGTTCGCGAAGGAAGGGCACAGCATGAAACCGGAAAAACCAAAGCCTGACGCCTCCAGATCTTCAATCGCGCGGGCGACATTGGCGGCGAAGGCTTGCGCCTGCCCGTGCAGCGTTCCGCCAACGGGGCGCAGGCTGTCGGGGGCGGGAACCAGCCGGATATGGCCGGGATACCCGCCGATGGGCGGGCGCCGCGTGGACAGGGCAGAGACAGCGGCGGTGTTGCCGTGATATGTGTTGTCGGTGGCGATCATGCCGGTTTTTCCGGTCACCGCCTGCGCCATCCGAAGGGCGATATCGTTCGCCTCGGACCCTGTGCAGACCATGATCATCTGGCTGAGATCATGCTGGAATTTTCCGGTAAGCCGTTCGATATAATCAAGAATATTGTCGTGCAGATAGCGGGTGTGCGTGTTCAGGACTGCCGCCTGTTGCGCAATCGCCGCGACCACTTTGGGGTGACAATGGCCGACATGGGGAACATTGTTGTAGCAGTCCAGATACTGCCTGCCACCCGCGTCCCACATATGCACGCCAGCGGCGCGAACGATGTGCACGGGGGTGTCGTAGAAGGTGGGCACGTTCGGCCCCATCAGGCGGGCACGGCGGGCGATCATGTCGGTCATTCGGTGTCCTTTACCGCGCCGCGCAGGGTCTTGACCTCTGCCCTTTGGGTCTTGGCGGCCAGTCGGCGGCGCTTGGACCCCAGTGTGGGTTTGGTGGCAATGCGGGGTTTGGGCTTTATGGTTGCCTGACGGATTAACTCTGCCAGACGTTCGCGCGCAAGCTCTCTGTTGCGGGTCTGGGTACGGGTGTCTTGCACCTGAAGGACAATCGCGCCGTCCTTGGTCCAGCGACGCCCGGCAAGGCGGCGCAGACGTGTCTTGACGGCGGGGGGCAGATTGGGGCTGCGTTCGGCCTCGAATCGCAGTTCAACGGCGGTTTCCACCTTATTCACGTTCTGGCCACCCGGACCGGACGAGCGGATAAAGCTCTCGGTCAGTTCCCAGTCTTCGATGGATATGGTTTCGGTGATTTTCAGCATGCACATGTCATACACAATCCACGCGCAAATCATAAGCATGGTTTCAAACTAAGAAGGGCCGCCAAGCATGGCGACCCTTCCGAGATTTAGGAGGTTGGGGTCGGTTAGACCGATGGCCCAATCAGGTTTGCGTATCGTCCAAGGGCTGCCCTAGACGCACACCTCCTGATTTGTCCCGACACCTCGCTCCAGTTGCTCTCTAGACAATGGGCACCTCCTTTCTACTGTTTCCGATATTAGAAGGTTGGCACATATTTTGTGTTTGTCAAAACTTTTTACGCAATCTCTGCTACAAGTTTTCGTACGATGATGCGGAACGGCACAAGTGCGACAATTGCGAGCGAAAGTTTAACGCTCCAGTCCGCGATTGCCAGCGACACCCAAAGCGGGGCAACCGGACCATAACCAAGAAGCGGTAGCGCGTAATTGGCCCAGGACACATCATTCGCGGGTTCGATAAAGGCAAGCGATGCCGAGAACGCGATTGTGAAGAACAGGATTGTGTCGATCGACGAGCCAACCAGTGTCGAGGCCAGCGGCGCGCGCCACCAGGTTCCGCCCCGAAGTCGGTCAAAAATTGTCACGTCCAGCATCTGGGCTGTGAGGAAGGCAAGACCGGAGCCAAGCGCGATGCGCCATGTCACAAGCGGGCCGAATTCACCGATGATCTGGGTGCCGATGAGCGAGCAGACGAGACCAACGACAAAGCCGACCAGAACGACACGCCGCGCGGCCTGCACGCCGTAGACGCGGTTCATCACATCGGTGACGAGAAAGGCGAAGGGATAGGTGAACGCGCCCCATGTCAGCCATTGGCCGAACAGATATTGCACGAGGATATTCGAGGCGACAACAATGGCCGCCATGGCAAGAATGCCAGGTAGGTGTCGGGTCATATTCATATTCCGTTTTTACAAGGTAGCGGACACTTGGCCCCATTATTGGGGACGGCGCGTCGTAACGGCTAATGAAAACGAGAGCAAGTCAGTTGATCAGGCTGTATTCTACAATCTCGGTGCGCTGGAAGAACTGGAAATTATCGTCGGAAACCAGCGTCAGGCGGATTTTGCCCGCCTCGTCCTGCCAGACGGCGAGACCTTCGAGATTGTCATGGGTTCCGGTGGAACTGACCAGCAGCAGCTTTTCATCGCTTAGCGTGTCGCCGTCGAGGCGGAAACTGCGGATGCGCGATTGAAAGCCGAAGACGCCGTTCAAATGCCGTTCCAGCAGGTAGAACCGACCGTCCGGCCCGAAATCGGCGCCGGTTGGCAGGAACATCCCCTGACGCGGAACGGAAAACGGCTGTGTCCAGGCACCGTCTTTGAACCGGTAGACCGGAAAGGGTCGCGTCACAGCGCCGGAGCGTTCGGGCAGCGTGTAAAGCGCGCCGTCCGCATCAATGGCCAACGCCTCCATCCCGGAGTTGTTCTGGAAGCTGTCGAAATCGGGGTGACGGGGCAAAAGTTCGGCGGGGGATGCGGGTGTCTTGTGTCGGGCGATGCGATGGATACCTTCGAACGAGACGTAGATTTCCCCGTTCGCAGCCATGGCCAACCCTTCAGAGTCGCCCTCGTTCGGGCGTAAGGGGGCGCCTTTGGAACTTTTGAGATGGATCAGGGGGCCGAGGGACACATCGGTGATCTTGCTGCCGTCGCGTGTGAACCGGCCCTTTGCGAGGTTGCCCTTGTCGGTGATGACCACAAAGAACTGCCCGTCGGGCATGACCTCTATTCCAGAGAATCCGCCGAAATCTTCCGACGGGCCGTTCCATGTATAGCTGCCGATATAGTCGAGATTAAGCGTCGTCTGGGCGGTAGAGGCCAATGCCAGTCCTGCGCCGAATACGGCGATCAGCGCGAGGCCAAGACGTTTTGACATTGGCGTGGCAGATCCTCCATCGTGTAGTCGCGAGAGCCGCGTTTGGGTTTCGCCGGTTTTTGCCCCGGCTTGGGTTTGGGCGGATTACGCAGTTGGTCCAGATAGGTCGTGACCCACCAGTTCAGGCTATCATCGCAGCCATCCCCGCCCTTTGACAATTCGGAAACGGTCGGGCTTTGTGTTTGGCAGACCGCCGATCCGGTGGGGCATTTCAGGCGTACATGGAAGTGGAAGTTGTGACCGTAAAGCGGGCGGATCTTTTGTAGCCATTTCTTGTCGCTGCGTTTGGCGGTTTTGCACATCTCGACCTTGACGGCGGCGGCGACAAAGATGCGGTCGATGGCGGGGTCAAGCGCTGCGGCCTTCATGATGTTGTAATGCGCGGGGGTCCAGTTGGCGTTGACGCGGGTCTGGTCATCTGTGCGGACAGATATCGACGACAGGTTCTCGCGCTCCGACCTGCTGAGGTTCAGGCGTTTGGGCGGCAGCATCCAGACATCGGCATCAAGGCCCATCTGGTGGGATTGGTGCCCCGATGTCATCGGCCCGCCGCGCGGTTGCCCCATATCGCCGATGTAAAGACCGGCCCAGCCTTGCCGCGTCGCCGTCACGCTAAGGCGTTGAAGAAATGCGACAAGATCGGGATGGCCCCAGTTGCGGTTCCGCGACAGGCGCATCGCCTGCCATGTCGGGCCTGTCTCTGGCAGCTCTACCGCTCCGTCAATGCAGCCCTTGGCATAGGTGCCGATGGCGCCGGTATTGCCCGACGATCCGGCACGCATCGCGCCGAACAATGTGTTCGCCTTTTGCTGGGCCATGGCCGGTGCGGCCAGCCCCAGAACGAGGGTTATAAAGGTTAGGAAGCGGACCATACTGCTCGGTCTCCATCTGGTTTTACCCAGAATAGCAGGAAGAGGCCGATAAGAAAAAGGGCAATGAGCGGGGAAATGCCGAGTTGCTGGCTATCTGTCAAAGTTGTGACCACGCCAATCGACAGCGGCGCGATGAACGAGGTGGCTTTGCCTGCCAGCGCGTATAGCCCGAAGGCCTCTGTCATGCGCTTCGGGTTGGCCTGTCGCACCATCATTGTGCGGCTGGCGGATTGCAGCGCACCCCCCGCCGCGCCGATCAGGGCACCCATGACGTAGAAGGTGATATCGGGCAGGTTTGAGGTTGCCTCGACCGGGATGCCAAACACCGCATCGCGAGAGATGAACACAACCATGATAGCGACGGCGGTCAGGATGACGATACAGGCGGCAATGACGGGCTTCGGGCCGAAGGCCGCATCGGCGCGCCCCCCCAGCCACGCAAAGACCGCGCCGGTGATGATCGCAAGGATGCCGAAGATGCCGGTGTCGACCACGCTCCATTCCAGCACGCCCGCCGCGTAGATGCCGCCGAAGGTATACATGCCGTTCAGCGCATCCCGGTACAGCATCGACGAGCCGAGATAGGCGAACAGGCTGGGCGTGCGGGGAAGCGACCGCAGCGTGCGCTTGAGATCGGCAAGCGCGCGACCGATCATGCCCTTTTCCAGCCGTGTCGGTTTTGGGTCGCGGACCCACAGAAAGAACGGGATCATGAAGACCGCATACCAGATTGCGGTCAGCGGGCCGACGATCCGCGTGCCTTCTCGGGTAATGGCATCCAGCCCGAACAGCGGGTTCAGCCCGATCAGGGTTCTGCCGGTCGGCCCCTCTGCGAAGAGCAGCAGCATGATCACCAGGGCGATCAGCCCGCCGACATAACCAAAGGCCCAGCCATTGCCGGACAGGCGGCCGATCTCTTCTTTGGGGCCAAGATCGGGCAGCATCGAATTGGTGAAGATCGTGGCGAATTCCATACCGATCAGGCCGATGGCAAAGCTGCACATCACAAAGGTCAGATTGAAGCTGTCGGGGGCCGACCACCACAGGCCGAATGACCCGGCAACGTAAAGGACAGAGAACACCTGAATCCAGCGCATCCGGTTGCCGGTGTTGTCTGCGATCGCGCCCAGAATAGGGGCAAGGACGGCGATGATGATGCCGGCCCCCGCGATGCCAAAGCCCCAAGCCGCCTGCGCCTGCGACCCGTCGCCAAGCACGGATTTCACATAAGGACCGAAGATGAAGGTGAGAAGCAAGGTGTTGTAGGGTTGGCTTGCCCAGTCAAAGAAGAACCAGCCCCATATCCGCTTGCGCAATGTCGGTGTGGCCATCTGTCGTCCCTTGAATGCTTTTTGCTGAAGTAAGACAGTCAAATCGAGGATCGCGCAAGGCTTCGTTGGGTTGGATGGCCCTACTTTTCAGGGGGCCACGGGCGCGATTGCTCGGCCTTGATCCAGTTCGTGACCCAGTCGGGCATAACGGGGCTATCACCGGATTGCCCCATCGCCCTGGCAACGGTGCGGGGTGAAACGATGCCGCTATTGTCGGTCACGGCGGCGCGGATCAGCAGTTGGCTGGTGCAGTCGCCCTTTTTCCACATCGACTGGAGCAGGTAGATGAACCGATCATCCCATCCGATGGCGCGGCTGTGCATCGTCACCTGATCGAACATCCGCACCCGCCTGCGATACCGCACCGAAGACCCGGCCATCGTCAGACCCCAGCGGTTGTCGCGCATCGCTTTGGTCAGGCCGACGCGGGACGCCAGCGGCACGCGCCCCAGATCATACAGCGTCAGGGTGCGGCCATTGTTCAGCTCCATCCAGACATCCAGATCCCAGGGCCAGCAGATGTGGCGGGAAACATGGGTGCCGAAAAACGGCAGGGCGGGGGCATTGCGGTTAACAAGCACCTCTTTTGCGAGGCGGATAAACGGATACATGGCGGCTCCTTCTGCGGGGGCCTGTGTATCGCGCAGCACGTGGGGGTCAACGTGCGACGTTGCGGCACGCGGTGCTTGCCCTTCGGTCTTGCGCAGCTTACATCCGTCCTCAAAGAAAAAACCGCAAGGCTACTTATTATGACATCGCTTTTCCAGATCTTACTGTTGGTCTTGAACCTTGTCTGGTTCATCATCATCGTCCACATCATCATGAGCTGGCTGATCAATTTTCAGGTTCTGAACCTGCGGCAGCCTTTGGTGGCGCAGTTGTGGGACGGGATCAATCGGCTGGTGGAACCTGTTTACAGCCGCGTGCGCCAGTTCATGCCCAATACAGGCGCACTGGATCTTGCGCCGCTGGTTGTGTTGCTGGCCGTTTACGCGCTTCGCATTGTCATCGCCAACAACATGTATAGCTTCTGACCTTGTTGACCGCTGCATAGTGTGGGATTGTTCGGGAAATCGGGCAATCCACCAACTACAGCAGGTTCATGCCACAGGCACGCGCACTTCTTTCGTCGATCTTCGGATTCAATGAATTCCGGCCCGGTCAGGCCGAGATTGTGGATGCTGTTATGGCTGGCCGCAACGCCTTGGCGATTATGCCGACGGGGGGTGGCAAATCGCTGTGTTTCCAGCTTCCGGCGCTGTGCCGCGAGGGCGTAACGGTTGTCATATCGCCGTTGATCGCCCTGATGCGCGATCAGGTGCGTGCCCTGCGGGAAGTGGGCGTCGAGGCCGGTGCGCTGACATCCGGCAATACCGACGAGGAAACCGCAGAGGTGTTCGCCGCGCTTGATGCGGGTCGCTTGAAGCTGCTGTATATGGCACCAGAGAGACTTGCCTCTGGTGGGACGCAGGCCTTGCTCCGGCGGATCGGCACGACGCTGATCGCCGTGGACGAGGCGCATTGCGTCAGCCAGTGGGGGCATGATTTCCGTCCCGACTACCTGCGGATCGGTGAACTGCGGCGGGCGCTGGGCATTCAGCTGGCCGCGTTTACCGCGACCGCCGATGAGGAAACCCGTGCCGAGATTGTCACCCGCCTGTTCGACGGCATCCAGCCAGAGACGTTTCTGCGTGGGTTTGACCGGCCGAACATCCATCTTGCGTTCGAGGGCAAGGACACCCCGCGCCGCCAGATCCTTGACTTTGCCGCCGCCCGCAAGGGGCAGTCGGGGATCGTGTATTGCGGCACCCGCGCCAAGACAGAGACGCTGGCGGGGGCGTTGCGCGATGCTGGGCATGTCGCCTGCCACTATCATGGCGGCATGGAGTCCGAGGCGCGCCGGGTCGTCGAAGGCCGGTTTCAGCAGGAAGACGGCTTGATCGTGGTTGCGACGGTGGCGTTCGGCATGGGGGTGGACAAGCCCGATATCCGTTGGGTGGCCCATGCCGATTTGCCCAAGTCGATCGAGGCCTATTATCAGGAGATCGGCCGCGCGGGGCGCGACGGTGCCCCCGCCGAAACGCTGACATTGTTCGGGCCGGATGACATCCGGCTGCGCCGCAGCCAGATCGACGAGGGGCTGGCCCCGCCGGAACGCCGCGCGGCGGACCATGCGCGGCTGAATGCGCTTTTGGGGCTGGCCGAGGCGCTGCGCTGTCGGCGGCAGGTGCTGCTGGGGTATTTCGGGGAAACATCCGACGCCTGCGGCCAGTGCGACCTGTGCGATACGCCGGTCGATGTGTTCGACGGAACCGAGGCGGTGCGCAAGGCGTTGTCGGCCATTTTGCGGACGGGCGAGTATTTCGGCGCGGGCCATCTGATCGACATCCTGACTGGAAATGCGACGGATAAGGTCAAGCAGCGCGGGCATGATGCCTTGCCCACGTTCGGCGTTGGCAAGGAATTCGACCGCCGCCAGTGGCAGGCGATTTTCAGGCAGATGATGGGGCATGATCTGGTGCGCCCCGATGCGGAACGGCACGGGGCATTGCGGATGACGCAAGAGGCGCGGCCGATCCTGCGGGACGAGGCGCGGATCGAACTGCGCCGCGATACGATCACAAAGGCCAAGGGCGCACGCCCCGCGGTAAAGATGCTGGTGTCGGAAGAGGACGCGCCGCTGCTATCCGCGCTGAAGGCCAAGCGCCGCGCATTGGCCGAGGACGCCCGCCTGCCAGCCTATATGATTTTCAACGACAAGACCCTGATCGAAATGGCGGAAACGCGGCCTTTGACCCGCGACCAGATGGCCCGTATCGGCGGTGTCGGGGCGACCAAGCTGGAACGCTATGGCGACGCGTTTCTGACCGTGATCGCGGGCGAAGTGCCCGGCGATGAACACCCGATGCGCCGCAAGTTGTCGGGGCGCGATGCGGGCACGGTCTATGATCGGTTGATGCAGGCGCAGGCCGATCTGCTGCGCGGTGACGATGGCACGGGCAAGCCGATGAGTTGCACTGCCGCCCTGGTCGCGAAGGTGGCGCAGGTGAAGCCGCGCGATCTGGGCGGAATGGAGCGGTTGCTGGGCGACAGGCGCACCGAACGCTTTGGCCCGGCGTTCCTGGATGTTTTGCAGCAGGACTAAGACACTGGACCGCGCGGGTTTGTCCGCTACGTTCTGTCCCGACAAGAGATGAACAAAGGACCCGATATGCTGGTTGTACTTTCCCCCGCAAAGAAACTTGATTGGGCCGCCATGGCGCATCCGGCGCCGAGCCTGCCCGAATTTCAGGACGAGGCGAATACACTGGCAGGGCATGCGCGACAATTGAAGGTGGCCGACCTGCAAAAGCTGATGGGGATCAGCGAGGCGCTGGCGACGTTGAACCGCGACCGGTTCAAGGCGTTTGAGGCCGCATCAACGCCTGAAAACGCCAAGCCCGCTGCGCTGGCCTTTGCGGGCGATACCTATCAGGGACTGGAGGCGGGAACGCTTGACGATGAGGCGATGCTTTGGGCGCAAGATCACCTGCGGATTTTGTCAGGGCTTTACGGGGTGTTGCGCCCGCTGGACCGGATCCAGCCCTATCGGCTGGAAATGGGAAGCCGGTTGAAAACCCGTCGCGGCGGGTCGCTTTATGCGTTCTGGGGCGACAGGATTTCCAAGGCGCTGAACGCGCAGGCAGCGGCTTTGGGGGTGGATACTTTGGTGAATTGCGCCAGTCAGGAATATTTTGGCGCGGTGGATATGGCGGCGCTGAAGCCTCGTGTGATCACGCCCGTTTTTATGGAAGAAAAGGCCGGAAAGGCCAGGATCGTCAGTTTTTTTGCGAAACGGGCGCGGGGGTCTATGGCGCGGTTCATGATCGAACAACGCATCACCGACCCCGAGGGATTGAAGGATTTCGATACGGGCGGATATGCCTATCGCCCGGAATTGTCACAGGGTGACGCTTGGGTTTTCCTGCGTGACTACCCCGAAGTTTGACGGACCGGCGTTTGTCGGGCTGTCCGGTTCGGGCGGGCGGGCGGAAACGGGGGCGTGGGCCAGGATCATTGCGGTGATTTCGGCGCGGCGCAGCGGTTTGGTCATGTAGTAATCCAGGCCCGCAGCAAGGATTTCAGCGTCGTCGCCCGCCATCGCATGGGCGGTCAGCGCAACGATCGGAACGCGGCCAAGATTGCCCGCGCGTTCCAGTCTTCGGATTTCGGCAGTGGCCTGTTTGCCGTCCATTTCGGGCATCGAAATATCCATGAAGATCAGATCGGGCCGGAACGCGGTAAACTGCTGGACGGCCTCCAGGCCGTTGTTGGCAACGACAAGGTCGATATCAAGTGACTTTACCATTTTGCGAAACACCAGCTGATTTGTGCGGTTGTCTTCTGCGGTCATGACGCGCATCGCGCGCTTTTCCCCGATGACGGGCTGTTCGCCGACCCTGAGGGCGGGCGTGCTTGCATGCAGCGATTGTAGTTTCAGAAACAAATCCCGCCGCAGAACGGGTTTTTTTAGGACGAATGTCCGCGGGTCACCAGCAGACGCAACCGCAGTATCCAAGGGGTTCGATGCCAGAACGAGCACCGGAACATCGACGCCACGGGCGCGAAGCGCAGCAACAAAACCAAGGCCGTTCAGATCAGGTGTCCGGTGGTCGGCGATGATCAGGTCATAGTCCTTCATCGGCTGGTCCAGTGCCTCTGTCGCGGTGCGGCAGGTGTCGACGCGAATGCCCAACTGAACCAGCTGGCGTTCCAGAATGGTCCTGTTTATGCCCTGATCGTCAATGACCAACGCATGTTTCAGATGTTCGGGAAGGACGCCTGTGATCTCGGTTGAGTCCAGCGCGACGGGCAGTCTTAGCCGTAGCCCGAAACAAGAGCCTTTGCCCTCTTGCGAGTCGACCCAGACCTCGCCGCTCATCAGGGAGACAAGCTGTCGCGTGATCGCAAGGCCCAGACCGGTGCCCTCGAACTTGCGATTGCTCTCTCCCTCGACCTGATTGAATTCGCCGAAGATGTGTTCGATCATCGTCTCGGGGATGCCGATGCCCGTATCCTCGACCGTTATGTGCACGCGCCGCTCTTCAGGGGTGTCGCCCTCTAGCCCGACGACGCGGATCAGAACATGGCCGCGGCTGGTGAATTTGACGGCGTTGCCCATAAGGTTCATCAGGATTTGCCGCACACGCCCCTGATCCCCGATATAGTGGGTCGGCAGGAACATGTCGAAATCAACAAGAAGATCTATGGATTTTTCCTGCACGGCGGGCTGCATCAGCAAGGCGACTTCGTGGATGGTGCGTTCCAGATCGAAGGTGTCCAGATGCAGGGTCAGCTTTTCCGCCTCGATCTTGGAATAATCGAGGACATCATTGATGATCACCAACAGCGCCTCGCCCGAGTTTTTGATGGTTTCGACAAAAAGCCGCTGTTCCTCGGTCAGGGGGGTGTCGGTCAGAAGGTCTGCCATGCCAACAACGCCGTTCATCGGAGTGCGGATCTCGTGGCTCATATTCGCGAGGAAGGCGGATTTGGCACGATTGGCGACTTCGGCCCGCGTTCGAGCCTCTTTCAGTTCGGATTCGTAGCGGATGGTTTCTGTGATGTTCAGCGCAAGCGATACCATGTCGCCGTCGCGCGACCGTTTGTCGGCCAGTTTGATGAACTGTCCGTTCCACAGTTCGATGACAAGGGGTTCGATCGGCGATGTCGTCCACCGGTTCAGCATGATGCGTTGCCAATCCGCAGGGTCGGTGTTGCCGATATCAACGATCCCCTCTTCGACAATCAGTTGTAGAATGCGCGCGTATTCGATTCCGGGCACCACGCCTTCCAAACCGTCGAATACGGACAGATAGGCCCGATTGGCCGCGATCAGGCGATTGTCCGCGCCGAAGACGGCAAACCCGTCCAGAATGGTTTCCAGCGAATCCCACAGGCGGCGTTCCGCGATGCCGGCGGCGTGGTTGGCTTTTTCCAGATCGGATCGAACGACCTGAACCTCGTTTCGGGTAACAACGATTTCGTCCGACAACGCGCGCGCATGAAGGCCGAGTTTCTGATTGGCGGCAAAAAGCTCTGCCTGTTTCTGGTCAAGCAGGTGTTCAGCCGCAAGCCGCGCCCGGCGTTCGGCCATCAATCGTTGCGAAAGGTCGATTCCCATATCTGTTCCGTTCGTGTCCTCTGCTTGCGCAAGTTGAACGAACAGTTTGAATGCAGGGTTAACGGGGGCAGTGAATCGTTGCCTTCGCGGGGGGCAACTGTCAGCATCGCGGCATTCCAAAGCAGGAGACATTTGATGCGCATCTTTCGGTTGGCACTTTTTCTGGCACTGGGGCTGCCGCAGATGGCATTGGCAGAGGGGGCTGTTCCCGCGCGGCGCGCGGCGATTTCGCAGGATGTGGATTTTTACGGTTCCGACCTGAAGAACATTTTCGACACAACGCTGGAGGCTTGCCAAAAGGCCTGTCTGGCGGATGACCGGTGTCATGCGTTCACGTTCAACAGCCGGTCGAATTCCTGTTTCCCCAAAAGCGACATCACCGATCGCAAGCCATATCAGGGCGCTGTTTCCGCGCAGATATTCGAGACGGATTCGGGCGTTTTGGCCAACTCAGAGACGAAAGCGCGGGAACTTTCCTTTTTGCGGGACGATGATCTGACCCGCGCAAAGGCACAGGCGACGGGATTGGCGCTGGACCATCCGACGGGCGAATTCTCGGCGGATGACCTGTTACAGGCCAAAAGCGATGCGCGTGCCAGTGGCGATACAAGCCGGGCATTGCGCCTGACGGGTGCGGTTCTGGCCCTGACCGATGCGCCGGATCTTTGGATCGACTACGCCCGGCTTGCGCTGGACATGGCCGGGCGGGACAAGGCGCGGCAGCAAGAGTATCGGGACCGCGCCGTAACCGCAGCGATCAACGGTTACCTGCGCAGCGCGTCACCTGCGACGTCGGCCACTGCCCTGACCGTTCTGGCGGGGGGGTTGCAACAGCTGGGGCGAGGGCGCGATATGATCCCTGCGTTGCGCCTGGCGCAGCAGGTTTCCCCGCGCGATGACACCGCCCTTATGCTGGAGGATGCCGTCGCGAAATACGGATTCAGGATTATTGACCAGACGGTGGACAATGACGCCGCCCGCCCCCGGATCTGTGCGACGTTTTCTGAACAGTTGGCTCAATCGGGGGTCGATTACGGGCCGTTTGTTTCTGTTGAGGCCTCTGGTCTGACGGTAGAAGCGCAGGGGCAGCAGATTTGCGTCGAGGGGGTCGAACACGGGTCGCGATACCGTGTCACCTTCCGCGAGGGATTGCCCGCGGAAAGCGGTGAAACACTGACTAAACCAGCGACTTTGACGCTTTACGTGCGGGACAGGACACCATCTGTCCGGTTTCCGGGCCGGGCCTATGTTCTGCCGAAATCGGGTGACGCTGCGTTGCCGATCGAGACGGTGAACCTGACCGGCGTGGATCTGGTATTGCGCCGGATCAGTGACCGGAATCTGCTGCGCTCGATCCAGAGCGGCTATCTTGACGCGCCCGTTCCGACCTACCAGCAGGAAGATTTCGCAGGCTCTATCGCCGAAGAGATCTGGCACGGCACCGGTGAGGTGGCGCTGGAGCTGAACCGCGATGTCACAACGCGCCTGCCGCTGGACGGGGTTGTGGGCGGATTGGATGCGGGGATTTACGCGCTTCAGGCGCGTGTGCCGGGGGCGGATATCTATGACAGCCCGACGGCGACCCAATGGTTTGTCATCAGTGACCTCGGGTTGACGACGATGGCCGGCATTGACGGGCTTCATGTGTTTGTCCGGTCGCTGGGAACGGCGGGGGCCAAAGCGGGCATAACCGTAACTCTGTTGTCGCGGGCAAATGCGATTTTGGCTGAAACAGAGACTGATTCAGATGGCTACGCGCGTTTCGACGCGGGCCTGACGCGTGGCACGGGGGCTGCGGCACCTGCGTTGGTAACGGCAATGGATGGGGATGCCGATATCGCGTTCCTTTCCCTGACCGACGCAGAGTTCGACCTGTCTGATCGTGGCGTCGAAGGGCGCGAACCCGCGCCGCCGATTGACGTGTTCCTGACCACGGATCGGGGGGCCTACCGCGCGGGCGACACCATATTCGCGACCGCGCTGACCCGCGATGGCGATGCGGCGGCGATCGAGGGCTTGCCGTTGACGGCGATACTGACACGGCCCGATGGCGTGGAATACCGTCGCGTGATGTCGGTTGGCGCTGTTGCCGGCGGGCATGTTCTGCCCCTGCCGTTGGGTGCCACCGTTCCGCGCGGCACATGGAAGCTATCCGTGCTGGCAGACCCCAAGGGGGCGGCTTTGGCGACTGTGAACGTGCTGGTCGAGGATTTCCTGCCCGAGCGGATTGATGTGGCTCTATCCTTGCCCGACGGGCCGATTTACCTGTCGGATAATCCGGTTTTGACGGTGCAGGCCGACTATCTGTTCGGGGCGCCCGGAGCCGATCTGTCGATCGAGGGCGAAGTCCTGTTGCGGGCGGCGACGGGTCTGGCGGCCTATCCCGGTTATCTGTTCGGACGTCACGACGAGCCGTTCAATGCGCGGTTGGAATCCTTGCCGTTCGGCAATCGGACCGATGCGTCGGGTCAAGGTCTTGTGCCCGTCGATCTGCCCGATGTCGAAGATCCGGCGCGCCCGCTTGAATTGCGCGTCACGGCGCGTGTGACAGAGGGGTCGGGGCGACCGGTAGAGCGGCGTATAAGCCATGCGCTGATGCCGTCCGGTGCGATGATCGGGGTGAAACCGCTGTTCGACGATGTGGTGGCCGAAGGGGCGCGTGCGCGCTTTGATCTTTTGGCGGTCGGTGCGGGCGCGGCCCCCGCGACGATGCGGGTGAAATGGACGATGAACCGGATCGAGACACGGTATCAGTGGTATCAATCCTACGGCAACTGGCAATGGGAACCGGTGACGACCCGCAGCCGCATTGCCAGCGAAGAGGTCGATCTGGGCGCTGGGCCGGTCACGATTTCGGCGCCGGTTGACTGGGGGCAATACGAACTTCGGGTGGAGCGGGTGGATGGCACATTCGCCGCCACGTCGACCGCATTCTATGCGGGCTGGTATGCGCCCGCAGATACCAGCCAAACGCCGGATACTTTGGCGGTGTCACTGGATAAACCTGCCTATAAGTCTGGCGAAACAGCGCAGTTGCGCGTTGTGCCGCGCTATGCCGGAAAGGCGCTTGTGACGGTTGTATCGAACCGCCTGATCGACATGAAGGCGGTCGATGTCACCGAGGGCGAGAACCTGATCGCGCTGCCGGTCACCGATGACTGGGGCGCGGGCGTTTACGTGACCGCGACGGTGTTGCGCCCGATGGACAACACGGCAGGGCGCAATCCGGCGCGGGCTTTGGGGGTGTCCTATGCCGCTGTCGATCCGGGAGCGCGAAAGCTGACCGCCGGTTTTGAGGCACCGGCAGAGGCAGCCCCCCGCAGTGCGCTGGATGTGGCGGTCAGGGTGGACGGCGTGACGAATGGGGACACCGCCTATGTCACAATCGCCGCTGTCGATCTGGGCATTCTGAACCTGACCGGATTCGATTTGCCGGATGCGACCGGGCACTATTTCGGCCAGCGCAAGCTTGGCGTAGGGTTGCGCGATATCTATGGGCGGCTGATTGACGGGATGAACGGGGCTCTTGGGGCGGTGCGATCCGGCGGCGATGCGGGCGCAGAGATGCGGATGCAATCGCCGCCCCCCACCGAGGAGCTTGTCGCGTATTTCAGCGGTCCGGTGGCGGTTGGCGCGGATGGTCTGGCGCGGGCGTCGTTCCAGATGCCATCGTTCAACGGAACCGTGCGGCTTATGGCGGTGGCATGGTCAAAGACCGGTGTCGGGCAGGCGCATGCCGATGTTCTGGTGCGCGATCCGGTGGTTGTTACGGCCAGTCTGCCGCGATTCATGGCCCCCACCGATGTCAGCGCCCTGCGGCTGGAGATTGTCCATGCCACTGGCCCGTCAGGGCGGATGGGGCTGGACGTGACGGCGCAGGGGCTTGATTTGGGGGCGGTGCCGTCAGGCGTTGATCTGGCAGACAAGGGCAATGCCGTGCTGTCCGTTCCGGTGACGGCGGGTGCGGTCGGGGCGCAAAGCGTTCAGATTGCACTGACCACGCCGGATGGCGTGCGATTGCTGAAAACCCTGACAGTGCCGGTGCTGGTCAATGACCCTGAAATCGCCCGGACCAGCCGGTTCGATCTGGCGGATGGCGCGGTGTTCAGCCTGAACAGTGACGTATTTTCGGGGCTGGCTGCTGGATCGGGGGCGGCGACGCTGGCGATTGGCCCCCTGGCCCGGTTCGACGCGCCCGGCCTGCTGACGGCGCTGGACCGATACCCCTATGGCTGCACCGAGCAGATCACATCGCGGGCCTTGCCGCTGCTGTATTTCGACGAGGTGGCAACGGCGATGGGGCTGACCAACGACAACGCCATTGCCCGGCGGATAGCGCAGGCCATTGCCAGAGTGCTGACCAATCAGGCCAGCGATGGCGGCTTTGGCTTGTGGCGGGCGGAATCGGGCGACATGTGGCTGGATGCCTATGTCACCGATTTTCTGTCCCGCGCAAAGGCAAAGGGTTTTGCCATTCCCGACACGGCGTTCCGGCTTGCGGTGGACAATCTGCGCAATCAAGTGAACTACGCCGCTGATTTCGACGAGGGAGGCGAGGCGCTGGCCTATGCGCTGATGGTGCTGGCGCGCGAGGGGGCGGCGGCAATCGGCGATTTGCGCTATTATGCCGATGTGAAGGCCGAGGCGTTCTCGACCCCGCTTGCCGTGGCACAATTAGGCTCTGCATTGGCGTTTTATGGCGATCAGACGCGGGCTGACGCCCTGTTTGCACTGGCTGCACGGCAATTGACGGGCCTGACCGGACCAGAGAACACCCCCGTCTGGCGCAGTGACTACGGAAGCAACCTGCGCGACGCGGCGGGTGTTCTGACACTGGCGGTCGAGGCGGGCAGTGCCGTAGTGGACCGCACGGTGCTTGCGCAACGGATCGGGGCGCAGGGCGGGCAAACCCGTTCCACGCAAGAGGCGATGTGGTCGCTGCTGGCGGCGAATGCGTTGATCGGTGATCCGTCGATGCAGGGGATCACGGTGAACGGCGTGCCGGTTGACGGGCCAATGGTGCGGGTGGTGCAGAACGAGTCAGGGTTGGACCCGACCGAGATCCGCAATGCAACTGGCGCACCGCAGACCGTGACGCTGACCACGTTCGGCGTGCCCACGCAGCCTGAACCGGCGGGGGGCAACGGCTATGCGATAGAGCGCAGCTATTTCACCCTGACGGGAGAACCCGCGCGCATCGAGAGCGTTCCGGTTGGAACCCGTCTGGTGGCGGTGCTGACGGTGACGCCCTTTGGTGATGGCGAGGCGCGGTTGATGGTCAATGACCCCCTGCCAGCGGGCTTCGAGATCGACAATCCGAACCTGTTGCGCGGCGGCGATATCCGCGCGTTGGACTGGCTGGACCTGACCGCCGAAACCCGCTCGACCGAGGCGCGGTCGGATCGCTTTCTGGCGGCGATTGACTGGCGGTCGGATCAGGCCTTCAGGTTGGGATACATCGTCAGGGCGATTTCGCCCGGCACCTATCACCAGCCTGCCGCAAGCGTCGAGGACATGTATCGCCCACAATTCCGTGCAAGAACCGCAGCGGGGCGGGTGACGGTGACCCAGTGAAACGCTACGCCCTGTTCTTGATCGTCGGCGGGCTGTTTGCGGTCGCGCTGGCGCGGGATGCCGTTGAGTATTGGGTGGGGGCGACCGTGCTTCCGCCTCTGACGACAGAGGTGGGTGCAGAGGTTCTGGCGCGCGACGGCACCTTGCTGCGGGCCTATACCGTGGCTGACGGGCGTTGGCGGATGGGGGTAACGGTGGCTGCCGTTGACCCGGATTTTGTGCGGATGCTGATCGGGTTCGAGGACAAGCGGTTCTACACGCACCATGGGATCGACCCTTTGGCTATGGCCCGTGCGGTTTGGCAATCGGTCTGGAACGGGCGGGTGGTTTCCGGCGGCTCTACCCTAAGTATGCAGGTCGCGCGGTTGCTGGAGAACAGCGGAACCGGACGTTGGACCGGAAAATTGCGCCAGATCAGGGTCGCATTGGCGCTGGAACGGCGAATGGACAAGGACCAGATCCTTGACCTTTATCTGAACCGCGCCCCTTACGGTGGCAACATCGAAGGCATTCGTGCCGCGACCCGTGGCTATTTCGAAAAAGAACCGCACAGGTTGACACCGGCGCAGGCCGCGCTGTTGGTGGCCTTGCCCCAATCGCCAGAGGCGCGCAGGCCCGACCGGGCCCCGGATGCAGCCAAGGTTGCGCGGGACCGTGTGCTGGCGCGATTGGCAAAGGACGGGGTGATTGCGGCAGAGGCCGCCACGGCCGCGAATGGCGAAGCGGTTCCCGACCGTCGTCACCCGTTTCCGGCCTTGGCCCCGCATCTGGCCGATCGTGTGGTTGGGGCAGAGCCATCTGCGCGGGTGCACCGACTGACTGTGGATGCGGGCATTCAGGCCGGTTTAGAGACGCTTGCGGCAATGGCAGTGCGTGCGCAGGGTGCGCGGCTGCAAGTGGCGATTGTTGTGGCGGATCACCGGACAGGCGAGGTTTTGGCCAGTGTTGGATCGGCCGCGTACAGCGCCGACGGGCGACAGGGTTTCATCGACATGACCCGTGCAATCCGCAGCCCCGGTTCGACGCTGAAGCCGTTGGTCTACGGGTTGGCGATGGACGAGGGGCTTGTTCACCCTGAAACCCTGATCGAGGATCGGCCAACCGCCTTTGGCACCTATATGCCGCAGAATTTCGACGGGCAGTATCGTGGAACGATCCACCTGCGCGAGGCATTGCAGCAGTCCCTGAACATCCCTGCGGTTGTTCTGACCGATGCGATCGGTCCCGCCGCGTTGATGGCGGGCCTGCGGCGAGCCGGAATCGCCCCGGTTGTTCCGGGCGGGCGGCCCGGACTGGCGGTGGCTCTGGGGGGTGTTGGTGTGACTCTTGAAACCCTGGTGCAGCTTTACGCGGCGATTGCCCGGGGAGGCGAACCTGTCGCGCTCAGCTGGAAATCAGGCTCTGTTCCGGCTCGAACGGGGCGTCGCGTATTGTCGGGCGTGGCGGCCTGGCAGTTGGGTGACATCCTGTCGGGCGGGACCGGTCCTGCCGGAACCCCCCGCGTGCAGCTGGCCTTCAAGACCGGCACGAGTTACGGGCACCGCGACGCTTGGGCGATCG
Source organism: Pseudogemmobacter sp. W21_MBD1_M6 (assembly GCF_052119585.1). Lineage (NCBI taxonomy): Bacteria > Pseudomonadati > Pseudomonadota > Alphaproteobacteria > Rhodobacterales > Paracoccaceae > Pseudogemmobacter > Pseudogemmobacter sp. W21_MBD1_M6. The sequence continues at coordinate 661,449 of NZ_JBGQOJ010000001.1, read as the reverse complement.
GGTATGACGGGCGGCATGTTGCCGGGGTCTGGATGGGCAGGCCCGATGGCACGCCGGTTCCGGGGGCCTTTGGTGGGGATCTTGCCGCGCCGGTTCTGTTCGACGCCTTCGCGCGGATCAAGCCCGCGCTGGACCCTTTGCCGCCGCCGCCGCCGGATGCCCTGATCGTCGCAAATGCGCAATTGCCCGCGCCACTGCAACGGTTTCGCAGCCGCGAGGCGTTGTTTCTGCCAGACCGTGACGCGCCAGAGGTGGCGTTTCCCCCCGACGGTTCGCTGATCGAAACCGGTGGCGCATTGGTCCTGAAGGTGCGCGATGGCGTGCCGCCTTTTACATGGCTGGCAGATGGCATGCCGGTGGCGGTGGCAACATACGACCGTCAGTCGATCGTCGACTGGCCCGGCACAGGGTTTTTGAGTCTGTCCGTCATTGATGCGAAAGGCCGCGCTGCGCGTGCGGATGTCCAGTTGCGGTGATCCGGAAAAAGTTGAGTATTTGTGCCGAGAAGAATGGCCAACTTTGTTCTTTAAATACTCAAGTCCATAACTTTTAACTTCAGCTTTCCGGCTAAGTTAGAGACGTTCAATCGCAAGCGCGATACCTTGTCCGCCACCGATGCACATTGTGATCAGCGCGGTTTTTCCGCCTGTGCGCTGAAGTTCGAAGAGGGCCTTGATCGTGATGATCACGCCGGTCGCGCCCACAGGATGGCCAAGCGCGATGGCACCACCATTCGGGTTGACGCGGGCGGGATCGAGGCCGAGGCTTTTGTTCACCGCAAGGGCCTGCGCCGCGAAAGCTTCGTTCGATTCGATCACGTCGAAATCGGTGATCGCCATGCCGGTTTTGGTTAGCAGAGCCTTGACCGCGGGCACTGGGCCGATACCCATCACATCTGGCCGAACGCCTGCGTGCGCATAGCCGATGATCCGCGCAAGTGGTTTCAATCCCGCCTGTTCGGCGGCGTCCGCGCGCGCCAGAACCAGCGCCCCTGCGCCGTCGTTTATACCGGAGGCATTGCCGGCGGTGACCGTGCCATCCTTTTTGAACACGGTTTTCAGGCCGCCCAATGCGTCGGTTGTTGTGGTTTTGGGATGCTCGTCGGTATCAAAGACAACCGTTTGGCGTTTCACCAGATGATCAACCGGCACGATCTGTGATTTGAAGTGCCCGCCGGCGATTGCGGCGGCGGCGCGGCGTTGGCTTTCCATCGCGAACTCATCTTGTGCTGCGCGTGTTATGCCATGCTCTGCCGCGACGTTTTCCGCCGTGACACCCATGTGGCCCGTCCCGAAGGGGCAGTTCAGCGCGCCCAGCATCATATCTTGTGCGCCTGCATCGCCCATCTTCTGGCCCCAGCGTGCCGACGGCAGGATATAGGGGGCGCGGCTCATGCTTTCGGCACCGCCGGCAAGGCCGAATGCGCAATCGCCCAGTATCAGAGACTGTATGACGGACACGATGGCCTGCGCCCCCGAGCCGCAAAGGCGGTTGACGTTCATCGCGGGGACCGTGTCGGGGATGCCCGCCTGAATCGCGGCAACGCGGCCAAGATACATATCGCGGGGTTCGGTGTTGATGACGTGGCCAAAGACCACGTGGCCGATTTGTGCAGGGTCCACATTGGCACGCAGCATCGCCGCTTTTGCGACGATGGTTCCAAGGTCGCCGGGCGGGATGCCCGCCAGCGATCCGCCAAAGGCGCCGATAGCGGTGCGTGCGCCTCCAAGAATTACGATGTCGGTCATGGGGAACCCCTTTTTATCGAAATGGTCTGCGATTTATTAACGCATTTTGCGTAGTCAGGCGTCAGTAACGTCGCGTCGGACCTGCGCGGACGTTTTGCGGGAGGCGTGCGTGGTGCAAAATGTTGTCATTGCCTTGCAGGGTGCCTTGTTCGCGGGCTGGATCTGGGAGGTGCTGCGGTTGCACCGTGTCCTGCTGTCCTGCGCGCGGGCGCAGCGTGGGCACCCTTTTCCGGCGCTTGGGGCGATGGTCTTTGTCTGGCGCGGGTTTTTTGCCGGACGCGAGGTGCCGCAGATGCGGGTGCGGCTGATAAAGATCAGCCTTTTGGTCTGTATGGCGAATGTTGTGGTTCTGATGGCGCGTTAGGGCCTAAGCGGCGTGCGGCCCGTGGGGGTCAGCCGCCATACGGTGCGGTCTTCGATCACCACGACGGTGATCGGGCGGCCATATCCGGCACCGGAATCGATATTGAGGCGGTTCCCGTAATTCTGCGGAGCGTCGAGCGCGGTATGGCCGTGCACCACAAGCGGCCCGTGGTCGCGGGTGTCATCCAGAAACCCGTCGCGAATCCAGAGCAGGTCATTCTCCTGCTGGTCAATGGCGGCGACGCCTGGCCGGATGCCCGCATGGACAAACCACAGGTCGGCCACGCGGTGCTGAAGTGGAAGCGCGTTGATGTAATCCAGATGTTCGGCGGGCACCTGTTTCAGCGCCTGTTCATGGACCTCGGCCAAGGGACGGTCTGCCGCATCTGCCACGCCATAAGACGCCAGTGTTGTGCTGCCGCCAAGGCGCGGATGCAGCCAATGCAGACCCGACAGGATGGCGGGATCATGGTAATCAGGGGCGTCGATGAACCGCGTGAACAGGCGGTCATGGTTGCCCTTTATCACGACCCATGGCGCGCCCTTGGCCTGACCGTTCATCAACACGTCGATCACTTTGCGGCTGTCGGGGCCGCGATCGACCAGATCGCCCAGATGAACCACCTGCGCAACCGGATCACCGGTTATCGCGCGGTCCATTGCGATCAGATCATGGGCCCCGCGCAACATGTCCAGCTGGCCGTGGATGTCGCCGATGGCGTAGATGCGGTGGGTCATGGTCACCTCCGTATGCGTGATTTACGCCAGAATAGGGTCTGTTTTCCAAAACGTAAGGCCCCCTGTGGAAACAGGGGGCCTTTGGTCGGTTCATATCGGGGCGCGATCAGGCGACGTCGAATTCCAGCGTCTTGACCTGCTTGAACAGGCCGGTTGCCTTCAGCTTGTCCAGAACCTTTGTCGGGATCGCGTTATCGACATATAGCAATGCAATCGCCTCGCCCCCTGCGGCGGATCGGCCAAGGGTAAAGTTCGCGATGTTGACTTTGTTCTCGCCCATGGTCTGGCCAAGTGTGCCGATGATGCCCGGAACGTCCTCGTTCGTCGTATACAGCATGTGCTGGCCGATCTCGGCGTCGATGGTGATACCCTTGATCTGGATAAAGCGTGGCTTGCCGTCGCTGAACACGGTGCCGGCAATCGAGCGTTCGCGCGTGTCGGTCACAACGGTCACTTTGATATAGGCGTCGAATACGCCGGACTGTTCCTGTTTCGTGGTCGAAATCTGGATGCCGCGCTCTTTTGCGACAACTGGGGCCGATACCATGTTGATATCGGGGTTCGCCGTTTTCAGGATGCCGGCAATGGTTGCGGCATTCAGGGCGGCAAGGTTCATGTCGGCAACAGTGCCGTCATAAAGCACGTTGATCGCCTTGATCGGCTCGTCGGTCATCTGGCCGATGAACGCGCCAAGATGGCCTGCCAGCTTGATCCATGGCGTCATCACTTTTGCCTCTTCGGCAGAAATCGACGGCATGTTGATCGCGTTGGTCACGGCACCCGACAGCAGAAAGTCCGACATTTGCTCTGCCACTTGCAGGGCGACGTTTTCCTGTGCTTCGGTCGTTGCCGCGCCAAGGTGCGGGGTGACGACGACGTTGGGCAGGCCGAACAGCGGCGAGTCCGTTGCGGGCTCTACCGCAAAGACGTCAAAGGCGGCACCGGCAACGCGGCCCTCTTTCAGGGCGTCGGCCAGCGCTTGTTCATCGACCAGACCGCCGCGGGCACAGTTGATGATCCGAACGCCGGGTTTCAGCTTGGCGATGTTTTCCCTGGACAGGATGTTGCGCGTCGCGTCGATCAATGGAACGTGCAGAGTGATAAAGTCGGACCGCGCCAGCAGCTCTTCCAGATCGACCTTGGTCACGCCCAGTTTGTCGGCCCGCTCTTCGGACAGGAACGGGTCGAAGGCGATGACCTTCATCTTAAGGCCAACGCCACGTTCAGCCGCAATAGAACCGATATTGCCGCAACCGATCACGCCAAGTGTCTTACTCGTCAGCTCGACGCCCATGAACTTGGACTTTTCCCATTTTCCGGAATGGGTCGAGGCGGAGGCCTCGGGGATCTGGCGGGCAACGGCGAACATCATCGCGATGGCATGTTCTGCGGTTGTGATAGAGTTGCCGAAGGGGGTGTTCATCACGATGATACCCTTCTTCGACGCGGCGGGGATATCGACGTTGTCGACACCGATGCCGGCGCGGCCGATGACCTTCAGGTTGGTCGCAGCCTCGATCAGCTTTTCAGTGGCTTTTGTTGCGGACCGGATGGCAAGGCCATCGTAGTTGCCGATGATCTCAAGCAGCTTTTCCTTGTCCTTGCCAAGTTTCGGCTGGAAATCGACATCAATGCCGCGGTCGCGGAAAATCTGGACGGCGGCGTCTGACAGTTCGTCAGAAATGAGAACACGTGGTGCCATGGGTAGGCTCCTTTTTTGAAACGATTGAATTCGGGAAGGGAAGGCGGCCGGATCAGGCCGCCTGCAATACTGCGTTGATCTCGGCGTTGAACGCCCAGTCGAGCCACGGCATCAGCGCAGCCACATCGGCGGTTTCGACCGTGCCACCGCACCAGATCCGCAGACCGGCAGGCGCGTCGCGGTATGCGCCAATGTCCAGCGCGACGCCTTCGGTTTCCAGACGCTTGGCCACGGCCTTGGCGAATGCTGCGCCGTCGGTGATGCGGGTATCGGTGAACTTCAGGCAGACGCTGGTGTTGGACCGGGTCGCAGGGTCGACCGCCAGAAAGTCGATCCAGTCGTGGGCTTCGACAAAGGCGGTGATTGCGGCGGTGTTGGCGTCTGCCCGGCCAATGAGGCCCTTCAGGCCGCCGATGGATTTCGCCCAGTCCAACGCGACCAGATAATCCTCGACCGCCAGCATCGAGGGCGTGTTGATGGTTTCGCCGACAAAGATACCGTCGATCAGCTTGCCGCCCTTGGTCAGGCGGAAAATCTTGGGCATGGGCCATGCGGGCGTGTAGCTTTCCAGCCGCGCAACGGCACGGGGCGACAGAACCAGCATGCCGTGGGCCGCTTCGCCGCCCAGCACTTTTTGCCAACTGAATGTGGTGACATCCAGTTTGTCCCAGGGCAGGTCCATCGCAAAGGCGGCGCTGGTGGCGTCGCAGATGGTCAGGCCGTCGCGGTCGGCGGGGATCATATCGCCATTCGGCATCCGAACGCCGGATGTGGTGCCATTCCATGTAAAAACAACGTCGCGGTCATAGTCGAGCGCGGCCATGTCAACGATGTGGCCATAGTCGGCCTTGTGGACATTCGCGTCCAGCTTCAGCTGCTTCACTGCGTCGGTGACCCAGCCTTCGCCGAAGGATTCCCATGCGACCATCTCGACCGGGCGCTGACCCAGAAGCGACCACATGGCCATTTCAACCGCGCCGGTGTCGGACGCGGGAACGATACCGATCTTATAGTCGGCGGGGATGCCGAGAATGTCGCGGGTGGTTTCGATGGCGGCCTTCAGCTTGGCCTTGCCAACGCCGGCACGGTGCGAGCGGCCCAGGGGCGCATCGGCAAGTGCATTCAGCGAATATCCGGGAATTTTGGCGCAAGGGCCGGAAGAAAAACGCGGGTTGGCCGGCCGCGTGGACGGAGTGGTCGTGGTCATTATGGTATCCTCACAGATATTTGCCCTTCGTTGGGGAAGGGTGTCCCACTGTTGCGTCTACGCTTGGTGCGGGGCTGGCACAAGACGGAAAACTGCGGTAATGCGCCGCTTGACCCTCAAAAAACGACGCGCGCGTCCACTATCGGAAACTTGCCCATGTTTGTTGCGACCCTTCTGACCAATCCTGCCGCCGCCTCGCTGGATCGTGCCACAGTTGAATCGCTGCGTGACGCGTGGGGTGGCGGCAATGCGGTTTGGCTGTCGGTCGGGGTTGCGGCGGAATTCGCGCTGGACGGCATTCCTGCGAATCGCTGGGATGTCTGGCAGGGGTTGCAGGCGATCGGCGTTGATCTGGTGGTGCAGCCGATGCAAGGCCGCCGCAAGAAGATGCTTCTGGCGGATATGGACAGCACGATGATCCAGCAGGAATGCATTGACGAACTGGCCGCCGAGGCGGGCGTTGGCCCGCGCGTGACCGGCATCACCGCACGCGCCATGAACGGAGAGCTAGATTTCGAAGGCGCGCTGCGCGAACGTGTCGGCCTGTTGAAAGGGCTGGACGAAAGCGTGATCGCCCATGTTCTGAACACACGCATCACCTACATGCCCGGCGGGGACGTCCTTTTGGCGACGATGAAGGCGCAAGGCGCCTATGCCGCCCTAGTGTCGGGCGGGTTTACCGCCTTTACAACCAGCGTCGCGGCGCATCTGGGGTTTGACGAAAACCGCGCGAATACGTTGCTGATCGAGGCAGGAAAGCTGACCGGAAAGGTCGCCGATCCGATCCTTGGGCGCGAGGCGAAAGTGTCCGCGCTGAAAGATATCAGCGCGCGCCTTGGTCTGCCCCATGACGCGGTGATGGCCGTTGGTGACGGGGCCAACGATCTGGGGATGCTGGGCCTTGCCGGTGCGGGTGTGGCGCTGCATGCCAAGCCGTCTGTCGCCGCGCAATGCGATATCCGCATCAATCACGGCGATCTGACGGCGCTGCTTTACATTCAGGGATATTCGCGCGACGAGTTCGCGGCCTGACCTTTCCGAAAGACACCGATGTTCGAGCTTGGCGTGCAGGTTCTGCCCCTGCTGTTGTGTGCCGCCTTTGTGGCAGGCTTTGTTGATGCGATTGCGGGCGGCGGTGGCCTGATCACGCTGCCTGCGTTGCTTTTGGCGGGGGCCACCCCGATCGAGGCATTGGGCACCAACAAGGTGCAGGGCATGTTCGGGTCGGGGACTGCGGCATGGTCTTTTGCCCGAGGGGGCCATGTGGATCTGCGCAAACAGGTGCGGCCCGCGCTGACGGCCTTTGTCGCGTCTGCGGTTGGTGCCGCGCTGGCCACATGGCTACCGACGGATGTTCTGCGCTATGCCTTGCCGGTTGTCATGGTCTGCATTGCGCTGTTCTTCGCGTTCAAGCCGGGCCTTGATGATCTGGACCGCACGGAACGGATGACGCCCGCGTTGTTCGGGCTGACGATGGTGCCAATGATCGGCGGGTATGACGGGCTGTTGGGGCCGGGCGCGGGATCGTTCTATATGATCGCCTTTGTGACCCTTGCGGGATACGGCGTGTTGAAAGCCACGGCGCATACCAAACTGCTGAACTTTGCGTCCAACATCGGCGGGCTACTGGGGTTCGCGTTGGCGGGGGCGCCTTTGTGGGTGACGGGCCTGTTGATGGGCCTGTGCCAGATGGCGGGGGCGCGGCTTGGGTCGGCGCTGGCCATGCGCATCGGGGCCCGCGTGATCAAACCGCTGCTGGTCGTCACCTCGACCTTGCTGGCCGCAAGGCTGTTGTGGGATTTGATCTAGAGCGTGTTGCATCCAATCAAACCCAAGAGTTTCAGAATTCGCCGGGCCTTACGGCGAACTTCTGAATGCGATTTGATGCAGCATGCCTTAGTCCAGACGCGGTCCGAACTGCCGGCGCAGGTCACTGTCAAGCAATAGCTGGAAATTGGGCAGATCGGGCAATTCCCGCTGGGCCTGTTTCCAGACACCTTCAGGGTTTTCGCGAACCGAGGACACGATCGCCTCTCTGGATGGCACGGTGTCCGCGCAAAGGTTCGGCAGCGTCGGGTGCGCCCCGACCGCCGCCAGACCGGCGATGGTCAGGCAGGCATCGCGGACCTGTTGCGCCGCGTTGCTGCGAACCGCGAAAACCCCCAGATAGGGAATGCCCTGCGCGGCGATGGTGGCGCGCACCCGCAAGACCCCCTGTTCGACACGGGCGGTCAGATCATCAAGACCGTCGATGATCGTCAGCTTTTGCGCCTCGAAATCCGCCGTCATGGATGCCATCCGGTCCGTGCTTTTCATCAGCTCACCCGACAGCCAGTTGTTTTCATCAACCAACGCGCTGCGGGTCTTTTCCAATTCGGCAAGATCGTCGATGAATTGGGCCTCTTGGGCCTTTCGGGCCGTGGCAATTTCGATATCGCGTGTGCCGCGCACCGTGGTCACGCCGGCGATCTTTTCGATCCGGGACGACACATCCGCATTCAGCGGGTCCACCGTCAGGGTGGCAAAGTTCAGTCCGGCCATGCCGATGACGGCGACCCAGAAACCGCCATTGGTCAGCAGCCGGAACAGGCGAAACGGAAGACCAAGGAAAAAGCGCAGGGGTTTAGAAGACATTCGAGGACCGCAGGTAACCGGTGACGGTTCCCTTCCTGTTGGTAATGGGGGCATTCAGCCGTTTCAGCGTTGCGGGATGGTTCGCATTCAGAACGCCCAGTTTTACCAGAAGCGCCGCAATGGCGCATTCAGAGGCTCGGGTAGCCCCGTCGGTGATCTTCAGTGCGATGCCCAATTTCTGGTCCGGCAGGATCGCGACAAAAACCGCCTCTGCTCCGGTTTTGATCGCCACTTTTCCGCCCATGGCCCGCATCAGTTCGGTGCAGGCGCGGCCTTCGCCAGCGACAAGTTCCGGGAAACTGGCCATGGCGCGGGTCAGGCGTGCGGCGGACCGTTCACGCACTGTTGCGCCACCTTCGGATGATGCCGCAAAAAACGCCATTGCGCGGGCAAGGCCGTGGACCGAGGTCGCAAAGTTCGGGGCAGAGCATCCGTCGATGCCAAAGCCGGGGCTGTCCATGCCGGTTACATCCTCGAATGCCTCGCGGACTGCCAGTTGCAGCGGGTGATTGGGGTCTACGTATTCCGGTCCGGCCTTCAGATGCTTGTTCACCGTCAGAAAGCCGCAGTGCTTGCCCGAGCAGTTGTTGTGCAACTGACAGGCGGTTTCACCGGACAAAAGCAATGCGTCCCGCGTATCGGTATCGTAGGGGTCATGGGTGCCGCACCGCAGGTCGTCCTGTGACAGGTCCAGACCCTTTAGCCAAGCGGCGGCGCGGGCGGTGTGGATTGCCGCCCCCTGATGCGAGGCGCAGGAAAATGCCAGATCTTCGGGCGTCAGTCCGGCAGCGTCCGCCGCACCGCTGTCCAGCAGCGGCAAAGCCTGCAGCATCTTGCAGGACGAGCGGGGCAGGATGATCGCATCGGGGTTTCCCCAGGCCTGCACAATGCCGCCGGATGCGTCGCAAATCACCGCATGTCCGCTGTGCACGGATTCCAGAAACGCGCCGCGCCAGACCTCTGCCATGGGAACTGGGGATGTCATTGTGCTGCTCTCTCTCACTCTTGCGCGATTTTCCGCCAACGGGGCTTTCCCAATTTGGCACTTTTACGTTAGTGTAGCACTATCGAGTTGAAAACCACCCGCTCTGAAGAAAAGTTCGCGAAAGATCGGCTATCCGGACGGGACATTGAGGCAGAAACAGCTGGAGGCTGTGAGAATATGACACCATTAATGACGCGCTGCATTGCCGGCGTAGTTCTGGCGCTGGCCGCAACGGGCGTATCGGCGCAGGAATCCACAAATCGCGTCGCTGCGAAGACAGACTGGGCGGTCTTTGCAGAACCGCCAGCAAAACCCACCGAATGCTGGGCCGTCAGTAGCCCCAAGGAAACCGTGAACTCCAAGGACGGGCGCGTGGTTGCGGTAAAGCGCGGTGATATCTTGCTGTTTGTCACCTACCGGTCCGGGTCCGGCCCCAAGGGCGAAGTGTCGTTCACCGGCGGCTATCCTTTTGCCAGCGGGTCAACTGTGACGCTTGATATCGGTGGCACACCGTTCGAGCTGTTTTCGGACGGCGAGTGGGCCTGGTCTGCATCCGATGCGGATGATGCCAAGATCATCACCGCGATGAAACGCGGGTCCAGTGCGGCTTTGTCCGCGCGGTCCGGTCGTGGCACGATCACCAAGGACAGCTTTTCGTTGCTTGGGTTCACGGCCGCGCTGGACGAAGCCGAAAAGCAGTGCGCGGGCTAAGACGTTATACACATGAAATCGGCAGGGGGTGCGGGCAGCCGCGCCCCCTGTTTCTTTTGACGCACGAATCCTGTATGGGCTGCGTCGATCCACGGAGCAAAACACCATGACCACCAGCGCCCCCATCACGCAGGACGTGTTTACGATCCCCCGCAAGTTGCCCGAAGGCGGCAAGATCAACCTTGTCGGGTTGACTCGCGACGGGCTGCGCGCCGCGTTGATCGCTGCGGGCACACCGGAAAAACAATCCGGGATGCGGACCGGTCAGGTCTGGCAATGGATCTACGAAAAAGGCGTTCGCCGGTTTGATGTCATGAGCAATCTGGCCAAGGACTACCGTGCGCTTCTGGCAGAGCATTTCGTGATCGAGGTGCCTGAGGTGGTGACCAAGCAGGTCAGCGAGGACGGCACCCGCAAGTATTTGGTGCGGATCGCGGGCGGTCACGAGGTCGAGGTGGTCTATATTCCCGAAACCGATCGGGGAACGCTGTGCATCTCGTCCCAGGTCGGCTGCACCCTGACCTGTTCGTTCTGCCACACCGGCACACAAAAGCTGGTGCGCAACCTGACCGCCGGTGAAATCATCGGGCAGGTCATGGTGGCGCGCGACGATCTGGATGAATGGCCCGAACTGAGCCGTGCCCCGAGGGACAAGACGCGGCTGTTGTCGAACATCGTTCTGATGGGCATGGGCGAGCCTTTGTACAATTTCGAGAACGTGCGCGACGCGATGAAGATCGCGATGGACCCCGAAGGAATTTCCCTGTCGCGTCGCCGGATCACCCTGTCGACCTCGGGCGTGGTGCCCGAGATCGCGCGAACGGCGGATGAAATCGGTTGCATGCTGGCGATTTCATTCCATGCGACCACCGACGAGGTGCGCGACGGGCTGGTGCCGATCAACAAGAAGTGGAACATCGCCGTATTGCTTCAGGCGTTGCGCGATTATCCCAAGTTGTCGAATTCAGAACGGATCACGTTCGAGTATGTGATGCTGGACGGGGTGAACGACAGCGACGACGATGCGCGTCGTCTGGTGCAGTTGATCGAGGGCATTCCGGCCAAGATCAACCTGATCCCGTTCAACGAATGGCCGGGCGCGCCCTACAAGCGGTCATCGAACAACCGCATCCGTGCCTTCGCGGATATCATCTATCATGCGGGCTATGCCTCTCCGGTCCGCAAGCCGCGGGGCGAGGATATCATGGCGGCCTGCGGTCAGCTGAAGTCGGCGACAGAACGCGCCCGCAAATCCCGCAAGGTGATTGAGGCTGACGCAGCGCCGGACTGATCCAGAGGGGACGCCTGTGGCGTCACTCCTTTAGTCTCGCCCCCTTTCGGGGGCTCGGGTTTTGCGCTTCGCGCGAGAGTATTTTTGCCGAGAAGAACCTGACAGGGTCTAGCGGCCCGGAATGCTTCCGCGCTTTTCCCCGGCGCCTTGCCAAGTCTCGATTGCGGCGACGGCCTGCTGTGCGGTTTCGACAAAGACAAAGAGATCCAGATCTTCGGCAGAGATCGTACCTGCCTCTGCCAGCGCATCCCAATTGATGATCTTGCGCCAGAACGCCTCTCCGAACAGAAGGAAGGGGATGCGTTCCATGCGACCGGTCTGGATAAGGGTCAGGGCCTCGAAGGTTTCGTCAAGGGTGCCGAATCCGCCGGGAAAGACTGCGACCGCCTTGGCCCGCATCAGGAAGTGCATTTTGCGGATGCCGAAGTAGTGAAAGTTGAAGCACAGACCCGGTGTGACGTATTCGTTCGGCGCCTGTTCGTGGGGCAGCACGATGTTCAGCCCGATCGACGCGCCGCCCGCGTCTGCGGCTCCGCGGTTGCCTGCCTCCATCACGCCGGGACCGCCGCCGGTAGAGATCACGTTTTCCCGGCCACCGCTTTGCAGGGATTTGAGCGTCATCAGGCGGGCGAATTCCCGCGCCTCGTCATAGTATTTTGACAAATCGGCAAGTGTGGGCGTGCGCGCCGTGTCTCTCTTTGCCGGTTCGGGAATGCGTGCGCCGCCAAAAAGGACGACTGTCGAGGCGATGCCGGCCTCGTCCAGCAGCATCTGGGGTTTGAGCAGTTCCAGTTGCAGGCGCACGGGGCGCAGTTCGTCGCGGCACAGGAATTCATCATCGGCAAAGGCAAGCCGGTAGGACGGCGCGCGTGTCTGGGGGGTGTCGGGGATGTGCCGCGCGGTTTCGATATCCTGATGGCTGTCGCGAAACGGATGGTTTCTTGGATCGTCTTTCATCGTGTTTTCCTTATGCTCTGACGCGGCGGCGTTGCGCCTGTCCTTGCTTGCCTCTATAGCCTTTTACAAAACGAGGTCATAGACAAACCGGAGAGTGCCATGTCCAACGCACAGCTTGAAACTGCCATAGAAGCCGCCTGGGAGGCGCGCGATGCGATCACTTCCGCCACCACTGGCGAAACGCGCGACGCCATCGAAGCGACACTGAACGCGCTGGACAGCGGAACGCTGCGCGTGGCCGAAAGACAGGCCAACGGTGATTGGCACGTCAACCAGTGGGCTAAAAAGGCGGTTCTGCTGGGGTTCCGCATCAAGGATATGGAACAGCACGACGGTGGCCCGCAGGGTGCCGGCTGGTGGGACAAGGTGGATAGCAAGTTCAAGGGATGGACCGCCGCCGACTGGAAGGCCGCAGGGTTCCGCGCTGTGCCGAACTGCGTTGTGCGCAAGTCCGCGTTTATCGCGCCCGGCGTGGTGTTGATGCCGTCCTTTGTGAATATTGGTGCCTATGTCGACAGCGGCACGATGGTTGACACCTGGGCCACGGTGGGCAGCTGCGCCCAGATCGGCAAGAACGTGCATCTGTCCGGCGGCGTCGGCATTGGCGGCGTTCTGGAGCCGATGCAGGCCGGACCGACGATCATCGAGGACAACTGCTTTATCGGGGCGCGGTCCGAGGTTGTCGAGGGTTGCATCGTGCGCGAAGGGTCGGTTTTGGGGATGGGCGTGTTCATCGGCCAGTCGACCAAGATCCTTGATCGCGAAACCGGCGAGGTTTTCTATGGCGAAGTGCCGGCGGGGTCCGTTGTTGTGGCCGGATCAATGCCGTCGAAGAACGGTGTGAACCTGTATTGCGCTGTCATCGTCAAGAAGGTGGACGCCCGGACGCGGTCGAAAACCTCGATTAACGAGCTGTTGAGGGACTGATCCGCCGTGACCGACGCACCCGAGAAAAAAGTCAAGAAACCGTCGCGCCAGCAGGTCTATACCCTGCTGGTCGAGGTTGGTCGGTCCAAGGATGATGGATTGCCCAAAGGGGCGACCGGTGCCGCGCTGATGTGCTATGCATCGGGTGTGGACGAGGCAGAGGCCGTGCGCGAAACCGTGGCGATACTGAAGCAGGCAGAGTTGTCGCCGCTGGATGTGTCGGGCTACGGCACGCTGGAGGAACGGTTGGCCGAAGGTCATGACATCGACGAGGACGAGCGGGAACTGATGCAGCGCGCACTGGATGAAAACTCGGTGATCGTGGCGCAGATGACGCCGTTTTTTGACGAGGAATAGGCCCTAGCAGGCAAGCCCGATCTGAAGGGTCAGCGCCTCGAAATCCTTCAGGATCTGGCGTGCGGGCCCGTCGTGATCGGGGATCAGTTGTCGCGGCATGTTCCGCAGGATCGTTGTGTCCAGCAGGGGGCGGTTGTCGCGGATGCTGCCGATATACATGCTTTCCAGATCGGCGCCCGCGACCTGTAGGATTTCGTGTTGATCCAGCAGGATCTGGTAGTATCTCACGAATGGCCCGCGCTTTTCCCGCATGACAGAGACGCCATTGACCAGATGTTGCGCCTCTACCAGCACTTCTTCCATGCCGAATTGATATTCGATCTGCGCGCCCGCGACCAGAATCCTTTGTTCGGGTGCGACGATAATATCGCGGGTCAGACCGAAAAAAGGTGCCCGAAGGCGCAGGGGCTGATACCCGCCCACGGCTGGCACGTCGCGATACCCGATCCAGCGCACCGCCTTTGGCCCATTGTCGGCGGTCAGAACAAAGTCTCCGGGGCGGATGTCTTCGATCATCCGCTCGCCCTTCGGCGTTGCGACGGGCGAACGTTCTGCGATCGTCGGCATGAATCCCACGGGGGCCATGCCAGAGGATACGGCAAAAAAACCCGGCTCGCGCGGGGCGGACCTGCCGCGAATGCTGCGCGTCATCTGTTCGACATCGCGCAGCGGCAGAGCCTGCGGATCACCGAATTCCGTCTGTCGCAGGCTTCCGGTTTCGATGTTTTCAACCGTCAGAAGGCCAAGCCGTTTGGGCGCGTCCCAGGAATAGGTCACACGCAGGTTCTGACGTTTGCCGAACAGGTCGGTCGAGACACTGACCAGACTGGTCACATCCCCCTGACGCAGTGCGACTGAAAGTCGCCCCTTGGCGTTCAGCAGGATTATCAGCCGCGTGGTCCACCCCTGCTGGCGGTGATAATCCAGCAGGATCTGGGGGGTATCGCCCGGAATTGAAACGGCTGTTTCAATAACAATGCTGCCGGTCAGAACCAGATCGGACGTCGCCGCCGCTTTGGTTCCGGTCAGGCCCGAGGCCGAGAACATCGACCTTGAAAAGTCGGAATAGCCGATCCAGTTCATTGACACATCCTATGCTGCCCGCTGATCGCGAAACAGCACCTGTGCCTCGAACCCGCGCAATGTGCGGCGGACAGCGGGGCTGTATCCACGGCCCGTTTCAGGGTCGATTTCCGGGAACAGGGCACAGATTTCGTCCACGATACCCTGCTCGAAGCTTTTTGTGGTCTGCGGGCCAGGAAGGAAGCTTTCTGTGGTCAGGCCTTCGGAAAACACAACCTGATGCCGGTCGAACAGAATATGCACATAGGTCACTGTTCCGCCCTCGACTGGCCGAACGGAATAGTCGTTGACCAGATCTTTGGCGGCAACAAGGACCTCGTCCTCGCCGAACAACAGCTCTGCCAGACTGTCCCGGATCATGACGCGATGCAGCGGCGACAGCAGCAGCTCGCGGTGGATGCCAAAGGTGTTGGCGTTGATCCTGATCGGGGCAAAACTGCCCTCTGCTGCGACCTCGCGCTGGCCGATCCAGCGCAGCGGTTGCGCACCGTCGTCATGGGTCATCACCAGATCGCCGGGTCGAAGCGTCTCGACCGGCACCTCGCCGTCGGGTGTCAGGATCAGCGTTCCGGCCACAAAACACGGCACCGAATCCACGATCACATATCCGGTGTCCGTGTTGGTTCCGTTGCTGACCGAATAGGTGAAGTTGAAATTCTCGTCGGTGCCGTCGCTGACCATGCTCAGGATGCCATCCGGCCCCAGCGTGATCTGCTGGCCGGTGGAGAGCGTGACGGTGCTGCCAACCGTGACGGCGATGCCGTTGATATGGGTGATGGTCAACGTCCCGCCACCGGGGTTGATATCGTTTTCCAGAACGTCCAGCGTTCTGGTCTGACCCATGGCCAGATGGCCGTAGTCATCTGTCGCGATCAATACGGTTTGCACCGATCCGGCAGCAATCAACAGGTTGGAATCATAGTTGCTGTCGGTGACATCCGCGATCCCGATACGGATCGAGTTTGGCTGCCCCGGAATCACCGGAATTGTCAGCGTCATGGTGACGGTAAAGCCGTCCATCTCGGTGTTGTATTGATCCGACGTGTTGTCGATATAAAGGTTCTGGTTGGTCGTCGAGCTCAGGTTGCCGGGGTCCATATCGCCGTTTCCGACCGTCAGGTTCACCTGCGTCCCGTTGATCCAGACGCCGACAAAGTCCTGATAAAGCGAATTCACATACTCGGGGTATTCCTCGGACGAAAAAACGAACTGCATCGTCATCGTGTCGCCGACCGGGATGAAATCGACATCGAGGTAGGAAATATCATACGCGGTTGTGCCGGCGGCGGCGTTGAACTGCGCCTGTGCACCTGCATCCAGCGGCGCATTATTGCTTGTGCTTGTATTGGTCGAGGTTGAGGCGCTTTGGTTCGACTGGGTCGGGGTCTTGTTGTTGCCCCATCCGGTCGTCCCGGCGTTGTTGGTAAAGTCGGTCGCATTGCCGGTCGAAAAGATGACGCCCGTGTCCCCGGGTGTGACGCCGGGAGATACGGTATCGCCGTTGGTATAGATGCCGGATGATCCGTTTGCGCCGGAATAGGACGCGCCGGTTACGGTGACCCCGTCGCCGAAAATCGTCTCTGCCATCTGCATCGCGCTGGCGTTTGTGTTGATCGGAAGCTTCGATGCCGCAACCATTCCTGTCCCCAATTCCTTGGAGACAACGCAAATCATTGGGCGGATGCACCCCGCCAAGACGTAGTCGTTTCGGTCTTACTGCGCGTCTTGGACCGCGTTGGATCCCACTGCTTGCCCTGCCTCGGGTCAATATTATTAATCCGACGATAACGCTATTCCTGCCGAAGTGTTAACTGAATCTTGCCACAATCGGGTGGATCACTTTGAATATGTTTCATGTTGGCAACGGGTTATGCCGCATCCTGTCGCAATTGCAGTTCCGCTTCGCAGCCATTATCACTGGGCATGAAGGAGCATTTCATCATGACCAACCCCGTCGATCCCGTTGCCCTTACCGCAGATTTAGTGCGTTGCCCCTCTGTCACCCCTACAGAAGGTGGTGCGTTGACTATTTTGGATGGGTTACTGACAGGGGCAGGATTTGCCTGCACACGGGTCAACCGGGGCGGAATCGAAAATCTATTTGCGCGCTGGGGTGAAAAAAATCATCCCCGTACCTTCGGGTTCAACGGGCATACCGATGTGGTTCCTGTCGGGGATGCCGCGGCCTGGGCGCATGATCCCTTCGGGGCAGAGGTCGAAGACGGTTTTATGTATGGTCGTGGCACCACCGATATGAAATCCGGCGTGGCCGCGTTTGCCGCCGCTGCGGTGGATTTCGTAACGCAAACGCCCCCTGACGGCGCCGTGGTACTGGCGATCACCGGCGACGAAGAGGGTGACGCGCTGGACGGCACGACCGCGCTTCTTGACTGGATGGCGCAGACCGGCGAAGCGATGAGCGTTTGTCTGGTCGGGGAACCGACCTGCCCCGACACGATGGGCGAGATGATGAAGATCGGCCGCCGCGGGTCGATGACCACTTATTTCACCGTGAAAGGTGTGCAGGGCCATTCTGCCTATCCCCATCGCGCCAAAAACCCGGTCCACGCCATGGTGCGCCTGATGGACAGGCTGGCCAGTCATCGGCTGGATCAGGGCACCGACCATTTCGACGCCTCGACGCTGGCAATCGTCACCATAGACACCGGCAATCCCGCCACCAATGTCATACCGGCGGACTGCAAGGCGACCGTGAACATCAGGTTCAACGATGCCCATACCTCGGATGGCCTTATCGCCTGGCTGGACGTCGAGGCCCGCAAGATCGAGGCGGAAACCGGCGTCATCATTACCGCATCGACCAAAGTATCCGGCGAAAGCTTTCTGACCCCCCCCGGCGCCCTGTCGGATCTGGTGGCAAAGGCGGTTCATGGCGTAACCGGCGTCACGCCGGGCCTGTCTACATCGGGTGGAACATCGGATGCGCGGTTCATCAAAAATCACTGTCCCGTCGTGGAATTCGGTCTTGTCGGGCGCACGATGCATCAGGTGGATGAGCGGGTAGAGGTTGCGCAGGTCGGTCAGCTTAAGACGATCTATTCCCGTATCCTGCGGGACTATTTCGCCTGATCTTTCGGCATGACGCGCCGCTTTGCGCGTGATACGGAATGGGCATGAACAACATCCCGACAAAAGAGGAAATCCTTGAATGGATTTCCCAGAACCCGACCCAGACCGCGAAACGCGATATCGCCCGTGCTTTCGGGATCAAAGGCGCTGCGCGTATCGACCTGAAGCGTCTGCTGAAAGAGCTGGAAACCGAGGGCAAGCTGCAAAAGCGCAGCAAGACCTATCGCGATCCCGATACATTGCCGCCGGTCACCATTGTGCAGGTCACAGGCCCGTCGTCCGACGGCGATCTGTATGTCCGTCCGATGGAATGGACCGGCGCAGGCGACCCGCCGCGCATCCTGTTCATCCCGCGCAAGGGTGATCCGGCGCTGGGCGCTGGCGAACGTATTCTGGCGCGACTGACCGCCGTGCCGTCCGACGATCACGCCTTTGAGGCGCGTTTGATCCGGCGCATCGGCACCAATCCGCAAAAAATCATCGGCGTCTTCCGCGTTTCAGCGGAAGGGGGCCGCATCGTTCCGATCGACAAAGGCGCCGACAAGGACTGGCTGGTGCCTGCGGGTGCCGTGAACGACGCCAAAGATGGCGAACTGGTCGAGGCGGAACAATTGGGTGGCGGCGGTGGCCGCATGGGCCTGCCCCGTGCGCAGATCGTGCAGCGTCTGGGTGACCCGACAGCGCCCCGCGCCGTGTCATTGATTGCGATCCACCAACACGGCATCCCCGATGCCTTTCCCGATAACGTGGTGGCAGAGGCGGACGCCGCCGAACCTGCCAGCATGAAGGGCCGGACCGATCTGCGCGATATGCCGTTGATCACCATCGACCCCGTTGATGCCCGCGACCGCGACGATGCCTGTCTTGCCCATGCCGACGATGATCCCAAGAACCCCGGCGGTCATATCGTCTGGGTCGCCATTGCCGATGTCGCGTATTACGTCACCCCCGGTTCCGCGCTGGACCGCGAGGCGCGCCTGCGCGGCAACTCCACCTATTTTCCCGACCGGGTCGTGCCGATGCTGCCCGACATCCTGTCCGGCGATCTGTGCAGCCTGCACGAAGGCGTCGACCGGGCCTGCATCGCGGTGCGCATGGTGCTGGACGCCGATGGTGCAAAGATCGGCCACAGCTTTGTGCGCGGCATGATGCGTTCCGTCGCCTCTCTGAACTACGCCGAGGTGCAGGCGGCGATGGATGGCGAGACGACGGACCGCACTGCGCCGCTGATGGATGACATCATCCGCCCGCTTTATGCCGCCTACGAGGCCACCAAAACCGCCCGTGCGGTGCGTCAGCCGCTGGATCTTGACCTGCCAGAGCGCCGCATCCAGCTATCGGATGATGGCAAGGTGACCTCTGTCAACTACTACGAACGCTTCGACGCGCATCGCCTGATCGAGGAATTCATGATCCTTGCCAATGTCGCCGCCGCAGAGGAACTGGTTACACGAAAACGCCCGCTTTTGTTCCGCGTTCACGAAGAACCCAGCCCCGAGAAACTGGATGCCCTGCGCGAGGTTGCCAAGGCATCTGGCCTGACACTGGCCAAGGGGCAGGTGCTGCAAACCCGCCACCTCAACCAATTGCTGCGTCAGGCCGAAGGCACCGATCAGGATGAGCTGATCAACATTTCCACCCTTCGGTCCATGACACAGGCCTATTACGGGGCCACCAACTTTGGTCACTTCGGCCTCGCGCTGCGCAACTACGCGCATTTCACATCGCCGATCCGCCGCTACGCCGACCTTCTGGTGCACCGTGCCCTGATCACCGCGCATGGCTGGGGCAAGGACGGCCTTAGCGTCGATGACATCGAACGGCTGGACGAAACCGGCAAACAGATATCCGATGCGGAACGGCGTTCGATGGCCGCCGAGCGCGACACCACCGACCGCTATCTGGCCGCCTATCTGTCAGAACGTGTAGGCAACGAGTTTTCGGGCCGCATTTCGGGCATCCAACGCTTTGGTGCCTTCGTGAAACTGGACGAAACAGGGGCCGACGGCCTGATCCCGATCCGCACACTGGGTCGTGAGTTTTTCCATCACGACGCTGATGCGAATACGCTTCGCGGCTCTGACAGCGGGCTGACCCTTGGCATCGGTTTGCGGGTTACCGTCAGGCTGGCCGAGGCGGTGCCAGTCACCGGTGGTCTTATGCTGGAACTGCTCAGTGTCGACGGGAACGCCCTGCCCAGAACGCCGCAGCGCGGGCGCAGCAGTTTCAAAGGGCGCAAGGCGGGCCCCGCCAAGTCGAAAGCGGCCAAGTTGAAGAAAAAGATCGAACGGAAAAGGCGTTAGCGGGTCCTTGCTGATCGGCCAGCGGGTCCCTTCCTGCATACCGGAATTCGCGCTACACTGACCCAAATATAAAAATCAAATCGGGCGGTGATATGCGTAAATTTATTGGTGTTGTCGGGCTGGTCGCGGCGATCGTCCCTTTCGGGGGGCACGCGGGCACTTTGGCTGTCGAAACCTCGATCCGCCCTGCGGCAAAAACAACGGGAGGGGGCGCTGTGACCCGGGTTCAGATGTCTACGTCCAACATCGGGTTTGATCGCTGGATCGACGGTTTTCGGGCGCGCGCCGCACAGCAGGGCATTCGCGCATCGACCCTTGATGCGGCCTTTCGCGGGGTCCGATACAACACCGACGTGATCGCCAAGGATCGCAACCAGTCAGAGTTCACCAAAGAAATCTGGGACTACCTTGATAGTGCCGCATCGGACACGCGGATCAAGAACGGCAAGGCGGCCCTGCGCAAGCACCGGCGGGTTCTGGACCGGATAGAGGCGCATTACGGCGTCGAGAAAGAAGTCGTCGTGGCGATCTGGGGGCTTGAAAGCGCCTATGGCGAACGGCGCGGGGACATCCCGCTAATCGAGGCTGTGTCGACGCTGGCCTTCGATGGGCGCCGCGGCTCTTTCTTTGAGGCGCAGTTGATTGCCGCCCTGCAAATCCTGCAAAACGGCGATGTTGCACCACGGAATATGACCGGTTCCTGGGCCGGTGCTATGGGCCATACGCAGTTCATCCCGACCAGCTATCTTTCTTTCGCGGTGGATTTCACCGGCGACGGAAAACGCGACATCTGGTCGGATGACCCGACCGACGCCCTGGCGTCCACCGCCGCCTATCTTGCGAAATCCGGTTGGCGCAAGGGCATGCCATGGGGGGTCGAGGTGACGTTGCCGCGCGGGTTCGATTATACCCTCGCCAGCCGCAAGATTCAGAAAATGCCCGGCGATTGGGGCGCCGCGGGGGTCAAGGCCGCAGGTGGCGGCAACGTGCCCGATTATGGCTCTGCTTCGATCCTTCTGCCCGCAGGCAGCCAGGGCGCGGCCTTTATGATCTTCAAGAACTTCAGCGCGATCGAACGATACAACGCGGCCGACGCCTATGTCATCGGGGTCGGGCACCTGTCCGACCGGATCGGCGGCGCCGGCCCGATCAAGGCGGGGTGGCCACGGGGCTATACCCCCCTGTCGTTCACCCAAAAGCAGGAAATGCAACGCCTGCTGACCCGCAAGGGCTTTGATACGGACGGTGACGACGGCATCATAGGGCCGAACACCATCAACGCGATCCGCGCGTTCCAGAAGGCAGCAGGTGCAACCCCTGATGGCTATCCCTCAGAGGGGCTGATGACGCTGCTGAAGCGGCGGTAAACGGGGCGCGGTTCCGCACTCTTGTGGGGTGCCGACATTAGATCATCCGGATCACGTCTTTGTCGATGGCAAGCATATAGCCCTTTCGGGTGATGTTCTTGATCAACAGCTCGCTGACCAGTTGGTTTCCCAAAGTGTCCCGCAGGCGCTTGATCCGCGTGGCACCCGCCGCCTCGTCACAATCGGCGGCGTCGCGGCCTGAAATGACCGCTTCGATCTCGGCGCCGGACATCACATCGTCGTCCATCCGCGCCTCTGCCAGAACCGACAGGGTTTCAATCGCGGCATCGGTCAGTTTGAATGCCATGTTGTTCAGATAAACGGCCTTTTCCGCCCTGCTGATCATCAGAGACGACACCTGAATGCCGCTTTTCTCGACCTCTGACATGCGCCTGTTCAGCTCAACGATGGTCAGCAGAAACACCAATGCCGCGACAAGCAGGGATGTTGAAAACACCAGAAGAACGAAGATCACGGTTCGATAGGACGCCAGCACACCGGAAAACGAGGTGCCGGATTGCGCGAGAATTTCCAGCAGCTTGATCTCAGCGCCAGAAGTCAGCGCATCGTTCTCGACAAAGATCTGCTCGACCCGCTGGTTGAACGCATTCGCGTCGGGCAGGGTCATGAACAACAGCAGGGCGGCCACCAACAGGATCAGGACAATCGCGGCAATGCCCAGCAGGACAATGCGGTTTCCCGTGCGCCTGCTGTCAGTAACGGAGGAAGAATTCACCGGCCGCACCCTTTCTTTGTTGCAGGCCGCTTTCATCGAAAACCGATACCACATTCAATAGTGCCCAGTTCTGTGCGGCAAGACGCGGGGCGATTTCTGTGGCGGCTGCATCTTTGGTGCAGGCCCTGTCGCTGATAGCCATAACACCGTAGTGCAGGCGAAGCGGGGTTTCCCGCTTTGCCTTGTAATCTGCATAGCATGCGGCCGATGCGGGCGCAGCCACAAGCGCCATCAAAAGCGCGGACAGGAGGAGTGCGTGTTTCATCCGGCCAAGATGCGAATGTATTGGGCGTTATACAATATCAAAGCGGCGCGGGCGCTGTGTTATCCGGTAACACGGCCCCGATATTGTCTAGCAAATGTGGTCCGGGCCAAAGTTCGGACATAGCGTTCGGCAGACCCGTCGGCGCCCTGACATAAGGACCGATATGATGACCAAATCTCTTCTCGCCTTTGTTCTGTCCGCGACATTGGCCGTTACCGGACTGGCCGCCGCCCCTGCCCGCGCAGACACCAACGATATTGGAAAAGTCCTGCTTGGGGTCGCCGCGATCGCTGTTATCGCCAAAGTTGCCAGTGACAACAAGAAACAGCGTGCAGCACCCGTCTATTCCGCGCCGACGCGAAACGAGACGCGAAACCACGCGGCACCCATCCCGCAGCGGCACGTTCGCGCGAATCGCAAGGAACTGCCGCGCGCCTGTTTCGGCCAGTATGACACCCGCCGCGGTGCGCTTCGCGGGTTCGGGGCCAGGTGCTTGCAAAACAACATGCGTCATCACGTCCGTTTGCCCGCCGCCTGCGCACAGCAGGTGCGGACACGCCACGGGCGCGAGACGATCTATGCCGCCCGCTGCATGCGCGACTATGGTTACACCATCGAGAGAGGTCGCCGTTAAGCGACCCGGGCAGAGACGCGGTTTTTGAAATCCTCCGCGTCGCAAAGGGCGGGCGGGCAGAAATGCCCCCCGCTTTTTGCTATTGCGGCACAGGACGTAACAGGGTTGATGTTCGTCCATGACACACAGCTTTCCCGATTTTTCCTTTGAACAGGCTGCGTTCGCGCGCGGCGCCCTTCGTGTGGCCGGCGTGGACGAGGTTGGTCGCGGTCCCTTGGCGGGGCCTGTCACCGCCGCGGCTGTCCGGCTGGACCCCGCGCGTATTCCCGACGGGTTGAACGACTCCAAGGTTCTGACGGCCAAGCGACGCGATGTGCTTTTTGAGCAGATCATGGCGCAGGCGGACGTTTGCATTGCCCATGCCTCTGTCGAGGAAATCGACGACATCAACATCCTGCGCGCCTCTCATCTGGCGATGGAGCGGGCGGTGACCGGATTGGCCATTCCGCCCGACCATCTTTTGATCGACGGCAACATGATCCCCCGTGGTCTGAGCGTGAAATCCGAGGCGATCATCAAGGGCGATGCCAAATCGCTGTCGATTTCGGCGGCGTCCATTGTGGCAAAAGTAACACGCGACCGGATGATGATGGCATTGGCGCAACAGCATCCGGGGTATGGCTGGGAAACCAACGCCGGTTACGGGTCAAAAACGCATATGGCGGCGCTTCAAAATCTTGGGGTTACCCCACACCATAGACGTTCGTTTAAGCCTGTACACAATATCTTGTATCAAGATAAATCAGTAAGTGATTGATTCAAAAAAGAATTTGACCACGAATCATCTTTGACTCATGTTCGTTCTCAACAACTGAGCGCAAAAATGCGCCGGAGCAGAGGCAGACATGGCAAGCAAAACAAAGATTTCGGAGGCGGTGACGCTTCCTTTGAATACCATCATTGATGGCGACTGCATCGATGTGATGAACAGTCTTCCGGCGAACTCGGTCGATCTGATTTTCGCAGATCCCCCCTATAATCTTCAATTGCGCGGCGAACTGCATCGCCCTGACAATTCCAAAGTCGACGCAGTTGACGACCATTGGGACCAGTTTTCCTCTTTCGCCGCCTATGACAAGTTCACCCAAGACTGGCTGAAGGCGGCGCGCCGGTTGCTCAAACCCCACGGGGCGATTTGGGTGATCGGTTCTTATCACAACATCTTCCGCGTCGGATCGGCTTTGCAGAACGAAGGTTTCTGGATTTTGAACGACGTGGTGTGGCGCAAGTCCAACCCGATGCCGAACTTTCGCGGAATGCGTCTGACCAATGCTCACGAGACGATGATCTGGGCGTCGAAAGAACAGGCGTCGAAATACACCTTTAACTACGAAGCGCTGAAGGCGTTGAACGACGGTGTTCAAATGCGGTCTGACTGGGTTCTGCCGATCTGCACCGGCCACGAGCGCCTGAAAGACGAGGCGGGCGACAAGGCCCATCCGACCCAGAAACCCGAAAGCCTGCTGCACCGCATTATCGTCGGCTCTACCAATCCCGGCGACGTCATTCTTGACCCGTTCTTCGGCACGGGCACCACGGGCGCCGTTGCGAAAAAGCTGGGCCGCGAATTTATCGGCATCGAACGCGAGGCCGCTTACCGCAAGGTCGCGGAAAAGCGGTTGGCGAATGTGCGCAAGTTCGACAAGGAATCCCTGCATGTCAGCACGTCCAAGCGGGCAGAGCCCCGGGTGCCATTCGGCCAGTTGGTCGAACGCGGCATGCTAAGCCCCGGTGAGGAGCTGATGAGCCTGAACGGTCGTTACAAGGCCAAGGTGCGCGCCGATGGCACGCTGATTTCGCACGATACCAAAGGATCGATCCATCAGGTCGGCGCCCATCTGGAGGGCGCGCCAAGCTGCAATGGCTGGACCTACTGGTCGTTCAAGCGCGATGGAAAACAGGTGCCGATCGACCTGCTGCGCCAGCAGATCCGCGCCGAAATGGAAGAGCGCCCTCACTAGGGCTCTCCCCCTCCATTCCCCCAAGTTTACCGCCGGTGCCTGTGGCCTGACCACAGCACTACTTGCCCCGCCGTGCTTGCACTGCGGGGTCTTTTGTTATCGCGGCAAGGGGTTGGTCGCGGCCTTATAGGCCGACCAGTCGATGATGTCGGGGTAATGCTGTTTGCGCCACGCCCGCACACGCGGGTTCATCACCCGCCGCCACAGCGGTGGAACCATCGCCGCCATCGTCATCACCGGATATCCGAAAGGCAGTTGGGGCGCGTCGTCCTTGCCATATGTCTGCAACAAGGGAAAACGGCGATCGGGTTTGTAGTGGTGGTCGGAATGGCGCTGTAGGTTGATCAGCAGCCAGTTCGAGGCCTTGTTCGACGCGTTCCAGGAATGGCGCGGCAAAACATGTTCGTATTTGCCATCGCCCAGATGTTTGCGGGTCAGGCCGTAATGTTCGACGTAATTCGCCAGTTCCAGTTGCCAGATCGCAATCAAGGCCTGATAGGCGAACAACAGCAGCCCCCACCATCCGCCGATCACCAGCGCCAGCAGCAAAAAACCGGCCTGAAGGGCCGCGTAGCGGACAAACGGGTTAGAGCGGTGAAGCGCGGGCAGGCCCTTGCGCGCCAGCATCGCCTTTTCCGCCTTCCACGACGAAACAAGCGATGTCACCAGAACGCGGGGAAAGAAGCGATGGAACCCCTCGTTATACCGCGCCGTGGCGGGATCGCGGGGGGTTGCGACATAGCGGTGATGGACCAACAAATGCTCTGACCGAAAGTGGCCATAAAGGACCGAGGCCAGCAGGACATCGGCCAGCCAGCGTTCCGCCTTGGGTTTCTGGTGCATCAATTCGTGGCTGTAGTTGATGCCGATGGTGCCGGAAATGACCCCGATACCAAAGAATAACGCCAGTTCTTCCCACCAGACCAGATGGTCTGTCGCGGTCACCCACCAGATCGTTCCGAAAATTGTGCAAAGCTGTAGCGGCAGCCAGATGATGGTGATCGCCCGATACCAGAACAGCGCGTCGTCCGGGGTTGCAGGATCGGCGTTTTCTTCGTTCTGCCCGGTCAGCGCATCCAGAACCGAAAACAGCCCCCAGCCGCACAAAGGCAGCAGGGCGATGAACCAGCCCCCATAGACCGCGCCGACAATGGCCAACGGGATCAACCCGAGCGACAACCAGAACGGCAAGGCATTGTTCAGCTTGGAAACTTGACTGGCGGGGATCATGTGGCGCTCCGTTTGGCTTAGGCGGCATGTTACTCGAATTTCTAAGACCTTACCTGTTTCGTCACGTCATGCCCTGCGCCAGATCAAACGCCTTTCGCATGACGGTCGGCAGATCAGAGGGGCGAAAATCTACGGGCGTCAGAAAATGCCCCGTGTCCGGCGCGGCATCCATCGGCACCTCTGCGACCCGCAGGGCAAGGATCAGGTGGAAATGGGTGAAGGTGTGGCGCACCTCGACGTTCAGCCTTTGCCAATCCGCCAGCATCGGGGGCGCATCGACGGGCGCATCCCCCCAAACGGGGCCCGGCCAGCCAAGCATTCCACCCAAAAGGCCGCTGTCGGGACGGCGCTCCAACAGCCAGGCGCCATCGCTGCGACGGGCGAGATAGGCAATCCCCAGACGCGTCGGTTTGGCCTTTTTCGGGGTCTTGCGCGGCAGGTCTGTCTGTATCCCTCCGGCGCGGGCCTTGCAGGGGGCCTGCCACGGGCAAATGCCACAGGCGGGCGATTTCGGCGTGCAGATCGTGGCGCCCAGATCCATCACAGCCTGCGCATAATCGCCGGGCCGGTCCTGCGGGGTAAGCGTGGCGGCCAGTGCCGTAAGCTCGGACTTGGCCGCAGGAAGCGGCGTTTGCACCGCGTATAATCGGGCCATCACCCGTTCCACATTGCCGTCCACCACGGTTTCCGCGCGGTCGAACGCGATCGAAGAAATCGCCGCAGCGGTATAGGGGCCGATGCCGGGCAGCGTCAGCAGGGCGGCATAGGTATCGGGGAAAACACCACCGTGATCCTGCGCGACGGCCCGTGCGCATTTCAACAGGTTGCGGGCGCGGGCGTAATACCCCAGCCCCGCCCATTCGCCCATGACATCGCCGTCCTCGGCTGCGGCAAGTTGCGCAACCGTGGGCCAGCGCTCCGTGAACCGGTGGAAATAGGCGCGGACAGCGGCGACCGTGGTTTGCTGCAACATCACCTCTGACAACCAGACGCGATAGGGGTCAGGCCGCACGCCCGCGCATTTGTCCTGTGGCGGGGTGCGCCACGGCATCATCCGTGCGTGGCGGTCATACCACTCAAGAAGCGTCTGGGGCAGTTCGGCGTCACGCAATCTTTATGGTCCCTGATCGTCATTCTGCTGGTATCATTCAGCCCAAGGTTTAGATTAGCGCGAGTTCGAGGAAAAGACAGCAGATGAAACCGCCAACCCGTTCAGCCGACTTTACAAAGCGCTCCTTCAAAGGGTTTCAGCGCACGTCCGGCCTGCTGCAACCGCAGATCAGGACCGTCGGTGAAAAGCGGGGCTTTGCCGTGACACGGCTGTTGACCCACTGGGCCGAAATTGTCGGCGAAGCGACCGCGCGGATCGCGTTGCCGGTCAACGTCTCCTATGCCAAAGACGGGCTGGGCGCGACGCTGACCATCCTGACCAAGGGTGCGTATGCGCCGATGTTGCAGGCCGATCTGCCGAAAATCCGCGAGCGGGTGAATGCCTGCTATGGTTACAACGCGATTTCCAAGATCCGCATTACCCAGACAGCGCCCACAGGTTTTGCCGAAGGTCAGGCCAGTTTCGGGCCTGCGCCTGTGCGCGAAAAACCGGCCCCCGACCCCGAAATGCAGGCTGCTGCCAAAAAGGTTGCAGCGCCTGTTCATGATGACGACCTGCGCCATGCCCTTGAGGCCTTGGCGCAAAACGTATTATCCCGTTCAAAACGCTGAAAAAGAGGTTTCCCTGATGCAACGCAGAACCGCGCTTTCCACTCTTGCTGTCGTCCTTGCGGGCGGCGCCGCCTATATCGCCTTCCCGCGGACAGACGGCCTGCCCACGATGTCCAGCGCAGAGGCACAGGTGGCCACCGCAGACACCGACACTTCGGCGGTCATGGATATGGCGATGGGCGATGCGAATGCGCCTGTGACCGTGATCGAATATGCCTCTTTCACCTGCCCGCATTGCGCGCGGTTCCATTTTGATGTGTTCGGAGAACTGAAGAAGAATTACATCGACACCGGCAAAATCCGGTTCATCTACCGCGAGGTCTATTTCGACCGCTTCGGCCTTTGGGCCAGCATGATTGCGCGTTCTGGTGGCGAAATGCGGTATTTCGGCATCATCGAGATGATCTATGACACCCAGAAAGAATGGACAGGATCGAATGATCCGGCCGTGATCGCCGATAACCTGCGCCGCATCGGCCGCTCGGCTGGATTGACCGACGAGCAGATGAATGCCGCCCTTAATGACGCCGCTCAGGCTGAAACGCTTGTGGTCTGGTACCAGAAAAACGCCGAGGCAGACGGCATTGAATCGACGCCTTCGTTTGTTGTGGATGGCACCAAGTACAGCAATATGGGCTATGCGGAATTCTCGAAGCTGATTGACGAGAAACTGGCCGCTAAATGACGGCACCTCTTGCCGGACTGAAAGTGATCGAGCTGGCCCGCATTCTGGCGGGCCCCTGGGCTGGACAGACCCTGGCGGATCTTGGGGCCGAGGTAATCAAGGTCGAGGCGCCAGAGGGTGACGATACCCGAAAATGGGGGCCGCCGTTCATTGATCGCGGCACGGACCGGTCTGCCGCATATTTTCATTGCTGCAATCGCGGCAAGTCGTCTGTCATCGTTGATTTCAGAACCCCAGACGGGCAACAGGCCATCCGCGATCTGGTGCGCGACGCGGATGTTCTGATCGAGAATTTCAAGGTCGGGGGGCTGGCGAAATACGGGTTGGACTTTGCCAGCCTGAGCGCCGTGAACCCAAGGCTGATCTATTGCTCGATCACCGGCTTTGGCCAAACTGGCCCCTACGCCCATCGCGCCGGGTATGATTATATCATTCAGGGCATGAGCGGGCTGATGTCGATCACGGGCGAACCGGACGGCCAGCCGCAAAAAATGGGCGTTGCCGTCACCGATATCCTGACTGGCGTCTATAGTGTTTCGGCCATTCTGGCGGCGGTGCATCAACGCGGTCAAACCGGAACAGGGCAGCATATCGACATGGCCCTGCTGGATGTTGCCACATCGGTGACCGCAAATCAGGCGATGAATTACCTGACCACAGGGATCCCGCCCGCGCGGATCGGCAACGCCCACCAGAACCTGACGCCCTATCAGGTGTTCGATTGCGCCGACGGGTTTATCATCATCGCCACGGGCAACGATGGCCAATACCAACGGTTGTGCGCCTTGCTGGACCTGCCAGATATGGCGCAAGCGCCCGAATATCTGACCAACGCCCCGCGGATCATGAACAGGGTCGAAATGACCCGTCGGCTGACCGACGCAACGCTGAAAATGTCAAAAACCGAATTGCTGGCCGCCTGCGAGGCGCAGGGTGTTCCCGCCGGCCCGATCAACGATCTGGCAGAGGTCTTTGCCGACCCGCAGGTTGTTCATCGCGGGATGCAGGTCTCGTTGGACGGTGTGCCTTCGGTGCGCTCGCCCTTTGTGTTCTCGGGGGCGGATCTGGTGCTGGAAAACGCCTCGCCAAAGCTGGGCGAACACAGCGCCCGAATACTGGACGCCCTCAAGGCGCGGTAATTCCGACGCGGGCAAGGGCGGCGTCGATGGCTGCCCAGTCGTCGATTTGCAACCGCACCGGCAGGGTCAGCACATTCTGCCGGAAACTGTCCGACAGGCGCACAGCATCCTTTTCGGTTGTGACCAGTTGCGCCCCCAAGGCATCTGCCTCCAGCTCCAGACGCTTCATCAGGGTGTCGGTCAGCGGCTGATGGTCATCCAGCGCCTCGCCCTTGATCACCTCGGCCCCAAGCGCGCGAAGGGTGGCAAAGAATTTCTCGGGGTGGCCGATGCCTGCAAAGGCCAGAACGCGCAAGCCGGCCCAATCCATTCCGGTGCGCAGCGGTTCCAACGTGCCAGTGACACGCGGCACCCGAATGGTATTGCCCCAATCCGCACCGAACTGGCGTTGCGCGGCCTTCGGTCCGATCGACAGCACCAGATCGGCACGGGACATGCCCGCCGCCACGGGTTCGCGCAGGGGGCCAGCCGGCATCACACGGCCATTTCCGAAGCCTTTGACTGCATCGACAACAATGATCGAAAGATCCTTTTTCAGGCTGGGGTTTTGAAACCCGTCATCCAGCAAAATGACATCTGCGCCAGCCTTTGCCGCAAGCCTTGCACCGGCGGCACGGTCTTTCGCAACCCACGTCGGCGCAAACGCGGCCAGCAACAGCGGCTCGTCCCCGACGTCGGCGGCACAGTGCTTGCGCTCGATCACCTGAACCGGCCCTTCCAGCGACCCGCCATACCCGCGGCTGACAACATGAGGCGTTTTGCCCATGGCTTGCAGATGCTGAACGATCGCCATCGCGGTGGGCGTTTTGCCGGTGCCTCCTGCGTTCAGGTTGCCGATGCAGATCACAGGCACGCCAACCACGGTGCCCACCCGTGACAGCCTGCGCGCCGTGCCCGCAGCAAAAAGCATCGCCAGGGGCGCAAGAACGCGCGCGCGCCAGTCAGGCTGGTCTGGCGGGGTGAACCAGAACCCCGGCGGACGCATCAAGAGGCCGTCCGGCTGTCAAGCGCGTCAAACAACAGCTGCATCACGCGGTCGGTCACCTCTGCGCCGGACGAGCTGACCATCCATGCGTTATGAGCCATCGCTGCCGCTTTGTCGGGCGACAATAGCTCGCCGATCTGATGCGCAAGTTCTTCGGCGGTCCGAACAAGCCTTGTCGCATCCTCTTTGCCAAGGCGGGAATAGCTGT
Source organism: Pseudogemmobacter sp. W21_MBD1_M6 (assembly GCF_052119585.1). Lineage (NCBI taxonomy): Bacteria > Pseudomonadati > Pseudomonadota > Alphaproteobacteria > Rhodobacterales > Paracoccaceae > Pseudogemmobacter > Pseudogemmobacter sp. W21_MBD1_M6. Next base: position 630,421 of record NZ_JBGQOJ010000001.1, on the reverse strand, counting down.
CGGTAAAGCTGCTGACGTTCGGCCCATGCAAAATCGCGGACCCAAGGGCGGCGGGCTCGAACGGATTGCGACCGCCACCGCTGGCAATCGACGTGCCCATAAAGGTGATCGGCGCAAGCCGGTACCACAGGCCCATTTCGCCGCGCGTATCGGCGACGTAGATATGGGTGTCTTCCTCTGGCTCTTCGTTGCGGGACCGCAAGGCCACCGTCCAGCCCTCGGCCTCCAGCCGCGCGGCGATCGCCTCGCCTTCATCGGGGTTGCTGGGCACAAGAACCAGCAAAAGCCGGTGGGACATCCGGATCGCGATGCGGTGCGCCTCGCTGACCAGACTTTCTTCGCTTGGATCGGTAAAGGCCGACAGCCAAACAGGCCGGGCCGCCAGAACGCGCGCCAGTGCATCGCGCTCTGCTTCGTTGCAGGCCAGCGCCGCGGTGCCTTCCTCCAGCACGCCTGTCACCTCGATATTTGCCTTCGGCAGACCGAGGCGCCGCAAATATGTCGCGGTCTGGCTATCGGCGACCAGAACCTTTTCAAAACGACGTAGCAAGGTTCCGGCAAGCCCCGGCACCCAGCGCCAGCGCTGATAGGTTTTTGTGGCAAGGCGCGCGTCTATCAGAAAGACAGGGATACCCCGATCTGCGGTCAGGGTGACAAGCGCAGGGCGAAACTCTGCATCGGTCCATATTGCAACAGTGGGTCGCCAATGATCCAGGAACCGCTCAATGAAGGGTACGACATCATAGGGCACATATTGATGCTGGGTGCGAAGGGGCATGCGCCTTGCGACGATGGCCGCAGCGGCGGGAGTCGTTGTTGTGATCAGAAACGACAGCTCGTCGCGATCTTCAGCCATCCGGCGAATAAGCTCTTGAACAGACAGCGCTTCGCCTTCGCTGGTGGTGTGAAACCACAAAAGTGGCCCCGATGGGCGCGCGGCACTGTGAATGCCCAGACGCTCGTCCGTGCGCCCGTTTTCCTCGGTCCCGTTCTTCAACCCGTCTTCAAGTTTCTGTGCGGCCTTGGACGCTGCACGACGAGAGGCCGCAAGATACAGAAAAAGGCTTGGAGACCACCCCATGAAACGCGCTTAACTGCCCAGCTCTTCGGTTGCCGAGGCAGCGGTCGCCTCGTCCCGTAGCCGGTGAATATGGGCGATGAAATACCGCATATGAGCATTGTCGACAGTCCGCTGCGCCTCGGATTTCCAGGCGGCATAGGCGCTTGGATAGTCTGGAAACATCCCGACCATGTGAATGTCGTTCACGTTCTTGAACACGTTCTTTGTCGGGTCGACAAGCTCTCCGCCAAAGACGAGGTGCAGGCGTTGGGTCATGAGAGGGGTCCTTTGATCTGCGGGTTTCGCCGCACACTAGTGTAATGGGAGGTAGGGTCAAGGTTCGCTGGAAATCCAAAAGACGCGCGTGCCGCGCGACTCTTTTTATCTCGGCCCCGCCTGCGCGGCGGCTCGGCATTTTGCCTTCGGCGAGGATATTTTTCCAAGAAGAATGTAAGTGTTCTTCTCGGTCCAAATACTCGCCTTTTTGATCAGCCTCTGGCGGTCTGGACTGCGGTATGCATCATTTTTCCGGCCGCGATCATGCCTTTCAGTTGCGGGTGAGGGTTGTTGAATGTCGGTGGCTGGCCGTTCTGGTCCGTCACGATTGCCCCCGCCTGCGCGGCGATCAGGCTGCCGGCGGCGACGTCCCATTCCCATGTATCGCGAAACGTCAGCATCGCATCGAACGCGCCTTCTGCCACAAGGCACAGGCGATATGCCAGAGACGAACGGAAATGCGCCGTGAACGCGGGCAGGCCGTTGGGCCAAAAGGGTGCTGTCAGATTATGCTTGTTCGACAGGACTGTCGTGCCTTCGATCCCGTGCGGGGCGCTTGCACGAATCGGTTGACCGTTGAGAAGAGCGCCTTGTTGCGTGGCGGTATAAAGCTTGTCGTGAAGGGGAAGATAGACCACCGCCGCGATGACCCGCCCTTTTTCCGCAACCGCAATGGAATGTGCCCAGGTGCGCTGGCCTGCGATGAAATCGCGGGTGCCGTCGATCGGGTCGACGATAAACACCCGGTCACAGGACAGGCGAGCATCGCTGTCTGTGGTTTCCTCTGACAGCCAGCCATAGTCGGGACGTGCCGCCAGAAGGTTCGCGTGCAACATTCTGTCCACGGCAAGGTCGGCCTCTGTTACCGGACCTGCGTTGTCCGGTTTATCCCAGACCTGCGGCGCAGCATTCCAGAAGCGCATCGCGATGTCGCCAGAGGCGCGCGCGGCGTCGACCAGAAGGGCAAGATCATTCGCCGGCAAGGGTCAACCCTTCGACCAGCAGCGATGGCACCACGCGCGACAGATGCGGCCGGGCGTCATTTGCGGGAACGATTGTGCGAAGCATGTCCCGCAGGTTGCCGGCGATTGTGCATTCGTTGACGGGATATTGGATTTCTCCGTTCTGGACCCAGAAGCCTGACGCGCCACGCGAATAATCGCCGGTGGTCGGGTTGATCGAAGAGCCGATCATCGAGGTGATCAACAGGCCGGTGCCCATATCCGCCAGCAACGCTGCCCGGCTTTTCGTGCCCTGCGTCAGGGCAAGGTTGCCCGCGCCGGGGGATGGCGGCGAGGAGGTGCCGCGCGATGCGTTTGCCGTGCTTTGCAGGCCCAGCTTGCGGGCGCTGGCAAGGTCCAGCGTCCATTCCCGAAGAATGCCGTTTTCGACCAGCGCACGGCGCTGCGTTGGCAGCCCCTCGGCATCGAAAGGGCGGGACGAAGAGGCGCGCGGGCGGTGCGGATCCTCGATGATCGACAGATGCGCGGGAAGAACCTGTTCGCCCATGGCGTCGCGCAGCCAGCTGGACCCGCGCACGATCGAGGCCCCGTTGATCGCGCCGATCAGGTGGCCGATCAGCGAGGATGCTATGCGTTCGTCGAACAGGACGGGGTAGGCGCCGGTTTTCGGTTTGCGCGCACCGGCGCGTTCCAACGTCCGCTCTGCCGCGATGCGTCCGACGGTTTCGGGGCTGTCCAGATCGGCCTGAAAAATCCGGCCATCGCCGTAATAGTCCCGCTCCATCGTGGCACCCGATCCGGTGATCGCAACGCAAGAGATCGACCGGCTGGTGCGGGAATATCCGCCGGAGAACCCGTTGGTTGCCGCGATATGCATGCGTTGCTGCGCATATCCGGCAGAGGCGGCCTGGACCTGCGAAATTCCTTGATGCTCCAGCGCCGCGGCCTCGGCACGGCGGGCGTGATCCTCCAGCTCTGCCGCTGCGGGCTCTGCTTCGGGGTCGGCCAGCTCATAGGTTGCGATATCCCAGTCGCGCGCCAGTTGCGCGGCATCGGCAAGGCCGACTGTCGGATCAACAGGGGCCTCGCGTGCCATGGCAACGGCGCGTTCTGCCATCCGCGCCATGGTTTCGGGCTTGATGTCGCTGGCAGACACGCAGGCCTGACGCTGGCCCAACATCACCCGAAGGCCGATATCGACGCCCTCGGATCGTTCGGCGTGTTCCAGTTTGCCCTTCAGCACGTCGATCGAGACCGAGGTTCCATCCACCGCAATCGCATCCGCACTATCGGCACCGGCCTTGCGGGCGGCGTCCAGCAGTGCGGCTGTCAGGGTCTCTAGGGTGTTTGCCATCCGTCGGGTTCCTTTGAAGGGTCCAGACGGATCTAATGGTCTAAAGCACCGCGTGCAAGATCACGCCGATGGATCCGACCAACAGGACAAGCATTGTCACACCGGCACCGATCGCGCGGAACACCGCCGGGCCGCGGCCTGCAAAGTGCAGACCGTGCAGGATGCGGCTGATCGTCAGGGGTAGGGCGAAAAGATGGATCACCCAGACGGGCGCACCCATCAGGGCCATGCCCAGCAGGATCAGCAGGCAATAGGGCACCGTCTCGACAAAGTTCGCCTGCCCGCGCATCACGCGGATCAATTCAAAGCTGCCGCCGTCCCCGATAGAGACTTTGACGCTGCCGCGCACCAAGCCGACCTCTGTCATCAACCACAACAGGATAAGGCCGTTCAGCCCGACGTAGATCGCAAAAGTCTGAAGCTGTTCGGTCATCATAGGCCCTGTTAAAATGGCACGGCAGAGGGTCCGCCGTGCCTTGGGTCGAGCTTAACGCAGACGTTGACCGTTGGCTACGACCGATCCGTCTTCCTTGACCTCGATCTGCGAGGTCAGGGTATCCTCGGCACCTTCGACGGGGCGGGCGAAAAGCCCCATCATCATGCGTGCGCCCATCGCCTGATCCTGCGGGACCAGGCCCATCGCGACCAGCTTGTCGATCAGGCCATTGCCGCCCACCAGTTTCAGGTCGATGGCGCCTGTGGGCTTTGGAAAGCCGTCGAATGTTGCAAGATCGGTGTTGTCGAAGGTGAAATCGCCGGTGCCGGTCAGATCCGCGCCCGCAATTTGCAGCGTCAGATCATTCAGGGTCAGGGATTGCACCTCTCCGGGTTTTTTGCCCGACAGTGTTCCGGCCACTTCGGGGTTCAGAATATCGACGAGCCAGGTCGCCCTGCCGGCGAAATCCATAACCAGTGTCGCAGGATCGCGTGGCAGGACGGCGGTGGGATCGAAGATGTTCCAGATGTCATCACTGACCGAAAGGCCGGCAAGTTTGACCAGTAGCCCAAAGTCCTTTGGGGTATCGGTCCGAGTGATCGGCATCAAAAGGTTGAACGCGCTTTCCGCCAGTGCAACGTTGATCGAGGGAAACGGAATATCGGTGCCCGAAATCTCGATCGCGACACCGGACGATGTGCCCCCATATTCCAGCTGATCCTTGCCCATCTTAAAGTCGAGCGTGCCCGAGGCAATCGCGCCTTTCGACGCCGAACTGGAGCCTTCGTTGCGGAACGAGGCATCATAGGCCATCGCGCCATGGCTGAACACGCCGCCAGCCTCGAATCCGGCCTTCAACGAGTCCGCCATGTTCATGCTGTTGAACATCTCGCCCATGCTGCTTTCTGAACTGGACTTCAGGTCTGCCACATCGGCATTCAGCGCGAATGTGCCATTCTTTTCCGGGTCTGCGACCTTGATTTCAAGGGTTGCGGTATCGGCATTGAACGCGGATGTCACAGTTTGAACGCCGGTGCCTTTGACGTTGTAGAACCCGGCCATCCCGTTGACAGCCACATCCAGAACCACATCGGCGGGGGTATCGTTCACCACCATCTTGTCCATTGTGATGCGGGTCGTGGGGGCCGAGAAATCATAGGTCGTGTCCGCCTCGTCGCCATGGGCGACAAGCGTCAGACCGGGTTGGCGAATCATCAGCGTCATGTCGGTCTTTTCGCCCGTGCCTCGCTTTGACACCATGTGAACCGGATATTGATCGGACATCGTGACAGACACGGTGCCGTTGTTCATTTCCTTGAATGCGATCTGGGGCACGGTCATGGTGAACCCGCCCTCGGAGGTATCCGCACGGACCGTATAATTGCTGATGGTCAAGGTATCGCCCGACATGGCTTCGGTGCTGGTGATTTCCAGCTCTGGATAGGCCGCGAACATTGACTTCCAGTTGTCCCAAACCTGCTGTGCGGTCACATCGGCTTGCGCCGTTGTCGCCCCTGCAATGCAGATCATCGCGGCTGTGCCGCCAATTTTCATCCAATGTGGCATACTCTGACCTTTGTTCCAATATACGGGCAGTAGTGTCCGCCGGACCAGCCCGAGCGTCAAGGGGGCAAGGAGGCTGGAACTGTGCCTTGGCGTAATCTAACGTGAGCGTGACCAACAGGAGGATGTCATGACCGATCTCGCTGGAAAAACCGTTATGATTACAGGTGCAAGCCGCGGCATTGGCGCGGCGGCGGCACGACAGTTTGTCGCGGCGGGTGCCCGCGTTGCGCTGCTGGCCCGCAGCGGAGAGGCGCTGGCCGACCTGGCCGGAGAACTGGGCGATGCCGCGATCGCCATTCCCTGCGATGTCAGCCGCTATTGGGAGGTGGCCGGTGCCGTCGATGTGACCGTGAAGACATTTGGGTCTTTGGACGTTCTGATCAACAATGCGGGCGTGATAGAGCCTATTTCGATGCTCGACGTATCTGACCCCGAGGCATGGGGCCATGTCATCGACATCAACCTGAAGGGCGTCTATTACGGCATGCGCGCGGCGATGCCGGTGATGCAGGCGGCAGGGGGCGGGACGATCCTGACGATCAGTTCGGGCGCCGCCCATAACCCTCTGGAAGGCTGGAGCCAGTACTGCGCGTCCAAAGCGGGGGCCGCTATGTTGACCATGTGCGCAGATAAAGAAGGACGGTCCAAAGGCATCCGCGCGATCGGGCTATCCCCCGGAACCGTGGCCACGGAAATGCAGCGCGAGATCAAGGAAAGCGGCGTGGGCCCGGTTGCGGCACTTGATTGGTCAGCCCATATTCCGGCCGATTGGCCCGCGAAAGCTCTGGTCTGGATGTGTGGCAAAAAGGCCGACGGATTTCTGGGGCAGGAGATCTCATTGCGAGACGACAGCATTCGCCGGCAGATTGGACTGAACACATGATAGAGGTCTCGAAGGAGGGCGGGCTTTGGATCGTAACGATCAACCGTCCCGATAAGGCCAACTCTGTCACCCGCGCCATGCTGGAACAATTGGCCGACATTGCCGAAACCGCGCAAGGCGCGCAGGCGTTGATCCTGACCGGCGCGGGAAAGGTGTTCAGCGCGGGGGCCGATCTGGACGAGGCGCGCGCCGGTCTGGCGACTGATCCGGTCTGGGAACGGTTATCGGGCGCGATCGCCGCACTGCCCTGCCTGACAATCGCCGCCCTGAACGGGACGCTGGCAGGGGGCGCATTCGGCATGGCGCTGGCCTGTGATCTGCGGCTTGGCGTGCCCGACGCAAAGTTCTTTTACCCCGTGATGAAGCTGGGCTTTTTGCCCCAGCCGAGTGATCCCGCGCGAATGGTCGCACTGGTCGGCCCGTCGCGCGCCAGGCTGGTGTTGATGGGTGGCGCCAAACTGACCGCGATCGAGGCGCTGTCGTTCGGGCTGATCGATCGGATCATCCCGAAAGAGACGCTGATCGACGATGCGCGGGCGCTGGCCACCGACGCGCTGTCTGCGACCCCCGCGCATGTGGCAGCGATAAAGGCGATGTGCGTCTGACCAGATCCCGGACCAAATTGTGTGCCTTTGCGTGGCCCCTGTAAGTGTGTAACAGGGACCAAGATTAACGATGGGGCCATGATGGACGGTCAATCAGAACTTGTGACCCAGGCGATGGGGTATCTGAATCAGGCATGGGATCTGGCTGCGGGGTGGTTGTTAAGCCCCGCCGCCTGGTCGCAGTTTGCCATTCTTCTGGTGGCTTATTTTCTGGCGGTGCTTGTATCGCGGCGGTTGACCCGCGCTTTGGTCTCGCTGATCACGCCGCCCGCCGACCAGACGCATCTTATTGCCAAAGGTCGCCGTTTCATCCTGATCTTCTTGCCGCTGATCATGCCGGTCCTTGCCTATGCCTTTACCGGTATCGGAGAGCAGATCACGCGGTCGCTGTTCGGGTCGGGCGCCGTGATCGCCTTTGGCAAGCGGGTGTTCCTGTTCTTTGCGGCGCGTATCCTTGTGCAAACGATCCTACAGGATCCGTTTCTTAAGCTTCTGGGGCGCTTTGTGCTGGTCCCTGTCGCGGGGCTATATGCGCTGGGCATTCTGGACGAGGTGTCGACCTATCTGGAAGAGTTGACGCTGGGCCTTGGCAATATCCGCTTTTCTGCCATGTCACTGGTGCGCGGTGCCATTGCGGGCAGTATCCTGATCTGGCTTGGAAACTGGTCCAACCGGCAAAGTGCGGACTATATCGGCAAGCAGGAAATGCGCCCCGCAACGCGCGAACTGGCCGCCAAAGCCGTCGAAATTGCGATTTTCGGCGCGGCGTTCCTGTTGTTGATGAACATCATCGGTGTCGACCTTGGCACCTTGGCGGTTCTGGGCGGTGCCATCGGTGTCGGTCTGGGTTTTGGCCTGCAAAAGATCGCGTCGAACTTCATCTCCGGTGTGATCCTTTTGCTCGAAGGGCAGGCAACCGTCGGCGACTACGTCGAGCTGGACGGGGGAGAGGCGGGAACGATTGTCAAAATGACCGCCCGCGCGGCGATTCTGGAAACCTTCGACGGCAAATGGATCGCTGTTCCGAACGAGGATTTCATTACCACACGGGTGATCAACTATTCCGACGCAGGGTCTGCAAAACGCTACGAGGCACCGTTTTCCGTCAGCTATGATACTGACATCAATCTGGTGCCCGATCTGATCACCAAAGCCGTGGCAAAGCTGCCCGGTATTCTGAAAGACGATCACCGGCCCGACTGCGAACTGCGCGGATTTGGTGACAGCGGCATTGATTTCGCGTTGGAGTTCTGGGTGAACGGTCTGGACGACGGCAAAAACAAATACACGTCCGATGTGTTGTTCGTGATCTGGAACACATTGAAGGACGCTGGCATTGAAATTCCATACCCGCATCGCGTGGTCGAAATAAAAGGCGGGTTTCCGCAATGAATGATATCGCAATCGACGCTTTGGTGATCGGATCTGGTCCGGCGGGCCTTATGGCCGCCGAGGAACTGGCCAAGGCGGGGCGCAAGGTGTTGATCGTCGAGGCGAAGCCGTCGGTCGGGCGTAAATTCCTGATGGCCGGAAAATCGGGCCTGAACCTGACCAAAGACGAAGATATGGCCTTGTTAGAGCCTGTTTTCGGCGAGGCTCGTTGGGTGATCCGGCCCATGATCCGTGCGTTCAATCCGATTGCGGTTCAGGATTGGGCAAGGGGATTGGGGCAAGAGGTCTTTACCGGCACATCCGGTCGCGTCTTTCCGAAAACGATGAAGGCATCGCCCCTGTTGCGGGCGTGGCTGGGCCGATTGGCCGCGCTGGGCGTCGAGGTCAAGACGCGCTGGCGTTGGGTGGGATGGGACGATGGTGGTTTCGCGTTTGCCACGCCGGACGGCCCGCAGGTGCTGCGCCCTGCGGTGACTGTTCTGGCGTTAGGCGGCGCGAGTTGGGCCAGACTGGGCTCTGACGGGGCATGGTCCGCCCTGCTGGAGGAGCGCGGCGTCGCCCTGTCGCCTTTCCAGCCCGCGAACGCCGGGGTTTCGGTGGAATGGTCGCCCCATATGGCCCCGCTGTTCGGGACACCGGTTAAAGGTGTTGCGCTGAATGCGGGCGATCCGGTGCGCGGCGAGTTCGTGATTTCAAAGCGCGGGCTGGAAGGCGGCGGCATCTACGCCGTGTCGAAGGCGGTCCGCACCGGTGCGGACCTGACCCTTGACCTGATGCCTGACTGGACGCATGGAAAGGTTGCCGAACGCCTTGCGCGTCCGCGTGGCAAGGACACCGTGGTCAACCATATCCGCAAGGCGCTAAAGCTGGATCCGGCGCGTATGGCCCTGTTGATGGAATTCGGCCGCCCCCTGCCAAGCGGTGAAATGCTGGTGCAGTTGATCAAGAAGCTACCGGTCAAACACACCGGTCTGCGCCCGATCGACGAGGCAATTTCAACCGCTGGCGGCGTGCCTTTTGCGGCAATGAACGAGGGGCTGATGCTAAAGTCAGCGCCTGGTGTATTCTGCGCCGGCGAAATGCTGGATTGGGAGGCGCCAACGGGCGGTTACCTGATCACCGCCTGCCTTGCCACAGGACGTTGGGCCGGACAGCATGCGGCGGCCTACCACGTAAAATAGGATTGCCGAAGGCAGAACGCCTTCGGCGAGAGTATTTTTGGAACAAAGTATCAGGCCGCGCCCATCGACGCCTTGAATGCGGCGCGATCACGCAGGCGCGCGGCGTAGGCCTGAAGATTGGCGTCTTCGACAGGAAAACCCGCCGAGGTCGCCCAGCCAAGACAATGGGCAAGAATGATGTCGGGCACAGTCATCGTGTCGCCCATCAGAAAGGCCTTGTCGCCGAGTTGCCCCGAAAGGCGCGAGAGCGCGCGCGCGAACTCCCATTTGAGCGAGGGCTTGATTTCGGCGATCCGCATATCTTCCGGCAGGACAAAGCTGTGGCGCGCGGCAGTCCACAGGGCGCCGTCAACTTCGTCGAGGATCATCTGGGTAAAGCCGTCCTGGCGCGCCCGATCTATCGTGCCTGCCGGAAAGGTAAGTGTGCCGTGCTTGTCGGCAAGGTATTGGATGATGGCGGTGGAATCCGTAAGACAGGCACCGCCGTCCAGCAGCACCGGCACCTTGCCAGAGGGGTTCGCGGCTTTTGCCTCTGCGCTGCCGGGGACCGCGGCCACATGCGCAAAGGGCTGTTCCAGTTCGTTGAGAACCCATAGAACACGCAGCGTGCGGGTGCGGATGTTGCCGATGACTTTGTACATTCAGCGTTGCCCCAACATTGCGATTCTGATCAGCGTGCGTTCGACCAGAGCCATTTGCGGGGCCCGCTGACCAGCAGAGCGCAGCAACAGGTCGGTGTCCGTCAGCATGGTGATCGCCTGTTCCAGTTTATGCGTGCCCCAGCCCTGCGCCTGTTTCAGCATCCGGTCGCGGCGCGGCCCGAAGACCGGCGGGCGCACGCGCGATATGCCCGACGCCGCGCCGCCGGGGGCAGAGGCCGCAGCGTGAAGCGTCCTGAAATGGCGCATCGCGCCGATGCACAGGCCAACAGGCTGCATTCCCTGACCTTCCAGTTTGCGCATGACCGGCCCGATTTCCGCCTGTCGCCCTTCGGCGACGATGTTCAGCACATCGTCCAGATCGGCCTCTGTCGAGGTGGGGGCGCAGGCGCTGATATCGTCGCAATTGACCGGTGTCGGATCGTTGAGCTTGTACAGCCCGATCTTTTCAACCGTCTGGCGAAAGTCGCCGGGGTCAAGTTCTCTTGCTAGGGCGGTCAGGTCGTTCATTGCCTCGCGGTCGACGTTCTTCACGCCGGACTTCTGCAGGGCGGCCTCGATCTCCTCGCGGGTTGGCGGGTCGTCGTAGATGCCGATGGCGTAGGCGTTCTTGTGTCCCTCGAATGCCTTGCGTAGGGCAGATGTTGCCTTCAGCGCACCGGCGGTGACGATGACCGCGGCGTCGCCCTCTTGCCAGTCCTTGATCGCTGCAATGATGGTCTTCGATACCGTCTCATTCGCGTCCTCGACAAAGGCGGCGCGGGGGCCGGGGAAAAATCCCTGCGCCTTGATCGCGTCGGTCAGCATGGCGGGGTCTTTGCGCAGGTCAGAGGCGGGAATCCGGGTCAGGCGCATTTCGTCGTCGCCCTGCGGGCCGATGATGTTCGCGATGACCTCTTGCCGCTTCAGGGCGACGCGCATGGCGTCGGCACCGAAAATCAGCAGCCCCATGCGTTTCGGATCAGGCCGCGCGAAATAGCCATTCGCATCGCGCCCGGTCAGTTTCATGTCGCCCAGCCTGCGGATGTGGCGACAAGTTGCGTGATGATCTGGTCTGCAAGAATGGTCATCAGGCGGTCGTCCGCGTCGCGTGCCGCAGATTGGGTGTTCAGGGCAGTGCCTGTCGCGGAATAGCTGGTAAAGCTGTTGACCCTGCCAGAATAGACCTGCGCATCGGTCGCGATGTCGGTGACGGTGAAGACGATGCTGCCTTCGACGGTGTAGCGCGTAACGACTTGTTCGGGCGTGATCGCAACGCCTTCGGGTGTTTTGGTGATCTCGTAGTTCAGCGCGTATTTCGCGTTGTCCGGTTGATCCAGCCGGTCCTCCAGCCGTCTCACCAAGTTAAAGCCATCGCGGCTTGTCGGGTCTGCGGCGCGAATCTGGCCGCGCAGGGCTTTTGCCGGGCCAGTCGGGCCATAGGCGGGCTGGAACCCGCAGCCACCAAGGGCTGCGAGCGACAAAACAAAGAGGCGGCGGTTAAATGACGACATTGATAATCCGGCCAGGCACGACGATCAGTTTCTTGGGCGCGCCGCCGTCCAGCGCCTTTTGCACAGCTTTATGCGCCAGCGCGAGCTTTTCAACCTCTTCCTTCGGCATGTCGGCGGGAACCTGTAGTTCGGCGCGCCGTTTGCCGTTGATCTGGATCGGCAGGGTCACGGTATCCTCGACCAACATCGCAGGGTCGACCTGTGGCCACGCGGCTTGGGTGACCAGACCCTGACCGCCCAGCAACGCCCATATTTCCTCGGCGATATGGGGCGTCATGGGCGACATCAACTGCGCCATAACCATTATCGCCTCACGCTTGGCAATGCGGCCCGCCCCTGATTTCTGGATGGTATTGGCAAACTCGTACAGCTTTGCCACCGACTTGTTGAAGGCAAAGCCTTCGATCCCGCGGGTGACTTCGTCCGTCGCCCTGTGCATCGCCTTTCGCAGATCAAGGTCGCCCTCGGCTGTGTCGGCCCCGTTTTCGGCAAGGTCCGTTGCCAGACGCATGACGCGGGTCAGGAACTTGAACGCGGCATCGGCACCGGAAGCAGTCCATTCCACATCCCGTTCGGGCGGCGAATCGGACAGAACGAACCAGCGGGCGGTATCGGCACCATAGGCGCCGATGATGTTCATCGGATCGACGACGTTCTTTTTGGATTTGGACATTTTCGCCGAGGGGATGATTTCCACCTCGGTCCCGTCGGCCAGTTTGCCGCCGGTCACGTCCTCTGGCAGGTGATACACCGGCCGCCCTTTGTCATCGCGCGTTTGATAGATTTCATGTGTCACCATGCCTTGGGTGAACAGCGCGTTGAACGGTTCTATCGCTTTTGCGGGCAGGTGGCCGGTGGCGTGCATCGCGCGGGCAAAGAAGCGCGAGTAAAGCAGGTGCAGGATCGCATGCTCGATACCGCCAATATATTGGTCGACGTTCATCCAGTAATCGACATCCGCCGCGTCGGTGGGCGTTTCCGCGTGGGGCGAGGTGAAGCGCGCGTAATACCAGGACGAATCGACAAAGGTGTCCATCGTATCGGTCTCGCGCAGCGCAGGCTTTCCGCAGGCGGGGCAGGCGCAATTGCGCCATGTCGGGTGCCGGTCCAAAGGATTGCCGGGTTTGTCAAAGGTCACGTCATCGGGCAAACGGACGGGCAGGTTTTCCTTGGCCTCGGGCACCACACCGCAGTCGTCGCAATGCACCACCGGAATCGGGCAGCCCCAATACCGCTGGCGCGACAGGCCCCAATCCCGAAGGCGGTAATTGGTAACACCGTGGCCGATGCCGTTCGTCTCGCAAAACTCGATCGCCGCATTGATCGCCTGTTCGCCGGTCTGGATCTCTTCGCCGGCAAAAGATTTGACCCAACGCACGGGTTCCGTCTTGGGCGGCACAAAGGCCTCGGTCCCGACAGGCGCACCGTTTTCCAGCGCCACAAAGGTGTCGACAACGGGCAGGCCGTATTTGTGGGCAAAGTCCAGATCGCGCTGGTCATGGGCGGGGCAGCCGAAAATCGCCCCTGTGCCATAATCCATCATGATGAAGTTGGCGATGTAGACGGGCAATTCCCACGCGGTATCAAATGGGTGGCGCACGCGCAGGCCGGTGTCAAACCCCAGCTTCGGCGCTTTCTCCATCGCCTCGGCGGTGGTGCCAAGCGCGCGGCATTCCGTGTTGAAGGCGGCGATCCCGGCATTGTCCTTTTCCAGCTGCCTGGCCAGCGGATGATCGGCGGAAATACCGACAAACGACGCCCCCAGAAGCGTGTCGGGGCGGGTTGTATACACCTCGATCCGGTTGAACCCGTCCGGCGCGTCGATGGTGGAAAAGGCGAATTGCAGACCGCGCGATTTGCCGATCCAGTTCGCCTGCATCAGCTTGACCTTGTCGGGCCAGTTTTCCAGCGTGTCCAGCGCGCCAAGCAGCTCTTCCGAGTAATCCGAGATCTTGAAGAACCATTGCGTCAGCTCGCGCCGCTCCACAGGTTCGTTCGACCGCCAGCCCTTGCCGTCGATCACCTGTTCGTTGGCCAGAACCGTCATATCGACCGGGTCCCAGTTCACCACGGCATTCTTTCGATACACCAGACCCTTGTGCAGCATGTCGATGAACATCGACTGTTGCTGGCCATAATATTCGGGGTCGCAGGTGGCAAATTCGCGGGACCAGTCAATCGACAGGCCCAGCGGCTTCATCTGGGCGCGCATGTCGGCGATGTTGCCGTAGGTCCATGTCTTGGGGTGGCCGCCGATCTGCATCGCGGCATTTTCGGCGGGCATCCCGAAGGCGTCCCAGCCCATCGGGTGCAACACGTTATGCCCTGTCGCCATCTTGTATCGCGCGATGACGTCGCCCATCGTGTAGTTCCGCACATGCCCCATGTGAATGCGCCCCGATGGATAGGGGAACATCTCCAGCACGTAATATTTCGGCTTGGACGGGTCGCGGCGGGCCTTGAACACTTCGGCGCTATCCCAGGCCTGTTGCCATTTGGGTTCAACGTCATCGGCAGAATAGCGGGACATGTCAGGTGGTCCTTATCAAGTAAAACGCCGGGCAGTCTGGCCCGGCGAACGTCATACACAGTGGAATGGCACGGTCTATAGCTTGGAATCGGCAATCCGCAATTGCCGGGCGCGGGTCAGAATCGCATCTTCGACCGCGCGCACGGTTTCCGCGCTGGCCGGGCCGTTGCGGGTCTGGATCGCAAGGTTCAGCGACCGCGCGTCAAGCGCGGGATCCTGCACATAGACCGTCGCGCGATAGGCGCGGCCACCACCCGGCGGGGTGCCATAGCCCATGACGATCACACCCGAAAACGGATCAGCCGCCTCGACGGGCAAAAAGCTGAGAACATCAAGCGCCGCAGTCCAGATATACCGGTTTACCGCGATCGTGGTGTTCGGGTCCGCCTTGTTGTCCAGAAGGTCCCAGATTGTGGACTCTTTTTCCTGAACCTCGGGGGTGGCTTTGATGCCGGCGCTGGAATTGGACGATCCTGCCGATCCGAATCCGCCGCAGGACACAAGGCCCATTACAGATGCTGCCGCCAGAACCCGTCCGATTGATTTTTGCAATGTCATGCCTGCCACGCGCCCCTGGACTGTGTTCGTCTGCCTTTTAGTAGCGAAGCCCTTGCGCCGCGACAAGGTTTTGTTGCGGTTTTGTGTGCCGCACCCCGCCAAGGCAGGCCATAAATCCGACTATATATATAGGCCCCTGCCCAGCAGCGCGCGTTCCGGCGGCAAACCGGGGGGCCGAACCGGCCCTGATGCGGTCGCGCCGCCGCGCCGGGTGGATGTCAAATTTGTGGCAAAGATGCACCAGAAACCGGAATGTTGCCGTGGGGGTTTTCGACTTTGTTGCAATCAAGGCCGGTAGGAGAGAGATAGACACATACTCAATTCGGATTTCCCTGAATTGGGCACACCTTATAAACTCACGAGGGAATACGATGAACAAGATTCTTTTGGCTACCACCGCTCTGGTCATGACCGCTGGTGTTGCTTCCGCAGAAGTAGCGATCTCCGGTTCGGCTTACATGGGCTTCGCCTATGCTGAAGACGTTGCAAACACTGGCAACTCCGAAGTCACCACAGACGCTGACGTAAACATCAACTTCGCCCTGTCCGGCGAAACCGATGGCGGTCTGGGCTTTGGTGCGTTCACGAACCACATCGTCAACGACAACGGCGCAATCGCAAACGATGACTCCGGCGTTTACATCTCCGGCGCATTCGGCAAGCTGACCATGGGCGCAGTTTCCGAAGCTGGTGAATTCGGTCTGTCCGATTTCGGCGACAACGGCATCGGCTTTGACAACACTGCTGAAGCATTCGGCGGCGACGACAACGGCATCGGCCACAACGTAAACTACACCGGTTCGTTCGGTGCGGTGACTGTTGCTGCGTCGGCTGCCATTGGCAAAAAAGTCGGTGTTGTGCCTGCTGTACTCGGCACTCCTGACAAGAACGAAGCATACGGCGTAAGCGCAAAGTACAACTTTGGTGATTACTATGTCGGCGCTGGTTACAACGTTGTGAACCTGGAAGCTGCTTCCGTAGCAACCGATTTCGACGCAGTGTCGGTTGGTGCTGGCGGCAAGTTCGGCGCGATCAAGGTTGACGCAGTCTACACTGCTGCTAACCCAGAAGTTGGCAAAGACTTGGAAGCATACGGCGTTATCGCTTCGTACACCATGGACGCTCTGACCCTGTCCGTTGGTTATGCTGACAACAACGCACCTGCTGGTGCTAATGGCACTGCTGTCAATGGCGCATCGACTGCTATCGGCGCATCCTACGACCTGGGCGGCGGCGCAAAGTTGATGGGTGCTGTTGGCGAGATCAACAAAAGAACCAAAGCCGAACTCGGCATCAAGATGTCCTTCTAATCCTAACGGATTGGTTTGAAGGAAAGAGCGGGCTTAGGCCCGCTCTTTTTTTATGGGCGCACCGGCTTTGCGTATCCGGTGCGGTCAATCGGTCTTGACCCCGCCCCCCGATCAGGCATTGAAGGACAGGTCTGTCCGTCCCGATTGGAAATCCCATGTCCCTGTCAGAAATCACCGCCCGTATCCGCGCCGAAGAACTGCGGTCGGGTCGCGTTCCCGGCTGTGTGAACCTGATCGCCGTGTCCAAGGTGCAACCGCTTGCGCGGGTCACGGCCGTTCTGAACGAAGGCCACCGCCTGTTCGGCGAGAACCGAGTGCAGGAGGCCGCAGGCAAATGGCCCGCCCTGCGCAAGGCCTATGACGGCGTGCAGGTGCATCTGCTGGGGCCGCTGCAAAGCAACAAGCTGCGTCAGGCGATGGAGTTGTTCGAGGCATTCCATTCCGTAGACCGGCCCAAGCTGGCGCAAGGCATCGCACGTCTGGCGCAGGAACTGGGGCATTGTCCCGACCTGTTTCTACAGGTGAACACCGGCGAGGAACCGCAAAAGGCCGGTGTATTGCCCGCGCAGGCCGATGGTTTTATCGCGGAATGCCGCGCGCTTGACCTGCCGGTCGTCGGGCTGATGTGCATTCCCCCCGCCGACGAAGAGCCGACCCTGCATTTCGCCCTGCTGCGCAAGATCGCCGCGCGGAACGACGTGGCGGGGCTGTCGATGGGGATGAGCGACGATTTCGAAAAGGCGATTGCGATGGGGGCGACCCATGTGCGTGTCGGGTCCGCGATTTTCGGCGCGCGGGCGTATGATTAGGGCTGTGCCGAAAAGAGTTAAGCCTTCGGCGAGGATATTTTCAGGAACAAAGAAAACATCTTAGCGGATGATCAGGCGGGTTTGGTGGGTGATCTTGCCCGCGATCCAGATCAGGTCCCGGCGGGCGAAGGCCACGCAGCCCGCTGTCGGGGCATGGGGCCGGCGCCATTGGTGCAGAAAGATCGCGCTGCCCTTGCCGCGTTCGGCATAGGGCCAGTTCCAGTTGGTGATCAGCACGATGTCATACATCGGATCGGCGCGTGACAGGCGCTCGTGGCTGTGGGGGTAGGGCGCGCGGACCATCAGGTTGTAATCCTCGTCGCGCGGATCGTCTGACCAAAGGTCGGCGGGCCGGATCGGCACCGCCCAATCGCAGGGCTTTGCCAGACGGTCGGGGCGGTACAGGCAGCCGACAAGGCTGTGGGTGCCCCTTGGCGTCGCTCCGTCGCCTTCGGTTTTGTCGGATGTCAGGCCCGTGCGCCCGATGGTGCAGGGGAACTGCCGCCCCATAAAGCGAAGGCCGCGTTTGGTCAGGACCAGATCCCGCGGCGTCACAGCAGGTGCCCGGATTTCTTTGCCTTGGTCGCAAGGTAGTGCGCATTCTGGCGGGTATGGCCGACCTTTAGCGGCACGCGTTCTGTGACCGTGATGCCGTTCGCCTGCATCATGTCGATCTTGGCGGGATTGTTGGTGAGCAGCCGAACCGCGCTGAACCCCATCGCCTTCAGAATGTCGGCGCCGATGCGGAAATCACGCTCGTCATCCTCGAACCCGAGGCGGTGGTTGGCCTCGACCGTGTCGAACCCCTGATCCTGAAGCGAGTAGGCGCGCATCTTGTTGGCAAGGCCGATGCCGCGCCCTTCCTGGTTGAGGTAGAGCAGCACGCCTGCGCCTGCCTCGCCCATCTGTGCCAGCGCGCCGCGCAACTGCGGCCCGCAATCGCATTTCAGCGACCCCAGCAGGTCGCCGGTGAAGCAGGCCGAATGCAGCCGCGCCAACACCGGCGCGTCGCGCATCGGTTTGCCGATTTCGACGGCGTAGTGCTCCTCTGCGCCATCCTCGGGGCGGAAGACATGCAGGCGGCCCGCCTCTGATACCTCCAGCGGCAGCTTTGCGCTGATGATGGCGTGCAGGGGGCTGCTGGCGGTCAGAACGGCGGCGGCGGCGGCGGTGTTGATCAGGGTCAGGTCGTTGCGGGTTGCAATGCCCGCCCCGTCAGGCATGGGCAAGACAATTGCCGCGGGCAAAAGCCGTGCAGATTTGACCAGCGTGATGGCGATGCGGTGCAGGTCGGCGCATCCGTCGCGCAGGGTGACCAGCGGCCCCTTCATCGGCACGTTGAGGTCGTCTGCGGGGTCGGCCACGCCATGAACCCAGTCCAGCGTGGCATTCACCGGCAGCACGATGCGTGCGAGGTCGCCGTCATAGACCCGCGCCTTCAGGGTTTCGGCGCGCTTGTCGGTCACCGCAAGAACCGGCTGACCGCCCAGAACCCGCAGTTGCGCAAGGCGGTCCGCGCTGAGGGTTTCGGCGGCGAACACCAATGCGGCGCTGTCCGGGCCTTGCAAAACAACGGGCACACCCATGCGCAAATCGGCGCGGGCGCGGGCCAGGCGTTCGACGATGTCGGGCGATAGGGTCATTTCGGGCCAAATATGGTTACAGTTGTTTCAGTGCTGTAGCTGTTTCCGCCCGAATATGAAACATTTCCCGTCATTATCACACGAGAGCGTGAGGAGCCGGTCGGAAAACTTGTCGTGGGCGTTACTCAAGAACATCTATCAAACGAGCTTATAAGGAATGTTCAGATGAGCACCGTAAAAAAGATCCTGCTGGTTGACGACGAAGTGGACCTGCGCGAGGCGCTGAGCGAGCAGTTGATTATGACCGAAGACTTCGATGTCTTCGAAGCCGGTGATGGCCACGAGGCCATGATCAAGGTGAAAGAGGCGCTGTACGATCTGGTGATCCTTGACGTGGGCCTGCCCGATACAGACGGCAGGGAGTTGTGCCGTCTGATGCGCAAGCAGGGGGTGAAATGCCCGATCCTGATGCTGACAGGCCATGACAGTGACGCGGACACCATTCTGGGTCTGGACGCGGGCGCAAATGACTACGTCACCAAGCCGTTCAAATTTCCGGTGCTTCTGGCCCGTATCCGCGCCCAGTTGCGCCAGCATGAACAGTCCGAAGATGCTGTGTTCCAGTTGGGGCCATATACGTTCAAGCCGGCCATGAAGATGCTTCTGACCGAGGATGAAAAGAAAATCCGTCTGACCGAGAAAGAGACGAATATTCTGAAATTCCTTTACCGCGCGTCAGAAGGGGTCGTTGCCCGTGATGTTCTGCTGCACGAGGTCTGGGGCTATAACGCGGGTGTCACGACCCATACGCTGGAAACCCACATCTACCGTTTGCGCCAGAAGATAGAGCCCGATCCATCGAATGCGCGCTTGTTGGTCACAGAGTCCGGTGGATATCGGCTGGTCGCCTAGACTGCCTTAATGTTGACAAAATCATCGGCAATCCTCTCAAATAGGATAGAATTGTTTCTGAATTGGCATCCCCTGGTCGCGTTGGGGTTATAACGCGACATCCTCCCTGTTGGACTGGCCCCGCCTTTGTGCGGGGTCTTTTTTTATCTCCCCAAATGGGGGTGCCCGCAGGGCGTTGCGGGTCATGCCCTGCCAGTTTTCGCCCTCTAGTAGGGGTCTTTTGTTTGACTTTCGGGCGCCCTCCGTGATCTTGGTTTCTTTAATTCCGGTCCGAGCAGGATCAGTCCACATCACGGATATTTCCGTCAAGGAGAGATAATGACCTTTACCCTTGCCACATGGAACATCAACTCGGTCCGCCTGCGCGAAGAACTGGTGTGCAAGCTGATGACCGAAGAGGCCCCCGATGTGATCTGCCTTCAGGAATGCAAATCGCCGGTGGAAAAGATCCCGGTCGAGCGGTTTCAGGCCCTGGGGTATACCCATATGGTTGCGCGCGGGCAGAAGGGCTACAACGGGGTTGCCATCCTGTCCAGACTGCCGATCACTGATGCGGGTGGGCGTGACTTTGTGCAGATGGGCCATGCCCGCCATGTTGCGGCGAGGCTGGATAACGGCGTCACCATTCACAACTTTTACATACCGGCGGGCGGCGACGAACCCGACCGCGAGGTCAACGAGAAGTTCGGCCAGAAGCTGGATTTTCTGACAGAGATGCGCGACCTGTTTCATGCGGACAAACCGCAAAGGTCGATCCTTGTCGGCGACCTGAACATCGCCCCGCGCGAGGATGACGTCTGGGACCACAAGAAGCTGCTGAAGGTCGTCAGCCATACCCCGATCGAGGTCGAGCATCTGGTAGAGACGCAAGGTGCGGGCGGTTGGGTCGATGTGACCCGCGCCGACATTCCCGACGGGCGGCTTTATTCGTGGTGGTCGTATCGCGCCAAAGAATGGGACGAGGCCGACAAGGGGCGGCGGCTGGACCATATCTGGGCCACATCCGATATCGCGTCGGCAGGCCACGGCAGCCGTGTGTTGCGTGCCGCGCGGGGCTGGACGCAACCGTCTGACCATGCGCCGGTCTTTGCGACATTCGATCTGTAGGCACCGGATTCGGGCGCGGCTCGTGCAGGGTGTGCCGCCTCGGAACTCTGCCTATGCGTGTCCCCGTGGGGACAGCGCTTTTGCGAAAGGCACAGGCGCTGCCCTTGCGCTGCACCGGCAAATGCCCCATTTATTGACCAAGACGGACAATAGAATGGAACCGGACAAGATGATCGAACTGGGCAAGGCCGCGGCACCAGCGGCGGCGGGCGACCTGATCAAGGATGTAACCGAAGCGACGTTCATGGCGGATGTCGTAGAGGCAAGCCAGACAGTGCCTGTGATCGTCGATTTCTGGGCGCCTTGGTGCGGGCCGTGCAAGACGCTTGGTCCCGCGCTGGAGGCGGCTGTGAAAGCGGCGGGGGGCCGCGTGAAAATGGTTAAGGTCGATGTGGACCAATGCCAGCAAATCGCGGCGCAACTGCGCATTCAGTCGATCCCCACGGTGTATGCCTTTTGGCAGGGCCAGCCTGTTGACGGCTTTCAGGGGGCCGTGCCCGCATCAGAACTGAAGGCGTTCGTTGAAAAGGCGGCGGCGCTTGCCGGTGCGCCGGACAATGGTCTGGCGGACGCCGTCGAGGCGGCAGAGGCCATGCTGGACGCCGGAGAGACTGCAGATGCCATGCAGACCTTTGCGGCCATTCTGGAAGAGGACCCGCTGAATGCCGAGAGTTTTTCCGGCATGATCCGTGGGTATCTGGCACTGGGCGAGCCGGAAGAGGCAGAAGCCGTGTTGAACGGCGTTCCTGCCGAGATCGCGCTGAAGCCTGTCATCGAAGCTGCGCGTGCGCAAATCGAACTGGCCAAACAAGCCGCCAACGCGGGCCCCGAAACAGAGCTGCGCGCGGCGGTCGATGCCAACCCTGACGATCATCAGGCGAAGTTCGATCTGGCGCTGGCATTGCACGCGAACGGCAAGGTCGAAGAGGCGGTTGCCGAATTGCTGGATCTGTTCCGGCGCGACCGCGACTGGAACGACGGAGCCGCAAAGGCGCAGTTGTTCATCATCTTCGAGGCGCTGAAACCGCAGGATCCGATCGCGCTGACGGGGCGGCGGAAATTGTCGTCGATGGTGTTTGCCTGATACTGACAGCGGACTAGATACATCGACATGATGACCTCCGCAGACCTACCCGAAACGATCCCGTTGTTCCCCTTGCCGGGGGCTTTGATGTTGCCGCGCACACGGTTGCCGCTGCATATATTCGAGCCGCGCTATCTGGCGATGTTGGACGATACGTTGAAAACCGCGCATCGGCTGATCGGTATGATCCAGCCGCGAGAGGTGCCAGAGGGCGCGGGAAAGCGGTTGCATATGATCGGTTGCGCCGGTCGCCTGACCGGATTTTCCGAAACCGAGGACGGACGTTACATGGTTACGCTGTCCGGCATTTCCCGTTTCCGCATTCAGCGCGAAGTATCGGGTTTCGCCCCGTATTTGCGCGCTGACGTGAGCTGGGGCGGGTTCGAGCGCGACCTTGGTCCGACGGAAAAAGACCCGGACTTTGACCGGCCCGCGTTTCTGGACCTTCTGGGCCGCTACTTTGCCTCGCAGGATCTGTCGACGGACTGGGACAGCCTGAAAGAGGCAGAAGACGAGATGTTGATAAATTCTTTGTCGATGCTTTGTCCCTTTGATCCCGAGGAAAAGCAGGCATTGCTAGAGGCGCCATCGCTTGCGACGCGGCGCGAAACCCTTGTTACCTTGATTGAATTCGGGTTACGGGGCGGCAGCAACGAGGAAATAATGCAATGAATGATGCCATCGAATTCGATCGCCGGATGCTGGAAGCACTTGTGTGTCCCAAGACCCGTGCGCCGCTGACCTATGACGCCGAGGCGCAGGAACTGATTTCGAAGGCGGCGCATTTGGCCTATCCGATCCGCAACGGCATCCCCGTGATGCTGATCGACGAGGCCCGCGAGATCGAGTGACGGCGTTGGCCGGTTCCGCTGCGGGCCATCGCTATCGGTCGAACCTGTCGCGATAGGCGGTCGGGGAAAGCCCGATGTGCCGCTGGAACGCCCGAGAGAAATACGACGGGTCATCAAAGCCAAGCTGATAGCCGACGGTTGCAACGGTCATGCGGGTATATACCAGCAGGCGGCATGCCTCCTGGAATGTGGTTGCTTCGATGTGATACGCGGCAGGGCGCCCCGTAGCCGCGGCGCATATCCGGCTAAGGTGGCGGGCCGATACCGACATGGATCTGGCGTAATCGGACACCTGCCATTTCTGGCGGAAATGTGCCATCAAAAGCGCGTTGAATTGTTCCATTCTTGGGTTCTTCGGCGGGCTTGATGTGATCGTCTCTGATCCGTCAGAGGGGCGGACGACGTGACAGGCGATCTGTGTTGCCAGCGCCGTTATCATCAGGGTCCGCACCGGACCTGTCGTCTGATACTCGGCGAATATCCGGTCAAAAAGCTGCGCCACAGCATCATCCGCCGCGCCTGTCTTGAACTGCGAAATCGGCTGGGCAAGGACAGAGTTCGGCCCGAACACATCGGGCAGTTCCTGTGTTGGAACCGTCAAAACATAGCCGTCCGTTCCTTTTGAAAACCGGAACCCGTGCACCATGCCGCGCGGAATTGAAACGACTGTCGGGGGTGACAGGGTGTAATCTGTTCCATCCGCCTCTAGCGTGATCGCCCCGCTGCGCAGCAGGAATATCTGGTGCAGATGCAGGTGCCGATGCGGCGCAATCGTCCATTCCAGACCCGCCGCGCGGTCGAGGATCCTTTCGCAGTGCAGAACGTCGGGAAACACGCGGTCTTCGCCATAAAGCTGGTAGGCGGGAATCTGATTGTGGGCCGTGCGGTCGCGTTTCATGTCCGAATAGTGCCAGATGCAACGCGGATCGTCCATTCTGATCTGTCGCGGACGCGATAGTATATCCATCCAGATCTTTGGAGGGTTGGATGAAAACGCAGGTGGCAATTATCGGGGGCGGCCCCGCAGGGCTTTTGCTGTCGCAACTTCTGAACCGGTCGGGAATATCAACCGTCGTCCTGGAGAGGAAGTCGCGCGATTATGTTCTGTCGCGGATCCGTGCCGGTGTGCTGGAATGGGGCACGGTCGAAATGCTGCGCGAGGCGGGCGCGGGCGACCGGATGAACCGCGACGGTATCGTGCATGACGGCTGCCTGTTCAGTTCGTCCGAGCGGATGGTGCGTGTCGACTTCAAGGAAAGCTGCGGACGTCAGGTGATGGTTTACGGTCAAACCGAGGTGACGCGCGATTTGTATGACGCGCAGGATGCCATAGGTGCGACGGTTCTTCATGACGTGTCGGATGTTGTGCTGAACGATCTGGACAGTGATGCGCCCTATGTCACCTACACAGTGGACGGCGTGGCGCAGCGGCTGGAGTGTGATTATGTCGCCGGTTGTGACGGGTTCCATGGGGTCAGCCGCCCGTCGATTCCGGCGGATGTCCGGCAAGAGTATGAAAAGGTTTATCCTTTTGGCTGGCTCGGGGTTTTGTCCAACACGCCGCCCGCCGCCGAAGAACTGATCTATGCCAACCATCCGCGCGGGTTTGCCTTGGCCTCGATGCGCAATGCGACGTTGTCACGCTATTACATTCAGGTGGATTTGGCGGATAAAGTCGAAGACTGGTCTGACGACGCCTTCTGGGCGGAACTGAAGCGCCGGTTGCCGCCCTCTGTCGCAGAAACGATGGTGACGGGGCCGTCGATCGAGAAATCCATCGCGCCGCTTCGCAGCTTTGTGTCCGAACCAATGCGGTGGGGCCGGTTGTTCCTGTGCGGGGACGCGGCCCATATTGTGCCACCAACAGGGGCGAAGGGATTGAACCTTGCCGCATCGGATGTGCATTATCTGGTCGCCGCGATGAAAAAGGCCTATCTGGGCGGTGATCTTTCGGGCCTTGAGACCTATTCCGCCGATGCGCTGTCACGGGTCTGGCAGGCGATGCGTTTCAGTTGGTCGATGACGACCATGCTGCACCGGTTCCCCGACCAGAACGCGTTCGAGCAGCGGATGCAGGACAGCGAACTGGCGTACCTTGAAACGTCAGAGGCGCGGCGGTTGGTTCTGGCCGAAAACTATACCGGTCTGCCGTTTTAACGCATCTAGATCGGTCTGCCCTGCATCAGTCGGGGCAGATCGCCGGTCAGGCCTGCCGCCTCTCGTATAAAGCGGCGGCGCAGGCCGGGCAGGGCGTTGACCATCCCCATCCCCAGATCGCGCCCCAGTCGCAGGATTGGGTTGTCGTTGGAAAACAGTCGGTTAAATCCATCCGTCGCCGCCGCAAGCGAGGCGACGTCGAACCGCCGCCAGCCTTGGTAGCGGTCAAGGACAAGGCTGGTGCCGATGTCCTCGCCCCGCCGTTTCGCGTCAACGATGACCTCTGCAAGCGCAGCGACATCGCGCAGGCCAAGGTTCAGGCCCTGTCCGGCGATCGGATGGACGCCGTGGGCCGCATCCCCGATCAGCGCAAGGCGGTTGGCGGTCATCGCGTTGGCCAGCGTCAGGTTCAGCGGATAGGTAAAGCGTGCGCCGGTCAGGGAAATCCCGCCCAGAAAATCGCCAAAGCGCGGGCGCAGGACGTTCAGATAGGCCGCGTCGTCCAGCGCATTGATCGCGGCGGCGTTGGCGTCTGTCTCGCTCCAGACGATGGAGCAGCGATTGCCGGGCAAGGGCAGAATGGCCAGCGGGCCGGCGGGCATGAAGAACTGATGCGCGATGCCGTCGTGGGGCTTTTCGTGGCCGATGGCACAGACCAGCGCGGTCTGCCCGTAGCCCCATCCGGTGCGCTTGATGCCGGCGCGTTCGGCAGTGCCGCTGCGCCGCCCGTCCGACCCCACAAGGATGCGGGCGGAAAGCGTTTTTCCGCTGGCAAGCGTGACGGTCGCGCTGTTCGCGTCGGTTGACTGGGCAACGACGGTTTCGCCGGACAGATGGGTGATCAGCGGGCTGTCGGCCATGGCCGACAGAAAGGCCCGGCGCAGATACCTGTCTTCCATCATATAGCCCATCGGGCCTTCCTCGATCTCGTGGTGATCGAAGTGCAGCACAAAGGGCGACGGGCCTTCGCCCGCGCGCCCATCGGTAACTTTTACCTCCAGGATCGGCTGGGCCTGATCCGCGATACCGTTCCAGATGCCGATGGCGGACAGCAACCGCTGCGAGGCGAGGGCAAGCGCATAACTGCGACCGTCGAACCGGTCGCCCGTTCGCGTGTCCAGCGGCAGTGCGTCGATAACGCAGGTTGAAATGCCGCCCGACGCCAGCGCCAGTGCCAAGGCAGAGCCGTTCAGCCCGCCACCGATGATCAAAATATCCGCATCATGTTTCATGCCCCTCAATATGAGCGCATCAACGGGATTGTCCATGCAAAGCCTTGCCGTTACCGTCGCGACAAATTGGCAAAGGGTGCGGAAATGTCGAACACATGGTTGCGGATGAGCATGGCGGATCTGGGACGCGGGATCGCGGCGCACGAGATTGACCCAGTGGCGTTGACCCGCTGTTATCTGGACGCGATCAACGCGCATCCCCTGCGCGACCGGATTTACGCGCGGGTGACAGAGGCGCGCGCGCTGGCCGAGGCGGGTGCCGCATCGGCGCGGGCGAAGGCCGGGCAGCGACTGGGTCCGCTGGACGGTGTGCCGGTGTCATGGAAGGACCTGTTCGATACGGCAGGTGTGGTGACAGAGGCGGGATCGGACCTGCTGAAGGGGCGCGTGCCGGCCGAGGACGCGCAAGTGCTGAAAAACGCGACGGCGGCGGGTCTGGTGTGTTTGGGCAAGACCCATATGTCAGAGCTGGCGTTCTCGGGGTTGGGCTATAACCCCGTCAAGGAAACGCCGCCCTGCGTGAACGATGCAGGTGCGGTGCCCGGGGGGTCGTCGTCGGGTGCGGCGGCATCGGTTGCCTTTGGTCTGGCGCCTTGCGGGATCGGGTCCGACACGGGCGGCTCGGTTCGGTTGCCATCGGCGTGGAACGATCTGGTGGGGCTGAAAACAACCAGCGGCAGGCTGAGCCTGACCGGCGTCGTGCCGCTATGCGAAAGTTTCGACACGGTTGGGCCGCTGTGCCGCACGGTTGAAGATGCGGCGCTGATGTTGGCCGCGCTGGAGGGCAAGCCGGCGGCGGATCTGTCCGGCGCGTCGTTGCATGGTGTTCGGCTGATGGTGCTGGACACGGTCGCGATGGACGGCTTGCGGGACGGCCCGCGGGACGGGTTCGCGCAAGCGGTTGACCGATTGAGGGCCGCAGGTGCGTCGGTGGCCCACGTCAAGGTGCCCGAAATCGCCGAGGCAATGACCCTGTCGGCGGTTTTGTTCACCGCCGAGGCCTATGCCCAGTGGCGCGAAAAGATCGAGGCAGCGCCCCATCTGATGTTCGACCGTGTGCTGGAACGGTTCCGCGCGGGCGGGGCATTCAAGGCCGTCGATTATGTCGCGGCGCAGAAAAGGATGATGGCACTGCGGGCGGTCTATCTTGAAAAGACGGCCGGATATGACGCCGTGATCATCCCGACAGCGGCGATCATGCCGCCCGATCTGAAGCGCTTGATCGCGGACAACGATTATTTTGTTGCGGAAAACCTGTTGGCGTTGCGCAACACAAGGATCGGGAACCTGATGGGGTTGCCGGGCCTGACACTGCCCACAGGCGTACCGTCGACGGGGATTTTGCTGATGACTCCGCCCGGTTCGGAAGAAAAACTGTTGCGTTTGGGGGCGGCGGCAGAGGCGGCATTGGCGAAGATCACGACCTAAAAGCCACAAATCTTTTGCACAAGCGTATCATTTGTAAGCGTTTTTCTGGACCTACGGGGAAACGTTCGGTAGTTTGAAAGAAACGGGGCGATAATGACTCCGAGCTTTGAGGCACCAATGACGTTTCCCGAGCGGTTTTCGAACCTGCCTGAATACGCTTTTCCGCGTTTGCGGACGCTGCTTGACGCGCATGCGCCGGGTGGCGAGGTGCGTGCCATGACCATCGGCGAGCCGCAGCACGCGTTTCCCGATTGGGTCGGTCCGGTGATTGCCGAAAACACCGCAGGTTTCGGAAAATACCCGCCAAACGATGGCACGCCTGAATTGCGCTCTGCTGCTGCGGCATGGATCAAGCGGCGCTTTGGTGCTGTCGTCGATCCCGCCACTCAGGTGATGGCGCTGAACGGAACGCGCGAGGGGCTGTTCAACGCCTGTATCGCGCTGTGCCCCGAGGTAAAGAATGGCAAGACAGCGGTGGTTCTGACGCCGAACCCGTTTTATCAGGTTTACGCGGTGGCGGCGCAGGCTGTGGGGGCCGAGACTGTCTTTGTGCCCGCGACGCGCGAAACCGGATATTTGCCCGATTACGCGGGACTGCCCCCCGAGGTTTTGAACCGCACGGCGATTGCCTATATCTGTTCGCCGTCGAACCCGCAGGGTGCGGTGGCAAGCCGCGCCTATTGGGTCGATCTGATCGCGCTGGCGGAGAAGCATGATTTCCAGATTTTCGCGGACGAGTGTTATTCCGAAATCTATCGGCACGATGCCCCGGTCGGTGCCCTGCAAGTGGCGCAGGAGGTGGGGGCCGATCCAGAGCGGGTGGTTATATTCCACTCGTTGTCCAAGCGGTCGAACCTGCCCGGTTTACGGTCCGGGTTTGTTGCGGGTGGCCCGCGGTCGATCGCCGAGATCAAGCAATTGCGCAACTACGCTGGCGCGCCCCTGCCGCTGCCGCTGCAAAAAGTGGCAGAGCGGGCATGGGGCGACGAGACCCATGTGATCGAGAACCGCGCGCAATACATTGAAAAATTCAAGGTCGCCGACGAGGTTTTCGGCGGCATGCAAGGCTACAAAGGCCCCGAGGCGGGGTTCTTCTTGTGGTTGCCCGTCGCGAACGGCGAGGCGGCGGCGCTGAAACTTTGGCAGCAAACAGGCGTTCGGGTTTTGCCCGGTGCCTATCTTAGCCGCGACGTAAACGGCACTAATCCGGGCCAAGGCTACATTCGTGTGGCGATGGTGGCCCCAATCAACGACATGCGGCGCGGGCTGATCCAGCTTCGTGACTGCTTGTACGAATAATCGAGGGAAAAAGCATGGCATCCTATCAGATCAGGCAGCGCGATCCGCTTTTGGACAGCAACACCCAGGCCGCACTTGAACGCCGTGGCAAAGAACTGCTTGGCGTCGGCCTTATTGTTGCGGGCCTGCTGTGTTCACTGATGCTGATGTCTTATGTGCCCGAAGATCCCGGCTGGCTTGCCGCGACGGACCAGCCTGCGCAGAATTTTCTGGGCCGGATCGGGGCGTCTATCGCGTCGCCTCTGTTTGTGATTGTGGGGATGGGGTCCTGGGGCCTTGCCGCTGTTTTGTTGACGTGGGGCGCACGTTTCGCGCTGCACAAGGGCGAAGATCGCGCCATCAACCGCCTGATTTTCGCGCCCATCGGCATTGCGCTGGCGTCAGTCTATGCCTCGACCCATGTGCCCGGCATCGAATGGACCCACAGTTTTGGTCTGGGCGGCCTGTTCGGCGACACCTTCCTTGGGGCGGTTCTGGGCGTGGCGCCCGTGAACGCGACCTTTGGCCTTAAGGTCATGTCGCTTTTTGTCGGGGCCGGAATGCTGGGGATGGCGGCGTTTGTTCTGGGCTTTACCGCACGCGAATTGCAGTCGATTGCGCGGTTTCTGCTGATCGGTCTTGTGACAAGCTATGCCATGATGATGACCCTGCTTGGCAAAGGGGCTGGGGCGGCGGCGGTTGCCGCGCGCACCTTGCAGGAGCGCAATGCGATCCGGCGGGACCAAAAGGCGCAGGACCGGGCCGAAGCGGCAGCCTATGCCGCAGCCGAGGAGGCCGTGCGACCGCGTGATGCGCGCGCGATGGTTCAGCGTGCCGAACAGGATTGGGGCGCGCCTGCGCCTTTGCGTGCGACCAAAGCCCCGCTGCGGGCCGAACCCAACTATGAACATCCCGTGCAACAGGCCCCTGAAAAGACCAGCCTGCTGTCGCGCATTCCCTCTTTGATGAAGCGGACCCAGGAACCCGAGCCGGAGATGATCGAACCTTTCGCCTATGAGTATGGCGATGCGCCCGCTGGCGAGGACCGGATCAAGGCCAAGATTTCCAGCGTGATCAAGAACCGTGTGCGGCAGATGCCTGCGGCGCATACCATGCGTCCCGCACCGGAATTGAAACTGGGGCGGCAAGAGCCACCTGTGGCACGCGCCCAACGCCCGCACCCTTTGGTGCTGAACCCGGTCGCGCCGCGTGTGCCGATGGCCCCCTTCGCAGAGCCGCCGATGATGCCGTCCCCGCCAGAGTTTTCGCAAGACTATGCGGATGATCTTGTGTCGCTGGATTACGATGACGACGCTGATCTTAGCGCCTATCTGCCCGATCCCGAACTGGTCGAAACACCGATGGTTTACGAGCACCCGGTGACGGAACCGAAGAAAGTCGTGCAGCATATTCAGCGCAAGGCCCCCCCGCCTTCGCGGCAGGCGCGGGCAGAGGCGCAGCCCATTTTGCGGTTTGACGAAAGCGGATCGGATTATGAACTGCCCCCGCTAAGCCTGTTGTCCAGCCCGGTGGAAATCCAACGGCACCATTTGTCGGATGAAGCGCTGGAAGAGAATGCGCGGATGCTGGAAAACGTGCTGGATGATTATGGCGTCAAGGGCGAGATCGTATCGGTTCGCCCCGGCCCTGTGGTCACGATGTACGAACTTGAACCGGCCCCCGGTTTGAAGGCCTCGCGCGTTATCGGTCTTGCCGATGACATCGCGCGGTCGATGTCTGCGCTGTCTGCGCGTGTGTCGACTGTGCCGGGCCGGTCGGTGATCGGCATCGAACTGCCGAACGTTCACCGCGAAAAGGTCGTGCTGCGCGAAATCCTGTCTGCACGCGACTTTGGTGACAGCAACATGCGGCTTCCGCTGGCCCTGGGCAAGGATATCGGCGGCGATCCCATCATCGCGAACCTTGCGAAAATGCCGCATCTTCTGATTGCGGGAACGACCGGTTCGGGTAAATCCGTGGCGATCAACACGATGATCCTGTCGCTGCTATACAAACTGACGCCGGACGAATGCCGGATGATCATGATCGACCCCAAGATGCTGGAACTGTCGGTTTATGACGGCATCCCGCATCTTCTGTCCCCCGTGGTGACCGACCCGAAAAAGGCC
Organism: Pseudogemmobacter sp. W21_MBD1_M6; assembly: GCF_052119585.1. Classification (NCBI taxonomy): domain Bacteria; kingdom Pseudomonadati; phylum Pseudomonadota; class Alphaproteobacteria; order Rhodobacterales; family Paracoccaceae; genus Pseudogemmobacter; species Pseudogemmobacter sp. W21_MBD1_M6. Next base: position 599,586 of record NZ_JBGQOJ010000001.1, on the reverse strand, counting down.
GTTGTCGCGCTGAAATGGACTGTGGGAGAGATGGAAGACCGCTATCGCAAGATGTCCAAGATGGGCGTGCGCAACATCGAAGGCTACAATGGCCGCGTGCGGGATGCGATTGCCAAGGGCGAGCTGTTCAGCCGCACGGTTCAAACCGGTTTCGACGAGGATACCGGCGAGCCGATCTTCGAGACGGAACAGTTCGCGCCGGAAACGATCCCCTATATCGTGGTGATCGTGGACGAGATGGCCGACCTGATGATGGTTGCCGGCAAAGAGATAGAGGCCTGCATCCAGCGTCTGGCGCAGATGGCGCGGGCGTCGGGTATTCACCTGATCATGGCCACACAACGCCCTTCGGTTGATGTGATCACCGGCACGATCAAGGCGAACTTTCCCACCCGGATTTCGTTCCAGGTGACCAGCAAGATCGACAGCCGCACAATTCTGGGCGAGCAGGGCGCAGAGCAACTGCTGGGCATGGGCGACATGCTGTATATGGCGGGTGGCGCCAAGATCACCCGCGTGCATGGGCCCTTTGTGTCGGATGAAGAGGTCGAAGAAATTGTGAACCACCTGAAGGGGTTCGGCCCGCCATCCTACATCGGTGGCGTTGTCGAAGGGCCGGACGAGGATTCCGAAAGCAGCATTGATCTGGTGCTTGGCCTTGGCAGCAGCGGCAACGATCTGGAAGACGCGCTTTACGATACCGCAGTTGCGATTGTCATCAAGGACCGCAAGTGCTCGACGTCTTATATCCAGCGGAAACTGGCGATCGGCTATAACAAGGCCGCGCGTCTGGTCGAGCAAATGGAAGAGGCGGGTCTGGTTTCCCCCGCAAACCATGTTGGAAAGCGCGAAATTCTGGTGCCAGAGCAATAGCGCTCTGGCAACTCTCTGCTTTGTGAGAATTTGGGCGGTGCAATGCGCGGTGTCTCTGACTATCTAGGGGGTATGAAACATATGCGCATGCTCCTTGTGCCCGTTCTTTGGGCTGCCCTTTCGCTTCCGGCTTTGGCGGATAAAATTCCGCTGGCACAGCTGTCGAACTATCTGAACGGTTTGACGACGGCACAGTCGGAATTCACGCAGATCAACGGGGACGGGTCGATTTCGACCGGAACGTTCTACATCAAGCGTCCGGGCCGCGCCCGGTTCGAATATAATCCACCGGATGCGAATCTGGTGATGGCCGGCGGTGGTCAGGTTGCGATTTTCGACAGCAAAAGCGATGCGCCGCCAGAACAATATCCACTGGCGCGGACGCCTTTGAACCTGATCCTTGCCCGCAACGTGGATCTGGGGCGGGCGAAAATGGTTGTGGGGCATTCATCTGATGCCACCACAACCGCCGTGACGGCGCAGGACCCAGAGCATCCGGAATACGGAACGATCAAAATGGTGTTCACGGGCAATCCGGTTGAATTGCGCCAATGGGTCATCACCGACGATTCCGGCTCTCAGACCACGGTCATTCTGGGCGACCTGAAAAAGGGCGGCGATCTGCGCGCCTCCCTGTTCAGTATTACCGCCGAAACCAACAAGCGGATGCGGTGATCAGGCCTTGCGGCAGCTTCGCAGCTGCTGGGCATAAATGAACGAGCGGTCACCGGTTTGGTTGGCGACGCGCAACAGCCAGGATTTGGCGTTGTATGATCCGCGCGCGAACCCAGTGTGGCCTTCGTGATAGGCCAGATACTGATTGCGCGCATCGGTTTTTGAGATGCCGTTCCGCTTTTCCGTCTTGTCCATATACCAGCCCATAAAGTCGGCGGCGTCGTCGATCTTGTCGCGCTTGGCACTACGACGCCCCGTTTCACGGCGATATTCATCCCATGTCGCGTCCAACGCCTGCGCGTATCCGTAGGCGGAGGATTGACGGCCCATCGGGATGATCCCCAGCGCATATTGATGCGGGGTTCGGGCGTTTCCGATGAATTTGCTTTCCTGATAGATCGTCGCCATCTGGACGTGCACAGGCACCCCCCAACGGCGTTCGGTCTTTTTCATGGCCCTTAGGTAGGCCGGGCGCTGGCTTACGATGCTGCATGCGTTATCAAGATTACGCGGCGCAGAAAAATCACCCCCGCCGCAACCGGCGAGTAGAACCATCAAAGCTGTTGCGCGAAGAAGTCTGCTCATATGCCCCTCGCTTTTTTATTGAGGCAACCATAGCTGAAAATTGAATTGGGTAAAATGACAAATGGGTTATGACACCACAAGAAACGCAAGAATGACCGGTATGACAACAACCGACATCAGGGTCGACACAACCACCAGACCCGCGACCGCATCCGCGTCGGCGCCGTATTTTTCCGCCAGCAGATAGGATGTCACCGCAACCGGTGTCGAAACCTGAAGCACCAGAACCGCGAAGGCGATGTCGGGCAGGCCGAACCAGCGGCCAACGGTCCAGGCGGCCGCAACGCAGATCGCAACCTTGGCGGACGACAACCAGACCGCCCGCAGGATGCGCCCCGGTTTCAGGCGCGCCACCGCGACACCAAGAGTGATCAGCATCAGGGGAATGGCCATCTGCCCCACAAGTTCCAGCGTGTTGGTCAGAAAGGGCGGCGTCTGCCAGCCTTGCCACAGGAACAAGCCGCCCAGCAAAGTCGCAGCCACCAATGGTTCTTTCAGAACCTTTGTCATCGACCCGCCGCCCGACACCATCCAGATCCCGATTGTGAAGGAATAGATGGCCATGACCGCGAAAATCACCACGGCATAGCCGAACCCGACATCGCCAAAGGCGAACAACGCCAAGGGCAGGCCAAGGTTGCCGGTGTTGCCGAAAATGATCGGCGCAAGATAGGTGCCAGAGTCGAACTTTCCCATTTTGACGACAAGCAGGCTGGCGGCGGTGACGATGGCATAGGCTGCGACCGTCGCGATGATCACGGTGCTCAGCGATTGCGGGTCGATCTTGGTTTTCATCAGTGCTGTGAAGATCAGGCAGGGAACCGAAAGGGTCATCGCCATCTGGGTCACGAACTGGACACGGTATTCAAACCCGAACTTGACCCAGCCGAAACCGATACCGGCCAAAAGGAACACAGGAGCAACAATTTCAAGCACTGTCAGTATAAGGTTCACAGACTGTTTCCTGCAATTTTGGAGTGGTTGATGGACAAAGCCCTTTTGGAGCGTTTACTAACGGCACATTGGGGGCCTCGATACAATGTTGAAGACACGTGCGAAATACCATCTGGGACAGGTTGTCCGCCACCGAAAGCACCCCTTTCGCGGGGTTGTTTTTGACGTGGACGCGATGTTCTCAAATACCGAAGATTGGTATGATGCCATCCCAGAGGAAAGCCGCCCGGCAAAGGATCAGCCGTTCTACCACCTGTTGGCAGAGAACGAGCAAAGCTACTATGTGGCCTATGTGTCAGAGCAAAACCTTTTGCCGGATTACACCGGAGAGCCGGTCGATCACCCTGATCTTGCTGATTTATTCGGAGATTTTGAAGACGGACGCTACCCGCTTCATTTTCAGATGAACTAGGGGTCAACCGGTCCCCCGCTGGCCTTCCAGTTCGAAAAGCCGCCGTCAAGCTCGGCGATATTCGTCATGCCGACATCCTGAAGCCCCTTGACCGACAGCGCCGATCGCCATGCGCTGGCGCAAAACAGCACCAGCTTTTTGTCGGTCGCCAAGCTGGGTTTATGGTAGGGGCTTTCGGGATCTATCCAGAATTCCAGCATGCCGCGTGGGGCGTGAAATGCACCGGGGATTCGCCCCTCGCGTTCCAGTTCGCGCACATCACGGATGTCGACCAGCAAGATTTCGCCGGCCTTGGCCGCAGCCAGCGCCTGTTCGAACGACAGGGTCTCGATCTGGCCTTTCGCCTGCGCGACCAGCGTCTTTACGGGTGTGATGGTCATGGTTCAATACCCCAATGCGCAGCCGTCTTTGCGGGGGTCTGACGCCCCCTGCAATACGCCGCTGTCGTCGATAAGAATGGCCTGTGCGCCGCCGATCGGGCCGTCCGGAATGATCACATTGTGCCCCATCGCCGCCAGTTCGGCGCGCACGGCGTCTGAATATCCGCGCTCTACCTTCATCGTGCCCGCGTCAGAAAAGCTGCGCGGGCCGTCCACGGCAGACTGCGGGGACATCCCGAAATCGACCATATTGGAAATGAACCGTGCATGGCCGTTCGGCTGATAGGCCCCGCCCATGACGCCGAACGGCATAATCACGCGGTCCGCCTTTTTCAGAATACCGGGAATGATGGTGTGCATCGGGCGTTTGCCGCCCGCCGCCTCGTTTGCGTGGCCCTCGGTCAGGTTGAAACCCGCCCCACGGTTCTGGAACAGAACGCCGAACTTGTCAGAGGCAATGCCGGAACCAAAGCTGTTGAAAATCGAATAGATCAGCGACACCGCCATGCGATCCTTGTCAACGACGGTGATATAGATGGTTTCCTTGTGAACCGTTTCCGACAGTTTGTGTCCGTCGCCCATCGCATGTTTCGGGTCAATCAGCGCGGCCAGGTTCGCTGCGGTTTCGGGTGCCAGCATATGCGCCAGCCGGGTGACGTGGTCTGCATCTGCGATAAAACGGTTGCGGGCGTCATATGCGAGCTTTGCGGTTTCGGCCTCGATATGCGCGCGCTGCGCCCCGAAAGGTTCCATCGCTGCAATGTCGAAGTGAGAGAGGATGTTGTTCATCAGGATGGCGGTGGCACCCTGTCCGTTCGGCGGATGCTCGACCAGCTCGATCTCTTTGTAGGTGCCGCTGACGGGGGTGGTATAGTCGCAGGCCGTCATGGCAAAGTCGTCCAGCGTGTGGGCCCCGCCGACCGCATTCAGGGCGGCGACCATATCTTCGGCAACCTCGCCTTCGTAGAAACCGGCGCGGCCTTGGGATGCGATCTGGCGCAAGACCTCTGCCTGTTGCGGTGCGCGGAACACCTGACCGATGACGGGCGCTTTGCCGTCCATCAGATAGTAATCGCGCGCCTTGCCCTGAAGGAAACCGGTTGACAGGGCCCAGTCAAACGCGGTGCGCGGCGCAACAGGAACGCCGGCCTCTGCATAATGGATCGCGGGCGCAAGCGTTGCGGCCATTCCGATCTTGCCCCAATCGGCTGACAGTCGGCAAAACGCATCAACGGCCCCCGGAATTGTCACAGCTTCCGGCCCGTGAACCGGAATGCCGGTCAATCCCCTTTCACGCATCGCTGCGGCAGAGGTGGCAACAGGCGCACGCCCGGACCCGTTTAGCGCAACGATGTCGTCGCTGCCCGCCGGTTTGACAAGGACAAAGCAGTCGCCGCCAATTCCGGTCATTTGCGGTTCACAGATCCCCAAAAGTACCGCAGCGGCAAGGGTGGCATCAACGGCGTTTCCGCCTGATTCCAGAATTTGAATGGCGACCTTGCTGGCCAAAGGGTGCGACGTTGCGCACATTCCGTTTGTAGCAAAAACAGGAGAGCGGCCGGGGAGTTGTAGATCGCGCATATGTGCCTCTTCATTGACGATTTTGCCAAAGCGTAGGGCGTTACGCAGCGATTTCCAATCGGCAATCGTCATAAAGAACTGAACCTCGGCGTCGCGCACTGGGTGGGGGCCGTTACACGCGACGCCAAGGGAAGCTATATGCAGCTACATCATCTTTGTCGCGGAGCATTCTGTCTTCGGTGCGGACTTAATCGGGCATCTTTGAGGCGCAAGCGTTTTCTTTGGTCTGCTGCCTGTGTCTCGGGATCGAGAAAGACAGAAGGTTTTGCCCGTCCTGACGCGTATAAGACAGGTTTTCGGTCATGCTGTTGATCAGCGCCCACCCGAAACCACCCTCTGGCAGAGAGGCCTGATTGCCAATCAAGTCGGGCAAACGGGGCGTCGGCAGGGCATTGTTCGGCAGGGGCAGACCTCTGTCCTTGACCTCGACGAAAAGACACATGCGCCCTTCGCGTATGGAAAGCTGGATGATGCCGTTGGTCTGACCTGCGTAGGCGTGTTCGACAATGTTGTTCATCACCTCGGCCAGAACAAGTTCGACCGTGCCGGATATGCCGGAACCGGACATCGAATGACGTAAGCCGGACAAAACCGTCACCAGCGCGTTGCGAACCGCAGTGGCATTGGCCAGAAGGACCAGATTTACAGACCTAAGGCGCATCTGTTGCCGGTCTGTCGGGTCCGCAGGGTATGGGGTGCGGCGCAGTGCATCAGGAGGCATTCGAAATTTCTGCGACGGCGGATTGCGGAGACCTGTGAATGGTAAAGACGGTATCCATCCGCGTCAGGTGGAATACCTTGTCGACGTTGGGCGTCAGACCGGCAAGTTCAAAGCGGCGATCTTTGCCCAACAGCTTCATCGTGCCGACAATTGCGCCCAATCCGCTGCTGTCGATGAAATCCACATTGCAAAGGTCCAGCACCACCCGCACGGGCCCGTTTTCCGCAACGTCGCGCATTTTGTCCTTGAACTGGATCGCCACGGCGGCATCAATCCGTTTTTCGGTTACCGTTACAAAAAGGGCGTCACCCCGAATCTCTGTCTGTAGATCCATTTACCTTCTCCGATCACATCAACGGGATCATGCCTAGACGCCAAAGGTTACCATTCTGTATGTTTGTTCGTGTGCTTCCCCGAATTCCCCTGAAAGGAACCCCGTGATGGAAAACGTCGTGATCGCCGGTGCCGCGCGGACCCCGATGGGGGGCTTTCAAGGGGTATTTTCCGAAACCGGATCGCCCCTTCTGGGGGGGACCGCAATCCGCGCTGCTTTGGCCCATGCGGGGGCGGATGCAACATCGGTCGAGGAACTGCTGATGGGCTGTGTCCTGCCCGCCGGACTGGGGCAGGCCCCCGCGCGGCAGGCCGGATTTGCCGCCGGATTGGGCGAGGACGTTCCCGCGACGACGCTGAACAAGATGTGTGGGTCCGGCATGAAGGCCGTGATGACCGCCTATGATCAGGTGGCGCTGGGGCATACGGGCCTAATGGTCGCCGGCGGGATGGAGAGCATGACAAACGCGCCCTATCTTTTGCCGAAAATGCGGGCGGGCGCACGGATCGGCCATGCGCAGGTGATTGACAGCATGTTCCTGGACGGGCTGGAAGATGCCTATGACAAGGGGCGCCTGATGGGAACCTTTGCCGAAGAGTGTGCCGAAACGTTCGGCTTTACCCGCGAGGCGCAGGATGCCTATGCGTTGCAATCGCTTGAGAATGCGCTGGCAGCGCAGGCCAATGGCGGGTTCGATGCCGAAATCGCGCCGGTGACCCTGACGACGCGCAAGGGGGATGTTGTGATCAGGATGGACGAACAGCCGTCAAAGGCGATGCCCGAGAAGATTCCTCATTTGAAGCCAGCGTTCCGCAAGGATGGCACTGTGACGGCGGCGAATTCGTCCTCGATTTCGGATGGTGCTGCGGCGCTGGTGATTGCCTCGGGGGATCGGGCAAAGGCGCTGGGGCTGCCCATGCGGGCGCGCATTGTCGGGCATGCCAGCCATGCGCAGGCCCCGGCCTTGTTCACGACGGCCCCCGTGCCCGCCGCGCGAAAGCTGCTGGAGCGGATCGGCTGGACCGTTGGCGATGTGGACCTGTGGGAGGTGAACGAAGCCTTTGCCGTAGTTCCGATGGCGTTCATGCACGAGATGGGTGTACGCCGCGACATCGTGAATGTAAACGGTGGGGCCTGCGCCTTGGGTCACCCGATCGGGGCGTCCGGCGCGCGGATTATCGTGACGCTTTTGCACGCGCTGGAGGCGCGGGGGTTAAAGCGTGGCGTTGCCGCAATCTGTATCGGTGGCGGTGAAGGCACGGCAATTGCGATAGAGAGGGTTTGATGCGCGTCGATTACAGGGAACTGGCTGCAACTGTTGCGTCCTTGACAGAGGGCGAGACGGATGTCGTGTCGTTGATGGCGACAGTCGCCTGCGAGGTGCACCATGCGGATGATCGGTTCGACTGGACCGGGTTCTACCGTCATGTCGGCAACGAGACGTTGAAGATCGGGCCGTATCAGGGTGGCCACGGCTGCCTTGTGATTCCGTTTTCGCGCGGCGTGTGCGGGGCGGCGGCAAAGACCGGAGAGGTGCAGTTGGTGCCCGATGTCGACGCGTTTCCGGGCCATATCGCCTGTGCCTCCTCCACGCGGTCGGAACTGGTTTTGCCGGTCTGGAATGGCGCGGGGCAGTTGCTGGGCGTCTTTGACATCGACAGCAATCAACCGGATGCCTTTGACCGGACCGACGCGGATGCGTTGACCGGAATTCTGAAAACCGTGTTCGCCTGATACGGCGTTTCGCTCGGTAAAAGGTCCGTGAAATTTTGCTTTGAAATTTCACGGCGCCATGCCAGTGTGAAAATTGTAACGTCATTTTCACGAAGGCGATCCAGTGGTTCACGCTGACCCGCAGCAAACCAAAAGCCTTGGGGCCGATCTGCGGGCCCTACGCAAGGCCAGGGGGCAAACCCTTGCCGGGCTGGCCGGAACGCTGGGCCGGTCTGTCGGGTGGTTGTCGCAGGTCGAACGGGATATGTCAGAACCGTCGATCAGTGACCTGCGCGCCATGTCTGCCGCGTTGGGTGTTCCCATGTCGATCCTGTTCGGTCAGGCATTCGCCCCGGTCGAGGAGCAGGGCTTTGTCGTGCGGCACGGGGCGCGGCGGCCCATCGGCGGGGCAGAGCAGGGGTTGGTCGAGGAACTGCTTTCGCCCGATCTGACCGATGACTTCGAGATGGTGCATTCCACCTTTCGCCCCGGCGCGGCACTGTCCGAACCGGTGATGCGTCAGACGCAGGAGGTCGGCTATCTGGTGTCCGGCACGCTGGATCTATGGATCGACGGCCGCAGCTTTACCATCCGCCCCGGTGACAGCTTTCGCATTCGCGGAGAGCCGTTCCGCTGGTCCAACCCCTATGAGCAACCCGCCGTCGCGATCTGGGTGATCGCCCCGCCGGTGTATTGAGGGCCCGATGAGTTTTCATGCCTGGACAGTCTTTGCGGTGTTCTGGGTGGTCTTCGTGACCACACCCGGACCCAATGCCGTGAATTGCATCGGCAATGGAATGACCTTTGGTATCAGGCGGGCCATGTGGGGCGTTCTGGCGATCCTGTGTCAGGCAACGCTGTTCCTGATCTTGTCGGCGCTGGGTGTCACCGCACTGATTACCGCATCGCCGACGATCTTTTTCTGGGCCAAGGTTGTGGGGGCGGTGTTTCTGGTGTTCCTTGGTCTGCGCGGGTTGCTGAACGCCGGAAAGGCCGTTCAGCCGCGCCATGTGACAGGCCACGGGATATTCGGGCGCGCGTTTCTGATTGCCGTGATCAATGCCAAAAGTGTGGCGGGGTATCTGGCCGCATTTACGCAGTTTGTTCAGCCCGATGTGCCGATCTGGGACCAGATGGTTGTCATCATGCCGACCGCCCTGACCATCACCGCGCTAAGCTATACCGGCTTTACAATGCTAGGTGCGGGGCTTGGCCGGTTGGCGTTGGGGGCGGTTCTGAACGTTTGGTTCAGGCGGGTCATGGCGGTGTGTTTCATCCTTTACGGGGCGGCCCTGGGCGCGTCCGGGTTTCGGGGGGCGTGATGCGAAACGGACCACGCCCGCCCGGACGGATGAAGGGCGATGATGTGCCGAAGGTTGGCCAATGATGGGTGCTCCTATGGCCTTTGATCCTGCGGTTCTGGGGGCCTTCATTGCCGCGGGGTTGCTGTTGAACAAACTGACGGCACTGCTTTTCGGCGGGCTTGCGCTGCGCCTTTTGATTGATTGAGGGGGATGGGAATGTCTGATTTTCCGACGACAGCACGGGTTGTCATCATTGGTGGCGGGGTGGTTGGCGTTTCGGCGCTTTATCATCTGGCCAAGGCGGGTTGGACCGATTGCGTCCTGCTGGAAAAGAACGAGCTGACTGCGGGGTCCACATGGCATGCAGCGGGGAACTGTCCCAGTTTCAGCGCCTCGTGGGCGGTGATGAACATGCAGCGCTATTCGCTGGACCTGTATCGCGGGCTTGCAGCCGAGGTCGACTATCCGATGAACTATCACGTTACGGGATCAATCCGTCTGGGCCATTCCAAGGAGAGGATGCAAGAGTTCGAGCGGGTCAAATCCATGGGCCGTTATCAGGGACTGGATATCGAGATGATGGCCGTGTCGGATATCAAGGACCGGTATCCCTTTATCGAGACGCATGATCTGGCAGGCGCTCTTTATGACCCCGACGACGGGGATATCGACCCCGCCCAGCTGACGCAGGCGCTGGCCAAGGGCGCGCGCCAGATGGGTGCCAGAATTCTGCGCTTCACTCCGGCAACCGGCGTGTCCCGCGAGGGTGACGAGTGGATCGTGCACACCGACAAAGGTGATATCCGCTGTGAAAAGGTGGTCAACGCGGCGGGCTATTATGCGCAGCGCGTCGGCGAATGGTTCAAGCCCTATGGCGGGCGAACCGTGCCGATGGTGGTGATGAGCCATCAGTATTTCCTGACCGAAGAAATTCCGGAACTTGCCAAGTGGACCGCCGAGAACGGCCGCAAGGTGCCGCTTTTGCGCGATGTGGACAGTTCCTATTACCTGCGACAGGACAAGAACGGTCTGAACCTTGGCCCCTACGAGCGGAACTGCAAGGCGCATTGGGTGACCCCCGATGATCCCATGCCCGAGGATTTCAGCTTTCAGCTTTACCCCGACGATCTGGAGCGGTTGGAGTGGTATATCGAGGATGCCATAGCGCGTGTGCCTATCCTTGGGACGGCGGGCGTCGGGCGGGTCATCAACGGTCCGATCCCCTATGCCCCCGACGGTTTGCCGTTGCTCGGCCCGATGCCGGGGGTCAGGAACGCCTATGAGGCGTGTGTGTTCACCTTTGGCATCACGCAGGGCGGCGGTGCGGGCAAGGTGCTGTCGGAATGGGTGATGCACGGCGAAACGGAATGGGATATGTGGTCCTGCGATCCGCGCCGTTACACCGGCCATGCCGACCATGACTATACCTTGGCCAAGGCGGTCGAGACCTATGGCCACGAATACGCGATGCATTTCCCGCACCACGAATGGCCCGCAGGCCGGAACCGCAGGCTGTCGCCGGTGCATGACAAGGTTGTCGGCCTTGGCGGCCAGATGGGGGCCTATAACGGCTGGGAACGCGCGAACTGGTTCGCCAAAGACGGCGACGACACCTCGGAAGAGGCGACACTGACATGGGGCCGCACTGGCCCGTGGCAGGCCCGTATCCGCGAGGAATGCGAGGCGGTGCGCGACAGTGTCGGCGTTCTGGACCTGCCGGGATTTTCGCGTTTCACCCTGTCGGGGGAGGGTGCCGCCGAGTGGCTGCGGGGCCGCATCGCCGGGGCCTTGCCCAAAATCGGCCGCCTGAACCTTGGGTATTTCCCGGACAGTCGCGGGCGTATCCTGACCGAGATGTCGATCATCCGCCATGCCGAGGACCGCTTTACGCTGATCACCGCCTCGGTCGCGCAATGGCATGATTTCGAGCTGCTGCACCGCGCCCTGCCTGCCGGTCTGACATTGACTGACCGGTCATCAGGGCGGTCAACGCTGATTGTGACGGGACCGGAATCGCGGGCGTTGCTTTCGGGCATTGCACAGGCGGATTTGACGTTGCCGTGGCTGTCGCACCAATCGGCAACCGTTGCCGGAAAGGCCGTTGAATTGCTTCGGGTGTCCTTTGCGGGAGAACTTGGATGGGAAATCCATGCGCCCAACGCGGATATGCCTGCGATCTATGATGCGGTGCTGGCTGCGGGGGCAAAGCCTTTTGGGATGTATGCGCTGAACGCGCTGCGGATCGAAAAGGGATACCGCGCGTGGAAAGGTGATCTGTCGACCGACTACACGATGCTTCAGGGCGGGCTGGAGCGGTTTGTGAAATTCGACAAGCCGCAGGGCTTTCCCGGAAAAGCGGCGCTGCTGGCCGAAAAACAGCAGGGCGTGACCAAACGCTTTGTGACCCTGCGGGTCGACGCGGGCGATTGCGACGCACCTTATATGTCGACGATCTGGCAGGGCGGCAAAATCGTGGGCGAGACGACAAGCGGCGCATGGGGCTACCGCGTTGGCGCGTCCATCGCGCTTGGTATGGTCAGGGCGGATCTGGCCGTTGCGGGCACGCAGGTCGAGGTTGAAATTTTTGGCGAGCGGGTGAAGGCAACGGTGCAGCCCGATACGCCGCTGTGGGATCCAGAGAACGCAAGGATCAGAGCATGAGATATATCGCAACGCCGATCCGCGCCGTGGTGGCGGCAGGCCACTGCATTTTCAACCGGGAATTGCCGCTATGACCCTTCCTTCGCATGCGCGTGCCGTCATCATCGGGGGCGGCATAATCGGGTGCTCTGTTGCCTACCATCTGACAAAACTTGGCTGGACAGATGTTGTTTTGCTGGAGCGTAAACAGCTGACCTCTGGCACCACATGGCACGCCGCAGGACTGATTGCGCAATTGCGGGCAACGGCGAATATGACGAAGCTGGCGAAGTATTCGCAGGAGCTTTACGGCAGTCTTGAAGACGAGACGGGCATAGCGACCGGCTTTCGCCGCGTGGGGTCGATTACCGTCGCGCTGACAGACGAGCGGAAAGAAGAAATCTTTCGCAGTGCGGCAATGGCGCGGGCCTTTGGTGTCGAGATCGAGGAAATCAGTCCGGCCGAGGTCAAGGCGCGTTACGAGCATCTGAACATCGCGGACGTCAAGGCGGGTGTCTATCTGGCCAAGGACGGGCAGGGCGATCCGGGCAATATCGCGCTGGCGCTGGCCAAAGGTGCGCGGATGCATGGCGCAAAAGTGGTGGAAGGCGTGCGCGTCACCGCGATCAGGCGCGACGGCAAACGGGTGACGGGCGTCGACTGGGCGCAAGGCGAAGAGACAGGGCACATGACCGCCGATCATGTCATCAACTGCGCCGGCATGTGGGGCCTTGAGGTGGGGCGCATGGCGGGGGTCAACGTGCCGCTGCACGCCTGCGAGCATTTCTATATCGTGACAGAGCCAATCCCCGGCCTGACCCGGATGCCTGTTCTGCGGGTGCCGGACGAATGCGCCTATTACAAAGAGGACGCCGGGAAATACCTGCTGGGCGCGTTCGAGCCTGTTGCAAAGCCCTGGGGGATGAAGGGCATCTCGTCCGACTTCTGTTTCGACCAGTTGCCAGAGGATTTCGACCACTTCGAGCCGATATTGGAGAAGGCAGTGAACCGGCTTCCGGTGTTGGCAGAGGCGGGCATTCAAACCTTCTTCAATGGCCCTGAAAGCTTTACGCCCGATGATGCCTATCATCTGGGGCAATCGCCCGAGGTGGACAATTTCTGGGTTGCAGCGGGGTTCAACTCTATCGGGATCCAGTCTGCGGGTGGGGCGGGCATGGCCTTGGCGCAATGGATGGATGCCGGCGAGAAACCCTTTGATCTGGGCGATGTCGATATCGCGCGGAACCAGCCGTTTCAGGGCAACAAGACCTATCTGTTCGAGCGGTCCAGGGAAACGCTGGGCCTGCTTTACGCCGATCACTATCCCTACCGGCAAAAGGCCACGGCCCGCGGGATCAGGCGCACACCCTTTCATGCGCACCTGTTGGCGCAGGGTGCCGTCATGGGAGAGCTGGCCGGATGGGAGCGCGCGAACTGGTTCGCCAGCGAGGGGCAGGAGCGGGAGTATCGCTATAGCTGGAAGCGGCAGAATTTCTTCGGCAACGTCGCCGCCGAGCACGCGGCGGTTCGCACCAACATCGGCATTTACGATATGTCGTCCTTTGGGAAACTGCGCGTCGAGGGTCACGATGCAGAGGCGTTCCTGAACTATGTCGGGGGCGGTAATTTTTCGGTGCCTCTGGGCAAGATTGTCTACACCCAGTTCCTGAACCGGCACGGCGGGATAGAGGCGGATGTGACCGTGACCCGCCTGACCGAGACCGCCTATCTGGTGGTCACGCCTGCAGCCACGCGGCTGGCCGATCAGGTCTGGATGCAGCGCCACAGGGGCGATTTCAACGTCGTGATTACCGACGTGACGGCGGCCGAGGGCGTTCTGGCGGTGATGGGGCCGAATGCGCGCAAGCTGATGCAGGCCGTGTCACCGGATGATTTCGGAAATGACGCGAACCCCTTTGGCACGGCGCAAGAGATCGAATTGGGTATGGGGTTGGCGCGCGTGCACCGTGTAACCTATGTCGGAGAGCTGGGCTGGGAGATTTACGTTTCCGCCGATATGGCGGGCCATGCGTTCGAGGTGCTGCACGAGGCGGGACAGGCGATGGGCGCCAGGCTGTGCGGGATGCACATGATGGACAGCGCCCGCATCGAAAAGGGCTTTCGGCATTTTGGCCATGACATCACCAGCGAGGATCATGTGCTGGAGGCGGGCCTTGGTTTTGCGGTCAAGACCGGCAAGCCGGAATTCATCGGGCGTGATGCCGTCCTGCGCAAAAAGGACGAAGGCCTGAACACCCGGATGGCGCAATTCAAGCTGCGTGATCCTGTGCCGCTGTTGTATCATAATGAGCCGATCCTGCGCGACGGTGTGATCGTGGGCTTCGTCTCGTCCGGTGCTTATGGTCACCATCTGGGGGGTGCCATCGGCATGGGGTATGTGCCCTGCAAGGGCGAGACGGCGGCGGATGTCCTTGGCTCGACCTACCAGATTGATGTAGCAGGCACGCGCTATGACGCCGATATATCGCTGAAGCCGATGTATGATCCGACAGGAGCGCGCGCAAAGGCTTGATGCAAAGGGCGCGGCGCCTTATGGCGGCGGGATGGACAATGTATATTCCCCGCCCGACGTGCCGCTGAACATCCTTCACCACGATCATCAGTTGTTGCTGGTGGACAAGCCGGCGGGCCTTTTGTCGGTTCCGGGTAAGGGAGAGCATCTGGCCGATTGCCTGATCGCGCGGGTCCAGGCCGTTTTCGCCGACGCGTTGCTGGTGCACCGGCTGGACAGGGACACCAGCGGGGTCATGGTCTTTGCGATGACACCCCATGCGCAGCGCCATCTGGGCCTACAGTTCGAGCATCGGCAAATGAAAAAGACCTACATCGCGCGGGTCTTTGGCCGGATGGCAGAGCGGTCAGGGACTGTCGATCTGCCGCTGATCGTAGACTGGCCGAACCGGCCCTTGCAGCATGTGAATTTCGAGACGGGAAAACCGGCGGTGACCGATTGGACCGTGATGAAATACGAGGAGAACGCGACACGCGTCCGGCTGTTTCCAAAGACCGGTCGCAGCCATCAGTTGCGGGTTCATATGAAAGAGATAGGCCACCCGATTTTGGGTGACCCGTTCTATTCCAGCGGCGAGGCGCGGGACGCACCGCGGTTGATGCTGCATGCGGAAAGTCTGCGATTGCGGCATCCCGACGGCGGCGTGTCGCATACCTTCAAATCGCCCTGCCCGTTTTAGAAGACTGATCCGAAGGAGGCGCGTTCCGCGCCACGCTTTTGTCTCGCCCCCTTTTTTGCAAAAGGGGGCTCGGTTTTTTTGCGCTTCGCGCGAGAGTATTTTGGCCGAGAAGAATGGCCAGACTTTATTCGGGGGCCAAACCGGACATCGCCTTTATTTCCAGGAACTCGTGCAGGCCGAATACGCCGCCCTCGCGGCCATTGCCGGATTGTTTGTACCCCCCGAAGGGTGAGCCCTGCGCAAAACCGACACCGTTTGTTTCGACCATGCCGGATCTTAGGCTGCGGGCCATGCGCGCGCGTCTGGCGTCGTCGTTGGTCTGGATGTAGTTGGTCAGGCCGTAAGGGGTGTCGTTGGTTATGGCGATGGCGTCGGCCTCGGAGTCGAAGGGGATGATTGACAGGACGGGGCCGAAGATTTCCTGCTGGGCAATTGCCATGTCGTTGCGAACATCGGCAAACACGGTCGGGCGGACGTAGTATCCGCGGTTTAGCCCCTCTGGACGGCCAAGACCGCCAGCAACAAGTCGGGCACCTTCGTTGATGCCGACCTCTATCAGCCCCTGGATCTTGTCGTATTGTAACTGGCTGACAACGGGGCCGATGTGGTCGCCCTCTTGGGATGCGGGGCCGACACGGGTGGCATTGGCGGCCTCTGCCGCGATCTCGACCGCTTTGTCGTAGATTGATCGCTCGACCAACATGCGGGTCGGTGCGTTGCAGGACTGTCCGGTGTTCCGGAAGCAGCGCTGTGCACCGCGTTTGACGGCCTTTTCCCCGGCGTCCGCAAAGATGATATTGGCGCCTTTGCCGCCAAGTTCCAGGCTGACGCGCTTTAGCGTGTCTGCGGCGGCCTTGGAGATGGCGATGCCCGCGCGGGACGATCCGGTGAATGAAACCATGTCGACGTCGGGATGTGCGGACAGTTGCGAGCCGACGCCGGTGCCGTCACCGTTTACCAGATTGAACACGCCTGCGGCAAAGCCTGCCTCGTCGATGAATTCCGCAAAGAGCAAACCGGACAGCGGCGCAATTTCGGACGGTTTCAGAACCATGGTGCAGCCAGTGGCGAATGCGGGGACGGCCTTTAGCACGATCTGGTTCATCGGCCAGTTCCAAGGGGTGATCAGCGCGGCAACGCCGATGGGCTCCATCCGGATGATCTCGTTCGGGGCATGGGCGCCCAGCGGGCGTTCGAATTCGAAGTCCTTGAAGGCGTTGATGAAGCCTTCGAGGTGCCAGCTTCCTGCGCCCGTTTGCTGGACGCGGGACAGATCAATGGGCGCCCCCATTTCAAGGCTCATGGCTTGTGCCATTTCCTCGGCGCGGCGATTGTAGATGGTCAGCAGCTTTTCCAGAAGCGCGAGCTTTTCCGCCTTGGGCACATCAGCCCAGTCGTTAAAGGCGCGTTTTGCAGCCGCGACAGCCGCGTCCGTATCGGCCTGTGACCCAAGCGAAATGATGGCGCATACTTCTTCGTTTGAAGGGTTGATCACTTCGTAATCGTTGCTTTTGGATGGGGCTACCCATTTGCCGTCGATGTAGAAATTGCGATTTTCAATCATGCTTTCCTCCGGTGGAATTCGCGACATCCTGTCACTGGTATTTAGCCTCTGCAAGGGGGTGCAAATCGCCGTTTCTTCTACCTATATAGGAACGACAGGCTGGGATTGCGTGCCCGGTTGCGACATTCATCAAAGGACGAAAGACATGGCATTGCGGATCAATGATACCGTTCCGGATTTTACTGCTGACACAAGCGAAGGCAAGATCGGCTTTCATGACTGGATCGGCGATAGCTGGGCAATCCTGTTTTCCCATCCGAAGGACTTTACGCCGGTTTGTACCACGGAATTCGGTGCTGTTGCGCGGTTGGCCGACGAGTGGGCAAAGCGCGGAACAAAAGTGATCGGCGTATCTGTGGATGCCGTGCCCGAGCACCTGCAGTGGAAAAGTGATATCGAAACCTATGCCGGTGCAAAGGTGACCTTTCCGATCATCGCCGACGAAGATCTGAGCGTTGCGAAGGCCTTTGATATGCTGCCCGCTGAGGCCTATCTGCCTGATGGCCGCACCGCGAATGATACGGCCGCCGTGCGGTCGGTGTTTATTATCGGGCCGGACAAGAAGCTGAAGCTGTCGATGACCTACCCGATGTCTGTCGGGCGTAATTTTGCCGAAATCCTGCGCGCGCTGGATGCGCTGCAGGCGACGGCAGGTGTTCCGATTGCAACACCCGCAGACTGGACCGTCGGGCAGGACGTTATCATCGCGCTGTCCTTGAATGACGAGCAGGCGAAGGAACAGTTCGGCACGTTCGACGCGGTTCTGCCCTATCTGCGCAAGGCAAAACTGAAGTCCTGATTTTCAGGCCTGTTGGAATAAAGAAAGGCCCCGATGTTTCCATCGGGGCCTTTTTGGTTTTCCGGTCAAAGATGCTTTGGCTTACGCCTCGGCGGCTTCTTCCTTGATCTCTTCGCCAGTGGTCTGGTCAACGCATTTCATCGACAGGCGAACCTTGCCGCGATCGTCGAAGCCCAACAGCTTGACCTTTACTTCCTGGCCCTCTTTGAGGACGTCGGACGGATGGTTCAGGCGGCGGTTTTCGATCTGGGAAACGTGCACCAGCCCGTCGCGCTTGCCGAAGAAGTTCACGAAGGCGCCAAAGTCGACGATCTTCACGACGGTGCCTGTGTAGACGCCGCCTTCTTCGGGTTCCGCAACGATGGACCAGATCATCTCATAGGCTTTCTTGATAGAGTCGGCGTTTGCCGATGCAATCTTGATAATGCCGTCGTCGTTGATGTCGACTTTTGCGCCCGACACTTCGACGATTTCGCGGATGACCTTGCCGCCGGACCCGATGACTTCACGGATCTTGTCGGTCGGGATCTGCATGGTCTCGATGCGTGGGGCGTGGGCGGAGAACTCGTTCCGACCCGCAGTCAACGCCTTCGACATTTCGCCAAGAATATGGATGCGACCGTCTTTTGCCTGAGCAAGAGCGGCTTCCATGATTTCTGGCGTGATGCCTGCGATCTTGATGTCCATCTGCAACGAGGTGATGCCGTTCTCGGTGCCGGCTACCTTGAAGTCCATGTCGCCAAGGTGATCCTCGTCGCCGAGGATGTCGGTCAGGATGGCGTATTGGCCGTCATCCTCTAGGATCAGGCCCATGGCCACACCGGCAACAGGTGCCTTCAGCGGAACACCGGCGTCCATCATCGACAAAGAGCCACCGCAAACGGAGGCCATCGACGACGACCCGTTGGATTCGGTGATCTCGGACACCAGACGGATGGTGTAGGGGAAGTCTGTCGCAGCAGGCAGAACGGCCTGAAGGGCGCGCCATGCAAGTTTACCGTGACCGATTTCGCGACGACCCGGAGGGCCGAAACGACCAACCTCGCCAACCGAGTAGGGAGGGAAGTTATAGTGCAACAGGAAGTTCGACTTGTAGGTGCCGTGCAGCGCGTCGATCATCTGTTCGTCGTCGCCGGTGCCCAGCGTGGTGACGATCAGGCCCTGTGTTTCACCGCGGGTGAACAGGGCAGAGCCATGCGTGCGGGGCAAAAGGCCGACTTCGGATTCGATGGCGCGAACGGTTTTTGTATCACGACCGTCGATCCGGATGCCGGTTTTCACAACGTCGCCGCGCAGGATCGAGGATTCCAGCTTTTTGAACGCAGACCCAAGGTTCGCGTCGGCCAGTTGGTCGGCGGTCAGGGCTGCTTTGACGGTGTCGCGTGCGGCAGAGATTGCCGTTGTGCGTTCTTGCTTGTCGCGGATCGCGAAGGCGGCGCGCATTGCGGGCTCGCCGGCGGCTTTGACCGCAGCGTAAAGATCGCTGTAGTCGGCAGGGGCAAAGTTGAACGGCTCTTTGGCGCAATCTTCGGCCAGATCAATGATCAGGTCGATGACAGGCTTCAGCGCGTCATGGCCGAATTTCACAGCGCCCAGCATCTCTGCTTCGGACAACTCGTAGGCTTCGGATTCAACCATCATGACGGCGTCTTTGGTGCCGGCGATGACCAACTCGAGACGCTGTTCTGGCTTGTTGCGCAGATCGTGCATGTCGTCGATCTCTGGGTTCAGCGTGTATTCGCCATTTGCGAAACCAACGCGGGCACCGGCAATCGGACCCATGAAAGGCGCGCCGGAAATAGTCAGAGCAGCCGATGCCGCGATCATGGCGACGACGTCAGGGTCGTTGACCAGATCGTGCGACAGAACAGTACAGATCACCAGAACTTCGTTCTTGAAGCCGGAGACGAACAGCGGGCGCAGCGGGCGGTCGATCAGACGGCTTGTCAGCGTCTCTTTTTCCGTCGGGCGCGCCTCGCGCTTGAAGAAACCGCCCGGAACTTTACCGGCGGCATAGTATTTTTCATTATAGTGGACGGTCAGCGGGAAGAAGTCCTGCCCGGGCTTTTGCTCTTTTGCAAAAGTGACCGCAGCCATGACGCTGGTCTCGCCCAGCGTGGCAATGACGCAACCGTCTGCCTGACGGGCAATCTTGCCGGTTTCCAGAGTCAGGGTCTCGTTGCCCCATTCCATCGATTTTTTCGTTACGTTAAACATTACGTTTCCTATGTTGGCTGTCGGGACCCTTCCCTAGGCCGTTTGCGTACGGGCCGTATGCCCGTGGCCTCGATCGTGCATCTGCCTGTCCCGTGAAGCCCGGCGGGAGAAGCTGCGGCGAGGTCTCTTGCGGGACCCCGAAATGAAAGCCGCGCCCGAAGGGGCGCGGCTTTGTCGTCGTTAGCGGCGCAGGCCGAGGCGCTTGATCAGATCAATGTAGCGCTGCTCGTTGCGAGCCTTGAGGTAATCCAGAAGTTTGCGGCGCTGTGCGACCATCATCAAAAGACCACGACGGGAATGGTTATCCTTTTTGTGGGCCTTGAAGTGCTCGGTCAGCGTGGAAATACGCGAGGACAGGATTGCAACCTGAACTTCGGGCGAACCAGTGTCGCCTTCTTTCGTTGCAAACTCTTTCAGAACGCGTGCTTTTTCTTCGACTGTAATCGACATCGGGGTCTCCTTCGGTGTCAAAATGTGGATGGCGCAGGCCGGGATGTCGTCCAGCAAGGCCCGTGGAGGTATCTTCCCGGAATCCGGGCCGATGCGCGCGTATAGGGGAAATTCGGGCAAAAGGAAAGATCGTTTTCCAAAGGCCCCCGCGACGATGACCGGGGTCAGTCTCGAACCTGGATCTGCTCCGCGATCTGCGCGGCCCAATCGCCGATGATCGGGATGAAGTTGATCTGTGCCAGAACAAACGCCAGAATCGACACCAGAATAGTGGCCCCCACAACAGTCCCAAGCCCCATCGCCAATCCACGCAGAAATGTGTGCCCCATCATCCGTGGAACGGAACTTTGGATTCTGAGATAGCGATTATCGTTCAGCCGCGCGATTTCCCGACGCAGGGCCTCGATGTCGGACATCGGTTCAGTGTCGGGCGCAGGAGTTTTCGGCTTGCGGTTCAATCTTATGGCTTTCTTTTCTTATCCAAAAGAAACCTAGCGTCTGGAGGGGGAAAGACCAAGCGGATCTGCGGGAAACACCGGAAACGGCTGAATAATTCTGTGTTATGTTAACGAATTATTAATCTTTAGGTCGCATGCACTAAGATGGGTGAGTGGCTTGTTCCAGGGGTGGAACACGATTGAGGTGGGTAAAGATGTTGGGATTATTAGGGATTTTGGGCGCGCTTTTTGCGGGCATGTTTATGGACGGCGGAGGTCAGGATCAAACCGATGATCCGGTGCCCGACGATCCGGTCGAGGACGATGCATCGGCGTCAGGGCCCGAGTCCCAAGGGTTTCTTGATTTGATTTCAGGCACGCAGGAGGCAGACACGCTGACCGGCACGGACGCCGACGAGAGTATTTCCGGGTTCCTCGGCGACGATATCCTTGGTGGCGGTGCTGGAAACGATACGGTTTCGGGTGGTGCGGGTGACGACGCGCTGCGCGGTGGATATGGCGATGATTCGCTGTTCGGCGATGAAGACGATGATCTGATGTTTGGCGGCTACGATGACGATACGCTTTACGGCGGCGATGGCAACGACGAGGCCTATGGCGCTGCGGGCGACGATGCCTTGTATGGCGGCTTGGGCGACGATCAGCTTTGGGCGGGGGACGGCGACGACGTGGTCGAGGGTGGCGAGGGCGACGATATCATCGACGGCTCCAACGGGGACGACCTGTTATCCGGCAACGCCGGCGCGGACCACCTTTTCGGCAACGCGGGGCAAGATACCCTGTTCGGCGGCGAGGGCGATGACGCATTGGACGGCGGCACCGAAAATGACGTTCTGGATGGCGGGGCAGGTGCAGACCGCCTGGACGGTGGCTCTGGCGATGACCGTCTGACCGTCGGGGCGGGCGATACTGTAACCGGCGGGCTGGGGCTGGACCGGTTTGAAATGCAGGCGGGCACGAGCGATGATGAAGCCACGATTGCCGATTTCAACGCCGACGAGGATGCAATTGTTGTTCTGTATGATCCGTCGCAGGGTGGCGCCCCGAATGTCACGGTGGAACCGTTTGGCGACACTGACGCACAAGTGTTTGTGGACGGGTTGCCAATGGCCTTGATTGCCAATGGTCTGGGGCTTCAGTCGTCCCAGATCATTCTACAGGCGACGGGCTAGGCCTCGTACCGGAAAAACGGCACAAAGCAGTCCAGAACCGCCTGCGGATTTTCCTCCATCGCGAAGTGACCGCTTTCGCAACTGGAATCGCTGACATCGGTGGCCCAATTCGCCCATAGGTCCGCCGGATGGCCGGTTTGCGCGGGGAACCCGCTTTTCGCCCAGAGGAACCTGAGCGGTGCCGTGATCTTGCGCCCCGCGCTGCGATCCGCCTCGTCTGCGGTGCGGTCGAAGGTGGCCCCCGCCCGGTAGTCCGCGCACATCGCGTGAATGCGTGCCGGGTCCAGCGCTTGTTTGCGGTAGCTTTCCAAAGACGCGGCAGGAAATGCGGCCAGTGATTTCCCCAGGGTCCAGGCCGCTAATGTCCAGTCGATATAGCCGACTGGATCAGCGCCGATCATCCGCTCTGGCAGGGGGGCGGGTTGCGCAAGAAAGGTCCAGTGGTAGGCTTTCATTGCAAGATTGGCATCCCATGCCGCCCAGAAGTCGCCTGTCGGGACAATCTCGATAATCCCGAGTTTCAAGATGCGTTCCGGGTGATCCAGCGTCAGACGATAGGCGACGCGCGCGCCGCGATCATGGCCCAGAACTGCGGCGGTGTTCAGCCCCAGCGCATCCATCAGTCCGATGATATCCAGCGCCATTGTGCGCTTGGAATAGGTGGTGTGATCGGCATCATCTGCTGGCGCATCACTTTCGCCATAGCCGCGCAGATCGGGAATGATGACGTGAAAATGCCGGGCCAATTCGGGTGCGACGCGGGACCAGCACATGTGGTTCTGGGGGTAGCCGTGCAACAGGATCAACGGCACCCCCTGTCCGGCCTGATGAACGGAAAGCGTGATGCCGTTGGTCTTGATTCGGCTTTCTGTGAAGCCTGTAATATGGGATGTCATGGAACCCTCCGTTACGGGGAGACTAGCGGAGCGTTCCCCATCAGGTCCAGTGGCGGCGTTTCGTCCGCATCGCTTTCACCTGCGCAAGGATCACATTTTGATCAGACAACGTGACGTCAGCCTTGAATGGCGCGACCGTCGTTCAGGGCGGTGAACGTGCCGGAAATCAACCGAGTCACATCCGCCAAAGGTGCGACAGGCGGCAGAATTGACCGGCAGCAAAAGTAGCGCGGTTGCCAGTCTGGATCGAACTTGTTCTTGAACCGGCGCAGGCCTTCGAAATTATAGAAGCGGTCGCCATACTGGTGCACAAGTGTCCCGAATTTTGATCATAAATCCGATCCGCGCCGCGCTGTAATACCCGAGAACGGTGCCATACCAAGGCTGAAATCCGAATACCCTCTGGCGCAGAGATACAGCATCAATTCGATCGAAGAGGATTTCTTCCCTTCGGCGGTCAGTATATTTGCAAATGCCACGATCCGTTCGTTGTGTCGGACCACAGCCTGCGGAAATTGTTGAAGATACCCGCGATCAAGCGGCCCACAGAGAACGACTTTTCCTTTGTGTTCCGCTCTTACAGCCAAGCGGCAGAGATCACCGCAAGCGCGTCCAGCAATGCGGGCGCATGCGGTGGTTGCATGACCTCGAAGGTCAGGCCATCGCGCAAGGCCCGGCTATGGGTGGCGCGCAGTTTTTTTCGGTCTGGCCCGTCCAATGTGAATGTTTCAAGCCGCACGACGGCCTCTTCCCCCATCTTGTGCAGCGCCAGACCCATCTCGATGGTCCGATCGGTGAATGATGACGGGGTTTCGTAAAATATCGGACGCGCCGCCGCTGCCCTTGCCGCATCGTGGAATTCCCACGCAAGCTCCTCGCGGCCTTCGGGTGCGCCCACGGGTGCGCCGAAGGCGATCCAGGACATCCCCTTCACACCATAGGACACGACCGCGTCGTTCAGGGCACCATCCGCTGGCAAGGCCGCGATGACGATGCTTTCAAAAACGCCAACGCCGCCCGGACCATGGCATGCGACGCCGACCATGGTCGCGATGGAAAAGACCGCCAACAAACTGGCGTAAGATATCACCAAGAGCGGGGGCGCGCAGGGCAAAATTGCCGATCTTTATCTCTCCTCCCCGCCACGCGAACCCGACCAGAAGGGCGACAATGCCGATCAACGCGATGATGGACCAAAGCCGCAGTGTTGCGGGGGCAACAGACCAGATCCCCTGAAGGGCTGAGGGATGAACCGCCAGCGCCCCCAAACCGATCAAGGACGCACCGATGCCGTAAGACAGCGCCGCAAAACTGGCGATTGCAGCGACGTCAGGCATCAAGACCCAGTGCCGAATAGATGCGATACCGCACGGCCCCACCGGACAGTACACTTAACCCGATGGTGTTGCCGAAGGCATATCCAGGAAACCCGCCAAGGGCGACGACGGGCAACGGTAACCGCTTGCCGATATAGCGCAGCGCGGACCAGTCATATCCGATCAGCGCGGCATAGCCGAGCAATGTGGCCAGAAGCGCCGGAGCATAGATAGTCCAGGGGGTTGCCCGCAAATTCGCCAGGACCTCTTTGAAATCCAGCGGTGCCAAAAGGTGGTAAAGCGCAAATTCCGGCCAGAAAAAGCAGCGGTGTTGCAACGATTGCAATGCTTTTTCGTAACGCATCACGGGCAGTGACCCTGCCGTCGCTGTTCTGTCGTTCTGGCGTTTTATTGGCTGACATCACGTCCCGTTGATCCTCGAAGTTCCTACCGGTCGTTGTTGTCTTTATGTATTCGGGAATTCTATAAGGTCCGTGTCATTGCGCAGATATAGTGGATGTTTGGCCGATCCGTCTTTGTTCAGGCCAAGGCAGTAAAGCGGAACGCCGGTTGCCCGGATCGCGGTCAGAATTTGCCCTACAGTCTGCTGATGGCGTTTGTGCAGGTTTCCGTAGGCCAGAACAATAAGTTCAGACTCTGCTGCCATGTCCAGAAGCGCAGGAATATTGGCAGGGCTGCATGCCAGATCCGGGTCATTTGGCACGTCCGTTGGCGATGTTGCCCGCCAGTCCAGCATGTTGCCCTTCAGATAGCGGGTGAACCCCCAGCGCATCGCAAAAGACACCTCTTTGTGGCAGGTCGGGTCCGAAACCTCGATGCCTGCGACCGATGGGTTCTGACCCAGAAACATGATCGTGCGCGGCACCTGACCCGTAGGGGTCCAATCGCGCGACAGGCTTTGCCTGTAGCGCCCGCAGTCCGAAAATGTCGCGCCACCGATCACGCCTTCGGGCAGGGCAAGGCGGACCTTTCCACCGGGGTCGTGCTGTGTACTTGGGTCGAATTCCATGTCGGTCACCTTAGCGATAGAGCGAGGGAATAACAGCTCTTTCGGCCCCCCTGATGGGACAGCCCCCCGCCCGGCTTTTGTCAGGTGTTGAATACACGCGACGGGTGCAGTTCGCCCGCCTTGTAGACCCCGACGGCGATGGCTTTGCCGTTCAGAGAGGCCCAGGCCTCGTCGCCGTATTCCGCGTTCGATGTCAGAACCATTCCCGGGTTCCCGTGCCGCAGCTTTGATGCGCCCTCGGCTGTGCAGTGCAGTTCAGGCAGATCAGCCAGCCCGATTTCCAGCGGCAAAAGATAGGTGTCCAGTTGCGGGTCTTTGGCAAGGCTGTCCACCAGATCAAGGGTGATCCCGTCCTCTGCATCGAACGGTCCCGACCATGTGCGGCGCAGGGATTGCACATGGGCGCAACAGCCCAAAGCCTCGCCCAGATCGCGGGCGATGGCGCGGACGTATCCACCCTTGCCGCAGATCATTTCCAGCACGACATGGTCGGCATCGGGGCGTTCGATAAAGTTCAGTTCCTCGACCCAAAGCGGGCGCGCGGCGATCTCGAACTCTTCATCGTCGCGGGCAAGTTTATAGGCGCGCTGGCCGTCGATCTTTACGGCCGAGAATTTCGGCGGCACCTGCATGATTTCCCCGGTCAGGGGCGCAAGGGCGGCGGTGATCTCTTCGTCGGTCGGGCGCAGGTCGGAACTGGCGATCACCTCGCCTTCGGCATCGTCGGTATTGGTGGCCTGACCCAGACGGACGGTAAAAACATAGGCCTTCAGCGCGTCGGTGATGTAGGGCACGGTTTTGGTCGCCTCTCCCAGTGCCACGGCCAGAACGCCTGTCGCTTCGGGGTCAAGGGTGCCCGCGTGCCCCGCCTTGTTCGCGCCCAACGCCCAGCGAACCTTGTTCACGACCGCATTCGAGGAAATCCCCGCAGGTTTGTCAACGATCAGCCAGCCATGCACATCGCGGCCTGATTTTCTGCGTCCCATCGTGCGGGCTCCATTCGTAAGGTTGGGGGGCGGAACGCGGCCTTATGGCCTTTGCGTCACTCTTCCTCGTCGGGGGCCGCTATGTCTTTCTGGACCTGCTCGTTTTCGAACAGCCGGCGGGTGTGATCCATCCGCTCGAAGGTCTGGTCGATCTGAAAGCGCAGCTCTGGCGAGTATTTCATCGTCATCGCCTTGGAGACAAGGCGGCGCAGCTCGTGGCGGTTACGGCGCAGGGCCGACAGCGCCTCTTCGGCGCCTTCACCGCCCAGCGGCAGAATATACGCCGTCGCGACCCGCAGATCCGACGAGGTGACGACCTCGCCGACGGTGATCGAGATGCGGTTCAGATCGGGGTCGTGGACCTCGCCGCGCATCAGCGCGTCGGACAGGGTGCGACGGATCAGTTCGCCGACGCGAAGCTGACGTTGAGACGGGCCGGAGGAGGATCTTTTCTGTGCCATGGGCGCTGATGTAAGGCGGAACGACGTCTCCCGCAACCTATCGCTTTGCAGGCGGGGCGCGTAGGGGCTAAATCATCCGATAGCATGAGGAGACGGAAGATGGGCGAACTGCCGGGCATAGTGATTACGGGGGCATCCGGGCGCATGGGTCAGATGTTGATCCGCGAGGTTCTGGACAGCGGCAAGGCGCGGCTGGTTGGCGTGGTAGAGCGGACCGGCCATGACTGGATCGGGCGCGATATTGGGGTTGCCATGGGCGGCGCCGAGGCGGGCGTGGTTGTGACCGACGATGCGCTGGATGTTTTTTCCAAGGCGCAGGCGGTGATTGATTTTACCGCCCCCGCCGCGACGATCGGTTTTGCCGCATTGGCCGCGCAGGCGCGTGCGGTTCATGTGATCGGCACCACCGGCATGACCGACGACGATCTTGCAAAGATCAAAGCCGCCGCGCGTCACGCGGTGATCGTGCGGGCAGGGAACATGAGCCTTGGGGTTAACCTGCTGGTAAAGCTGACACAAAAAGTAGCGCAGGCGCTGGACGCCGATTTCGACATCGAGGTGATCGAGGCGCATCACCGCCACAAGGTCGACGCACCATCCGGCACGGCGCTGATGCTGGGCGAGGCCGCGGCAACGGGTCGTGGCGTTGTGTTGTCAGAGGTGTCGGACAGCGGGCGTGACGGCGTCACCGGGCCAAGGCGGCGCGGCGACATCGGGTTCTCGGCTATTCGCGGTGGGGATATTGTGGGCGAGCATGACGTGCTGTTTGCCGCCGATGGCGAGCGCATCATCCTGCGCCATGTCGCGACAGACCGGCGCATTTTTGCGCGGGGTGCGTTGAAGGCGGCTCTTTGGGGGCAGGACCAGAAGCCGGGCGAATACGACATGATGGATGTGCTTGGGCTTTAATCTTGGCGCGCGTGTTTACGAAAGAGTCATCCAGGCCGGCTATTGCTGCGTAAAAGAGCAAATCGGTTGGGATAGATCAGGTGATTCGATTACTCATCGCAGCTTTGTTGGTCGGTATTGCGGGAGCCCCGGCACTGGCCGAGGAATTTACCACGGTGCAGGACAGGTCATCGTTTCTGAGGGTCGTGTCGGGCAAGAGCCTGACGCGGCTTGGAATTCAGCTTGATGTCACGCAGGATGGAAAGATCACCGGTGCGGCATTCGGGCAATCCGTGACCGGTGCATGGACTTGGACCAACGGCTTTTTCTGCCGGGATCTTTCTTGGGGAGACCGTGATCTGGGGCCGAATTGCCAGAGTGTTAAGGTGGCTGGCGACACGATCCGCTTCATCTCTGACAGGGGAAACGGGCGATACGCAGACCTGCGCCTGCGATAGCGCCTAAAAATCTATCGCGATTCCCTTTTTTTCCCAATCGCCAAAGCGCACTGGCTCGGGGCCCTTGCGTCCACCAAGTTCTGTGGGCAATTCCAAAGCTTTGGCCGCTTTTCTGCGATCTTCGGCCTCCTGCAATGCGCGAAGTGCGGCAGGGGGAAGGTCGGTTCGGGTTTCATCGGTCATCGTGTCATCCTTGTGGCGCTTGTTCCCATGATATACGTCCCCCGACGAACGAAACAAGATTTCAAAGGATGCCCAGATGTCAAAACCCGGCCTCGCCCCTCGCCGCGCTGCGGTTCAGATGCTGGATTCCGTCCTTGGGGACGGGATGCTGATCTCGGAACTTGCCAATCATCCCAAAGGCCCGTTGGCCGGGCTGGAGCCGCAAGACCGCGCCCGTGCGCAGCGTCTGGCGATGACCACCCTGCGGGGAATGGATCGCGCCGACCGGATGCTGGGAAAATACCTGCACAAGGTTCCGGGCATTTCGGTGCACAACACATTGCGTCTGGCCACGGTCGAGATGTGCGCAGAGAAGACACCGGCGCATGGTGTGGTCGACGCGGCGGTCGAAATGACGCGCCTTGGCAAACATACCAGTGCGATGGCCGGTCTGGTCAACGCGGTCTGCCGCAAGATCGCCGCCGATGGCCCGTCTGTCTGGGGTGGTTTGCCACCGTCGCAGATGCCGAAATGGCTGCGTAAACCGCTGATCGCGGATTATGGCAAGGCGGTCATCACGGCCATTGAGGCGGTGCAGGCACAAGGCGCACCTTTGGATCTGACCCCGAAAAACGGCGATGCCGAGGCGCTGGCACAGCAGGTCTCCGGCGCGGTTCTGCCAACGGGCAGCGTTCGGGTGGAAGGCAATGTTCAGGTCACCGGCCTGCCTGGCTTCGAGGCGGGCGATTGGTGGGTGCAGGATGCCGCCGCAGCCATTCCCGCACGTGTTCTTGCCGTCCAAAAGGGCGAACGCGTGCTTGATCTTTGCTGCGCACCGGGTGGCAAGACGATGCAGCTGGCCGCCGCCGGTGCCGATGTGACCGCGCTTGATATTTCCGAAGGGCGCATGGGGCGTGTGCGCGAAAACCTCAGCCGGACCGGCCTGACGGCAACGACCATTGTCGCGGACGCGCTTGCGTGGGAACCCGAAGAGCTGTTCGATGCGATCCTTCTGGATGCGCCCTGTTCCGCGACGGGCACGATCCGCAGGCATGCCGATTTGCCCTATGCCAAGGACGGCGGCGATTTCCCGGGGTTGTTCGACTTGCAGGCGCAGATGATCGACCGCGCCGTGCAGATGCTGAAGCCGGGCGGTCGTCTGGTCTATTGCACCTGTTCGCTGTTGCCCGACGAGGGTGAAATTCAGGTCACCGATGCCTTGTCGCGTCAGCGTGGGCTGACCGTAGACACCAAAGCGCTGGAGCTTGCGGGAATTGATCCGGCCTGGATGTCTGTCGAGGGCGGTTTGCGTCTGCGTCCCGACTATTGGGCGGATATTGGCGGGATGGACGGGTTTTTCATCGTCGCCTTCCGTAAAGACGCCTAAGGCCGGATTTCGGCGGTGACAGGTGCGATTGCCCCGCGTATCATTGTGGTCGAGCAATGAAGCACTTGGTTAGCAAGGCGAGGCAGGCGTGACCCGGAAAGAAAGTTGGCCCAGGCGGAAAACGCGCTGGATGAACCGCTTTCATGCGCGGTTAAGCGGCTTGGCGCGCCCTGCCACCGGGTTCGTATCGCAACCAGAGCCCAGAACGATGGGGTCGTTTGCCCGTGGTCGGCAGTTGACCGCCGGGAACTTTCTGTTTGCCGGATATCTGGTCGAGGCCGCCAATACCCCGATGTGGGAACTGCCGATGCCCGACCCGACCTTCGAGCAGCAGTTGCACGGGTTCGCATGGCTTGATGATCTGGCGGCGGTGGGGGATATTGCCGCGCGAAAATCGGCGCAGGATTGGACCCAAGGCTGGATCGAGCGATTTGGCCGCGGCCGCGGGCCGGGTTGGTCGCCTGACCTGACGGGGCGGCGGATGATCCGGTGGATCAATCATGCGCTGTTCCTTCTGAACGGTCAGGACCGCGCAATGTCCGAGGCCTACTTCGGCTCGTTGGCCCATCAGACCATATTTCTCAGCCGCCGGTGGCAAAGTGCGGCAGCAGGTCTGCCGAGGTTCGAGGCGCTGACAGGTTTGATTTACGCGGGGTTGTCCCTGACCGGCATGGACCGCTATGTCGCGCCGGCGATAAAGGCTTTGGCGCGGGAGTGTTCATCGCAAATTGACGAAGAAGGCGGAATTCCCACACGCAACCCGGAAGAGTTGCTAGAGGTATTCACCCTTTTGACATGGTGCGCGTCCGCCCTGACCGAAGCGGGCAGAACCCCCCGAACAGAGCATTTGCAGGCGATCGAGCGGATCGCGCCAACGCTGCGGGCGCTGCGCCATTCCGATGGCGGCCTTGCGCGGTTTCAGGGTGGCGGTCGCGGGGGCGAGGGGCATCTGGACTTTGCGCTTGCGATGTCGGGCATCAGAGCAAGCGCAACCACTGGCCTTTCGATGGGATACGCTCGCCTGTCCGCCGGACGGACCAGCGTCATCGTCGATGCCAGCGCACCGCCCGTCGGGGCCGCATCCGGCGGGGGGCACGCGTCCACGCTTGCGTTCGAGCTGACGTCGGGGCGGCGTCCGTTGATTGTCAGTTGCGGCTCTGGTGCGTCGTTCGGCGAGGAATGGCGGCGCGCGGGGCGGGCCACGCCGTCGCATTCCGCCTTGGGGATCGAGGGTTTTTCGTCGTCCCGCCTTGGTGGCGGCGGCTTTGCGGCCGGTGGGCAGCGCGAATTGCTGGTCGATGTGCCCCGCGATGTCAGGGTGCAGCAGTCGGTTCTGAACGACGGCACCAGCCTTCAGGCCTCGCATTCGGGATATGTCTCGACCCATGGCATCACCCATGTGCGGCGCTTGGATATATCGAACGACGGGCGTGCCGTTACCGGCGAGGAAACGCTGCATGTGCTGTCGGAGGCCGACAAACGCCTGTTTGACCGGATGCTGGACAGGTCGAAATTGCAGGGCATTCTGTTTACCGTCCGGTTTCACCTGCACCCCGACGTCGATGCAGAGATTGATCTGGGTGGCACCGCGATCTCGATGGCGCTGAAAAGCGGTGAAATCTGGGTGTTTCGCCATGACGGAACCGCAAAATTGACGCTGGACCCGAGTGTTTATCTGGAAAAAGGCCGATTAAAGCCACGCGCGACAAAACAGGTTGTTCTATCTGCCGTCGCAATGGACTATGCGACGCGGGTCACATGGACGCTTGCCAAGGCTCAGGATACGCCCTTCAGCATCAGAGACCTTGAGCGCGACGATCCCGATGACACTGGACTGATAACCTGAGGAATGACCCGATGACCGATCTTTCGCCTGTGCGCCGCGCGCTTCTTTCTGTATCCGACAAGACCGGTCTGATTGATCTGGCCCGTGCACTTTCGGCGCGCGGGGTCGAATTGCTGTCAACCGGCGGGTCCGCCGCCAGCCTGCGTCAGGCGGGGTTGACCGTGATTGATGTGGCGGATGTCACCGGATACCCCGAGATGATGGATGGCCGGGTCAAGACTCTGCACCCGGCGGTTCATGGCGGTCTGCTGGCACTGCGCGACAATGACGAGCATCTGGCCGCGATGGAAACCCACGGTATCGGCGGGATCGACCTGCTGGTGGTCAACCTTTACCCATTCGAGGCGACCGTCGCCAAGGGTGCCGACTATGACACCTGCATCGAGAATATCGACATCGGCGGCCCCGCGATGATCCGCGCTGCGGCCAAAAACCATGCCTTCGTGAACGTCGTTGTTGATACCGAAGATTATGCAGCCCTGCTGGCAGAACTTGAGGCGAACGATGGCGCCACCGGCTATGCCTTCCGTCAGACACTGGCGCAGACCGCATATGCCCGCACCGCAGCCTATGACGCGGCGGTCTCTACATGGATGGCAAGTGCGCTGAACGAGGCGGCGCCGCGCCGTCGCGCGGTTGCCGGCACATTGGCCCAAACGCTGCGCTACGGCGAAAACCCGCATCAGGCGGCGGCGTTCTATACAGATGGCAGCAACCGCCCAGGCGTTGCGACAGCGCAGCAGCATCAGGGCAAGGAACTGTCCTACAACAACATCAACGACACCGATGCCGCATTCGAACTGGTGGCGGAATTTGCACCTGATGGCGGCCCCGCCTGTGCGATCATCAAGCACGCGAACCCCTGCGGCGTGGCGCGTGGCGCGACCCTGCTGGAGGCCTACCGCGCGGCCTATGATTGCGATCGCACCTCTGCCTTTGGGGGGATTGTGGCGCTGAACCAGCCGCTGGATGCCGCAACCGCCGAAGAGATCGTGCAGATCTTTACCGAGGTTGTGATTGCCCCCGGTGCCGATGCCGCCGCCCGCGAGATTTTCGCGAAAAAGAAGAACCTGCGGCTTTTGACGACAGATGGTTTGCCCGACCCCCTGATCGGGTCTTTGACGGTGCGTCAGGTGTCCGGCGGGTTGCTGGTGCAGGACAAGGACAACGGGTACATCACACTGGATGACCTGAAGGTCGTGACAAAACGCGCGCCGACAGAGGCAGAGCTTGCCGACCTTCTGTTCGCGTGGAAAGTTGCAAAGCACGTCAAGTCGAACGCCATTGTCTACGTCAGGAATGGTGCAACCGTTGGCGTCGGCGCAGGTCAGATGAGCCGCGTTGACAGCACCCGCATCGCCGCCCGCAAAGCGCAGGACATGGCAGAGGCGATGGGCCTGCCCGCGCCGCTGACCATCGGGTCTGTTGTCGCGTCGGACGCGTTCTTTCCCTTTTCCGATGGTCTGCTGACTGCGGCAGAGGCGGGCGCGACGGCGGTGATCCAGCCCGGCGGTTCGATGCGCGACGACGAGGTGATCGCGGCGGCGGACGAGGCCGGACTTGCGATGGTGTTCACCGGCATGCGCCACTTCCGCCATTAGGTGCGCGGGATGCGGTGGGGCCTATGGACAGCGGTCGGGGTATTTCTGGCGGACCAGCTGACAAAGCTGGTCGTCGTCTATCTGCTGGATCTGAAAACGATCGGGTCGATTGATGTCATCCCGCCCTACCTCAACTTTCGCATGGCGTGGAATCGGGGCGTCAATTTTGGCCTTTTGGCGAATGATACCGACGTTATGCGTTGGGTGCTTATTGCCGTCGCCGTTGTTATTTCGGCCTGGGTCGTTCTTTGGGTCAGGCGGCATCCGCAAAACCGGATTTCGTATATTTCCGCAGGATGTCTGGTGGGCGGGGCCATGGGCAACGTCGTTGACCGGCTGCTTTACGGGGCCGTTGCCGATTTCCTGAACATGTCGTGCTGCGGTTTTGACAATCCGTATGCCTTCAATATCGCGGACATCGCGATTTTTGCGGGGGCTTTCGGGCTTATCTTGTTCACGAAGGAAAAGAAGACCCCGTGACGCGCCTTTTGCAATGCGCTAAACAAAACACAGACGTGGTTTAGGAGGCGGACAATGCAGCATGCGCGTGGGGCACTTGCGATTTTGCTAGGGGCGGTCATTCTTCTGTCGGCCTGTAACAGGGACCGCGTTCCAGAACTGATGAATATCCGGTCCAATACGGCTGGCCCTGACGAGTTCGGAATTTTGCCGACAAAGCCGCTACAGACCCCTGCCGACTACGCAAGCCTGCCCGAACCGACCTTGGGCGGGGCAAATCTGACCGACCCGACCCCGCATGGCGATGCGATTGCGGCCCTTGGCGGCAACCCCGCATTGTTGGCGCAATCCGGTGTGGCCCGTGCCGATCAGGGGCTGCTGGCGCAAACGACGCGCTACGGTGTTGCGGGCGGCATCCGCGAACAGCTTGCCGCCGAGGATCTTGACTACCGCAAGAACAACAGGGGCAAGGTGCTGGAACGTCTGTTCAACGTGAACCTCTATTACCGGGCATACGAGGCACAGGCGCTTGACCAGTACCGCGAGCTGGACAGGTTCCGCCGTGCAGGCGTGCGCACGCCCGCCGTTCCACCGAACCCGGCAGAGAACGAGTAACCCCTTCACATCCTCGTATGCCCGCTTGTGCCGGACCGGCGCAGGCGTATCTTACAGACAGATAACCGGCGGGAGATATTGATGAAGCGGATGCTTGGCCTTGCGGCCTTTGCTGTTACTTTGGCGGGTTCCGCCACGGCGCAGGATATAACGACCTACTCCCTTGAAAACGGGATGGATGTTGTGGTGCTGGAAGACCACCGCGCGCCTGTTGTCGTGCAAATGGTCTGGTATCGCGCCGGTGCCGCCGATGAACCCCTTGGCCGGTCCGGCATCGCGCATTTTCTGGAACACCTGCTGTTCAAAGGCACGGATACCATGGCACCGGGAGAGTTCTCGGAAACGGTTGCCGCCAACGGCGGATCGGACAACGCCTTCACTTCGTGGGACTATACCGCCTATTACCAACGTGTTGCGGCCGATCGGCTGGAACTGATGATGAAGATGGAATCCGACCGGATGCGCAATTTGCGCCTGTCCGAAGAGGACGTTTTGACAGAGCGTCAGGTCATCATCGAAGAGCGGAACCAGCGCACCGAAAACGATCCGGGCGCGTTGTTCGGCGAACAACGACGTGCAGCCCAATATCTGAACAACCCCTACGGCACCCCCATCATAGGTTGGCGGCACGAAATGGTTGACCTCTCGCTTGACGATGCGATGGGGTATTACCGTAAATTCTACGCCCCAAATAACGCCATTCTGATCGTTGCGGGGGATGTCGATCCAGACAAGGTGCATGATCTGGCAAAGACCTACTATGGCCCTCTTGCGCCGACCGAAGGGCTGATCGACCGCGCACGGGCGCAGGAGCCGCCGCAGTTGGCGGAGCGTCGCCTGACCTATGCCGACCCGCGTGTTTCGCAACCCTATGTGATCCGCACCTACCTTGCACCTGAACGCGATCCCGGTGCGCAGGAAAAGGCGGCGGCACTGGTCATGTTGTCAGAGCTTCTGGGGGGCAACGGCGCTACGTCTGTCCTTGGGCAAAAACTACAATTCGAAAAGCAGACAGCGCTTTATACCTCGGCGTCCTATGACGGGACCGCGTATGACGATACGACCTTTGCATTGGTGATTGTTCCAAGCGAAGGGGTCAGCCTGCAAGAGGCTGAAGATGCGATGGACGGCGTCGTTGCCGGTTTCATCAAGGACGGTGTCGATGCGGAACAGTTCGCGCGGATCAAAATGCAGTTGCGGGCGTCCTACATTTACGAACAGGACGATATTCAGGGCCTTGCGCAACGATACGGCGAGGCGCTGACATCGGGCCTGACGATTGCCGACGTCAAGGCATGGCCCGATGTCCTTCAGGCCGTGACAGAAGAGGATGTGATCGCCGCCGCCAAGGATGTGTTTAGCGGCAAGAATTCGGTGACCGGCTGGCTTATGCGGTCTGATGATGCACCCGATACTGTGGAGGTCTCCCAATGATCCGTCTGGTTCTGGCGGCATGGACCGTCGTAATGCTTGCCCTGCCGCTGCGGGCAGAGGTGCCCATTCAGGAAATCACGTCGCCGGGCGGGATCAAGGCTTGGCTGGTAGAGGAGCACTCGATTCCCTTCACAGCGTTGGAAATCCGGTTCAAGGGGGGCGCAAGCCTTGACCTGCCAGAGAAACGGGGGGCCACGAACCTGATGACAGGTTTGCTGGAAGAAGGGGCCGGTGACCTTGACGCGCGGGGATTCGCTCAGGCGCAAGAGGCGCTTGCCGCCAGCTATTCCTTTCGGGTCCATGATGACGCTTTGGCGATTTCCGCCAAATTCCTGACGGAAAACCGCGATCAGGCCATAGCCTTGTTGCGGACCGCCCTGATGGAGCCGCGGTTTGACCCCGACGCGGTCGAGCGTGTGCGGGCGCAGGTTGTGTCGGGCATTATGTCCGACCTGAAAGACCCCAATGCGATTGCAAGCTCGACCTTTAACAGGCTGGCGTTCGGCGATCACCCCTATGGATCGTCCAAATCAGGCACGTTGGAAACAGTCGCTACCTTGACGCGCGATGATATTCTGGCGGCCAAGGCGGGCATCATGACGCGCGACCGGCTGTATGTCAGCGCCGTTGGCGATGTGACTGCCGAAGAACTGGGGCTACTGATTGATGCGCTGCTTGGTGATCTGCCAGAGCAGGGCGCGCCGATGCCGACCCTTGCGCCCTACTTGTTGACCGGCGGTGTGACCGTTGTGCCTTTTGATACGCCGCAATCCGTGGTGGTGTTCGGGCACGACAGTCTGGAACGCGAAGATCCCGATTTCTTTGCGGCCTATGTGCTGAACCAGATTTTGGGCGGCGGCAATTTCAGCTCGCGCCTGATGACAGAGGTGCGTGAAAAGCGCGGGCTGACCTATGGCGTTTATTCCTACCTGATGGACAAGGACCAGGCCGACCTGATCATGGGGCAGGTTGCCAGTGCGAATGACCGTGTTGCCGAGGCGATTTCCGTTATCAAGGATGAATGGGCCAGAGTCGCCGAAACCGGCGTTACACAGGAAGAGCTGGACAGCGCCAAGACCTATATGACCGGTGCCTATCCGTTGCGTTTTGACGGCAACGGCCCGATTGCCGACATCATGGTCGGCATGCAGATCACCGGCCTTCCTGCGGATTATATCGCGACCCGGAACGACAAGATCGAGGCAGTGACTCTGACGGATGTCGCCCGTGTCGCCAAGCGGATCATAAAGCCCGAGGCGTTGCGGTTCGTTGTCGTGGGCCAACCCGAAGGCGTGGTTGCGACGCAATAATCGCTAAGAATGGCCGTGGTCGAATCGGACGAGGGCATGCTACAAATTGTGGCATGCCCTCTGTCATACCCAATATCGGCGATACCCGCCCTGTCATCCGTCAACTGGACGACGCTGCGATCAACCGTATCGCTGCGGGAGAGGTTGTGGAACGCCCCGCCTCTGCGGTGAAGGAACTGGTGGAAAACGCGCTGGACGCGGGCGCGCGCCGGATCGAGGTGGCCTATGCCGACGGCGGCAAGACCCTGATCCGGGTGACCGACGACGGTCACGGGATTTCGGCGGAGGATCTGCCGCTGGCCATGTCACGCCATGCCACATCCAAGATCGACGGATCGGACCTGCTGAACATCCACACCTTCGGCTTTCGCGGCGAGGCGCTGCCCTCGTTGGGGGCGGTCGGGCGGCTGACGATCACCAGCCGCGTGGATGGTGCAGATGCCGCGATGATCCATGTCGCGGGCAGCCGGATGGACAAGGTGAAACCGGCGGCATTGCGGTCAGGCACCGTGGTAGAGTTGCGCGATCTGTTTTACGCGACCCCTGCGCGGCTGAAGTTCATGCGCACCGACCGCGCCGAGGCGCAGGCGATCGGTGATATCCTCAAACGTCTGGCGATGGCAGAGCCATTTGTCGGCTTCACCCTGCGGGATGTGACGGGCGGGGGCGAGGGCCGTGTGACGTTCCGCGCCGACGCCGAAACCGGCGATATGTTCGATGCGTTGCACGGGCGTCTGGCCAGCGTGCTGGGGCGCGACTTTGCCGACAATGCGCTGAAGATCGACGCAGAGCGCGAGGGCCTGCACATGACGGGTTATGCCGCCTTGCCGACGTATTCGCGCGGGTCCGCAGTTGAACAGTTTCTTTATGTGAATGGCCGTCCCGTGCGCGACAAGCTGTTGATCGGGGCGCTTCGGGCGGCCTATTTCGACTTTCTCTCGCGGGATCGGCATCCGGCGGCTGTGCTGTTTCTGGACGTCGATCCACAGCGCGTCGATGTCAACGTCCACCCCGCTAAATCCGAGGTCCGGTTCAGAGAGCCTGCTGTTGCGCGGGGTCTGATCGTGTCCGGCCTGCGGCACGCTTTGGCCGATGCGGGGCACCGTGCTTCGACCACTGTGGCGGGCGTGACGCTGGGGGCTTTCCGGCCTGAAGGCGCGCCCGCGCGGGTCTACCAGATGGACCGCCCGTCGGCAGGTGCCCGCAGTGCTGCCTATCAGGCGCAGGCCCCCGGTTTTGCCGAGGCGAATGCCATGTTTGCCCGGGTCGAGGATGTGGCCGAGGCCGAAGTGCCGGTCGATCACCCGCTTGGCGCGGCCCGTGCGCAGGTTCATGAAAACTATATCATCGCGCAAACCAGGGACGGCATGGTGATCGTTGATCAACACGCCGCGCATGAACGGCTGGTCTATGAAAAGCTGAAACGCCAGATGGCGGAAAAGGGCATTGCCGCGCAGGCCTTGCTGATCCCCGAGATTATCGAGCTGTCATCGGGCGATGCAGAGCGGTTGCTGGAGATGGCCGATGATCTGGCGCAACTGGGGCTGGTGATCGAACCCTTCGGGGGCGGTGCGGTCGCCGTGCGTGAAACGCCTGCCATTCTGGGAAATGTCGATGCCAAGGGCATGATCCACGACATTCTGGACGAGCTGGCTGATCTGGGCGACACCCAGACCGTTCAGGCACGGATAGAGGCGGTGCTAAGCCGCATGGCCTGTCATGGTTCTATCCGTTCAGGCCGCTGGATGCGCGCCGAAGAGATGAACGCGCTGTTGCGCGAGATGGAGGCGACGCCGCATTCGGGCCAGTGCAACCATGGCCGCCCCACCTATGTCGAGCTGAAGCTGGCCGATATCGAACGGCTGTTCGGACGCACATGATCCAGATTGGAGAGACCGTATTCAGGTTCGACGACCCGTTGGTTCTGGCCGGTCTGGCAGGGGCGTTTGTGCTGGTCCTGATCCTGACCCTGCTGGTCATGGTGGTTCGCGCGGCCGGGCGTGCGGCGCGGCTGACCGAACCGCTTGCCTATCAGATCGGGCAGTTGGGGCACCGCGTGCAGCAATTGAACGACGGGCAGGTGCATCTGTCCGGTGGGTTGCAGCATGTGTCGCAGACGCAATCGGCCGCACAGGCGCAGATGATGACGCTGATGGAAAAGCGTCTGCAAGAGGTTCAGTTGCGGATGGGAGAAAGCCTGCATGGCTCTGCCCAGAAAACCGCGAATTCACTGGGCGAGTTGCAGCAACGGCTGCTGACCATCGACAAGGCACAGGCGAATATCGAAAAGCTGTCAGGCAATGTTCTGTCGTTGCAGGATATCCTGTCGAACAAGCAGACGCGCGGCGCCTTTGGCGAGATCCAGTTGAATGACATCGTCGGCAAGGCGCTTCCCAAGGACGGTTTCACGCTTCAGGCCACGCTATCGAACGGCAAGCGTGCCGATTGCCTGATCCACCTGCCAAACCCGCCCGGCCCGATTGTGATCGACAGCAAGTTCCCGCTGGAAGCCTACGAGGCGCTGCGCCGGGCCGAGACCAAACCCGATCTGGAGATGGCCGCGCGCCAGTTGCGCATGGCTGTGCGGTCGCACATCAGGGCTATATCAGAGAGATACATCATCGAAGGGGAAACCGCCGACGGTGCCTTGATGTTCCTGCCCTCCGAGGCGGTCTATGCGGAATTGCACGCCAATTTCCCCGAAGTGGTGCGCGATGGCTTTGACGCCCATGTCTGGATCGTGTCGCCGACCACCTGCATGGCAACATTGCATACGATGCGGGCGATCCTGAAGGATGCAAGGATGCGCGAACAGGCGGGGGCCATCCGCGCAACGCTGAAGATGCTGCACCGCGATGTGGAACTGGTGGTTGAACGGGTGGACAAGCTGAACACACATTTCGGTCAGGCGCGGAATGATCTGGAACAGATCAACACCGCAGCAGAGCGCGCGGGAAAACGTGCGGCCCGTTTGGATAACTTCGATTTCGAAGATGTCACACCCGAGGTGGACGTTTCCGGCGTGGTTCCCTTGCCCGTGCGAGAGCGTTAGATCCGCAGAAACTGCTGCGCTATTTTCGGGATCAGACCCCTGAACTTCAGCGGCGCATCCGTTGCCGCCAGACAGATGCAGTCCTGACCCGGTTCGGCCACAGGCGTATGGTTCAAATCCTCGTTTGCGACCTCTATGTCGCCGCGACCGAACCTGTCGGTTGCGTCCTTGAATGCGCCCTGCAGGACCAGTGTCAATTCCATTCCGCGGTGGCCATGATCGGGCACCGCGACGCCCGCAGGAATGTGCAGCAATCGCACGGTCGCCTCTTTTGACGTCGGCAAAATCGCCTGCCGCACGCCCATTCCGATGGACCGCCATTTAATACTTGCGGGGTCGCCGCCGACATACCCAAGCAAAGGCGCCGGAAAAATCAACGGGGTGCCGGATTTCAGAACCGGGACAGGCTGTTCCACCTCATCCGACGCCTTGATCAGATCCAGCGTCGCCTCAAGGCTTCCCGATGACATTTCGGATGTGTCCAGATCTTCGAGCACAGCCCCGCCAACCGCTTCGAACCCCTCCAACTGCGCACGGCAGTCGTCGCACATCGAGATATGCGTCGCGATCACAAGGCTGAACGCCTCGGGCAGGGTGCCGGTCGAGTAGGCCATCAGCAATGGTTCGGTCAGGTGGTGTTTGATCTTCGTCATCATGCTCACTTCATCGTGTGGCGCAGCCGTTCAAGCGCCAGCCTTATGCGGGATTTGATCGTGCCCAAGGGCAACCCTGTTTCCGAAGCGATCTCGCTATGCGACAGATCGCCGAAATAGGCGCGTTCGATCAGTTCCCTTTGTTTCTGCGGAAGCTGGCCAAGGGCCTGTTCCAGTTTTGCGGTCTCTTGTTGCAGCGCAAGAACGTCTGCCTGATCCGGTTCCGATTCCGGCCCCCATGTCAGCTCCTCTGGCTCGGGTCGCCGCTGCTTTCGCAGGGCGTCGATCTTGCGGTTCCGGGCAATCGTATAGATCCATGTCGATACGCTCGCCCGTGTGGGGTCGAACAGATGCGACTTGCGCCAAAGCGTCGCCATGACGTCCTGTGCGCATTCTTCGGCAAGGGCTTCATTTGCCCCCGACCTCATCAAAAACGACTTCACCCTTGGGGCGAAGTGGCGAAACAGCTCTGCAAAGGCTGCTTGGTCCCTATGACTTCGAATCCGGTCAATCTGGTCAATCCACTGGTCTCTGCTCATGCTGGCAATTGCCCGGCTCCGGTTCTGGCTGCGCGACATATCTTGAATGTCGCTTCGACTGTAAAGCGAAGCGATGGAAGTTGCATCCAGTTCCTGCGAGTAGTCCAAAATGTCCAACATGTATTTGTTACGCCGCAAACCGGGGTTTGGATCACATCGGTGCCGACATTTCTTATTGATCCGCTTACGCAGCCCATGCGTAACAGTCACATACGCCGAAGGGGTTTCGGTAAGGAGACGAGTGAATGCCATTTGAGACAGGAATGTCCGTGCCAAAACGGATTGCGGTTATTGGCGCGGGGATTTCCGGAATGGGTGCGGCCCATATGCTGGCGCAGCGGCATCAGGTTGTGTTGTTCGAGTCGGAAAAAAGATTGGGCGGCCATGCCAGAACCGTTTTGGCGGGAAAGCGCGGTGATCAGCCTGTAGACACCGGCTTTATCGTGTTCAACTACGCAAATTACCCGAATATGGCAAAGCTGTTTGCAAAACTGGATGTGCCTGTTGTCAAAAGCAACATGAGCTTCGGCGCGTCCTTGAATGGCGGGCGTGTCGAATATGGGCTGGCCAGCCTTAGTGCTGTATTTGCGCAAAAACGCAATATCGTGAACCCCCGTTTTCTGGGCATGATGCGAGATGTTGTGCGGTT
Source organism: Pseudogemmobacter sp. W21_MBD1_M6 (assembly GCF_052119585.1). Lineage (NCBI taxonomy): Bacteria > Pseudomonadati > Pseudomonadota > Alphaproteobacteria > Rhodobacterales > Paracoccaceae > Pseudogemmobacter > Pseudogemmobacter sp. W21_MBD1_M6. The sequence goes on along the minus strand of NZ_JBGQOJ010000001.1, from coordinate 557,800 downwards.
CAACGCCAAAGCGATAGAGGTCGCGAATGACCCCGACCTGACGATCGGCCAGTTTCTGGACAGGCTGGGCACAGGGAAATGGTTTCGCGATTACTATATTCTGCCGCTGTCCGGTGCGATCTGGTCAACGCCGACGGAAAACATCATGAACTTTCCAGCCAAGGCGCTGATCGAGTTCTTCAAGAACCACGCCTTGCTTGGCGTCACGGGCCAGCACCAATGGCATACGGTTAAGGGCGGGTCGGTTCAATATGTCCAGCGCCTTGGGGCTGCTATGTCCGGTCAAGGCGTCGATATCCGCCTTGGCGCCGCCATCGACGGAGTGCGCCGCACCATCGACGGGGTCGAGGTGAAGGCCAAAGGTGCCGAGTGGGAGGCATTCGACGAGGTGGTCATGGCAACCCATTCCGATGACAGCCTGGCGCTGTTGTCCGATGCATCGCAGGCAGAGCGCGCCGCACTTGGCGCTGTCCGCTACCAGCCGAACGATGCGGTCCTGCATGCCGACACGACCGTTATGCCCCGTCGCCGCGCATGCTGGTCGTCGTGGGTCTATTGCGAGGACATGGACAAGACATCGGACCGGATCGACCTGACCTATTGGATGAATTCCCTGCAACCGATCCCGCAAGACGACCGTTTGTTCGTGACGCTGAACTCTACCCGCACGATCCGCGAAGACCTGATCTATGATCAGGTGACCTTCCGCCACCCCATCTATGATCTGGGGGCCGTGCAGGCGCAGGAAAAGGTCCGCGCGATGAACGGCACCAATAACACCTGGTTCTGCGGTGCCTGGATGAAAAACGGGTTCCACGAAGACGGCTTGTCCAGCGCGATCGACGTGGTCGAGGCCATGTCGCGCAACGAGGAAACGGCGGTCGCTGCATGACCGCGACTGTCGATCATATTGCGGGGCAGACGTTTCACGGGCGCAAGGGTGCGATCGGGAACACGTTCCGCTACTCGGTCGACTACGTTCTGCTGGATGCCGAGGCGCCGTTGCGCACACCCTGGCTGTTTGCCCGTAACCGTGGAAATCTAACATCCCTGCACGATACCGATCATGGCGGCGCGCCCAAACAGGGTCGCGGTGCGCCCTGGGCGCGCGATGTGCTGGCGGCGCACGGCTTGTCCGGTGTAACGCCGGGGCGGTTGGATCTTTTGGCGCAGCCCCGTGTTCTGGGGTATGTGTTCAACCCGGTCAGCTTTTGGCTGTGCCACGACGCGGCGGGAGCCTTGCGCGTTGTGATCGCCGAGGTCGGCAATACCTTCGGTGACCGCCATTCTTATCTGTGCCATCGCGATGACCTCGGGGTTCTGACCCGTGACGATACCGTCACCGCAACCAAGGTTTTCCACGTTTCGCCATTTCAACCAGTCGAGGGCGGATATGTCTTCCGCTTTGATATCACGCAAACCCGGATCGGGATCTGGATCGACTATACCTCTGACAGCGGCAGCCTGCTTGCGACGCTGACGGGCAAGCGCAGGCCCTTGACCAATGCCGCGATCCTGCGGGCCTGTCTGCGACGCCCCTTCGGGGCCCGCCGTGTGCTGGGCCTGATTTATTGGCAGGCGTTGAAATTGCGGTGGAAGGGGGCCGCCTATCGCCCGCGACCTGCACCCCCGACGGACGAGGCGACGCGGTGAACCCGCGCGATAATCTGTCAGGCTATGCTTTGTTTGCGGCGATGCTGGCCTCGGCGGGATTGCCGATCTACATCCACGCACCCAAGTTTTATCTGGACGAATACGGCGTCAGCCTTTCGGCGCTTGGCGGGGTGTTGTTTGCGTTGCGGATGTTCGACTTTGTGCAAGACCCCGCATTGGGCTGGCTAAGTGAGAGGCTGCGCTCTGTCCGGGCCATTGCTGTTGCGGTTTCGGGCGTGGTTCTGGGGATTTCCATGATCGGATTGTTCGCGGTTGACCCGCCGGTTGCACCCTTGCTGTGGTTCGCGATCACGCTGACCGGATTGTTCACGTCGTTCAGCTTTCTGACGATAAACTTCTATGCCCAGGGCGTGCAAAAGGCGGCGACACTTGGGCCCCGGGGCCATCTGCGCCTTGCAACATGGCGAGAGACCGGTGCCCTGCTGGGTGTCTGCGCGGCGGCTGTTGCGCCGACCGTTCTGGTGGGGCTGGATGCGGCGCCGTTCACATTGTTTGCGGCGGGGTTCGCGGGGCTTGCCCTGATCTCTGTCTACGCGATGCGCCGAGAGTGGGCGACCTCAGGGGTGGCGCGGCCGGGGGGCTTTCGTCAGGTCTTGGCCGACGGCATCGCCCGTCGCTTGTTGCTGATCGCGCTGGTCAACGGGGCGCCGGTTGCGGTGACATCGACCCTGTTCCTGTTCTTTGTCGAAAGTCGTCTGTCCGCGATCGGGTGGGAGGGGCCATTGCTCCTTCTGTTCTTTCTGGCCGCAGCGGTCTCTGCGCCGGTCTGGGGCCGCGCGGCGGACTTGTTCGGACCAAGGCCCGCGCTGTTGGCGGGGATGGTCCTGTCGATCATTGCCTTCGGTTTCGCCGCTACACTCGGCGCGGGCGACACCCTGCTGTTCGCGCTGATCTGCGTGGCATCAGGCGCGGCGCTGGGGGCGGATATGACCCTGCTGCCTGCCATTTTCGCAACGAGGCTGGCGGTGATTGCTCCTCATGCGGGGCAGGCATTCGGTCTTTGGTCATTCGTGTCGAAATTCACGCTGGCCTTCGCGGCGGTCCTGCTTTTGCCGCTTCTGGATGTCAGCGGATTCAAGACGGGCGGCGCTAATTCCGCCGCCGCGCTGACCATGCTGACGATCCTTTATGCCGCCGTGCCCTGTGCGCTGAAACTTGTCGCCGTCGCACTTTTGGCGACCACCGAATTGAAGGAGAGTTGAGCAATGAGCAGCCTGCTTTTTGTCGGCCTTGGAATCCTGCTGTCCTTGGGCCTGTTCATAGTATGGCAGCGGAACTGGACCTTTGTCGCCCAGACGCCAGAGGATTACGCAGGTTCGGGGCCGGTGTTCGATGTGCGCAAACATCTGAACGGGCCGCTTTTGTGCGAAGGGTTGATATACGGGCCAACGGGGCGCGTTTCGTCCCGGTTCGTGGCGGATATGAATGTGGAATGGGACGGTGACACGGGCCTGATGACCGAGGAGTTCCGCTATGACAGCGGCGCCACGCAAAGCCGTCGATGGACGCTGAAGGTGTGGCCGGATGGGCGCGTCGAGGCCGAAGCGCCGGATGTGATCGGCACAGGAACCGGCAGGCAGACCGGCGCGGGGTTGCAGCTGACCTACAGGATCAGATTGCCTGAAGATTCCGGCGGCCATGTGCTGGATGCGACTGACTGGATGTATCTTGTGGAAAATGGCGCTATTATAAACCGCAGCCAGTTCCGGAAATACGGGATCAAGGTGGCAGAGCTGGTCGCGACCATGAGGAAGAAGCCATGAGAGACTGGAACGGCAAGCGATACTGGTTGGTCGGGGCAAGCGAGGGGCTTGGTCGTTCCCTTGCCGAGGTGATGAGCCGCGCGGGTATCGAAGTGATCGTCAGCGCCCGCAATGCGGATCGCCTGACGGAACTGGTGGCAGACCTGCCCGGCCGCGCATCATTCGTGCCCGTTGATGTCAGCGATGCGGCGTCGGTGCGAAAGGCAGCCAAGGCGGTTGGCAGGATCGACGGAGTGGTGTTTCTCGCCGGTGTCTATTGGCCGATGAAGGCAGATGAATGGGACGCTGATAAAGCAGAACTGATGTGCGACATCAATTTCACCGGGGCCGTTCGGGTAATGGGGGCCGTTATGCCGGGGTTTCTGGCACAAGGCACCGGCCATATCGTGCTGACCGGAAGCCTGTCAGGCTTTCGCGGGTTGCCCGGCGCGATCGGCTATGGTCCCAGCAAGGCTGCGGTGATGGCCTTGGCGGAATCCATGTATGCCGACCTGCGGCACACCGATATTGATGTGCAACTGGTGAACCCCGGATTCATCAAAACACGCCTGACCGACCTGAACGCGTTTGACATGCCGTTCATCATGGACCCTGAACAGGCCGCGAAAGAGGTGTTCGAACACATGAACACCGACCAGTTCAAGCGCAGTTTTCCGACCGCATTCTCGTGGCTTTTCCGCCTCAGCCAGTTCTTGCCCGATTGGGCCTATTACCGGATCTTCGGTTAACCATTTTGCTGCAAGACACGGCCTGCAAGATACAGCGATCCGCAAATCAGGATGCGGGCTGCGGGGTCGGCTTTTGTGATGCTGTGGATTGCGGACAGCACGGTGTCGGCGGGGGTGGCGGCCATCCCTGCCTTCAGGGCGGCCGCGACCGTATCTTCGGCGGACAAGGTGTTGACCTCTTTCGGGATGGAAACCCCGTAAAGATGCGCCGTGTGGGCCGCCAGTGGCGCAAGGTATCCGCCGATGTCCTTGGTGTTCAGCATGCCGCAGATCATATAGGTCGGGAGGTTTGGCAGGCGGGTCAGGGTTTCGGCAATGGCATCGCCCGCCGCAGGGTTGTGCCCACCGTCCAGCCAAAGTTCGGCGGGTCCAGCGGCATCGACCAGCGGGCCGTGCTTTAGCCGTTGCATACGGGCGGGCCATTGCGCGCGGGTGATCGCGGCCTCGCAGGTGTCATTGTCAAAGCCAAGCGTGCGCAGCGCGGCAATTACGCCGCCCGCGTTCTGCACCTGATGTGCGCCGATCAGATTTGGCAGCGGCAGGTCCAGCAGGCCGGTTTCGTCCTGATAGACCAGACGCCCGCGTTCTTCCCAGACGTGCCAATGCTGGCTGTAAACCATCAAGGGCGCGCCAAGGCGGTTGGCACGGGCCTCGATCACCTCCAGCCCTTCGTCCGATTGCGGGCCGACGACGCAGGGCACGCCACGCTTTATGATTCCGGCCTTTTCGCCGGCGATCTGGGCAAGGGTGTCGCCAAGATAGCTTTGGTGATCCAGCGAAACGGGCGTGATGATCGTCAGCGCCGGTTTTTCCACAACGTTGGTCGCGTCAAGCCGCCCGCCAAGACCGACCTCGAGCAGGGTGTAATCGGCGGGGGTGCGGGCAAAGGCCAGAAGGGCGGCAACGGTCGTGATTTCGAAATAGGTGATGCCGATGCCCCCGTTGGCGCGCTCGCATTCGTCAAGAACCTCGGTCAGATAGGCGTCGGTAATCAACTCTCCCGCCAGCCGGATCCGCTCGTGGAAACGCGCCAGATGCGGCGAGGTATAGGCGTGGGTTGTCTTGCCCGCAGATTCCAGACCGGCGCGCAGCATGGCCTGCGTCGATCCTTTGCCATTGGTGCCCGCAATATGGATCACCGGCGGCAGGGTGCGTTCGGGATGGCCAAGCGCCGCCAGAAGACGCCAGACCCTGTCCAGGGTCAGGTCGATAATTTTCGGGTGAAGCGACATCATCCGCTCAAGGATGATGTCCGACGATGTGCCGCTCACTTTGCGTCGGGGGCCTTGGGCGCGTCAGGCTTTGGCGCGACCAAGGCCTCGATCGCCGGTGTCTCTGCCGGTTTTGGAAGATCGGCGGTAATTACCTGCGGTAGACCCATCAGCATCCGGATGATGGTGATCAGTTCTTCGCGCATGAACTTGCGGTGGGTCACGCGGTCAAGCATGCCGTGATCCAGCAGGTATTCGGCCCGCTGGAACCCCTCGGGCAGCTTTTCGCGAATGGTCTGTTCGATCACGCGCGCACCCGCGAAACCGATCAGCGCGTTGGGCTCCGCGATCTGGACGTCGCCCAGCATCGCATAGCTGGCGGTCACGCCGCCGGTTGTCGGGTGGGTCAGCACGACGATGTAGGGCAGGCCGGCCTCTTTGAGCATTTCGACCGCAATTGTCGTGCGCGGCATTTGCATCAGGCCCAGAATACCCTCTTGCATACGCGCTCCGCCCGCAGCCGAGAACAGCACCAGCGGGCGCTTTTTCTTCACAGCCGTTTCAGCGGCGGCGATGATGGCGTTGCCGACATACATGCTCATGGAGCCGCCCATGAAGGTAAAATCCTGCGCGACGGCAACGATCGGCGTGCGGCCCATCTCGCCCTCGGCGGCCAGCATGGCCTCGTGTTCTCCGGTGGCTTTCTGGGCGGCCTTCAGCCGGTCCACATATTTCTTCTGGTCGCGGAAATGCAGCGGGTCGGCAGTGGGCGCCGGCACTTTTATCTCTGAAAAGATACCGCCATCGAAAAGGCTTGCAAACCGGTCACGCGGGGTGATCCCCATGTGATGATCGCAGCTTGTGCATACAAAAAGGTTGTCCGACAATTCTCTGTGGAACAGCATGGTTCCGCATTCAGTGCATTTGGTCCACAGATTTTCCGGCACTTCGCGGCGCGAAAAAAGCGAGTTGATCGTCGGTCGGACGTAGTTGGTAATCCAGTTCATCGCGGTCCGCGTTCCCTTGGGCTGATGTCAGTCTTCCAGATAAGCCGATGTCGAAAGAATTGCAATCAGCGGCGCAAGACACGGCGGCATAACCCCCATGCCAAAAGCAGAAATACCATGTCGACAAGGACAAGATAGGGCAAAGATCCGGTGTCGTCTGCGGAATAGGGGGTCAAATATAACGACAATCCCGTGATGCTGTCGTCAAGCGCCACAAAAAGGACCGCAAGAACGTTGTTCGCAAAATGAAAGCCCCAGGCCGCGCCCAGACTGCCCGTGCGTGCGGTCAGGTCGGCGGCGACCAGTCCGAACAGTGTCGCGGATGCAACGACGATCCACACGTTGCCGCCCGTGCTTGACGGGTCGTAGTGGACAAGGCCGAACAGGACGCTGGGCAGAACCATCCAGACCAAAGGCGACGAGAAACGCGCGCCGAGTTGCTGTTGCAGGTATCCGCGAAAGACCAGTTCTTCTGCGCCCGTCTGGATCAAAAGACCCAGCAGCGTGAGCGGCAGGAGCATCAACCATGTCGTGGGGGCAAGGTTCGGAATGGCATCATACCGGATCGACCAAAGGGCCAGCGACACCAGCAGCAAAAGGGCGACAATCAGGGCCGTCGCCACAAAGTCGCGCACAACACGCGGGCCGTTCCCGAACAAGGTGGCCGCACCGCGCTTTTGCATGATCCGCGCGGCCACGATCGGGGCTGCCGCCATCCCGATGAACGACGCCAGAACCAACAGCGTTCCGGTCGGGGAATTCGTCTCGTTCATCTGCCGCAGCCAATAGGCCAGATCCCCGGTCCCGACCACCAGCCAGACCGCGCCGATCAAAACCCCCAGCGCCAGAATATAGACAGCCGCCATGACCACGACACCAAGCAAAAGCCGCCAGACCTGCGGAAAGGCCTGAGCAGGCTCTATGAACCGCTTGAAGTATGGGGTGGTCATCGCTTGCCTCGGTCTTTTGTTTGGCGCGACGCTAACCTGCAAGGCGCATGGGGGCAATCTGGCTTGTGCATGGGGCCGCACTGGCCTATTCAAAACGCAATTGCGAAACGGGAGAGCCTCATGTCCAGAACCTTCGATAAGTCCAAAATGCCCAGCCGCCACGTTACAGAAGGACCGTCGCGCGCGCCGCACCGTTCCTATTATTACGCGATGGGGCTGGATGATCTGGAAATCCACCAGCCATTCGTCGGTGTGGCGACCTGCTGGAACGAGGCCGCGCCCTGCAACATTTCGCTGAACCGTCAGGCGCAGGCGGTCAAACTTGGCGTCAAGGGCGGCGGCGGCACACCGCGCGAATTCACCACAATCACCGTAACCGACGGCATCGCGATGGGTCACGAGGGCATGCGCTCTTCCCTCGCCAGCCGCGAGGCGATTGCCGATAGCGTCGAGCTGACGATGCGCGGCCACTGCTATGACGCGATTGTGGGCCTTGCCGGCTGTGACAAGTCGCTGCCCGGCATGATGATGGCGATGGTGCGGTTGAACGTGCCGTCGGTGTTTATTTACGGTGGCTCGATCCTGCCCGGTCGGTTGAACGGCAAGGATGTCACGGTTCAGGACGTGTTCGAGGCCGTGGGAGAGCATCAGGCCGGTAATATGTCGGACGAGCAACTGGCGATTCTGGAACGCGTGGCCTGCCCCTCTGCCGGGGCGTGCGGCGGTCAGTTCACGGCGAACACCATGGCCTGCGTCTCCGAAGCGATCGGTCTTGCGCTGCCCAATTCCTCGGGGGCGCCTGCGCCTTACGAATCGCGCGACCACTACGCTGTCGCCTCTGGTGATGCGGTCATGCACCTGCTGGAGCGGAACATCCGCGCCCGGGACATTGTTACCCTGAAATCCCTGCAAAACGCCGCGCGTGTTGTGGCCTGCACCGGTGGTTCGACCAATGCCGGTCTGCACCTGCCCGCCATCGCGCATGAGGCCGGGATCGACTTCAACCTGCAGGACGTCTGCGAGATTTTCCGCGACACCCCGTATTTCGTCGATCTGAAGCCGGGCGGTGCCTATGTTGCCAAGGATCTATACGAGGCGGGCGGTGTGCCTGTGGTGCTGAAAGAACTGCGCAAGGCCGGCCTGATGCACGAGGACTGCATAACCGCGACCGGTCGCAGCATGGGCGAAGAGCTTGACCTGATCACCCGCGAAGCGGACGGCAAGGTGATCCATGCGGTCACCAACCCGATCAGTAAGACCGGCGGCGTTGTCGGCCTGATGGGCAATCTGGCCCCCGACGGCGCGATCGTAAAGGTCGCGGGCATGTCCGAGGAACAGCAAGTGTTCACTGGCCCGGCCCGTGTGTTCGAATGCGAAGAAGATGCGTTCGATGCGGTGCAAAAGCGGAACTACAAAGAGGGCGAGGTTCTGGTGATCCGCAACGAAGGCCCCGCAGGCGGCCCCGGCATGCGCGAGATGCTGGCAACCACGGCTGCTTTGTCCGGTCAGGGCATGGGCAAGAAGGTGGCGCTGATCACCGATGGCCGTTTCTCTGGTGCCACTCGCGGGTTCTGCGTTGGCCACGTTGGGCCCGAGGCGGCGCATGGTGGCCCGATCGCCCTGCTGAAAGACGGCGATATGATCACGTTGAACGCGCTGACCGGCGAACTGTCGGTCGCGCTGACCGACGAAGAACTGACCGCCCGCAAGGCGGATTGGAAAGGCCCGCGCGAGACGCTCTATGCCTCTGGTGCGCTGTGGAAATATGCGCAGTTGGTCGGCCCGACCCGTTTGGGGGCCGTGACCCATCCCGGCGCCAAAGTCGAGCGTCATGTCTACATGGATCTCTGATATGCGGGGCGTCCTGCGCATGGTGGCTTTCGGCGCCGTGCTCGGGATGCTTGCGGCATGCGACGTGGGCACTGGCACCCAAACGACCACCCAGGTGACCGTGTCGTCGGCTGGCGTCACCATAGGTGGCCCTGCCGGGTTCTGCGTTGACAGGCGTTCGACCACGGACAGCAGCACAGGCTCGTTTGTGCTTTTGGGCAGTTGTGCGGCGATCGCGGGTTCGGCAACGTTGCAACGTCCTGCCGCACCGGCCTTGTTGATGGCGTCTGTGTCTGGCGCCGGTGGCGGGGTTTCGGTTGCCGACTCCTTTGCGACGCTCGGCACGTTCTTTCAGTCCGAACAAGGCCGCGCAGCCCTTAGCCGTACCGGCGATCCGGCGACGGTCAAGGTGCTGGACGCGGCGGGGCAGGGCGATGTGTTTTACGTGCATGCGCGCGATACCAGCGCGGCCATAGCACAGCGTGCGGACGAGGAATACTGGCGGGCCATATTCAATGTGAAGGGACGCATTGTGTCCGCGTCCGTCATGGGCCTGAAGGATCGCCCGATTTCATCGGACACGGCGCGTCAGATACTGGACAGGTTCGTTGCACGGATCAGGGCGCTTAACGCAAAGGTCGACGGGGGTGTGACCCGCAATGTCGCGCCGGGACTGTCGCATTAATGATTTCGCGGCGTTTTGCATGCTTTTATTGGTGCGTTGTCCGGCCCGTGGTTTATGAGTGATTTATGTCTATGAAGCTGAACAAGATTTTCGACCGTCTCTTTCACAAGCGCGTCCTGCGTCGGTGGAGCAAGGCCACAAACCTTGCGCCAGAGGTCGGGCTGGACCGTTTGCGCGTTATGAGATCGCGCGCAAAGCAGATTCAGCGTCATCTTGCCCTGGTCATCCATATTGCCGATGCCCGTCTCCAGCTGCCCTTGATCGGCTCGAATGCCATCCAAAGACCGTTGAATGCGGACTGGGCCTATCGGCCTGAAATCTGGCGCGGCCCCCTGACCACGACCGGTATTTCGGGAATAGAAAGCAAGTCGCCGCTGGGCGAAGAGGCAACCGTGTTCCACGATTGCGCGATCTCTGAACTGACATGCCGTCAGGTGCGCAATACCCGCGAACAGGATCTGGCACCCTTTGGGTTGCGGATGGATGTGTTCCGGTTCGACGGCAGCTTTTTGTCGCTGGTGATTGACCTGCCGGAATCGGCTGTCGAGGGGCTGAAGCGCAATCATCTGATCCGCATGGAAACGGTCTGCGAGCTGGAAAAGCCGATCGAGATCTTTGCACGGCTGAACATCAAACACGGCCCCAACACCGATCAAATTGTGCGTGAACTGCCGCTGCACGAACAGAACGTGATGGTCGAGTTCGACCTTGCCTATACCAAGCTGAACGAAAAGCGGGTGGAACGGATGTGGATAGATCTGATCTTTGAAGGTCCGGAAATGAACCAGATAACCCTGCGCGATGTGACGCTAAGCCGTCGCCCGCGGGCCGAACTTTGAAGGGGGCAATCATGGTTGATCTTGTGCTGACCAAGACGCGTATCCAGGCCGGTGTCTGGGAGGGGGTGCTGACTGCCCGTCGCGGCGACGCCTATCAGCCCGACCTGTCCGTCGTCCATCTGGAGCAGGAACTGGAGAACATCACCGTCACGCCCTCGGGGGAACGGGCGCATGAATGGATGGTGCAGATTCCAATCCCTGCAGATCTGCTGACCGATGGCATCCAGACCATCGTGATTTCTGACCGAAGCACCGGTGACACTCTGGACACCTTTGCGATCCTGACGGGAAAACCGCTGGAGGACGATATCCGGTCCGAGGTGGATCTGCTGCGTGCCGAGCTTGATATGTTGAAACGGGCCTTTCGCCGTCATTGTCTTGAGACACTTGGCTAAGTCCGCAGTGACGCCGCGTTGCACGTGACAAGAGTGCCCCGTTTACGCATCTTCACCGCAACGGAGGACTTTTCATGACAGCCTATCCACATCTTCTTGCCCCGCTCGATCTTGGGTTCACCACGTTGAAAAACCGGGTCTTGATGGGGTCGATGCACACCGGGCTTGAAGAAACCAAAGACTGGAACAGGGTTGCCGAATTCTATGCGGCCCGTGCCCGCGGGGGCGTTGCGCTGATGGTGACGGGGGGCATGGCGCCAAATCGCGAGGGCGGCGTTTTTCCGGGGGCGGCGGGGTTGTTCACCGATCAGGACATTGCAAACCACCGCATTGTGACCGACCGCGTTCATGCCGCGGGTGGCAAGATCGCGATGCAGATCCTGCACGCGGGGCGCTATGCCTACGGGCCTCAATGTGTGTCGGCCTCTGCGGTGAAGTCGCCGATTTCACCGTTTCCGCCCACAGCGCTGGACGAGGATGGCATCGAAAAGCAGATCGCGGATATCGCGACCGCCGCGCAACGGGCCAGGGCCGCCGGATACGACGGTGTCGAGGTGATGGGGTCCGAGGGATATTTTCTGAACCAGTTCCTTGTGACCCACACGAACAAGCGCACAGATCGTTGGGGCGGCTCCTATCAAAACCGGATGCGCCTACCACTGGAGGTGGTGCGCCGGGTGCGGGCGGCTGTCGGCGCCGATTTTATCCTGATCTACCGTCTGTCGATGATTGATCTTGTTCCGGGTGGCTCGACCTGGGACGAGGTTGTTCTGCTGGCGAAAGAGGTTGAAAAGGCCGGTGCCACGATCATCAACACCGGCATCGGCTGGCACGAGGCGCGTATTCCGACGATTGCCACTTCGGTGCCGCGACGGGCCTTTACCTGGGTGACGAAAAAGCTGATGGGCGAGGTGTCCATCCCGGTCATCACCTCTAACCGGATCAATACCCCCGACGTGGGCGAGGCGGTTCTGGCAGAGGGCTGCGCCGATATGGTGTCAATGGCGCGACCGTTTCTGGCGGACCCGGATTTTGTGACCAAGGCGGCCACGGGCAGAGCGGCGGAAATTGCCCCCTGTATCGGCTGCAATCAGGCCTGTCTGGACCACACATTCAGCGGCAAGATTTCATCCTGCCTTGTGAACCCGCGCGCGTGCCATGAAACGGAACTGGTGATCCTGCCCGCTGCCGTTGTAAAAACCGTTGCCATCGTCGGCGCGGGTCCGGCGGGCCTGTCCACGGCGCTGGCTGCGGTGGAACGGGGGCATCACGTCACCCTGTTCGACAAGGCGGATGAACTGGGCGGCCAGTTGAATATGGCCAAGCAGGTGCCGGGCAAGGAAGAGTTCTTTGGTCTGGTGGACTGGTATCGCACGATGATCGCAAGGTCCGGCGTGACCGTGAGACTTGGCCATACGGTGATGGCCGACGATCTTGACGGGTTCGACGAAGTGGTCATTGCAACGGGTGTCATGCCGCGCGATCCGGGCATCGAGGGGCAGGACGGGCCGAACGTCCTTAGCTATATTGATGTGCTGCGGGGCAAGGCCCCCGTGGGCCGACGGGTGGCTGTTGTCGGTGCCGGTGGTATCGGGTTCGATGTGGCAGAGTTTCTGGTGACGGGTGACAGCCCGACAGAAGACCTGACTGCCTGGATGGAAGAATGGGGCGTTACTGATCCGGAGGTCAATCGCGGTGGCCTTTCCCCCGAAGGGCCACATCCCGATGCGCCCGTTCGTCAGGTGACGCTGTTGCAGCGCAAAGCCGAGAAGATAGGCAAACGGCTGGGTAAGACGACCGGTTGGATCCATCGCGCATCGCTTCAGATGAAAGACGTGAAGATGCTGACCGGCGTCAACTACGAGCGTATCGACGCGCAGGGGCTGCATGTGTCATTCGGCCCCACGCGGGAAAACCCGACCGTGATAGAGGCGGATACAATCGTGCTGTGTGCGGGGCAGTTGCCTATGCGGGCGCTGGCCGATGACCTGATCGCGCAGGGGCGCAATTGCCATGTGATCGGCGGTGCCGATGTCGCGGCCGAACTGGATGCAAAACGCGCGATTGATCAGGGAACGCGGCTGGCTGCGGGGCTGTAAATGCGCCTTCGGGGATTGGCGTGGTTGTTTCCCTGACATTAACGATCCGCATAAAACCCCAGTATTGTCTGCCCTTCACCGCATTCCTGCCAGAATTGAGCGTGATACCTTGATGGATTAGCGGGTATGCAAGGTAGCACAATGGATCGACTAACAGAAATGGAAGCCTTCGCCACGGTCGTGGATCAGGGTGGTTTCACAGATGCCGCCAAGAAGATGGGCATTTCTAAATCAGCCGTGTCCAAACACGTCTCGTCGCTCGAGGCGCGCCTTGGTGCACGGTTGCTGAACCGGACAACGCGCCGCGTCAGTCCGACAGAAATAGGTCTAGCCTACTATGATCGTGCCCGCCGTGTGCTGAACGACGCCGGCGAGGCGGACTCGCTTGTGACCTCAATGCAATCCGCGCCATCGGGGCTGCTGCGCATTTCTGTCGCGACAGATTTTGGGGTGAACCATCTTTCCCCCGTTCTTGGCAACTTTTTGGCGGAATATCCCGACATCACCGTCAACATGGTTCTGAACAACCGCTATGTCGAACTGATTTCCGAAGGCTTTGATATGGCTGTCCGCATTGGAGAGCTGGAAGACAGCACCCTGCGGGCCCGCAAATTGACCGACACGACAAAACGGATGATCGCATCCCCCGACTATTTCAATAAATTCGGACGGCCCGAAAAGATCGACGATCTGAACGATCACAAGCTTTTGCATTACTCGAACCAGTCCAGCGGAAACGTCTGGAAACTGACCGCACCTTCTGGCGAGAAACGTCAGGTCAGAACGGCGGGCTGGTTGACGGTCAATGATGGTCAATCGCTGTTGAATGCCGCGATCTCAGGTCTGGGAATCGCCTATCTGCCCAGCTTTTTGTATGCGGACGCGATGAAGTCCGGTCAGGTGGAAGAGGCAATTCCAGATCTTCCGCAAGAAACGCAGGGTATCTACGCCGTCTATCCGCCGGGCCGGTTTACCCAGCCAAAAGTGCGGGCGTTCATAGATTTTCTTGTTGGCAGCTTCTCCGACAAAGGCCCGGATATCTGGTAGGCCCGACCGGGACTAACGGGTCGAGGTGAGTATCACTTCGACCCTTCTGTTTTGCGCGCGCCCGATGTCATCAAGATTGCTGGCGCGGGGCGCAAGAAACCCGACACCTTCAGCACCCAGTTGAGTTCGGGACACGTCATGGACCGATACAAGCCGTTCAACGACCGACGCGGCGCGTTTCTTTGACAGGGCGATATTGCCGCTCAGGGGGCCTTCGGCATCGGTGTGCCCGACCAGGGCCACAGTGCGCGCCGGATTGGACCTTAGATAGTCGGCAAGTGCGGCGAGCGAGGAAAAACTCCCCTGCCCAAGAGAGGATGACCCCGTCTCGAACGTCAGATCGTCCAGAATATACCCCCCCGTGCGTTCCAGTGTTTCGGGCATAGGCCCGACCGGTGCAATCGTGGCGGCAGGGCCCGCGACAGGGCCTTTTGTCGATGTGGTGACAATTGCGGTTCCTGCGGTTTCCCCATTGATGTGAACGACCTGCACATACCCCGCCCCCCTTGATCGGCTGACCATCAGGCTGACATATTCGGGCGTTTCACCCGCGTTCCGCCGCGCAGAGAGAAATCGGAAATCACCCAGATCGACGTGCATCGCGGGTTCCGGCAGAACATCGGTGTCATAGCGAAAATCGAACCCGCCGCAGTCGTCCGTGCTGCATTCGAACAGAGCTTCGTAGCCTGCCTGTGCCAGTTGATCGCGCAGGGGAGAAAGGATTTGCAGGGTCGTCAGGCCACCCGCCCCGACGCGCCATGCCTGACGCAGGATTTCGCCCTCGGCGGTGATCCCCGAAACTTCCCCGTTGGCATAGGGCCCGGTTGGCACGCGGTAACTGCCCAGCGGTTCTGTTATCTCGGACGAGATATTGGCGGTGGCCGGAAAATCCAGCGTTATGGCATGCGTGGTCTGTGGGCAAAGCGCAAAGGCACCGGCAAGAATGGCGGCGCGTGCGGTCATCGGCTTTGCGCGTGGTAATCGTTGTTCGGGCGCATGCCGATCGCCGAAGCAACGCGGTTGGTCATGTTGAAAAAGCCCGCGACATTGGCGATGTCAAAGATGTCGCGGTCGGTAAATCCCGCATCCCGCAACGTTTGGCGGTGCTGTTCCTCTATCCGTGCGCTGCCTTCTGTCATCAGCGCGGCAAAGTCCAGCATTGCGCGTTGGCGTTTGTCCAGCGGGGCAACACGGTAATTCATCACCAACATCTCTCCCAGGATCGGGTCATCCGACAATTGCCGCACCGCAGCCCCGTGCGCGACAAGGCAATAGAAGCATTTGTTGATTGACGAAACGACAACGGCGATCATTTCCCGTTCAAGCTTGGACAGCCCGCCGGGGGCCAGCATCAGTTCGTTGTACATGCCGGTGAAGGCGTCCAGCTTGGCGATGTCGAAGGCATAGGATGTCAGGACATTCGGCACCATGCCCAGCTTTTCCTGACAGACGGCAAAGTATTTTTGCGTCGCAGAAGGCAACGGATCGACCATCGGAAGGTCGAGTGCGGTCGGGCTGGTTTCGTCTTGTTTCACACTGCTCTCGCCATTTGGCGTTATTTGATACGATAGTGGTAGTGTCCCACAGTCCGCATCCCAAGGGAAGTATAGAGCGCGTTAGAGCCGACGTTCTGGACCGTTGTCACCAGAGAAAACCGTTTTGCCCCATGATCTTGCGCCCACTTGGCCGCCGTCCCCATCATATTGACGGCGACCTTTTGCCGACGCTGCGATGCCGCGACCTCTATCGCGTGCAACATTGCCGTCTCATTGTGGATTGCGACAAAGGCAACGCCCGCCGCACGGTCGTTGACGCGGCCCAGAATGGCGGTTTTGGGGCCCTGCACGCGGCGCATGACATCAAGCCGCGCAGGGCCGATCCCGCCGTCTGCCCAAAGCTCTTCCATGATTTTCAGCGGTGGCCAGATGGCAAAGCCGGACAGGCGCGGCGGGTCGATCTGTGCCAGCGTTTCCAGCGGGCAGACATATTGCACCACAGGGTCGATGATCTGATAGCCCATCGCGGACAGTTGCTGGTCCAGAACGTCCTCGCCCTCATGGATCATGAACAGGCGGTGCTGGTCCAGATCCTCCATCAGGGCCTCGGCGGTGCGGATGTCGTCAAAGGTGACGGGGCCGTTCGCCGTTGCCGCAGACACACGCTTGCCCCCGCCTTGCCCGTCGCGAATGGTCCAGACGCCGTGAGCGGTTGCCGTGGCAGGGGGCCATGTGGCCTCTGTTATGGCGTAAAGTTCCTTGACGGTGGGCGGGGTCATTCAGGTCTCCGGGAACAGGGCGGCCAGTTTCAGGATGGCGGCGTCAATGGCCGTGCCATCTGTGCCACGGATCACGATGTTGGACCCATAGGCGCCGTCTTTCTGGAACGGGTACGACCCGATCGCAAGATCGGGATGTTCCGCCGCCAGCTTGCCCAACGGGCCTGCGATATCGCCCTCGCCGCGATTGATCCGCAGGGTCTGGGACAGCAGGGGCGCACCGCCGACAAGCGTGGGCAGGACACTGGCCACCATCGCCTGAAACACCGATGGAACCCCTGCCATCACATGCACGTTTTGCACAGTGAAACCGGGGGCGGTGGAGACGGGGTTGTCGATCAGCGTCGCGGTGTCCGGAATGCGGGCCATGCGCAGGCGGGCCTCGTTCAGTTCCGTTCCCGCACGTTTGTAATGGGCCGCCAGAAGCGCGCGCGCATCCTCGCGGACGTCGATGTGCAGGCCAAAGGCCGCAGCGATGCAATCGGCGGTGATGTCGTCATGCGTGGGGCCGATGCCGCCAGAGGTAAACACAGTGTCGAACGACGTTGACAGCGCTTTAACGGCGGCAATGATCGCGGGCGCATCGTCGGACACGATGCGGACCTCTGACAGGGTGATGCCGATCTTGGTCAGCTCATTCGCCAGATGGTGCATGTTGGCGTCGCGGGTGCGGCCCGACAGGATCTCGTCACCGATCACAAGCATCGCTGCGGTTGGGTTGGCCATTGTCTGTTCCTTGTTGAGATGTCCTTGTTGGTATAGGGCGCGGTTATGCGGTTTCAAACCCCTCTTGTTTCCGGACGGCTGATCCGGCGCTATAAACGGTTTCTGGCCGATATCCGGCTGGATGACGGGCGCGAGGTGACCGCGCATTGCCCTAACCCCGGCGCGATGTCAGGGCTGAAGGACGAAGGGATGCGCGTCTGGCTGGAGCCGAACGACGACCCGAAGAAAAAGCTTAAATTCGGCTGGCGGTTGGTCGAACACGAGACCGGGCATTTCACCTGCGTCGATACCGCCGTTCCCAACCGCGCGGTCAAGGCGGCGCTGGAGGCCGGGCAGGTGGCAGAGCTGTCCCGGTATCGCCGCGTAAGGCCAGAGGTCGGATACGGGCAGAACAGCCGGGTCGATTTTCTGCTGTCGCAAGACGGATTGCCCGATGCCTATGTCGAGGTGAAAAGTGTAACGCTGTGCAGGCAGGGCGACCTTGCCGAGTTTCCCGATAGCGTGACGCTGCGCGGGGCCAGGCATCTGGCGGATTTGTCGGCGATGGTGGCCGCAGGGCATCGCGCCGTGATGCTGTATCTTGTGCAGCGCACGGATTGCGGGCGGTTGAAAATAGCCGCCGACCTGGACCCGGCCTATGCGCGCGCATATGATGCGGCGCGGCGTGCCGGGGTGCAGATGATTTGTTATGATACAAAGATAGACCCGCTGGGTGTCACACTTGGTCTGGCCTTGCCGGTGGATGAAAAACCGCAATCCGGCCCCCCCTCTGGCAACTTTGCATCAAATTGATTATCTAGGCCCTAACCGAGACAGTTGGAGACAAACCCTTGGATGAACGCAATCGCGGCCGTTTGACCAAAGACGGCATCCGGATATACGAAGAGGCGGATTTCGCCGGAATGCGCGCGGCGGGGAAACTTGCCGCCGAAATTCTGGACGGCGTCGCCCCTTTGGTGCAACCCGGCACCACCACAGAGACGCTGGACGACTGGATCACCAAGGCGGTCGAGGATGCAGGCGCCGTGTCTGCCACCATCGGCTACAAAGGGTACAAGCACGCCAGTTGCATCAGTGTGAACCATGTGGTGTGCCATGGTATCCCGGCGGGCAAGGTGCTGAAGGATGGCGACATCCTGAACATCGACGTCACCGTGATCGTCGATGGCTGGTTCGGCGATACCAGCCGGATGTATGTCGCCGGAAAACTGAGCCGCAAGACGGAGCGCCTGATCCAGATCACGCATGACGCCCTGTTCAAAGGTATCGAGGCGGTAAAGCCGGGCAATACCTTTGGCGATATCGGCAACGCAATCCAAAGCTATGTCGAAGCAGAGCGAATGTCTGTGGTGCGCGATTTCTGTGGTCATGGTCTGGGACGCGTGTTCCATGCGCCGCCCAACGTCTTGCACTACGGGCGCGCGGGTTCCGGGCCTGTGCTGGAGGAAGGTATGTTCTTTACCATCGAACCGATGGTAAATCTGGGGCGCCCCGAAACCAAGGTGCTGGCAGACGACTGGACCGCCGTGACACGCGACAAGTCGCTGTCGGCGCAGTTCGAGCATTCGGTCGGGGTCACCGCGACAGGCTGCGAGATTTTCACGCTGTCGCCTGCCGGAAAATTCCACCCGACGTGGGATTAGGGGGTCGGGCGTTGCAAGTGAGTATTTTTAGAACAAAGTGATCATGGGCGCAGGCTAATGATCGTTATGTGGGTGTCGCCATAGCGCCTTTGATCGTGCAAGTCGAACGGGGCCGGGGCGATTTGCGGGCTGCTTTCTTCCCAGATGACAAGCGCGTCGGGGGCGATCCAGGTGCCTTGCAGGGCGGCGACAAGCGCCTGTTGGCCAAGGGATTTGCCATAGGGCGGGTCAAGAAAGACGAGGTCATAGGGGGCGTCGTCGTTCAATGGCAGTCTGGTCGCGTCCCGCTTGATCAGCTTTGTATCGGCCTGCCGTTTGGTCAGTGCGATATTGTCGCGGATCAGCCCCCCCGCCACGCGCCCGTCATCCACGAAGGTGGCGCAAGCGGCCCCGCGCGACAGGGCCTCCAGCCCCAGCGCACCGGTGCCCGCGAACAGGTCCAGCACACGCGCGTCCGTGATAGGGTCGCCGTATGCGCCGCCCTGCAGCACGCTGAACAGGCTTTCGCGCACGCGGTCCGATGTCGGGCGCAAATGCGCACCGGCGTCTCCCTTTCCTACGCTGGCCAGCGTCAGGCCACGATGCTGACCGGCAATGATCCTCATGCTTTCATCAGCGCCATCATGTCGGTCGCAGGGTCTGCTATTGCACTGGCCGGGGGCGACTTGCCCGCCTCGATCATGCGTTTGCCGATCATGTAGTTGCGCGGGTCGTTCATGGCATCGACGGCAAGCAGCGTGTCGCCGTAATAATACCAGACCGATTGCGCACCTTCCTTTTCGCCTTGGCGCAGCACGGTGCGGTCATAGCCGGTGTTCAGGCCCGCGATTTGCAGTTTCACATCGTATTGATCAGACCAGAACCAAGGATGCGGCATGTAATCCTTGTTGGCCCCCAGCATGTTTTCGGCGACGTTTTCGGCCTGATCAATCGCGTTCTGGACGCTTTCAAGGCGGATGCGGGTGCCCTTGTAGGGGAAGGATGCACAATCGCCTGCCGACCAGATCGCCGGGTCCGAGGTGCGCCCGTGCCCGTCAACCCGGATGCCGTTTTCCATTGTCAGGCCAGCCGCCTCTGCCAGGGCGCTTGACGGTGTGACGCCAACGCCAACGATGACGAAATCGGCTGCAATCTCTGTTCCGTCGGTCAGGCGCGCGCCACTGACATGGCCGTCGCCCAACAGGCGGTCAAGGCCCACGCCCTCGCGGATATCGACGCCATGGGACAGGTGCAGCGCCCGGAAATAGTCCGAGGTTTCGGGGGCCGCGACACGTTGCAGGATGCGGTCGGCCATTTCCACAAGCGTCACGCGGACGCCCATACGGGTGGCCACCGCTGCCGCCTCCAGCCCGATATAGCCGCCGCCCACGATCAGCGCACGCGCACCGGGTTTGCACGCAGGCGCCATGGCATCGACATCGGCCAGGGTGCGCACGGTGAACACGCCGTCAAGCGCGCCACCGATGCTGGCGGGCAGGCGGCGCGGGTCGGAACCCGTTGTCAGCGCAAGCTGATCGTAGGGAATGACGTCCGCCCCGATCGTCACGGTCTTTGCTGCGGGATCAATCGCCGTCACGGGCGCATCAAGGCGCAAGGTGATGTTCTGGTCGGCGTAAAACTGTTCGGGGCGCAGATACAGCCGCTCCAGTTCCATCTCTCCCAGCAGATATTTCTTTGACAGGGGCGGGCGCTGATAGGGGGGGGCAGATTCGGCCCCGATCAGGGTGATGTCGCCATCAAACCCCAATGTGCGCAGCTTTGTGACCAGCGAAGAACCGGCCTGACCGGCCCCGATAACGACGATGTGGGACATATCTTTGCTTTCAATACTGGTCGCACCTAGACCCGAACACTATATGGGCCGATAAGGTAAAGGCAATCAAACAGGGGATCGTAATGACAATTTCAATTGGTGATACACTTCCAGACGCAGACATGAGCGTGATGGGCGAAAACGGCCCCGAAATCGTAAAGTTGAGCGACAAGCTGGCTGGCCGCAAAGTGGTTGTTTTCGGCCTTCCCGGCGCGTTTACCGGCCCTTGCAGCACGATCCACATCCCCAGCTTTATCCGCACGGCAGAGCAGTTCAAGGCCAAGGGCGTTGAAGAAATCATCTGCATTGCCGTCAACGACCCGTTCGTGCTGAAGGCATGGGGCGAGGCGACAGGCGCGACCGCGGCTGGCATTACCTTGCTGGGCGACGCCGATGCCTCCTTTACCAAGGCGCTTGGTATGGAATTCACCGCGAAACCCATCGGTCTGGTGGATCGGTCGAACCGCTATGCGGCTGTGATCGAGAACGGCGTCGTCACGGCGGTGAACGTAGACGAACCCGGCGTGTGCGATGTGTCCACCGGCGAGCAGTTGCTGGCGGCGATCTGAATGTGGGCGGGCTCTGGAAACAGGGCTCGTTCATTGCCTTCGGCTGCGCGAACCGGCCCGATTTGAAAAGGAAACGATATGTCTATTTCAGTTGGCCAGCGCCTGCCTGATTCCAACCTGATCCAGATGGGGCCGGACGGCCCTGAAACTGTGGCACTGGGTGAAAAGCTGGCAGGCCGCAAAGTTGTGATCTTTGCCTTGCCGGGCGCGTTCACGCCAACCTGCGATTCCGCCCATATGCCCAGTTTTATCCGGACAAAAGCACAGTTCGACGCGAAGGGCGTGGATGAGATCATCTGCATTTCGGTCAATGATGTCCACATCATGCGGCTTTGGGGTGAAACTACGGGGGCGACGGCCGCAGGGATCACGCTGCTGGCGGATGCAGACAGCAGCTTTACAAAAGCGGTCGGCATGAACTACTCGGCGCCGCATGTCGGGTTTTATGACCGGTCCAGACGGTATGTCGCGCTGGTCGAGGATGGCGTGGTTACAACGCTGCAACTTGATGAACCCGGCGTTTGCGCGGTGTCCACCGGAGAGGCATTGCTGCAGGAAATCTGACGTAAAAGGGCGCCCATGTCGGCGCCCTTTCCTATTCGGATTGTTACTCTGCCGCCTGAAGGATGCGGCGCGTCGGAAAGGGAATATCGACCCCCGCCGCATCCAGCGCCTCTTTGACCTGCCGTTTCATATCGGCCTGATAGGCAAAATAATCTGCGCTGTCGCACCAGACGCGCACCAGAAAATCCACCGAAAAATCGCCAAGGTTGTTCACCTGAATGAACGGTGCGGGGTCTGTCTTGGACCGGGGATCGCCCATGATGGTTGTGCGGACCACGTCTTCGGCCTGCTTCAGGTTCGCGCCATACCCCACCCCGAACGTCCATTCGGCGCGGCGCACCGGATAGGCGGAATAGTTGGTGATGGTGTTTCCCCAAACGGCGGAATTCGGAACGATGATCTGCACGTTCCCGATCGAGGCCAGTTCGGTATAGTTCAGCGAGATATGCTTTACCGTGCCCATCTGGCTGTTGATGTCGACAAAATCACCGATCCTGATCGGGCGGAACATGATGATCATCACGCCCGCCGCGACATTCGACAGGGTGCCTTGCAGCGCCAGACCAATGGCCAGACCCGCCGCACCGATCACGGCGACGAAAGAGGTCGTCTGGATGCCGAACGTGTTCAACACAAACAGCAGCGCAAAGCCGATTACCGCATACCAGACAATGTTGCCCAGAAAGTCGAACAATGTGTCGTCCAGACGCGCATGCGATGCGCCGATCCGTTCCACGCGCCGCCGCAGCCAGCCCGCCACGACAAGGCCGGCCACCAGAATGGTGATCGCTGTCAGCACGTTGCCGAATGTCGCCGCAAGAAACTCCAGCGTCAGAAGATCGCCCAGGGTTTTCCCGTTCCATATTTCCGTTGTCAGTACATCCTGCATCTATTGTCCATCGAGTTGGTTCATTTTCCGGGCGAGTTTGACGTCAAGGGCCGATAGCCCGTCTACGTCATGTGTGGCCAATGTCACGACGACTGTTTTGTAGACATTCGACCATTCGGGGTGGTGGTTCAGTTTTTCTGCCCAAAGGGCGGATCGCGTCATGAACCCGAACGCCTCTACGAAGTTCGGGAATATGAATGTTTTCCGGATGGCATCACGGCCTTCGACCATGGCCCAGCCGGTCTGAAACAGGGGGGGCAGGTCTGTATTGCGGGCTTCCGCGCTTAATTTGTCGGTCATTCGTCCTCCGGTGGTTGGCGTTTGAACGGCCCGTAGGACGTCAGGATTTCGATCTCTTGGTCCACAGCGGCGCGTTCGGCCCGCAGATATTGTGCGATGGCCTCGGCAAATCCCTGGTCGGCGACCCAGTGCAGCGAGTGGGTCGTGACCGGCAAATAGCCGCGTGCCAGTTTGTGTTCGCCCTGTGCGCCCGCCTCGACGCGCTTCAGGCCGTGGTCGATGGCAAATTCAATGGCGCGATAGTAGCACAGTTCGAAGTGCAGGCAGGGGTGGTCCTGAACGCACCCCCAGTAGCGACCGTAAAGCACATCGCGCCCGATGAAATTCAGCGCACCGGCGACCCATTTTCCGTCCCGTTCTGCCATGACCAGAAGAATATCGTCGCGCAGATGTTCTTGGGCCTGATCAAAGAACGCCCGGGTCAGGTAGGGGGTGCCCCATTTACGCGATCCGGTGTCCTGATAGAAAACCCAGAAGGCATCCCAGTGTTCCGGCTGGATCTGGTCGCCGGTCAGGGTGTGGATGCTGCCGCCAAAGTCATTGGCCTGCGCCCGTTCCCGCCGGATATTCTTGCGCTTGCGCGATGACATTGTGTCAAGGAACGCGTCGAAATCGCGGTAGTTGTTGTTCTCCCAATGGAACTGCTGGCTGGTCCGCGGCATCAACCCCATGGCTGCCCCTGCCTGCGCCTCGGTCTCTGTGCAAAAGGTGATATGCAGCGATGACAGCCCATGTTCAGAGGCCAGCTGCACCGCCCCCTGCACAAGCGCCGCTTGACCTATGGTCTCGAAACCCGTTCGCGTCAGCAGACGGCGACCTGTGGCGGGGGTAAAGGGCACGGCCAGTTGCAGTTTCGGATAGTATCGCCCCCCCGCCCGCTCGAACGCATTGGCCCAGTTGTGGTCGAATATATACTCGCCCTGACTGTGGGATTTGGAATAAAGCGGCGCAACGGCGATCAGTTGATCATCCAGATGTGCGGCAAGAATGCGGGGGGTCCAGCCGGTGCCCGCGCCAACGGAATGGCTGTCCTCCAGCGCTTTCAGGAACCGGTGGGTGGTGAAGGGGTCATAGGGGCGACCGCCATCCGCCACCTCGGGGCACGCGCAGGCATCCCACTGGGCTGCGGGCACCTCGGACACCGAGGTATGCACGGTGATTTCAATCTGTCGGCTGCTCATCTGTTCCATCCGCCTTTGCCTAATAGGTGGTGCTGGACGCTGCGGGGTCAAGCAGGGGGAATGGCGGCTGGATATCCCTCGAAGGTCACGTTGTCGGCAATCTTGCGGGCCTCCTCCTCGGACTTCCGGCTTTTGATGGTCCAACACAAGATCGCAGCGCCCTGCATTTTCAGTTGCGCCACGCGCGGGCGGTTCAGATCGCGGGCTTCGTGGCTAATGAAACCGGCATGGGTGCGGTCGTAATCGGGAATGTCGCGCAGCCGGTTGCAGACATGCGCAGGCACCGGTGCCCAATCCGCAGCGTCAAAGGCGCTGGTGGTCAGGCCGACGGGGATGTCCGGGGCGGCGGCATGAAACGCGGCCACCGCATGGGGATTGAACGACATGACCGCGACCGGGCCGTGATAGTTCTGCAAGGCGTCGGCGGTTGCCTTTTCCAGCGGGCCAACGTCCGGGCCCATCGCGCCGTCCTGATCCTTTATCTCGATCAACAGGGGCACTTTGCCGCCAATGATCGTCAGAACCTCTGGCAGGGTCGGGATGCCGTCGGGGGCATCTTTCAGCCGGATCGCGGACAGCTCTGCCGCGCTGCGCATCCGAACCGCGCCGGACTGTCCGGTCAGGCGTCCAAGGTCATAGTCATGGAACACCATCGCCTGTCCGTCGGCGGACAGCTGCACGTCGATCTCTATGCCATAGCCGGCCTCGATTGCGGCACGGATGGCGCCGCGCGAATTTTCGGGCCGACCCGCCGCGCGATCATGATAGGCGCGGTGGGCGATGGGTGTTGTCAGAAACGCAGCGGGAAGCGGGGTCATTTTATTTGAAAGATGCCTTCGATTTCGACGGCGACCCCGAACGGCAAGGACGCCGCACTGACGGCAGAGCGCGCGTGCCGGCCCGCGTCACCCAATGCGTCCACCATGAAATCCGACGCGCCGTTGATCACCTTGGGCTGATCGGTGAAATCGGCGGTCGAGTTCACGAATCCGGTCAGCTTTATTACCCGCACCAGCCGATCCAGATCACCACCGCACGCGGCTTTGACCTGCGCCAACAGGCTGATCGCGCAGTGTTTGGCGGCGGCGGCACCCTGGGCTGCATCCATCGTATCGCCAAGGCGCCCGATGATGAATCCGTCGGGCCCGTTCGAGATCTGGCCCGAGACATGGACAATATCCCCGACCTGCACATAGGGCACATAATTGGCCGCAGGTGCCGGAGCGTTTGGCAGCGTGACGCCAAGATCGGCCAGACGGGTTTCGAACGTTTCAGACATATCGTGTCCTTTCACAATTGGAATTCACGGAACGCTAACGGGGATGCGCGCCGCGCGAAACCGGAAAGTCCGGTTTAGCGGAACGCCTTTGCAAAATAGTCGGTCAGTGGTTTCAGAAGAAAGGCGATCGGCGTCCGGTCGGCGGTCTTGATGAACGCCTCGACGGGCATGCCGGGGATCAGGCCCAGATCACCGGGCAGCTTTTCCACCTCGCCGTCCAGAAGAACGATTGTCGCGCGGTAGAATGCGGCCTGCGTCCGGTCGTCGATAAACGCATCCGCTGAAATCTGCGTGACCCTTCCTGTCAGCTCTGGTGTGGTGCGGGCATCAAAGGCGGAAAAGCGCAGGATGACCTCTTGCCCGACAAAGGTCTTGTCGATGTGAATCGGCGGGATGCGGGCGGCGATCACCAAGGCACGGTCCTGCGGCACAAGGTAAAGCACGGGGTCCGCAGGGCGTATGACGGACCGCAGCGCAAAGACCTTCATGTCGTAGACGATGCCTGACACGGGCGCACGGATGTCGAGACGGGACAGGCGCTCCAGCAGGTTGCGCCGCTTTTCCGCCAGTTCCAGTTCGCGGAATTCGATATCGCGCAGCCGGGTGATGGCATCTTCGCGCTTTTTGCTGCCTAGCTTCAGGATCTCGATGTCGATCTCGGTTATGCGGCCCTCTGCCTCGGCCTTGGACGCGGTCAACTCGCCCACAGTGCCCAGAAGGCGGGCCTGTTCGCGCTGCAAGGTCAGCACGCGGGTCACCTGCGCCAGCCCTTTGTCCAGCAGCTCTTGCTGGTTGCCCAGTTCCTGGTCGATCAGGGCAACCTGGGTTTCAAGCGCCTGTTCCTGCGCCACAATGCCCTCGATCTGATTGGCAATCTGGCTGCGCCGCTTGCCAAGCTGGTCGATCTCGCGGTTCTCGGATTCAAGCCTTGCGTTGAACAGGCTTACCTGCCCCAGCATTTGCGATTTCACCTCGGGGTTCGTTTGCGCACGGTCCAGCAAAAGCGGGTCAAAGGTGATTTCTGACGCGCCGTCGCGCTCTGCCTCCAGCAACCCACGGCGGGCGCGCACCTCGAACAGCTCTCCCTCGACCACCGACAATTCGGACTTGAGCTGCGTCGAGTCGAGTTGCAGCAGCAGGTCGCCCTCTTTCACTGTATCGCCTTCACTGACCAGAATGGCCGCGACCACACCGCCATCGGGATGCTGAACGATCTGGCGGTTCTGTTCGACCTCTATCTGGCCGCCCGCGATAATCGCGCCCGAAATGTTGGTCATCACCGACCATGTGCCAAATCCGCCGACCAGAACCAGAAGGGTCAAAAGGCCGGCCGCTACGGGGCCGCGCACGGACCAGGGTTTCACGGGGCTTTTCATGATACGCCTCCGGGGCCGGTTTTTTGCAGGATTTCGGAATGGTTCTGTACCATTTCGCGCAACACGTCGTCCTTGGGGCCAAAGGCCTTGCGCAGGCCACCGTCAAGGACAAGCAGCGTGTCGCATTCCTGAATGGCCGAAGGGCGGTGGGCCATGATCATGACGGATTTCCCTTCGGCTTTCATGTCTTTTATCGCGGCGTTCAGTGCCATTGATCCCTCGTTGTCGAGGTTCGAGTTGGGCTCGTCCAGCACCAGAATGACGGGGTCGCCATACATCGCGCGGGCCAGCCCGATGCGCTGGACCTGCCCGCCGGACAGGCGCCCGCCGGCAACCGAAACGCGCGTGTCATAGCCATCGGGCAGTTTCAGGATCATCTCGTGGGCGGCGGCCTTTTTGGCGGCCTTCACGACTGCGGCATCGTCCGGGTTGCTTTGCAGGCGGGCGATGTTTTCCTTGATCGTGCCGTCGAAAAGCTGCACCCGTTGCGGCAGATACCCGATATAGCTACCCAGAACGTCGGGGTCGTATTGGTCAAGCGTCGCACCATCCAGCCGGATCGTGCCCCCCGCCGGGCGCCAGACCCCTGTCAGGGCACGCGCAAGGGTGGACTTGCCCGCGCCGCTTGCCCCGATCACGCCCATGGCCTGTCCCGGCTGGAGCGAGAAGGACACCATGCGCAACGCTGCCTGTTTGTCGCCGGGGGGGATGATTGTTGCCTGATGCACCTCAAGCCGCGCCTTGGGCACGGGAAGTTTGGTGCGCGGCCCGTCTTTTGGAGTGACCGACAAAAGCTCTGACAGCGAGGCCCAGCCCTTTGAGGCGCGCTGCACGACGGCCCATTGCCCGATGGCAAGCTCGATCGGCGCCAGGGCACGCCCCAGCAGGATCGACGAGGCGATCATGGCGCCCGCCGTCAACTCTCCCTTCAGGACCAGATATGCCCCGAGGCCAAGCATGGCGGATTGCAGGAACAACCGCAGGGTTTTAGACGTGGCCGTGAACATACCCGTCCTGTCACTGGACAGAATCGACTGGTCCAGAGAATGCGCGCGCACCCTGTTCCAACGCTCGAACGCGGCACCGCGCATGCCCAGACTGTGAACCATTTCTGCCTCTGACCGCAGCTGCTCTGACAGAAGCTCGGCGGTGACAAGCGATTGATTGGCATTTTGCATAGGCTGCTTTGTCGCCCATTGGTTCAATATGGTGATGGTAATCAAAAGCACACCGCCCAGAATGGCCAAAATGCCCATCCACGGGTGGAATATCAGGATGCCGAACAGGAAAAACGGGGTCCAGGGAATGTCGAATAGCGCCGTCAGAACTGGCGAGGACAAAAGCCGCTGCACAGATTCAAGGTCGCGCAGCGCGTTGGGAACCGTTCCGGATTGGGATATTGCTGATCGGTTAAGCACGGCGGCAAAGACGCGCTGATCCAGCCGCGACTGGAACCGCGCACCGATACGGGCCAAGATGCGGGCGCGCGTGAAATCCAGAATGCCCATCATGCCATATAAAAACGCAACAAGGATCGACAGCGCCATAAGGGTTTCCACCGAACGGCTTCCCAGAACGCGGTCATAGACCTGAAGCATGTAAAGCGGCCCGGTCAGCATCAGCAGGTTCACGAAAAAGCTGAAAACGGCGACAGTCCAATACAGGCCCCTGCTTTCTTTTCGAATGGCTCTTAGCTCGGCAAGGCCGACATCCTGATTCGTCTGCCGCATCACGTCTAAATTCCTTGTTTCTAGAATTGCCCCGAAAACCGCCGTGTCACTTTTCCGTCGAACCGCTGTGCGGATGGTTTCCCATTCCAGCTACGAGGGATATATGATATGCACGTTACCTTATGAAACCTACGAATTAGAAGTAGAGTATTCCATTGTTAGCCTTCAAATTTTTCAAATCAATGACGGTATTCCGCTGTGGGGCTGTAATCTGTCTTTTGTCGCTTGCGGCATGCGCTGAGCGACAACTGGCGACCGGCATCAATGATCCCTACGAGGCGGCCAACCGCGCCCGTTTCAAGACATTGGTAGAAGTTGACAGGGTGATCATACGGCCAACATCGCAGGCCTACGGGGCAATCGTTCCGGAACCGGCGCGCAGCGGCGTCAGCAACCTGTCGTCGCATTTTGGTGTGCCTGCCGACTTTGTGAACAACGTGCTGCAAGGCGATGTCAAAGGGGCAAGCACGAATGTCCTGCGATTTGCGGTGAATACACTGTTCGGCTTTGCTGGTTTGCTTGACCCCGCAACCGAGATGGGCCTTCCCAAGGAGCGTGCCGATTTCGGTCAGACATTGCACGTCTGGGGGGCGAAAGAGGGGGCCTATCTGGTTATTCCCCTGTTGGGCCCGTCCACAACGCGGGATGCCGTTGGATCGGTCGTGGACCTGTTCACCAACCCGTTAAGCTACGCCCTGTCACCCCCGGAGTCCCGGATCCTTCCTGCTGCAAAGGTCGGATCACGTCTTGGTGATCGCTATCGTTTCGCCGGCACGGTCGACTCTATATTCTATGATAGTGCTGATGGTTATGCTCAGGCGCGTATTCTGTATCTGCAAAGCCGCCGGTTCGAATTGGGCAGTGCTGTCGCCGATGATTATGTTGACCCGTACGAGGACCCCTATGCGCAATAACCTGACCCGTCGTGCCGTTCTGGGCAGTGCCGCTGCCGCCGTCGCTGTTGTGGCATCGCCCTTTCCAGCCTTCGCATTGAACACGGCCGAGGCGCGCGCGCTTATCAGTTCCGTTGTGGACGAAATCAACCGTGTCATCAGTTCCGGCCAAAGCGAAAGCCAGATGATCGCCGATTTCGAGCGTCTGTTTGTGAAATACAGCGATGTACCCACGATTGCGCGTTACGCGCTGGGGGCCGATGCGCGATCCGCAAGTGCCGCGCAGATGCGTGCGTTCACACAGGCATTCCAAGGGTATATTTCCCGCAAATACGGCAAGCGTTTCCGCGAGTTTATCGGCGGCAGGATCGAAGTGAACGAAGCCAAGAAGGTCAAAAGCTTTTACGAAGTCAGAACGACCGCATACCTCAAGGGCGAAGCACCGTTTGATGTGACCTTTCTGGTGTCAGACCAGTCGGGCCGAAACCTGTTTTTCAACCTGTTCATCGAGGGGATCAACATGCTTCTGACGGAAAGAACCGAAATTGGCGCGATGCTTGACCGCAGAAACGGTGACTTTGATGCGATGGTCGCCGATCTGAAAAGAGCGGGCTAGCGGCGCGGTTGCGCACCGTTGCCATCATAGTGGCGACCCTGCAATTTGCGCAGTGCACTGCTGCGGCGGCGGCGGACCAGTTTGACGGTGTCTACAAGCAAACTGCCGTCGGGGATTGTCTGCGCGTGGGCGAAGACGGCGGCGCGTTGAAAATAGCGGACGGGGTATTTTACGGGGTTAACGCATCCTGCACCATGTCCAACCCCGTCAATGTGCGGGATATGAACGCGTTTCTGTATGACATGGAATGCGACGTCGAGAACGATGGCTGGACCGCCCGCGCCCTGCTTATGTCGGCCCCCGATGGTGGGCTTATCATGGTCTGGAACGGCTATGCCTTCCGCTATAACCGCTGCACAGAAGCGGAATTGGTGGCTGATGCCGTTGCCAACGATTTTACGCCCGCACCCTGATCGTCAGTTTCCGCCCCCCAGTATCGACCGAAGCACATCCAGCAGCACCTTTTCGGCGCCGGTATCCTGCCTGTTGCCATTGGGGTCGTTGGCTTGTTGCTGCGGTTGGGGCATGGCGGCTGCGGGCGCTGGGGTGATCATAGGCAAGGCGCTTGGCGGAACGCCCTCGTTCACACGCACCATCGTTTCGCGCCAGATCTCAGCGGGCAAGCCTCCGCCCGTCACGCCTGACAGGGGGCGGTTGTCGTCGTAGCCCATCCAGACGCCCGCGACGTAATCGGCGGTGAAACCGATGAACCAGGCATCCCGCGCGGCCTGTGTCGTGCCGGTTTTGCCGGCGGCCTGCCGATCAGGCAACCGGGCGCGTTGGCCCGTGCCTTTTTCGACAACCTGCGCCATCATGTAGATCAGCTGTTGCGCTGCCTCGGCAGAAATCACGCGCTCTCCAAGCCCGCCATCCTGCCCCATCAATGTGGTCTTTTCCCCCTGAAGCCGCAGTTCGACCAGCCCGTAGGGGCTGACGCTGCTGCCGCCGTTCAGGATGCCCGCGTAGGCGCCTGTCATCTCTATCAGGGTCGATTCCGATGACCCCAAGGCAAGGGCGGGTCCGGCGGCAAGGTCGCTTTTTATGCCAAAATCAGACGCGATGCGGCGCACCTTGTCCAGCCCGACACCCGTCGCCACGCGGACGGCAGCGGTGTTCATCGATTCCTGCAAAGCCTCGGTCAGGGTGACGCGGCCATAGTATTTGTTGCCATAGTTCTTGGGGGAATAGCTGCCCGACCCCGGAACCTGAAGCGTTAAGGGACCATCGAGGATGATGTCATTGTAGTTGTATCCCAGTTCAAGCGCGGTCGCGTAGACGAAGGGCTTGAACGCCGATCCGGTCTGGCGCAACGCCTGCGTCGCACGGTTGAACGCCCCCGAGACCTGACTTTTGCGTCCGCCGACCATGGCGCGCACCGCGCCATCGGACGACATGATGACGATCGCGGCCTGCGCTTTTGATCCGTCTTTGACCTTGGTGTCAAAAATATCATCCAGCGCGGTTTCCGCCGCCTTCTGGATGCGCTGATCCAACGTGGTGCGGATGATCACGTCCTCGGTGGTTTCGCGTGTCAGGAAAGACGGGCCGCTTTCCATCACCCAATCCGCGAAATACCCCCCTGCGCGGGCTTCTGCCGCAGCGGATAGTTGCGCCGGGTTTTCCTTGGCTGCGGCGGCTTCGGCCTTGGTCAGATAGCCCTGATCCTGCATCAGCCCCAGAATGACCTCGGCGCGGCCCCGTGCACGTTCAAGACTGCGGGTGGGCGCGAAATAGGACGGCGCGACCAGAAGGCCTGCCAGCATAGCGGCCTCTTGCGGGGCAACATTCGCTGCGGACTTTCCGAAATATCGCTGCGACGCGGCCTCGAACCCGCGTGCGCCGGCCCCCAGATAGGCGCGGTTCAGATAGATGGTCAGGATGTCGTTCTTCGTATATTTGACCTCCATCGCCAACGCATAGGTGACCTCTTTGATCTTGCGCCAAAGTGACCCCTCGCGGCAGTCGGATTCGAATTTTGCCTCTGTTATCCCGGCCTTCGGGTCAAAATCGACCCCGATGCACAATAGCTTTGCGGTTTGCTGCGTGATGGTCGAGCCGCCGTTGCCCGACAACGGGCCGCGCCCCTCTCTCAGGTTGATGCGGATCGCGCCAAGGATGCCGCGCGGGCTGACGCCGATATGCTGGTAGAATCGCTTGTCCTCGGTCGCGACGACGGCGTTCTTCAGATAGGGCGAGACCGTTGTCGCGCTGATCTGGCCGCCAAACTGGTCACCGCGCCATGCGAAAACGGCACCGTCCTTGTCCAGAAGCGTGACGGAGCCACGCGTTCGCGCGTCGAGCAGCGATGTCACGGGCGGCAGGGTTGAGTAGAAGTAAAAGACACCCGCGGCCAGTATCAAAGACACAACTGCCCCGACGCGCCAGCCAATCCGCCAGACAAGACGTAGCACCCAACGAATGATCCCGACAAAAAAGCCCGCAACGGGGTTCATCTTGCGCCCGGGCTTGCGCCGGGTGGCGGTCTTTCTGGCTGCGGTCTTGGTGGGGGCGGCCTTTTTGGGCTGCGCTGCCTTGGCGGAATACCGGCGATCAGCAACCAGTGGTGTGCGTTTTTTACCTGTTCCGCTCATGTCGTGCCTAACTCGATGCTCAAAGGATTGTCGTCTTTTGTGGCACAATATCCTGCCCGCGCGGAAATGTAGAGATGCAAGCGAAGGCCGATTCCCTTTTTCACACGGCCTATTTTTTAATCACTTAATGCAATTTGTGCAAAAATTGTGCAACTTACATATGAATCCGCCTGTTTTTACCCCGCTCCTTGCTTGAGCGATGCCCAAGACCGCGCCACTAGTCTTGCAGGGGTGCCCTGAAGCGGGTGTCTGGAAAACGGAAGGGGTACGACGTGAAACTCATCATAGCAGCAATCAAGCCGTTCAAGCTGGAGGAGGTCCGCGAGGCGCTGACCGCCATTGGCGTGCGGGGCATGATGGTAACAGAGATCAAAGGTTTCGGCTCTCAGTCGGGTCACACGGAAATCTACCGTGGCGCGGAATACGCGGTGAACTTTGTGCCAAAAGTAAAACTGGAGATCGTTGTCTCCTCTGCGATGGCCGATCAGGTCGTCGAGACCATCCAAACCACCGCCAAGACCGACAAGATCGGCGACGGCAAGATATTTGTGCTGGACGTTCAAAGCGCTGTGCGTGTGCGCACCGGCGAAACGAACGACGACGCTTTGTGACCTGGCCTTTGAAGGGAAATTGAAACCATGTCGAACTTGAAGAAAATACTGGGATATGCCGCGCCGATGGTGTTGCTGCCCGCCATGGTCCTGGCACAGGACACGACTGTCGTTACCGAGACGATGGACAAAGGCGATGTCGCGTTCATGATGCTGTCCACCATTCTGGTGCTGTTCATGATCCTGCCGGGCCTTGCCCTGTTCTACGGTGGCCTTGTGCGGACGAAAAACATGTTGTCCGTTCTGATGCAGACCACGCTGATTACGGCGATGGTCATGGTGATCTGGGTGGTCTTTGGTTACTCGATGGCCTTCGGTGGCGGCACAAGCCCCTACTGGGGCGGATTTGGCAAGCTGTTCCTTGCCGGTGTCAATATGGACAGCATGGCCGCGACCTTTACCGAAGGCGTGATGATCCCGGAATATGTGTTCATCGCGTTCCAGATGACCTTTGCCGCAATCACACCCGCCCTGATCATCGGCGCTTTTGCAGAGCGGATGAAATTCTCGGCTGTTTTGTTGTTTGTCGCGCTTTGGGTCACCTTCGCCTACTTCCCGATTGCCCACATGGTATGGGATGCGTCCGGCCTGATCTTCAACATGGGCGCGCTCGACTTTGCCGGCGGCACTGTTGTTCACATCAACGCAGGTATCGCGGCGCTGATCGGTTCGATCCTTGTCGGCAAGCGCGTCGGTCTGGGCAAAGACATGATGGCGCCCCACTCGATGACACTGACTATGGTCGGTGCATCTATCCTGTGGGTCGGCTGGTTCGGTTTCAACGCCGGTTCCAACCTCGAAGCATCGGGCGGCGCAGCGCTTGCCATGATCAACACCTTCACAGCCACCGCCGGTGCCATTCTGGCATGGTCGCTGATCGAGGGCCTGATCCGCGGTAAAGCCTCTATGCTGGGTGCAGCGTCGGGCATGGTTGCCGGTCTGGTTGCAGTAACACCTGCCGCAGGGTCCGTCGGTCCGATCGGCGCAATCGCGCTGGGTGCGATTGCCTCGGGGGCCTGCTATTTCTTCGTCGCATCGGTGAAGATCAGGTTCGGCTATGACGACAGCCTTGACGTCTTTGGTGTGCACGGCATCGGCGGCATCATCGGTGCGGTTGGCACGGGTATCTTCACGGCACCCGGACTGGGCGGCACGGGTGGCGACGATTACTCGATCGCGGGTCAGACCTGGATTCAGATCGAAGCTGTCGCAATCACGATCGTGTGGTGTGGTGTGGTGTCGCTGATCCTGTACAAGCTGGTCGACATGCTGATCGGTCTGCGTGTTCCCGAGGAAGCAGAGCGTCAGGGTCTCGACCTCAGCTCGCACGGCGAATCCGCCTATCACAACTAAGGCTCAAACCCTTACCTGCAAAAAAACCGGCGGGAAATGCTCCCGCCGGTTTTTCTGTGTTCCGGTTCCTGCTGCGAAACGCCTAGATGCCGCAGTCGATGATGGCCTTGGCCAGAATCGGAATGGTCCGTGCATTCAGGCCCGCAATGTTCATGCGGCTGTCGCTTACCATATAAATCCCGTGCTCTGCCCGTAGCTTTTCAACCATCTCGGGCGTGGTGCCAAGCCGCGAGAACATGCCGCGATGCTGCGCCAGAAAGCCGAACCGGTCAGAGCCCGAGGCCACGCGCAGCGCATCGGCCAGCTGCGTCCGCAGGGACAGCATGCCAAGGCGGACCTGCTCCAGCTCTGTCTGCCATTCGGTTCGCAGGGTGTCGTCGGTCAGGATCATCGTGACCAGCCGCGCCCCGTGATCGGGCGGAAAGGAGAAATTCTGGCGGTTGAGGAATGCAAGGTTGGCCTGCGTCACAGGCTGGCTGGCGGCGGTTTCGCCTATCGCCATCAGGATGCCGGTCCGTTCACGGTAAATCCCGAAGTTCTTGGAACAGCTTGCCGCGATCAGGCATTCGGGGACGGAAGAGGCCACAAGCCGCGTCGCGGCGGCGTCTTCCTCCAGCCCGTCGCCAAAACCCTGATAGGCGATGTCGATGAACGGCGTGGCGCCCGTGGCTTGCAGGATTCGCACGACCTCTGACCATTGGGTCATGTTCAGGTTTGCGCCGGTCGGATTGTGGCAACAACCGTGCAACAGGATCACATCGCCCGCCTTGGCCTGTGCCAGATCCTCGCACATGCCGTCGAAATCGACCGCGCCGCTGTCCGCGTCGAAATAGCGGTATTCGGCCATCTTCATCCCGAGATATTTGATAATCGACGGGTGGTTCGGCCATGTCGGGTTCGAGATCCAGATGGTGGCATCGGGGGACGCCATCCGCACCAGTTCCAGCGCCTGACGGATGGCGCCCGTGCCCCCCACGCTGGCGGCAGCGGCGATCCGGTTGCGCGGAACGGCAGCCCCAAGGACCAGACCTATCATCGCGTCCTGATAGGCGGGTTCGCCTGCAAGGCCGGTATAGGACTTTGTCGTCTCGGACTGCCACAACTGCTGCTCTGCCGATTTTATGGCCCGCATCACAGGGGTCAGGCCGTTCGCGTCCTTGTAGACACCCACGCCAAGGTCGATCTTTGTATCGCGCGGATCCTCGCGGAACATCTGGATCAGTTGCAGGATCTTGTCTTGTGGTTGCAGTTTCAAATTGGAAAGCATCGCGGACTACCCTTTTGCGACTTTAAGATCGGGGAACATGCCCCATTCCGCCCATGATCCATCATAGAGCGCGTGATTCGTCTTGCCGATCCGTTCCAGCCCAAGGGACAGGATCGCGGCAGTGACGCCCGACCCGCATGTCGTGATCGCGGGCTTTGACAGATCGACACCTGCCGCCTCGAACACGGCCCGGATCTGCGCCGCAGATTTCAGGGTGCCGTCGTCATTCAGCAAGGTCTTGTAGTGAACGTTTCTGGAGTTCGGAATATGGCCCGCGCGCAGGCCCTTGCGCGGTTCGGGCTCTTCCCCTCGGAACCGTGCGGGCGACCGCGCGTCGATGATCTCGTAGTCGCGCAGCTTTGATGCGGCAGCAACCTGTGTCACATCCTTGACCATCTGGTTCTGGCGCGACACGGTCATGTGGCGGTCGCGGACCATCGGCGGCATATCCTCGATCGCGCGGCCCTCGGCCTGCCACTTGGGAAAGCCGCCGTCCAGAACGGCGATGTCCATCTTGCCCATCAGGCGAAACAGCCACCAGACGCGGGCGGCGGAAAACAGGCCGGCCCCGTCATAGACAACAACCTGATGCCCGTCGCCAATGCCCATCGCCCGCATCCGTGACATGAATTTCTCGGTCGGGGGGGCCATGTGCGGCAGTTCAGAGCGATGATCTGAAATCTCGTCGATATCGAAAAACCGGGCGCCGGGGATGTGACCCGCGCTGTATTCGGCCCTGGCGTCGCGGTTCATATCGGGAAGGTAAAAGGACGCGTCGATGATCCGCAGATCAGGATCATGGATATGCTGCGCCAGCCAATCGGTCGAGACGAGCGTTTTCGGATCGGTGCCGGACATGGTGTTCCCCCTTCAAAAGCTACGCAAATGCCTAGCGAGAGGGGCCGCCGCTTGCAAGGGTCGGGCACCCGCGAACGGGTGCCCGGGCCTGAATTACTTGGCCATCATGTTCTTGACGACACCAACGATCGCCATAATCACGCCGCCGCCAACGCCACCCGCAGCGACCTGACTGATGATGGATGCCATATCCATGCCGCCGCCAGCGTCCGCCATGGCGCCGCCCGCGCCCATCATGCCGATCAGCTGAGAGCCGAGACCGCCACCGACGAGGCCTGCGATACTATTCCCGAGAAGGCCAAGGTTGAGGTTCTTGAGAATGCCGCCCGCGACGTTCCCCCCGACCGCGCCAGACACCAGACCGATAAGAAGCTGTTCCATTAAAATCCCTCCTGAAGGGCCAAATCATTATATAAAAATGCCGACACCCGACCCCATAGGCGTAGGTTGCAAAAAGCCTCGCCTATAAAAGAGAATCGATCAATCTTATTTCAGGGGGAAAATCAGGAGTTGTGACGCAGAAGTCGTGCCTTCTGACGCTGCCAGTCGCGCTTTTGCTCTGTCTCGCGCTTGTCGACGTTCTTTTTGCCCTTGGCGATACCGATCTTCAATTTCACAAGACCCTTGTGATTGAAATACATGACCAGCGGCACAAGGGTCATGCCCTCTCGCCCGATCGCCTGCCACATGCGGGCAAGTTCCTTGCGGCTGACCAGCAGCTTGCGGCGGCGGCGTTCTTCGTGGCCGAAGGTCTTGGCCTGAATATAGGGGGCGACATAGCTGTTGATCAGCCACAACTCACCATCCTCGACCGAGGCATAGCTTTCAGCGATGTTCGATCCGCCAAGGCGCATGGATTTCACCTCGGACCCGTGCAGCATGATGCCGCATTCAACATCATCTTCGATCGCGTAATCATAACGCGCCCGCCGGTTCTCGGCGATGATCTTGTAATTGGGGTCTGATTTACCTTGGGCCATGATACGTGTCAGATAGGTGAGCGCGACTGCGAAGTCCAGACGGGCGCTGCGGGCGATGCACAAAACACACAGTTTGCATGCACATACCATGCAGACAAAGTCCGCAGCTGCCGTTAATCCTTGACCCTGCCGTTTGACGAAAGCCCCGCCGCATGTTGATCCAGATTGCCCTTGGAACCCTGCTGATGATGATCAGCATTATTATCGCCGGCACCAGCTTCTGGCTGGTTGAATATCTGATGGGCCATATGCGTCCCTGGCTGAACCGGGAACCGCACCGGCCCAAGCTGATGCTGGTTTTATGTCTTGCTGCGGT
Source organism: Pseudogemmobacter sp. W21_MBD1_M6 (assembly GCF_052119585.1). Taxonomy (NCBI): domain Bacteria; kingdom Pseudomonadati; phylum Pseudomonadota; class Alphaproteobacteria; order Rhodobacterales; family Paracoccaceae; genus Pseudogemmobacter; species Pseudogemmobacter sp. W21_MBD1_M6. Next base: position 519,742 of record NZ_JBGQOJ010000001.1, on the reverse strand, counting down.
CTGGATTCTGGGGCTGGTGACCATCGGCGTGTGGATATGGGCCTTTGCGTTCTGGTTTCTGGGGGTGTTTGTGACGATGGAGGCGTCCGTTTATTTTTCGCTGGTGGCCTTCACGACACTGGGATTCGGAGACATTCTGTTGCCGCAGGAGTGGCGCCTGCTGGCGGGTATGGCGGCCGCCAACGGGTTGCTGAACATGGGGCTTTTGACCGTCGTTCTGGTCGAGGTCATGCGCCATGTCCGCATCGGACAGGTCGAGGAAAAGAAAAAGCATCGCGGCGTCTGAGGCGCGGGGTTGCGGACGCGCGTTCCGCGCGACGCTTTTTATCTCGGCCCTGACGGGCCTCGGGTGGATGCGCTTCGCGCGAGGATATTTCTCCCAAGAAGATATAAGGGGCTCTTCTCGGAAAAAATACTCTCTTTCTTTTTCTTTTGCGCGAAGAGGGATTAGTTGATCAGCCCTGCAAAGCGCATGGCGTCTTCGATTTTTGCTTTGACGCCATCGGTCAGACCGACGAGGGGCAGGCGGACCTCTTCCGAGCAGAGGCCAAGCCGCGAGAGCGCGTATTTCGCACCGGCGACGCCCGGCTCGAGGAAGATCGCGTCATGCAGGGGCATCAGTTTATCCTGATACTCAAGCGCCTTGGCGTAATCCCCCGCCAGCGTTGCGGTCTGGAATTCGGCGCAGAGCCGGGGGGCGACGTTTGCGGTAACCGAGATCGCGCCGACGCCGCCATGGGCGTTGAAGCCCAGTGCGGTGGCGTCCTCGCCGGACAGCTGGACGAAATCGGCGCCGCAGGTCATCCGCTGCTTGGAGACACGGCTGATGTCGCCGGTGGAATCCTTGACGCCGATGATGCGCGGCAGCCTTGCCAGTTCGCCCATCGTCGCGGGCGACATGTCGACAACCGACCGGCCCGGGATGTTGTAGATGATGATCGGCAGGGTGCAGCAGTCATGCACGGCTGTGAAATGCGCGATCAGGCCCGCCTGCGTCGGTTTGTTGTAGTAGGGCGTGACGACCAGCGCCGCATCGGCCCCGACCTTTTCGGCGTGCTGGATCAGGCGGATGCCTTCGAGCGTGTTGTTTGATCCGGCACCGGCAACCACCGGCACGCGGCCCGCGACGGCCTTGACCACCTCTTCGACGACCTGTTCGTGCTCTGCGTGGCTCATCGTCGGGCTTTCGCCGGTGGTGCCGACGGGGACGATTCCGTGGGTGCCTTCGGCGATGTGCCACTCGACCAGCTTTTTCAGCGCATCAAGATCCAGTTTGCCGTCTTTCAACGGTGTTACCAGGGCAACGTTTGACCCTTTGATCATGGTGCGCATCCTTTTCGCTGTTCGGGCTGAGTCGCCCTGTGGAGATTTCGGCGGACCCTAGCCGCCATTGCAGCGGTTGCCAAGTTTGTGAGTTGATGTCGAGGGGCGAACGGGTAGTGTGATCTAAAACAGGCCAATTTTCCGGAATTTTTGAAATGATGCGGCGTTTCTGCCTTATGTTAAGCTTTGTCCTATGTGGTCTTTCCCCTGCCGTTGCGCAGGACAAGGAGGGTGTGGCGGCGTTGCGGGGTGCGATGCAGACCATGCGCACGGGCGATTGGGACGGTGCGATCACGCAGGCGCGCCGCGGGGGCGATCTGGCGGAAGACATCATCCAGTGGCACAGATTGCGGGCGTCACAGGGCAGTTTTGCCGAGTATCAGCGGTTTCTGGCGCGGCGTGGCGATTGGCCCGGCCTGCCGTTGTTGCGCGAAAAGGGCGAGGCGCGGATCCCCGAGGGGGCGGCGCCCGATCAGGTGCGCGCCTATTTCGGGGTGGGCAAGCCCGAGACCGGCGCGGGGGCATTGCGGCTGGCCGAGGCGTTGCTGGCGGCGGGAAATCCTCGGAACTCTGCAACGGCGATCGCGAATGCGTGGCGCGGCCTGCCCCTGACGGACGACGAGAGTGCCGCGTTTGTGGCGCGTCACGCCCCGACGATTGCAGCGCAGGATCAGGCGCGGATGGATATGCTGCTGTGGCGCGGGTTAAGCGCAAGGGCGGTGGGCATGTTGCCGCGGGTGTCTGACGAATGGCAGACGCTGGCGAAGGCGCGGATGGGGCTGCGGGCCGATGCGCCAGGCGTTGATATTCTGGTGGCGGCGGTGCCCGATGCGCTGAAATCCGATGCGGGTCTGGCCTATGAGCGGTTTTTGTGGCGGGCGAAGAAGGGCCTGAACGACAGTGCCATCGTGTTGGCATTGGAGCGGAGCACGAGTGCCGAGGCGCTGGGCGATCCGGCGCGCTGGGCCAGCTGGCGGGCGGTTCTGGCGCGTGTTGCGATGCGGCAGGGGGACGGCAAGACCGCCTACCGTCTGGCGGCGCGGCATTTCCTGACCGAGGGCAATGACTATGCCGATCTGGAATGGCTGGCGGGGTATATTGCCCTGCGCCAGTTGCAAGACCCCAAAACCGCGCTGAGCCATTTCCGGAAGTTGCGGGTGGCGGTGTCATCGCCGATCAGCCTTGGCCGCGCCGCCTATTGGGAGGGGCGCGCCCATGCCGCGCTGGGCGAGACAGAGCAGGCGCGGGCCGCCTATGCCTTTGGCGCGGAATACCAGAGCAGTTTCTACGGGCTGTTGGCGGCCGAGGAAGCGGGATTGCCGTTGGACCCGGCCCTGACCGGCACCGAGACCTACCCCGACTGGAGCGGCGCAGCGTTCACCGGATCTTCGGTGTTCAAGGCGGCGATGCTGCTGTACCGCGCCGGAGAACTGGATCTGGCAGAGCGGTTTCTGGTGCATCTGGCGGAGACGCTGGGGCCGGTGGAGTTGGGGCAATTGTCAGAGGTGGCGTTTTCGCTGAACGAGCCGCATATGGCGCTGATGATCGCAAAGCAGGCGGCGTCGCAGGGGGTTGTGCTGCCGCGTGCGTATTTCCCCGTGACCGATCTGGCCCGGCAGGAATTGCCGGTGCCCAAAGAACTGGCGCTGTCGATCGCGCGGCGTGAAAGCGAGTTCAACCCGAAGGTCGTCAGCGGCGTCGGGGCGCGGGGGTTGATGCAGATCATGCCCAAGACCGCGGCGCAGGTTGCCGGAGAGATCGGCGTCGATTTTTCGCTGGATCGGTTGCTGAGCGATCCGGACTACAATGCAAAGCTGGGAAGCGCCTATCTGGCCAAGCTGGTGGGTGATTTCGGCTATGCCTATGTGCTGGTCGCGGCGGCGTATAATGCGGGGCCAAGCCGCCCGAAGCGCTGGATCAACGAGCAGGGCGACCCGCGCACATCCGGGGTGGATGCCGTGGACTGGATCGAGGCGATCCAATACACTGAGACGCGAAACTATGTGATGCGTGTGCTGGAATCGATCCCGATCTACCGCGCAAGATTGTCGGGGGTTGCGGGGCCGGTGGGGCTGACCGATCTGCTGAAGGCGCGTTAGCTGGCGGCCACCCTTGCCCGCCAGAGGGTGAACAGGCCCGCGCAGACGACGATGACCGACCCGATTGCCACATTCAGGTCCAGCGTCTCGCCGAAGACGGTCAGGCCGATCGCCGAGACAAAGACAAGTTGCAAATAGGCGAAGGGCTGCACAGCGCTTGCCTCTGCCATCTCGTAGCAGCGGATCAACAACCAGTGCCCCAGAACGGCGGTCAGGCACAGCGCGCCCATCCAGACCCAGTCGGTGGGGCTTATGGGTTCCCAGAACCACAGACCGGCCGCAGTCAATGCGACCGCACCCGACATACCTGTCCAGAAAAAGCTGGTCGCGGCGCTGTCCTGACGAGACACATAGCGGGTCAGAAGCGCATAGAACGCAAACATGAAGGCGGCGGCAAAGGGCACCAGCGCCAGCGGCGAGAACACCTTGGCCCCCGGTTGCAGGATGATCATCATTCCTGCAAAACCGATGGCGATGGCGGTCCAGCGGCGCCAGCCGACTTTCTCGCCCAGAACAGGCCCTGACAGGGCGGCGACCAGCAAGGGGTAGCAGGTGAAAACCGCGTGGGTTTCGATCAGGCCAAGTTTGACATAGGCCCAGACCATCACGCAAACCTCCAGTGCCAGAAGCAGCCCGCGCGTGATTTGCAGCACCGGATGTTTGCTGGTCACTGCGGCGCGAAGGCCACCGGCCTTGCGGCTGGCAATGGTGATGACGAAGGCGGCAAAGAACCAGTAGCGGATCATCACGATCATCAGCAGGTTGTATTCGCCCCCGAGATGGCGCGAGATACCGTCCTGCACGGCAAAGATAAAGGTTGTCGCGATCATCAACAGGATGCCGAGGCGCGTGTTTTGAAGGGTCATTTCAATGGTCCAACCTGCCGAGAGACATATGTCTTTTACGACCGTATCCGGCCTCTCGGGTGACGGCAAAGCCCGCATCCTGCAAGGCGCGGCGCACAAAGCCCGCAGCGGTATAGGTGGCGAATGTGCCGTGGGGGGCGGTATGCTCCGCGACCTGAGACATCAGCGCGCCGTCCCAGAGTTCGGGGTTCTTGGCAGGGGAAAACCCGTCAAGAAACCACGCGTCGGCGGCGCCTTTCCAGTCCCGCAGGGTCCGGCGGGCGTCGCCGATGATGATCTGCGCGTGCAGGTCGGGGGTGGTGACGGTTGTTTCGCCCCTTGCCCATGCGGCAAGAAAGGGGGCGGCGACTGCATGGGCCTCGGGGAAGGACAAAAGGGCGCGGTCCATATCGGCGGCGTCCATCGGATAGGCCTCGAAGCTGGTGAAGTGCAGGGGGGTGGTGTGCCCCGCCTGCCGCCACGCGATGAGGGCGGTGAACAGGTTCAATCCGGTGCCAAAGCCCAGTTCTGCAATGTGAAATCCCGCGCGGAACCTGTCGGGCAGGCCATTGCCCGCCAGAAACACGTGGCGCGTTTCCTCAAGCCCGTTGTGGGCCGAGAAGTAAGGGTCGTCGAAACGGGTCGAGACGGGCAAGGTGCCGTCCCGCCAGTCGATCTCTGCGCGCTGGCCTGTGGTCATGTCATGCCCTAGAACGGGGGTTGGTTAGGCGCGACAATGGAAGAGAGGTGTGGCTTTGGCAACGGCTGATGTGACGGTTCGGGGGGCGGGGATTTTCGGCCTGTCGATTGCCTATGTCTGTGCGGTGCGGGGAGCGCGGGTGCGCGTTGTTGACCCCTATGGGGTCGGCGCAGGGTCAAGCGGCGGGATCGTCGGCGCATTGGCACCGCATACGCCGGAAAACTGGAACGAAAAGAAAGAGTTCCAGTTTCAGAGCCTGATGATGGCAGAGGAGTTCTGGCAGGGTGTTGACGCAGTGTCGGGTCTGTCGTCCGGCTATGGCCGATTGGGGCGGTTGCAGCCGGTTGCGGATGAACGGGCGCTGGCATTGGCGCAGGCGCGTGCTTTGGGCGCTGCCGCCCTGTGGCAGGGGCGTGCGGTCTGGAACGTGCTGCCTGCGGATGCCTTTGGCGCATGGGCCCCTGCCAGCCCGTCGGGTTGGATTGTGCATGACACGCTGAGCGGCCGGATGCACCCACGGGGGGCCTGTGCGTCGCTTGCGGTGGCGGTTGTGGCGCTGGGCGGCGAGATTGTGACGCAGGCGCCGGACGAGGGGGCTGTGGTCTGGGCTGCGGGCTATCGCGGGATGCTGGACCTGTCGGCAGAACTTGGCCGGATCGTGGGCAGCGGCGTCAAGGGGCAGGCGGTGCTGCTGCGTCACGATGCGCGCGATCTGCCGCAACTGTTCGCGGACGGGTTGCACATCATTCCCCATGCGGATGGCACGGTTGCCGTCGGATCGACCAGCGAGCGCGAGTTCGACGCACCGGGCACGGTTGACGCCCAGTTGGACGATGTTCTGGCGCGGGCGATTGCCGCCTTTCCGGTGCTGGCGGGGGCAGAGGTGCTGGAACGTTGGGCTGGCGTGCGCCCGCGTGCAAAGTCGCGGGCGCCGATGCTGGGGGCCTATCCCGGGCGCGCGGGACAGTTCATCGCCAACGGCGGGTTCAAGATCGGGTTCGGGATGGCGCCCAAGGTGGCGCATGTGATGGCGGATCTGGTGCTGGAAGGGCGGGATACGATCCCCGATGATTTTCGCGTCGAAGCGAGCCTTTAGGCTCGGTACGCGCTCCGCGCGGGAGTATTTGGGCCGAGAAGAATGGCAAAGGGCAGTCAGGTTGCGGTGGCCGTCATGCATTGCCGCCCATCGGGCCCGCGCACCCAAAGCACGCCGTCGTTCCAGCAGAAGGTCGCCGTCTCGATATGCAGGAGGGGGGCGGTGGCGCGAAAGCTGAAGGTTTGCAGGGTTCCCAGATGCGCCTCGGCCAGTGCCATCAGGCGTTGGGCAAGGAGGGGGCCATGCACCACGAGGCCGCTGTAGCCTTCGACGTCGCGGCAATAATCGAGGTCGTAGTGGATGCGGTGCCCGTTGAAGGTGAGCGCCGAGTAGCGGAACAGGAGTGTGGACGAGAACGCGGCGGTTTCGGATGCGGTTTCATCGGTGCGGGCGATTGGGGCTGCGGGTTTGGGGGCCTGCGGGGCGGGGTCCTGGCGGTAGACGAGGTCGTGATGTTCGGTCACGCAGAGCGCGCCGTTCTGGCGGATATCGTGGCGCAGGGTGACAAAACCCAACGGGCCGGTGCGCCCGTTTTTGTGCTGCACATCTTCGATCACCGTTGTCTTGGTCGCGGGCGTTCCGGTGACCAGCGGCGCGTGAAAGTCCAGCCGCCCGCCCGCCCACATGCGGCGGGGCAGGCCCAGGTCGGGGATGAAGCCGCCGGTTCCTGGGTGGCCGTCGCGCCCGAGGTCTGCGGGGCGCTGCGCATCCCAGAAATAGATCTGGTGCCAGAACGCGGGCAGGGGGTCGCCCGCTGTGGGCGGGTCACCGGCGCGGTCCAGTGTGATGTGCAGCGCGGCGGCCCGTGCAGGGTCCATCGCGTCGGTCAGGGTTTGCATTTTGCCGATATCTTTGTGCATGGTGGGAACCGTAATCCGGCGCGGCAATAGGGAAAAGCGGAAATGACACCAAAGCTGGCATCGCTGGATCATCTTGTGCTGACGGTGGCGGATATTGACGCCACGGTGGCGTTCTATCGCGACGTTCTGGGGATGGGGGCGCAGGTGTTCCACCCCGCGGACGGCAGCACGCGGCACGCGCTGGCCTTTGGCATGCAAAAGATCAACCTGCATCCCGTGGGCGGTGAATTCGATCCCAAGGCGACCCGACCTGTGGCGGGGTCTGCCGACCTGTGCTTTCTAAGCGAAGTGCCTTTGGCGGACTGGCAGGCGCATCTTGTGGCGCAGGGCGTTCCGGTCGAGGAGGGGCCGGTGCGCCGGACCGGCGCCAGCGGGCCGATCCTGTCGATCTATCTGCGCGATCCCGATGGCAACCTGATCGAAGTGTCCAACCCTATCTGAACTAGCGCGCGATTTCGGCCTTGAGCGCATCCATGAGGCTGGTCATGGCCTTGATGTAACGATCGTCTTTCAGGTGGTCGTTTTCGTCAAAGGCGCTGGAACTTGCCGCCACCAGGACTTCTGGTTGCTGGATCAGGCGGGTGTTGAAGGGCATCATGCAAAGCCGCAGCGCGAATTGTGTGCGCTCGCCCCCGGCGCGGCCCGCCGTGGCGGACATGATTGCCACGGGTTTGGCCGCCCATGGGCTGCCTTCGGTCCGGCTGACCCAATCCAGCGCGTTTTTCAGAACGCCCGAGATCGACTTGTTGTATTCCGGCCCCGAGATCACGACAGCATCCGCCGATTTGATCTGGTCGGCAAGGCGCTGCACCTCTGGCGGGATGCCCTGTTCGGTTTCAAGGTCACCGTCGTAAAGGGGCAAGCGCAGGTCTGCCTCGGTAAAACCGCACGCGCCAAACAGGCGGGCGGCCTCGCGGACCAGCTTGCGGTTTGTGGAGGCTTTGCGCAGCGATCCGGAGAGACCGAGGAGAGCGGGATATTGCATAGACAAGCACCTTTCAGAACGACCTTGCATCACCTAGCGCGCTGACAGAAAATCGCAATGCTGACTTGCCCGCGGGCGGTCGTTGCCGCAGGGTACGCCAAGGCATAACAGACCACGATAGGATAAAGCGATGATGCGGCACGGCGGTAAAATTCTGGCGGATCAATTGGCCATTCAGGGCGTGAAACGCGTCTTTTCCGTGCCCGGAGAAAGCTTTTTGGCGGCTCTGGACGGGCTGTATGAAAGCGGTATCCAGAATGTCGTGTGCCGTCAGGAAGGCGGTGCCGCCATGATGGCCGAGGCTTACGGCAAGCTGACCGGAAAGCCGGGCGTCTTGTTCGTGACGCGGGGGCCGGGGGCCACTAACGCGGCGGCCGGTATCCATGTGGCAAAGCAGGATTCGACCCCGATGGTTGTTTTCGTGGGGCAGATCGCGCGCGGTCATCGTGATCGCGAGGCGTTTCAGGAAATGGATTACCGTGCCGTGTTCGGAACGATGGCCAAATGGGCGGCTGAGGTGGACCAGACCGACCGCCTGCCGGAATACATCAGCCGTGCGTTCCATGTGGCGATGTCGGGGCGGCCCGGCCCGGTGGTTCTGGCCCTGCCAGAGGATATGCTGAGCGCGATGTGCGACGTGCCGGACCTGCCTGCGGTCGCGGCATCGGTCGGGGCGGTCAGCGAGGCGCAACTGGGGGCGGTTCGGTCGATGCTGGAGACCGCAAGGCGGCCACTGGTGGTGGTTGGCGGCTCTGGCTGGTCGACGGATGCGGCGCGTGATCTGGAACGGTTCGCGCAGGCGCATAACCTGCCGGTCGCCGCTACATTCCGGCGACAGGATTTCATGGACAACCGGCATCCGAATTACGCGGGTGACCTTGGGGTCGGGATGAACCCGAAGCTGGCACAGCGGTTGCAGGACGCCGACCTTCTGCTGGTGCTGGGATCGCGTCTGGGCGATATCGCGACCGGAGGCTACGAGTTGCTTGATCCGGCGCGACCCGGCGCGCGCATCGTGCATGTGCATCCTGACCCCGACGAATTGGGGCGGGTGTTCCGACCGGATCTGGGGATCGCAGTGAAGGCCCCCGAATTGCTGGCGCATCTGGCGGATGATCCGTCGCGCGGGGATGCCGCATGGTCCGGCTGGACCGAAGCCGCCCGCGCGGATTACGAAGCCTGGGGACTGCCCAAGGAAACGCCGGGTGATGTGAAGATGGAGGAAATCGTGCGCTGGCTGTCGAACCGCCTGGATGACGGCGCGATCATCACCAATGGCGCGGGCAATTACGCCGCCTTTGTGCATCGTTATTTCACCTTCAAGGGGTATGGCGAACAGGTGGCGCCGACATCTGGCAGCATGGGATACGGATTTCCCGCCGCGATCTCGGCCAAGCTGGAACACCCCGACCAACCGGTCATCTGCTTTGCCGGTGACGGCTGTTTCCAGATGACCTGCAACGAGTTTTCGACAGCGGTTCAGCACGGGGCGAATGTGGTGGTGATCGTGGTGAACAACGGCCGCTACGGGACGATCCGCATGCATCAGGAAAAGACCTATCCGGGGCGGGTGTCGGGCACCGATCTGGTCAACCCCGATTTTGCCGCATTGGCGCGGGCCTATGGCGGTCACGGCGAAACCGTGCTGACCAGCGCGCAGTTTGAGGGCGCGTTCGAGCGGGCCATGGCCGCAGGTGTGCCTGCTGTTATCGAGGTGAAGCTGGACCCCGAGGTTCTGTCGACCGGCATGACCGTGTCAGAAACCCGCGCGATGGGCGAAAAGGCACGGGGATGATGAGCTTCGGGCGGGTGGCCGTGGCACCGCCATGCGCACCACTATAATTGGTCAGGTCGCGCCCAAGGGCCCGCGCCGAAACTCTGGGGGTTTCCCTGCGTATTGCCCTGCGGGCGGCGGATATTTGAACCAAGAAGAACGGTGTCATTCTTCTCGGTTCAAATACTCGGATTCTGTCGGGCCGAATTTAGAACTCGACGCCGATCTGGGCTTTGATCCCCGCGCGGAACGGGTGCTTGACCAGTTCCATTTCAGTGACCAGATCGGCGATTTCGATCAGGTCGTCATGTGCATTGCGCCCCGTCAGCACGACATGGGTCAGGTCGGGTTTTTCGGTCGCAAGAAATTCCACCACGTCCTTTATGTCGACATAGTCGTAGCGGATCGCGATGTTGATTTCGTCCAGCAGGACCATTGTGTTGGCGGGGTCGCGGATCAGTTCCTTGGCTTTTTCCCAGGCGGCCTGCGCCATTTCGGTGTCGCGGGATTTGTCCTGAGTTTCCCAGGTGAACCCTTCGCCCATGGTGTGAAAGGCGCAGGTGTCGGTGAATTTGGCAAGGATCAGGTCACGCTCGCCCGTGCTCATCCCGCCTTTGATGAACTGGACGACGGCGCATTGCATATCATGCGCGATGCAGCGGAAAATCATCCCGAAGGCGGCAGAGGATTTCCCCTTGCCCTTGCCGGTATGGACGATGATCAGGCCCTTCTTGTCGGTCTTGGTCGCCATGATTTTATCGCGGGCGGCCTTTTTCTTGGCCATTTTCATCGCGTGGCGTTCAAGGTCTTGCGGGGTCTCTTCGGTCATTCGGGCCTCTTTACGGGTTTGCGCATCGTGATGCTGGTGGGGTCCGGCAGGGTGTCACAGAAACAGGCGGACGATCAAGGGGGCGAGTATGGCGGTCAGCAAGGCATTCAGCCCCATGCCGATACCGGCGAAGGCGCCTGCCGTCTCGTTCACCTGAAACGCCCGCGCGGTGCCGATGCCATGGGAGGCGACGCCAACGGCAAAGCCCCGCGCGCGCCAGTCGGTGATACCCAGCAGGTTCAGCAGAGGGGTGGCCATGACGGCCCCCATGACGCCGGTCAGGATGACAAGAACGGCGGTCAGGGTTGGCGAGCCGCCGATCGAGTCGGAAATACCCAGCGCGACGGGGGCGGTGACGGATTTTGGCGCGATCGAGAGCAGAACCTCGCCACGGATGCCCAGAGCATAGGCGACGCCAAGGGCGCTGAGGATGGCGGTGGTCGAGCCCGCGAGAAGCGCGCAAAGCATCGGGACAGCAGAGCGGCGGATCTTGGACAGGTTGCCGTAAAGGGGCGCGGCAAGGGCGACGGTTGCGGGGCCAAGCATGAAGTGGACGAACTGCGCCCCTTCGAAATAGGTTTGATAGGGCGTGGCGGTGGTCCAAAGCACCAACGCAAGAAGGGTCACGGCGATCAGCACGGGATTGACATAGGGCCGTTTGCCAGAGGCCCGGAACGCGGCATCGCCAAGGCTGTAGGCGATAAGGGTCGCCGTCAGCCAGAGCAGGGGCTCTTGGGCAAGGTAGGTCCAGATGCGGGTCAGGTCGCTCATTCGGAGGCCCCCATCAGTTTGCTGAGGCCCGAGAACACCAGTGCGCCCACGGCGATTGCCAGCGCGGTGCTGACCGCAAGCGCCAGCAGGATCGCGGGGCCATCGGTGCCGAGCCTGTCCAGGTGGCCGACGATGCCGACGCCGGCGGGAACGAACAGCAGCGAGAGATGCGACAAGAGACCCTGCGCCGTTGGCTGGATCGACGCAGCCGCGCGGGGCACGGCGATGAAAAACGCCAGCAACAGGGCCATGCCAAGGACTGGTCCGGGAATAATCAGGCCAAAGCTGCGGGCCAGTGTTTCGCCGATCAGCTGGAAAATCAGGATGGTGGTCAGGTGCAGGATCACGGATGCGGTGCCTTTCATCGGGTGTCTTTGACTATAGGGGCGGGATCGCGTTGCACCAACGAAAAGAACGGCGCGGCGTGGGCGAATGAAAGGTTTTGTTAACCGGCGTTTGCGAGGATCGAGGGGGGTATGAGGGAGTATTTTGATGCGACCGTTGTTTCTGGCCTTGCTTGGTCTTCTGACGGGCTGTGATAGCCCGAGCCCCGCCTTTATGGGAATAGAGGGGCGGCAAGTGGTTGTCGAAAAAAGCGTTTTCAGCGTCCGGGTCAAGGGCGACGGGGTAGAGGCGATCCGCACGAATGTGGAATATGCGCCCACCATCGGCAGACTGTTCCCAAGGTTCAGGATCGCGATGGAACAGGCAAGCGGGTGCCGCGTGATCGAAAATTCGATGCGCGGGGATCAGGCGCTGATGCACGCCAAGCTGGACTGCCAGACCGCGCGGGCCCGTGTCCATGAGCCCGCGTCAGATCAGCCTCTCTAGGCGGGCGCGGGCAGAGTTTGACCGCGGAGACCACATGCCGCGTTCTATCGCCTCTGACAGGCGCTGTGCGATTTCGCGCAGGGCGGGGGCGTTGTGGGTTTCGATGAAGTCGCGGGTTTCATCGTCATCCAGAAAGGCGTCATAGACCAGATCGAAGTGGTGGGTTTTGACTGCGCCCGTGGTGGCTGCAAAGGCAAAGAGATAGTCGACCGTTGCGGCGATCTCGAAGGCGCCCTTGTAGCCGTGGCGCTTGACGCCGTCGATCCATTTGGGGTTCACGACGCGGCTGCGCACGACGCGGCCGATCTCGTCTTCCAGAGTGCGGATGACGGGACGTTCGGGGCGCGAGTGGTCGTTGTGATAGATCGGGCGGTCGCGCCCCTGAAGCGTGCTGACAGCTGCGGCGGCACCGCCTTCGAACTGGTAGTAATCGTCGCTGTCCAGAAGGTCGTGTTCGCGGTTGTCCTGATTTTGCACGATGGCTTCGGTTTGGGACAGGCGGGTCTGGAATGCCTGTTTGTCCTGTCGGCCCTCGTCCTGCGCGCCGTAGGCGTAGCTGCCCCATTCGATATAGGCGCGGCCAAGGTCGGCCTTTTCGCCCCATAGTTTTTCGTCGATCATAGCCTGAAGGCCAGCGCCATAGGCTCCGGGCTTGGAGCCGAAGACGCGGGCGGTAGAGCCTTCGGACTTTGCGCGGGCGGCGGCGGGGTTCAGGTCTGCCGGCTCGTCCAGCGCCATGACCGCGCGGGCGGCACTGTCGACAAGGGTGATCAACTGGGGAAAGGCGTCGCGGAAGAACCCCGAGACACGCAGGGTGACATCGACGCGGGGGCGGCCCAGCACGCCCTGCGGCAGCACCTCGAAGCCGGTGACGCGGCGGTTCGCGCTGTCCCATTGCGGCTTGACCCCCATCAGCGCCAGACATTGCGCGATGTCGTCGCCGCCGGTGCGCATGTTGGCGGTGCCCCAGGCGGTCAGCAGCATGGTGCGCGGCCAGTCGCCGTGGGTTTGCAGATGTGTCTCGATTAACAGGTTCGCGGATTTCCACCCCAGCGCCCAAGCGGTGGGGGTCGGCACCGCGCGGCTGTCGACGCTGAAAAAGTTGCGGCCCGTTGGCAGCACATCCATGCGCCCGCGCGTGGGCGCACCCGATGGGGCGGGGGCGACGAACTGTCCGTTCAGGGCCGTCAGCAGGCCCGCGCCCTCGGCGGGGCCACAGGCGGCAACGGTCGGGCGGACATGGGTTATGATATGGTCAAGCACGGCGGCAGAGGCGGGGCCAACGGCGGGCGCGCCGTCGATCAGGGCAGAGCCGAGCAGTTCCAGCCGTTCCACGGTGTCGCCGGTGCTGCGCCATGTGTCACCGGTGATCTGCGCCAGCGCGTCGGGGCGCGGGCCGGTCCATGGGGTGGCCATCGCGGCATCCAGCGGGTCGAAACCAAGCGCAAGATCGGCAGAGATCGCACGCATCAGCGAGGCATCGGCGCCTTTGCCATCGCCACGCGGGACGCGGACAAGGGCCTGCACCAGATCGCGTTCCAGCCGGTCGGTCGGGGACTGGCCGAAGATATGCAGGCCGTCGCGGATTTGCGCCTCTTTCAACTCGCAGAGATAGGCGTCGAGCCTGGCCAGATCGCTGTCCTCGTCGCCGGTCAGACCAGCATCGGAGCCAAGGCCGGTGGCGGCGGTCAGGGACAGGATTTCGCGGCGCAGATGTGTGATGCGGCGGGGGTCGATGCCTGCGGCCTCGTAATATTCATCCACCAGCGCCTCGAGGTCGCGCAGGGGGCCGTAGGTTTCGGCGCGGGTCAGCGGTGGCGTCAGGTGGTCGATGATGACGGCCTGCGCCCGGCGCTTGGCCTGCGTGCCTTCGCCGGGATCGTTGACGATGAAGGGGTAGATATGGGGTGTGGGGCCAAAGACCGCCTCTGGCAGGCAGGTTTCGGACAGCGCCAGCGCTTTTCCCGGCAGCCATTCCAGGTTGCCGTGCTTGCCCATGTGGACGATGGCGTTGGCGTGGAACCGGTGGCGCAGCCAGAAGTAGAAGGCGAGGTAGTTGTGGGGTGGAACGAGGTCCGGCGAATGGTAGGTTTCGGTCGGGTCGATGTTATAGCCGCGGGCAGGTTGCAGGCCGACGACCACATTGCCGAAGGACAGGATGGACAGAGCGAAGGCCCCGTCGGGGCCTGCCTGCGGCGCGGATATTTCAGGAACAAAGAAGGGATCGGTTTCGGGCCTGCCCCAGCGGTCTTCGATCCGTTGGCGGGTGGCGTAGGGCAGGGCGCTGTAGCTGGCCAGATAGTCGGCAAGGGCAAGGCGTTCGCCGCCCTCGCGCATTGCGCGGTCGGTCAGCCAGTTGGTGGGTCCCGCCATGACCTGCGCCATCAGCGCATCGCTGTCGGCGGGCGGGTTGGCGACGGTGTAGCCGTTTTGCGCCAGCAGGTGCAGCACATGCACCGTGGCGGCGGGGGTGTCGAGGCCGACGCCATTGGCAAGGCGGCCATCCTTGTTCGGGTAGTTCGCGAGGATCAGCGCGACCTTACGGTCCGCCGCTTGGGTCTGGCGCAGGCTGGCCCAGTTGGCGGTCAACTGCGTGACGAAATCGATCCGGTCGCCCCGCGCGCGGTAGGCGGCGATGGGGCATTCGGTGGCCTCGTCGAAATAAGCCTCGTCTTTGAAGCTGACGGCGCGAGAGAGGATGCGGCCATCGACCTCTGGCAGGGCGACGTTCATTGCGATGTCGCGGGCCGAGAGGCCGGAGAGGCCTTCGTTCCACGCGGATTCCGATGAGCCCGCAAGGATGACCTGGAACACGGGCGCGGCGTTGGCGGAGGGCATGGTCAGCGGGTTGGCGGGGCTGTCGTCGCCCGCATGCGGACTGCCGACGGCAAAGCTGGTGCAGTTCAGGATGACCGCAGGGGCGGCGGCGCGAAACAGGTGGTCGAGCGTTGCGACCGACACCGGGTCTTTGAGCGAGGCGACGAAGACCGGCAGCGGGTTCAGGCCCGCGCGCAACAGCGATTTGGTCAGGCGGTTGATCGGGTTCAGGCCCGCGCCCTGCACCAGAGCGCGGTAAAAGATCAGCGGCACGACGGGCTGGCCCGCAGTCCATTCCGCCTGTGCGGTGGACAGACCGGACAGGCCCGCGCCCGGCCAGTAGACCCCTGCGCGCAGCAGCGGGCTGGCGGCGGCGGGCTTTTGCGTGCCATCCAGCATGGCACGGGTATAGCCAAGGAAACCGGCGGCGTTCCGGGGGCCGCCTTCGACCATATAGGCCCACAGCGCGTCATAATCGGCATCTGCGACGGTAGAGAGGCGGCGCAGGTCGTCATCGGGTTTGTCGTCGCCGGGCAGGGCGGCAAAGGGGACGCCGGCGGCATGAAGATGGGCGGCGTATTGCTCCAGCCCGTATTTCCAGTAGCCCGCGCCACCCAGAACCCGCGCGATGACAAGGCGCGATTTGGTGGCGCAGTGTTCCAGATGCAGGTCCACCGACATCGGATGTGTCAGGTGGGTCAGGTTGGCGAGGCGCAGGCCGGGGGCGCCGGACATTTCCGACCGCGCCTCTGACAGGGCCGCCAGTTCGGTGTCGGCGGCCGAGATGAAAACCACGTCGGCGGGGGTTTGCCCCAGATCGAACGGCGCGTTTCCGTCGTCGATCGACCCCGGTGTTGCGGCAAGAAGGTGCATCAGATCGCGACTTTCACTTGCAAGATGGCCCGCATTGCGGCACGGGAGCGGGGAACGCTGATCAAAACAGGAGATGCGCCATGGACTATTCCAAGATCAAGACCCAACGGGGCAGCAAGAACGCGCCGCATTGGGAAGAAAAGAACATGCCCGGCGGCACCAATGTCACCTCTGGCAAAGCGGCATCGAAGGCAGAGCTGCTGGCCCGTATGGCGGCAACCGCCAAGCGCAAGGCCGAAGAGGCTGGCAAGGCGTGAGGAAAGCCGCCTGATCACAGGCGCTTTTCCATGAACAGCGAATGCGGACCTTCGACATAGTCGCCGAACGGTCCGCAGAACGCGAAGCCGTGCCGCTGATACAGCCGGTGTGCCGGGTCAAGATCGTCTCCGGTTTCCAGTTTCAGAACGGGCAGGGCCAATGCCTTTGCCTGCGCCATCAGTGCGTCCATCAGGGCGGCGCCGACGCCTGCGCCGCGTGCGGCATCGGATACGAACATTGATTTGACCTCGCCGTAGCCGTCTTGCGCCTTTAATGCGACGCAGCCCGCCGCCCTGTCATCAAGCGTCGCGATGAAAAAGGTGATCGAGGGGGCGCAGAGCGCGTCGATCGACAGGGCGAACATGTGCTCGGGGGGATAGCGCGCCTCCATGTAGGCGCGGCTGGCGGTCAGCAGGGCTGTGCCCCCTGCCGACCTTGGATCGCCGATGTGGACCGCGAGCGTCACGCGCAGAGGGCCGCTGTGATTGCGGCGCGGTCAAGGCCGGTTTCACCGATCACCACAAGGCGGGTTTCGCGGGCTTCGTCTGCGGCAATGGGGCGGTCGAAATAGGTATCGACCCTTGGGCCGACGGCCTGAAGCGTCAGGCGCATGGGTTTGCCCGCGACAGCGGCGAAGCCCTTGAGGCGCAGGATGTCATGGGCGCGGATCACATCGGCAACCTGTCGGGCAAAGGCGGCAGGATCGGCGATTTCGGTGCGGGTGACGACGAAGGATTCGAATTCGTCATGGCCGTGATCGTGGTGGTGATGGTCGTCGTGATCGTCATCCTCGTGGTCGTCATGGTGATGGTGATGATGCACCTCGTGGCGGGCGTCCAGATCGGTTTCGGCCCCGATGCCCTGACCCAGCAGAACGTCGATCGGCAAAGCGCCATGCGCGGCCTTGACCACCTGAACGCCGCTGCGGCTGTCGGATTTGAGCTGCGCGATCAGGGTTTCGACCTCGGCTGTGGTCAGCAGGTCGGATTTGTTGACGACGATCATGTCGGCGCAGGCGATCTGGTCGTCAAAGAGTTCCGACAGGGGCGTTTCATGGTCGAGGTTTTCGTCAAGCGCGCGTTGGGCATCGACGGCGGCGACGTTATGGGCGAACCGGCCTTCGGTGACCGCCTTGCCGTCGACAACGGTAATCACGCCATCGACCGTGACACGGGTCGAGATTTCCGGCCAGTTGAAGGCGCGGACAAGGGGTTGCGGCAGGGCCAGACCGCTTGTCTCGATCACGATGTGATCGGGGCGGTTGGGCCGGTCCAGCAGCTTTTGCATCGTCGGGATGAAATCGTCGGCGACGGTGCAGCAAATGCAGCCATTCGACAGTTCCATGATGTCGTCGTCGGTGCAGGTTTCGACGCCACACCCCTTCAGGATATCACCATCGACGCCAAGATCACCGAATTCGTTGATGATCAGCGCGATGCGTTTGCCTTGGGCGTTTTGCAGCATGTGGCGGATAAGTGTCGTTTTGCCAGCACCAAGAAAGCCGGTGACGACCGTGGCGGGTATTTTCTGCGACATTGGGGGGGTTCCTTTTCGGACGGATCAGGCGACGACGGGGCGTGACCAGAAATAAGCGGCGATAACACCCAGCAGGGCCCAGCTGGCGGCGCCGACACCAAGGCTGCGGGCGACGAAATGCGCCGCGAGTTCGGGCGGGGCGACGCCGAAGTAGGTGTCGAGATGCGGCGCACCGATCAGATGCGGCACAAGCAGGAGTGCCACCCCGCAAGCGATCAACAGTGGCCCGCGCCCATAGGCCAGAACTGCCAGCCCGCCGATCGTTGCCGCGACGGTCGAGGTCCACCACATCTGGCGGGGCAAGATCTCGGCGCCGATGGTTCCGGGAAGTTCCGGCGGCAACCCTGCGGCGGGCGCAAGTTGCACGGCGATGAAGCCCGCCAGCCCCCAAAGAAGTCCCTGACGTGTGGTCACTTTGTGGCCGAACCGTTCGGCAAGGGCAAAGCCTGCAACCATCAGCAGGCCGAACCCCGAATAGGCGATCAGGTTCATAGCAACCGTCAGCCCGTGTCGGTTCAGGTCAAAGCCAAGTGCGGGGGCTCCTGCCGCGCTTTGGGTGCTGCCGTCCACGGCAAAGTGGATGCGCGCCCCGGTTTCATAAAGCTCACCTTCAAGAATGAACGGAATCACGAAGACGAATTGAAGCATGGCCGCAAGCACGCCTGCGGCCAATCCAGCGAACAACGCGCTGGTAAACACATGACGGGTCATGGGTTAGTGGCAGGGAAAGGCCATCGAGTGGCGCTGGTCGTGGGCTGCGTTGTGCACGGAATTGGCATGCGCGAAACCTGCGAAGAACAGCAGGAACAGGCCCGCGACGATTGCTCCGGCAATCGGCAGGATGTCAGATGTGCCACGAACGGCGGCTGTGTTCATCGTTGTCATCTTAATCTACTCCATAGTCCGTCACACCCGACGGATCGGTCAAAATGATGTATGGCTGGTCTCCTGGCTCGCGGGTCGTCACGCTGCGTCGCCTTCCCGGGCAGATGCCCAGTGGCTGGTTGACGCGCGCTCGCCGCTTACAGTCGCGGGGGCGGCTGTGGCTTTCGGCCCCTGTTTGGGTCTCCGGCTCCACATTCCCAATTGATCCCCAGACGCTTTGCGCCCGTGCGGGGAACCATACCCCTAACTTGTGCCGCGATACGGGGGCACGGGTCAAGGCCGATTCCGACCGCAAAGGCGGCGTTTGCGGCGGAGTGTTCCGGCGCATTGCAGTCAGGCCCAATATTTTGTGGATAAGTGGCGGGTTCGGGGCATATGCGGGGGTTGGCGGTTGACAGGGGCGCATCCTGCGCAAAAGATTTGTGACCACTGGGAATCATGGACGGTTACGCTCTTTGCGGTTTTCGAGACTTCGCCTGAATGGCTTCAAAAGCTTTGTCGACCCGACCGATCTGTTGATCGCCGACGGGCTGACCGGCGTTGTCGGGCCGAACGGCTGTGGCAAGTCCAATCTGCTGGAGGCCCTGCGCTGGGTCATGGGCGAGAATCGTGCCTCTGCCATGCGCGGCGGCGGCATGGAGGACGTGATCTTTGCCGGTGCGGCAACGCGGCCGGCGCGGAATTTCGCCGAGGTGGTCATCACCATCGACAATTCCGACCGGCTTGCGCCGTCGGGATTCAATGATGCCGACCAACTTGAGATTGTCCGCCGGATCACCCGCGACGCGGGGTCCGCCTACAAGGCGAACGCGAAAGACCTGCGGGCCCGCGATGTGCAGATGCTGTTCGCAGATGCCTCTACGGGGGCACATTCGCCCGCGCTGGTGCGGCAGGGGCAGATTTCGGAACTGATCAACGCAAAACCAAAGGCGCGGCGGCGCATTCTGGAAGAGGCGGCGGGCATTTCCGGCCTGTATCAGCGGCGACACGAGGCAGAGCTGAAGCTGAAAGGCGCGGAAACCAATCTGTCCCGCGTCGATGATGTGATCGAGGCGTTGGCGAACCAATTGGCGCAACTGGCGCGACAGGCGCGGCAAGCGGCGCGATACCGCGAGATCGGGACAGAGTTGCGCCGCGCCGAAGGGATGTTGCTGTATCGTCGCTGGCGCGAGGCGGACGAGGCGCGGTTGCTGACCTCGACCGATCTGCTGGACAAGACAAAGCTGGCCGGTCAGGCGGAACTTGCCGCGCGCGCCGCAGGCAAAGACCGCATTCTGCGCGATGGCGCCCTGCCGCCCCTGCGCGAGGAAGAGGCGATTGCAGCGGCGGTTCTGCAGCGGTTGCAGGTGCAGCGCGATACGCTGAAGGATCAGGAAGCACGCGCGCTTCAGATGATCCAGACGCTTGAATCGCGGATCAGCCAACTGGTCCACGACATGGAGCGCGAGGCGGGCCTGAACCGCGATGCGGGCGAAACCATCAGCCGGTTGGAGTGGGAACAGGGCCAGCTTGCCAAGGCCAGCGAAGGTCATGCCGACAAGCTGGAGGCGGCGTCGGATGCGTCCCGCGAGGCGGCAAGCGTGTTGCAGGACCGCGAAGACACCATGGCAGAGATGACCGAGGATGTGGCGCGTCTGTCCGCGCGTCACCAATCCGCGCAACGCCTGCTGGATGACAGTCGCAAGACGATGGAGCGGAACGAGGCCGATGCCGAACGCGCCCGTGCCAGCGCCGCGGAGGCCGCCGCCGCGCTTGAAAAAGCGTCTGAGGATTTCATCATCGCGGAAGATGCGCAGGCCGCGGCGATCGACGCGGCAGAGGCGTCCGAGATCGCCCTGCACGAGGCGGAAGTGGCCCGTGCCGAAGGCCAGGCCCGCGAGGCGGATGTGCGCGCCCGGCGGTCCGAGGCGGAAGGCGAGGCGAACGCCCTGCGGGCCGAGGTCAATGCGCTGGCCAGGCTGGTGCAGCGCGATACGGCCGAAGGCGGGCAGGTTCTGGACGATGTGCGGGTCCAGCCGGGATATGAAAAGGCGTTGGGTGCCGCGTTGTCGGACGACCTGAAGGCGCCGTCGATTGCCAGTGATGGCGCATCCGGTTGGGCGCTGTTGCCTGGATACGCGACGACACAGGGGCTGCCCGAGGGCGTTCTTGCCCTGACGAATTTCGTGAGCGTGCCAGAGGTTCTGGCGCGGCGCATGGGACAGGTGGGGCTGGTGGACCGTGCCGATGGCGCGCGCTTGCAGGCCAGCCTTGAACCGGGGCAGCGGCTGGCCAGTCTCGAGGGTGATTTGTGGCGCTGGGACGGCTTCCGCGCCGGTGGCGAAGATGCGCCAAGCGCCGCCGCGCTGCGGTTGCAGCAGTTGAACCGTCTGGTCGAGCTGAAGCGGGATCTGGAAGAGGCTGCCGCCAAGGCCGACGGTGCGCGACAGGCGCACGAGCATCTGACGGCGCGACTGGCGGACCTGAGCCGCGCCGATCAGGATGCCCGTACTGCCCGCCGCGAGGCCGACCGGATGCAGGCCGATGCCAGCCGCGCTCTGTCGCGCGCCGAAGCCGACAAAAGCATCGCGGGTGGCAAGCTTGAATCGCTGGGGCTGGCGGTGAAACGCTATGAGGAAGAGGCGATGATCGCCCGCCGAACCCTGAGGGAGGCCGAAGCAGGGCTGGCCGGACTGGACGACCTTGCGACCGCGCGGGCGCTGGTCGAGGACGTCAAGATGACGGTCGAGGCGTCACGCATGACGATGCTTGCCAAGCGGTCCGCCCACGATGAAATCCGCCGCGAGGGCGAGGCCCGCCTGAAGCGCAGCCAGGAAGTGACCAAGGAAATCAGCGGCTGGCGGCACCGACTGGAGACCGCAGAAAAGCGGATCGCAGAGTTGCAGGAGCGCAAGATCGCATCCGAGGAAGAGCTGAAAGACGCAAGCGCCGCACCCGAGGAGATTGCGGCGAAGCGCGAAGAGCTGGCCGATGCGATCGACGTGGCAGAGACGCGCCGCCGTGCATCGGCAGACAAGCTGGTCGAGGCGGAAACCGCCCTGCGGGATGCGGAACAGACGGAACGGGATGCAGAACGCGCCGCCAGCGAGGCCCGCGAGGCGCGTGCGCGGGCAGAAGCGCGCGCCGATGCCGCAAGGGAAACCGTGACCTATGCCGAGGAGCGGATCGCCGAGGCCCAGGAGACGACGCCGGAAAAGCTGTTGGAGACGCTTGACTGCGACCCTGACAACATGCCGGAAGCCGAGATCATAGATGCCGATGTAAACCGGCTGAAGCGGCAGCGCGACGCCTTGGGGGCCGTGAACCTGCGGGCCGAGGAAGACGCCAGGGACGTGCAGCAAGAGCATGACACTCTGGTCACGGAAAAAACCGATCTGGAAGAGGCGATCAAAGCGCTGCGGTCGGGCATTGCCAGTCTGAACCGCGAAGGCCGCGAGCGTTTGCTGACGGCCTTTGAGCAGGTCAACGCGAACTTTACCCTTCTGTTCACCCATCTTTTCGGCGGCGGGGACGCCAAGCTGGTTCTGGTGGAATCCGATGATCCGCTGGAGGCTGGTCTGGAAATCATGTGCCAGCCACCGGGCAAAAAACTAAGCACCCTGTCGCTGCTGTCGGGTGGCGAACAAACGCTGACTGCATTGGCGCTTATCTTTGGCGTGTTCCTTGCCAACCCCGCGCCGATCTGCGTGCTGGACGAGGTGGATGCGCCCCTGGACGACGCCAATGTTACGCGGTTCTGCGACCTGCTGGACGAGATGACGCGCCAGACCAACACACGGTTCCTGATCATCACCCACCATGCGGTGACGATGGCGCGGATGGACCGGTTGTTCGGGGTGACGATGGCAGAGCAAGGGGTCAGCCAACTGGTTTCTGTCGACCTGAAAAAGGCTGCGGCACTGGTCGCGTGATCCGCATCTTCTCGGTCAAAATACTCTCGCCGAAGGCAATACTTTTGTTAAAAGTTTTTCGCCTCCGGCGGGGATATTTTAGACGTAAGAAACCTAGAGCGCGTTCAACAAGGCTGTCGTTGGCCAGGCATCTGCCGGAAGGCCAAGGCGCGTTTGTTCTTTCTGGACGGCCTCGCGGGTTTTTTCGCCCAGAATGCCGTCGATTTTTCCGACGTCGTGACCACGCTTGGCCAGCTTTTGCTGAAGCGACTTCATATTTCCGTCGGACAGGGCCGGATCTGGCTGTCCAAGGGTAAAGGCGGGTGCCCCTTCAAGGCGCGTGGCGAAATAGGCGGCGGTGGTCACATAGACGAAGCTTTGGTTCCATTCGAAATAGACTTTGAAATTGGGGTAGGCGAGGAAGGCAGGCCCCTTGCGCCCCATCGGCAACAGGATCGAAGCCTTGAGGCCGGGATTTCCCAACGCGCCGCCGCGCGGTTTTACGCCGAGCTTCGTCCATTCCGCCACGGATTTGGTCGAATCGAGGCCCGTTTCGGCCCAATCCAGATTTGAGGGCACCGCGACTTCTTGCAGCCAGGGTTCGCCCGCACGCCAGCCGAGGCCATGCAGCATTTTGGCGCCTGTCATCAGGGAATCCGGCGCGGAGGTTTTCAGGTTGATGTGGCCGTCACCGTCACCATCCTGCCCGTTGCGAATGATATCCTCGGGAAGCATCTGGACCATGCCGATCTCTCCGGCCCAGGCCCCCTTAGACGTCGCGGGGTCGAAATCGCCGCGCTGGTAGAGTTCGAGTGCCGCAAAGACCTGCGGGCGGAACAGGTCGGGGCGGCGGCAATCATGGCTGAGGGTTAGGAGCGAGTTGAGAGTATTGAAATCGCCCTGAACCGCGCCGTAATCCGTTTCCAGCGCCCAGAAGGCCAACAAAACCCCGCGCGGGACGCCGTATTCGGCTTGGGCGCGTTTAAAGGTCGATGCGTATTTCTGCGCATTCTTCTGGCCGTTGGACATCCGGTTCTGGCTGATCACGGATTTGGCGAAATCGTTGAAGGTTTTCTTGAACACGCCCTGCGACCGGTCGGCTTTCAGTACCTTGGGGTCTTGCCGCGCGGCTGAAAGAAACCTGTCTACAGTCGCGGCAGGATAGCCTTTTGCGACGGCCTCTTGTTTGATGCCGCCCAGAAAGCCCGCGAAATCTCCGCCGCATTTGGCGTCTGCGATGGTGGTTGTGGCAAGAAAAACAGCAGTGGCAAAACCGATGCGCATGGAAACCCCTTTGTAAAAACTACCGCGAGCGTAACAGCCTGCGGCCCACCGGCAAAGGGTCAGAACAGCATTGTGATGACGAGTGCCGCAACGATGGCGGCCCAACTGCGCCAGAGCGTGCGGACCGCGGCGTCGATATCGTCGGGCCCTGCAGTGTGGCGGCCTTCGGGGTGGACGAAGGCGAAGGTTTGCAGCCTGCCCTCGTAGCTGCGCGGACCGGCGAGGGCCAGGTTCAGGATGATGGCCATTGCGGCCTCGGGCCAGCCCGCATTGGGAGAGCGGTGAAGCGGCGCATCCCGGCGGATCAGGGGGGCTGCGTCGAACCGGCCATGGACCAGTGCGAACAACCCCGCTGTCAGGCGGGCGGGCACCCAGTTGAGAAGGTCGTCAAATCGGGCGGCGGCCCAGCCAAAGTCACGGTGGCGGGGGGTGAGGTAGCCGATCATGCTGTCGGCTGTGTTGGTGATTTTGTAGACCAGAAGCCCCGGAAGACCCAGCAGCAGGAACCAGAAGACCGGCGCGACAAGGCCGTCCGAGAAATTCTCGGCGGCGCTTTCGATGGCGGCGCGGGCGACGCCGGTCTCGTCCATCACGGCCACATCCCGCCCGACGATCCGCGCAACCGCAGTGCGCCCCGAGGGAAGGGACAGGCGCAGGGCGTCGGCCACGGCCGCGACATGCTGGCACAGGCTTTTCTGGGCGAAAAGGATTGCGGCAAGAACCGCCTCAATCAGCCCTGCGCCGGGCAACATGGTAATGAGCGTTCCGAGCGACCATGCGCCGATGACAAGGGTGGCCATCGTCAGCGCCCCCTTCAGCTTTTTGTGCGACCCAGTGTTCAGGGTGCGGTCGGTCCAGCCGATCAGTCGGCCCATCAGGACGGCGGGGTGCGGCAGGCGTGACCAAAGCCAGTCAGGCTCTCCCAGAAGGGCATCAAGGATCAGTGCCAGAAGCAGGATTTGCAGAAGCGTCACAGGGCATTTTCCAGTTTCGACCATTGGTCGGGGGCGGGCAGGCCAAGACGCACCCATGTGCTCGAATAGGGAAAAATGCGCGACCAGAGGTGCGATGTGGCAAGTTGCGTCTGCACTGCTTTGGCGTCGGGTGTGTCGTAGAGGCGGAACAGGGTGGTTCCACCCAAGGGCGTGGCCCCTTTGGACTGCATCAGGTCATCAAGGCGGCGGCTGTCGGTTTTCAGCCTGTCGCGCGCCGCACTGGCCCAATCTGTGTCGCGCAGTGCGGCGGTGCCGATTGTCAGGGCAGGGCCCGACACGGGCCAGGGCCCGACCATATCGTGTAGATGCCGGATCAGGATCGGGTCGCCAATCACGAAGCCAAGGCGCAGGCCCGCCAGCCCCCAGAACTTGCCGAAGCTTTTCAGCACGAGGGTATTCGGGCGGGTCGAAAGGTGGATCAGGCTGGCCTGCGGCGCCACGTCGCAAAAACTTTCGTCGATGATAGTCAGGGCGTCATCGGGCAGCATCGCGGCTGTCCAGAGGCGGCCATCGGGGTTGTTCGGATGGACCGCGACGCGGGCAGAGGCGCGCGCGGAACCCACCTGCCACCCGGCCGCGACGAATGCGGCGGCGTGTTCGTTATAGGTTGGCCCCGGAATGTCGACGGTGCCTGCCGGGGCAAGGCGCGGGATCAGCGCGATCGGGCCGGAGGCACCGGCCATGGCAAGAACGGCGGCCCCGTCGGGAATGGTCCAGAAGGCGCGCGCGGCCTGTTCCAGCGCGGCCATAGCGCCTTTATCGGGCAGGGCGGTCCATGAGTCGGCGGGCAGGTCCGGCACCGGATAGGGCACCGGGTTGATGCCGGTGGACAGATCTGTCCAACGGTCGCGGCTGCCGCCGAACCGGGTAACGGCGGCATCAAGCCCGCCGCCATGATCGCGCGATAGGGATATCATTCGTCGGTCGGCAGCGGCGGGTGGCGGGTGACAAAATGCCCCTTCACCCCTTGCGGCCATGTGCGGTAGGGCACCTGACCTGTTTCGCTTTGCGCATGCAGGGCGGCATAGTCGACAATGGCCTGAGCGGTGTCTGCGTCGGGGGTGAAATCGCCAAGGGTATAGTTCAGCTTGCCCTGCGCCTGCACTGCCACGTTGCAGCCGCGTGTGCACCCCATCAGGCAAGACACGCGGCGGGTTTTGACGGTATCGCCTGCGCGCGCCTCGATCAGGGCGGCCAGCGCCTCGCCGTCGGTCTGCTGCATGCCGGTCGTTTCCCAGCCCTCGCGCTTGCAGGTGTCGCAGATTGTGATCCAGGTGGTCATGGGTGCCCTCGTGCTTTCGGACCGTATCAAGCGGATTCTGGCGAGAAAGGCAACAGAGCCGGAAAATATGAAGACGGGTTAGGGATTTGTTAACACCTTGTTAGGTAGTGTTACTGAAAATACGGCGACAAAAAACGACGACAAAAACGGCGGGAACGGTGTGTCGGTCTGAAAGTTCTGACATGCGGAGAGTCAAATGCGAGTTTTAATTGCGGAAAGCGACCCTGCATTGGGGTGGCTGTGGAAACGCCATTTGGAAAGAGGCGGGTCGCAGGTTACCCTTGTCACGCAAGAGGACGAAGCGATTGACGCTTTGGCCAGCGCCGAGGTCGACATCATCATTCTTGATCTGGTGATCGAGGGCGGCAGCGCCTTTGCGGTGGCCGATTTTGCCGCCTATCGCTGTCCGCTGGCCAAGGTGATCTTTGTGACCAACACGACATTCTTTTCCGACGGGTCGATCTTTCAGCACATCAGCAACGCCTGCGCCTATCTGCCGACGCGAACGCCGCCAGAGGATCTGGCGGCGATGGTCGAGCATTATGGTACCCATGGTTAACCGCGATTGTGCGGTGCATCCCAATCCAGAATCGGGTTGATCGGGATAATCCTGTTCGGATTGATCGTATCGTGGCTGTAGTGATAGTGGCGCACGATATGGTCAAGGTTGACTGTCTCTGCGACGCCTTGCCATTGAAATAGTTCGCGCGTGTAGGCCCAAAGGTTCGGGTAGTCTATGATCCGGCGGCGGTTGCATTTGAAATGCAGATGATAGACGGAATCGAACCTTGCAAGGGTTGTGAACAACCGCCAGTCCGCCTCTGTTATCCTGTCGCCCAATAGGTAGCGGCGCGTTGAAAGACGCTGTTCCAGCCAGTCCAGACTGTCGAAAAGGGCGATGACCGCTTCGTCATAGGCCCCTTGCGTTGTGGCGAATCCCGCCTTGTAGACGCCGTTGTTGACCGTGCTGTAGATGCGGCTGTTGACCGGCTCGATTGCGTCGCGCAGATCTTCGGGCCAATAATCGTCGGTGTTGCCGGTCAACTCGTCGAAGGCCGAATTGAACATGCGGATGATTTCGGCAGATTCGTTGGAAACGATCGTCTCGCGCTGTTTGTCCCAGAGGATCGGAACGGTTACCCGACCGGATACGTCCGGCTTTGCCTTGATGTAGATGTCGCGGGCGAAGGGCAGACCGTAAAGTGTGTCGCCGGTTGCGCCCGCATAGCTGTCATCGAAGGTCCAGCCATCGCCAAGCATGTCGGGGTGCACGACGGATACGGTGATGTGATCGGTCAACCCCTTCAGGGCGCGAAAGATCAGGGTGCGATGGGCCCAGGGGCAGGCATAGGACACATAAAGGTGATAGCGTCCGCTTTGCGCCGCAAATCCGCCTTCGCCGCTTGGGCCCGCGCTTCCGTCTTTGGTAACCCAGTTCCGAAACGCAGCGGTCGATCGGACGAATTTACCACCCGATGATTTCGTGTCGTACCATGCGTCATCCCAGACGCCGTTTATCAACTGGCCCATACGTGCCTCCTTTTTCGGTTAGTGAAGACCTAAGCCTGTGCAACCTTGCATAAAACCCCGATGGGCGCGCAGGGTGCTTGACATTTATGCACAGTCGGGCGGGATCAAGCAGGGGTCGCAATCAACCGCTGGTCCGCCGCGAATCCGTTTGCACGCTTTGGGCGGGGTGCCTATACCGACAGCAGACGAAGCCCCGAAGGGCCGAAGAGGTGGTTGCACACGATCGACCCAAAACGGGGATCACGTGCAGCGTCGTCAAAGGATGCGTGCCTTTCCCTCTTGCGCCTTCGGGACGGATGAAAGGACGTAGACGATGAAAACCCTGATTTCCATGATCGCGCTGATGCTGGCGGGCTCCGCCCATGCGCACACCGGTCATATCGCCGAGGTGGCCGGCCATAACCATTGGATCGCCGGTGTCGCGATTGGTGCCGCCGCCGGAATTGCCCTTTGGCAGACCCTGAAAGGCAAGCGCAGACGCGAAGAGGCCGAGGCCGAGGCCGAGGGCGATACGTCCGCCGCAGATGACAAGCCGCAGGAGGCATAAGTGACCAAAATTGGTGTGATGATTTGCGGACATGGGTCCCGCAGCCAGGCGGCTGTGGACGAATTTTCGGTTCTTGCGGAAAAGCTGCCCGCCTTTCTGCCGCCCGATTGGCCCTGCGAATACGGGTATCTGGAATTTGCCAACCCCGTGATCCGCGATGGTCTGGACAAGCTGCGTGCGCAGGGTTGTGACAAGATCCTTGCCGTGCCCGGTATGCTGTTCGCCGCGATGCACGCCAAGAACGACATTCCCACCGTGCTGAATACCTATGCCGCCAAGCATGGGATCGAGGTCAGCTATGGCCGCGAGCTGGGCGTTGACCCAAAGATGATCGCAGCCGCCGGCGCCCGCGTGCAAGAGGCGCTGGACCGCGCCAATGCCGAAATGGGCCATATCCCGAACGAAGAGATCTGCCTTGTGGTCATCGGGCGCGGCGCATCCGATCCCGATGCCAATGGCAATGTGTCCAAGATTGCGCGGATGATTCAGGAAGGCATGGGGTTTGGCTGGTGCGAGGTCGGATATTCCGGCGTGACCTTTCCCCTGGTCGAACCGTGCCTGGAGCATGTGAGCAGGCTGGGATACAAACGCATTGTCGTGTTCCCCTACTTCCTGTTCACCGGCATCCTGATCGACCGGATCTATGGATTTACCGACAAGGTGGCCGCACAGCATCCCGAGTTGCAATTCGTGAAGGCCGGGTATCTGAACGACCACGATCAGGTGCTTGCAACCTTTGCCGAACGGATCACCGAACAGGTCGGAGAGATTCCGCCACCCAACTGCGCGATGTGCAAATACCGGACGCAAGTGTTGGGGTTCGAGGCAGAGGTCGGCGCGGTTCAGGAAAGCCATCATCACCATGTCGAAGGGCAGGGAGCCAATGCGCCGGGCTCCAACGTGGCGGATTGTGTGCTGTGCGACACCTTCTGCACGGGGGAGTGTCGGCTGGAGGTGGCAGAGCATCATCACCATGAGCACGATCACGGTCACGAACATCACAATGGGCATTCACATGATCACCACGACCACAGCCACGACCACAGCCACAGCCACGACCATGACCACGGGCATTCCCATGACCATGTTCACGCCGTCTATCCGCACGCCAAGCATCCGCATGGACCGGAAAGCGCACGCAGCAAGAAATCCTGATGCGCCCCTATGAGCGTGATCCGGCGGCAATCTACGCGGCCAGTTTCGCAACGGTGCGGGCAGAGGCAAATCTGGACCGTTTCGATGCGGGGATGCAGTCTGTCGCGATCCGTTTGATCCATGCCTGCGGCATGGTCGAGGTGGCCGACCGTCTGGCCTATTCGCCCGATGCCTATGCGGCGGGGCATGCGGCCTTGCTGTCCGGCGCGCCGGTTCTGTGCGATTGCGAAATGGTCGGCGCAGGGATCATCCGCCGCTATTTACCAGCGGGCAACGAGGTGATCGTGACGCTGAACGACGCAAGCGTGCCGGACCGTGCCAAGGCCATCGGCAACACCCGGTCGGCGGCCGCGGTCGAACTATGGGCGGAGAAGCTGGAGGGGGCCGTTGTGGCCATCGGCAACGCCCCCACCGCGCTGTTTCATTTGCTGGAACTGATCGACGCGGGTGCGCCCCGGCCCGCGATCATCCTTGGCTTTCCTGTGGGGTTCGTCGGGGCCGCCGAAAGCAAGGCAGAGTTGGTCGCCAACCCGCGCGGCTGTAATTTTGTTGCCCTTCGCGGGCGTCGGGGCGGGTCGGCGATTGCCTCTGCTGCGGTGAACGCGCTTGCCGCTGGCCTACCGGAGATCACCCAATGACCGCATGGCTTCATATCGTTGGCATCGGCGAAGACGGGATGGACGGGCTGACGCCCGCAACCCGCGCCGTTGTCGAGGCGGCAGAGGTAATCGTCGGCGGTGACAGGCACCACAGGCTGTCGGACAATCTGACGGCAGAGCGTATCGCCTGGCCGTCCCCCTTTGATGCGCTGGTCGAGACGCTGAAGGGACTTAAGGGCAAGCGGGTTGTTGTGCTGGCCACCGGTGACCCGCTTTGGTTTTCGGTCGGTGCGCGGATCGGTCGGGCGATGCCCGCCGACGATATCGTGTTTCATCCACAGCTTTCGGCGTTTCAACTGGCTGCTGCCCGCATGGGATGGTCGCTGCCCGATGTCGAGACGCTGACTGTGCATGGTCGTCCGGTCGAGCAGATGATCGCCTTTATCCAACCCGATCAAAACTTGCTTATTTTGACGACGGGTGCGGAAACACCAGCGCAAATAGCCCAGTTTTTGACGCAGCGCGGGTTCGGGCAAAGCCGGATGACGGTTCTGGCGGCGATGGGTGGCAAGGACGAGGCGCGGTTCGACGGCGTAGCTGCGACATGGGATCACGTTGTGCCGGCCTTCAATACCTTGGCCGTGGAATGCGTGGCGGCACCCGATGCGGCGCTGCTGCCGCGCGTGCCGGGATTGTCCGACGATTTGTTCCAGCATGACGGCACAATGACCAAGCAAGAGGTCCGCGCGGCGACGCTTGCCAAGCTGATGCCGATGCGGGGGGCATTGTTGTGGGATATCGGATGCGGCTGCGGCTCTGTCGCGGTCGAATGGATGCGCGCGGCGCGATATGCCCGCGCGATCGGGATCGAACCCCGCGCCGACCGCCGCCTGATGGCCGCCGCCAATGCGATGGCGTTGGGCGCGCCCAAGCTGGAATTGATTGACGGCACTGTGCCCGCAGCACTGCAAGGCTTGCCCGCGCCCGATGCAATCTTTATCGGCGGCGGGCTAAGCCACGAGACGTTTGCCGCCGCATGGTCCGCATTGCGCCCGCTTGGCCGGTTGGTGGCCAATGCGGTGACGCTGGAAAGCGAGGCGGTGCTGTTGGAGCTGTACAAAACCCACGGCGGGCAGCTTGTGAAGCTTCAGGTCAACCGTGCCGAACCTGTCGGGCCGCTGACCGGATGGCGCCCCCTGATGCCGGTCACGCAATGGAGCCTTGTAAAGCGATGAAGGGCACATTGTATGGCGTCGGTCTGGGTCCGGGCGACCCGGATCTGTTGACGCTGAAAGCACACCGGCTGATCACGCGGGCCAAGGTGATCGCCTATCCGTCCCTTGCCGGCGGCGACAGTTTTGCGCGGTCTATCGCGGCGGCGTTTATCCCTGCGGATGCCCACGAGATTGTCATGGAGGTGCCGATGACCGTGGCCCGCGCGCCTGCGCAGGCGGCCTATGATATCGGCGCGGCCAAGATCGCATTGGAACTGGACGCGGGGCGCGATGTTGTGTGCCTGTGTGAGGGAGACCCGTTTTTTTACGGCTCTTTTATGTATCTGTTTGCGCGGCTGTCTGACCGGTTCAAGGTCGAGGTCGTGCCCGGCGTGACATCCATGACCGCCTGTGCGGCGGCGCAGGGCATGCCGTTGGCGGCGCGCAACGAGGTGCTGACGGTGATCCCCGGCCCCCTGGCCGAAGACGCGCTGCGCGACCGCATCAAAGGCGCCGACAGCATCGTGATCATGAAAGTCGGGCGCCATCTTGCGAAAATCCGCAGCGTTCTGGACGACCTGAACCTGACGCAACACGCCGCCTATATCGAACGGGCGACCTTGCCGAACGAGGTGCGCCTGCCACTGGCGGATGCGCCCGCAAAGGCCCCGTATTTTTCAATGATACTTGTGACAAAAGGGGCCGATCCGTGGCTGTAAAACCCGTTGTATTATGCCTGTCCCGCTCGGGCGAGGCCGTGGCCCACCGCGTGGCGAAATTGCTGGGTGCCGAGGTGCATGGCCGTGACGGGCGCGTGGATCAGGCCGACGCGTTCTTCCCCGACGCGCTGGAGTATACGCGCACGCTGTTTGCAAGCGGCACACCGGTGATCGGCGTCTGCGCGGCGGGCATCCTGATCCGTGCCGTCGCCCCGATCCTGTCGGACAAGCGGGCAGAGCCGCCGGTTGTTGCCGTCAGCGACGACGGGTCCGTTATTGTGCCGCTGCTGGGGGGGCATCGCGGCGCGAACCGTCTGGCCCGGCAGATTGCCGAAACCCTGGGCGGCAAGGCCGCTGTGACGACGGCGGGCGATGTGGCGATGGGCGTCGCACTGGACGAGCCGCCTGTGGGATACCGGCTGGCCAATCCGCTGGACGCCAAGGCTGTGATGGCCGCGCTGTTGGGCGGGGCCAGGGCCAAGGTGCGTGGTGAGGCGATCTTTGATCTGGCGTCTGACGATGCCGGTGCGGTGGAGTTGAACGTGACCGAAGCGCCTTTGGCCGGGTCCGAAACCTGCCTTGTCTATCACCCGCAGCGTTTTGCGCTTGGGGTTGGGTGTGCGCGGAACGCCGATCCAGAGGAACTGTGGTCGCTGGTGCAAACCACTTTGGCACAGGCGGGCATTGGCGGGGGCGCGATTGCGTCGGTCAATTCGATTGACCTGAAAGGCGACGAGCCTGCGATGAACGAGGTCGCGCGCCGACTTGGCGTGCCCTTGCGGCTGTTCACGGCGGCAGAGCTGGAGACCGAGGCCGGACGCCTTGCCAATCCGTCGGATGTGGTTTTTGCAGAGGTCGGGTGCCATGGTGTGTCCGAAGGGGCGGCGCTGGCGGCGGCGGGCAAGGCCGCAACGCTGGTCGTGCCCAAGGCCAAAACCGCCAACACGACCTGCGCCATTGCGCGGGCCCCGGACCCGATCACCGATCATGCGGGCCGGTCGCGCGGGCGGCTGTCCGTGATTGGCATTGGCCCCGGTCAGGCCGCGTGGCGCACACCAGAGGCAAGCCGGTTGATCGCCGAGGCCGAGGAACTGGTTGGGTACGGTCTTTACATTGATCTGCTCGGGCCGTTGGCCTCTGGCAAGGCGCGTTCCGATTTTCCGCTGGGCGGCGAGGAAGATCGCTGCCGCTATGCGTTGGAACAGGCGGGCAAGGGCAGGAATGTTGCGTTGATCTGTTCCGGCGACGCAGGGATTTACGCCATGGGCGCGCTGGTGTTCGAATTGCTGGACCGCAGCGCCGAACAACTGGGGGTGTCAGACGCGGCGCGACGTGTCGACGTGGTCTGCTCGCCCGGTGTGTCGGCCTTGCAAGGGGCGGCGGCGCGGGCTGGCGCACCTTTGGGGCATGATTTCTGCGCCATCTCGCTTAGCGATCTGTTGACCCCGCGCGAGGATATCATCAAGCGCCTGAACGCCGCCGCGCAGGGTGATTTTGTCATCGCCTTTTATAACCCCGTGTCCCTGCGTCGCCGCACGCTTCTGGCGGAAGCACGCGAGATCCTGTTGCAGCATCGCCCGGCGGATACACCTGTGATGCTGGCCTCCAGTCTTGGGCGACCAGAGGAGCACATCCGCTATCGCAAGTTATCAGAGCTGGAGGTGGACGAGGTGGACATGCTGACGGTGGTTCTTGTTGGTTCCTCGAACTCCAGACTGGCGCAGTTGGGCGAAGGCCCGCGCATGTATACGCCGCGCGGATATGCGCGAAAGATTGATGGAGATCTGGCATGACGGTTTTCTTTATCGGCGCAGGCCCCGGCGACCCCGAACTGGTGACCGTCAAGGCGCAGCGCGTGATCGGCGAATGCCCTGTGTGTTTATACGCCGGATCGTTGGTGCCAGCCGAGGTGGTCGCAAACGCGCCACAGGGCGCCCGCGTGATGGATACGGCGTCCATGACGCTGGACGACACCCATGCCGAAATTCTGGCGGCGCATAAGCTGGGACAGAACGTGGCGCGGGTTCATTCGGGTGATCCATCTTTGTATGGCGCGATCGCAGAGCAGATCCGGCGCCTGAAGGCAGACGGGATCGACTATCAGATCATTCCGGGCGTGCCCGCCTATGCGGCTGCCGCGGCGGCGCTGGGGCAGGAGCTGACCATTCCAGAGATCGCCCAGTCGATCGTGCTGACGCGGGTCTCGATGAAATCGACGTCTATGCCGGAACATGAAACGCTGGAAAACTTTGCCCGCACCCGCGCGACGCTTGCCATTCACCTTGGTATCCGCAACCTGCGCGAGATCGAGCGTGTGCTGACACCGCATTACGGGGCAGACTGCCCTGTGGTTGTGGCCTACCGCGTTGGCTGGCCCGACCAGATGTTTCTGCGGGGGACTTTGGCAGACATCCACGCAAAGGTCCGGGCGGAAAAGATCACGCGCACGGCGCTGATTCTTGTTGGTCCGGCGCTTGCCGAGGGCCATGATTTCAAGGATAGCGCGCTGTATGATCCTGCAAAACCCCATGTGCTGCGGCCCAAAGTGGTAGAAAAATAAGGGTTTCAAGGGTATATTTCGTTCTGTTTCAAAACCTTAACTTGACGGAAATGAATGGTAGTCCATCCTGTTGGTGCAGTGGGGAGGCTGCGAGCATGACAGATTTTCTACCTAAAGAGGTGCGAGAGGGGCTGGAACAGGCCCGCAAGATTGACCTGAACCGTAAGGCGCGGCTGCGTGTCCATGTCGGAGACGAGATTTATCCGGTGCGCCGCATGTGGGCGACGGGGTTCGCGCTGGATTCAAGTGATGCGCCACATTTGCGCGGTCTGGTGGATATCTACGATTCCGCGCGCCATGTGTACCAGTGCCTGATTGTCGCCTCGTCCGAGGAGGCAGGCGAGATGAGCTATGAGTTCAAGCGCAGAACCGCCGCAGTCGATTCCGCGCCGGTTGATTTTTTCCGTGATGAGAATGCGCCGGTCGCACTGATCGGGCACTAAGGGCCGGGGTTTTGGCGAAGGGCATGACGGGTTCCGTTTTGCGGGATTGCCCGGTCGGGTTAGCCTTTTGATGAACCTGAACAAGGGGCTGGACATGGAAGCACATTTTTCCAGACGCAGACTTTTGACGCCGGACGAATTGCGGGTTCTGACCGCGCGGCCCGATCTTCGCGGCGGATTGCAGATGGGCAGTCACCTGGGGGCGATTGCCATTGCCGCAGGTGCACATTGGTATGTGACGGGCACCTGGATGGTGCTGCTGACGGGATTTGTGCTGGGGGTTCTGGTAAACTTTCTTTACGCGGCGCAGCATGAACTCAGCCACGCGACCGTGTTCAGAACCCGAAAGCCGAACGAGGTTTTCGGGCGGATCATCGGGTTCATCATGATCTTTCCGCGCGACTGCGATCAGGTCATGCATTTCGCGCATCATCAATACACGCAGGATTGGGAACGGGACGGCGAACTGGTGCGAGAGCCTTATACGCTGGCCAGCTATCTGCTGTGGCTGTTCGGCGTCACCTATTGGCGCAACCGGGTGTTTGGCGTGGTTCGGCGCGCGCGCGGCATCATTCTGGAACCGTTCATCAAGCCGGGCGAAGAGACCAGGATCATCCGCGAAAGCCGTTGGCATCTGGCGGGATACGGCGCGATTGTCTTGGTGTCGGTCCTCACCGGGTCATGGGCCGCGCTGACCTTCTGGATCATCCCGATGGTTCTGACGAAACCTGTCCATCAGTTGCAGAACACCATCGAGCATCTGGGGTTGAGCCACGAGGCGGATATTCTGGAGAATACCCGATCTACCCGCACAAATGCGGTGATGCGCTGGCTGTGCTGGCAGATGCCATACCATACGGCGCATCATACATTTCCGGCGGTGCCGTTCTGGAAACTGCGCGACCTGAACGCAAAGATCGAGCAGATCGCGGGAACCGTTCACCGCATGGGGTGGATCGAATTCCAGATAGAGGTGATCCGTAGGCTGCGCGCCAAGAATGAAAGCGCGTATCCGATGGACGAGGTCTGGATCGTGCCGCTGTCGGGCGGGCGGGTGGCGCGGGTTTCGGCAGAATAGGGGGTCAGGCTAGGGCCTGATCTCGACCGGCGTGCCGATCGGGGTGACGCGCCAAAGCTCTTCTATTTCGGCGTTGGACAAGGCGATGCATCCCGCCGTCCAATCGCGCCGCAGGGTCATCGACGCGGGAAAACCGTTCGGCTGGCCGTGAAAGAAGATGTCGCCGCCGGGATCGAAGCCACCCGCACGGGCGCGGGCAATATCGGCCGCTTCGGGATAGTTGATGCCCAGCGACAGGTGATAGCGGCTTGCCCCGTTGCGGCGGTTGACGGCGAACCGGCCTTCTGGCGTTTTGCCGTCGCCCTGACGGGTCTTGTCGCCTTCAGGCGTGAACCCAAGGGCGACATCATAGATGCGCACCGCATCCTGCCCGCGATAAAGCGTCATCCGGCGGGCGGATTTCTCGACGACGATCCGGTCGATCGGGTCTGTCAGACGGACCAACGGGGTAACAGGCGGGGCGTGACGGTTGTAAAGGACAAGGCCCGCCATTGCCGTAATCGCCAGAAGCGACAGTAGGCTGAACAGGCGGGCCAGATATTTCAGCATGACCTACTGAAGGTCGCCAAAGGCCTTTTGCATCCGCTCTACCGCATCGACAACAACGGAACGGGCGCAGGCGATATTGAACCGCAAGTAGGTCTCGCCGCCTTTGCCGAACGTGGGCCCATGGTTCACTGCGATCTTTGCGTCCTGCTCTACCCGGCGAAGATACTCGTCCGGCGACATGCCTGTGCCTTCGAAATCGACCCATGCCAGATAGGTCGATTCCAGGTCCATCGACGCAAGGCCGGGGATGACATTGATGCCCTCGTCAAAGATCCGGCGGTTGCCGTCAAGATACATCACCAGTTCGTCTACCCATTCCGCGCCTTCGGGGGAATAGGCCGCGGTGGCCATGATCAGACCGAAGGAGTTGGCGGAAATCCCGAAGGCGGCCATTTTGACCGCAAAGGGTGCGCGCAGATCGGGGTCTTGGATGATGACATTGCCGGTGTGGCCGCCCGCGATATTAAAGGTCTTTGTGGTGGCGGTCATCACCACAAGGCGGTCCGTGATCGAAGGATCAACCAGCGCCATCGTCGTGTGTTTGTGGCCCGGCATCACAAGGTCATGATGGATTTCGTCCGACACCAGAACAAGGTCGTGCCGTTTGCAGAAATCGGCGACGCCTTGCAGTTCGGCCTTTGACCAGACGCGCCCGCCGGGGTTGTGTGGCGAACACAGGATCACCAGTTTTTCGCGCCCCGTCATCCGCGCATCATAGGCGTCGAAATCCATTTCATAGCGCCCGTCGTTCTGCGCCAGTGGGCATTCCACCACCTCGCGCCCTGCGGCCTTAATCACGCGGGCAAAGGCATGGTAGACGGGGGTGAACAGCACGACCCCGTCACCCGGTGCGGTGAAGGTTTCGACACACATGGACGTCCCATTGACCAGGCCATGGGTTGTAAAGATCCAGGCGGGGTCGATGTGCCAGCCATGGCGGTTCTTCATCCACCACTGGATTGCGGCGTTATAGTCGCCATAGTCACCGAAGTATCCATAGACCCCGTGATCGACCATAGCCTGCACCGCATCCTGCACGCATTGCGGCGGGCGGAAATCCATATCTGCGACCCACATGGCAATGCCGTCCACCGGCGAGACGCCATAGTTCTTTTCCATGGTGTCCCATTTGGAACTATGGGTGCCTTTGCGGTCGATGATGGTGTCGAATATCGACGGTGTCACAGCGGTATCCAGCGTCATAAGTTCAATCTCCGTGATTTGTGCCCAAGCTAGCCGACCAGATTTTGGGTGCAAGGGTGATTGCACCAAAGTGAATCATCGCCTAAATCGGATGGCATGAGCGTTAGACCGATCCTGATCCATCCCGACCCGCGGCTGAAAAAGCGCGCTGACACTGTTATACAGGTCACAGACGAGGTGCGTCTGCAGGCCGCCGATATGCTGGACACCATGTATGACGCGCCCGGTATCGGGTTGGCGGCGCCTCAAATCGGCGTGATGAACCGCGTGATCGTCATGGATTGCGTCAAGAAAGAGGGCGAGGCCCCGCGCCCGATGGTGTTGCTGAACCCCGAAGTGGTGTGGAGTTCGGACGAGACAAGCATCTATGATGAAGGGTGCCTGTCGATCCCCGAACAATACGGCGAGGTAGAGCGGCCCGCCGTTGTCACCGTGCGCTGGATGGACCTCGATGGCGGGGCGCAGGAAGAGACCTTTGAAGAACTTTGGGCGACATGTGTGCAGCATGAAATCGACCACCTGAACGGCAAGCTGTTCATTGATTACCTCAAGCCGCTGCGCCGCCAGATGATTACCCGTAAAATGGTAAAGCTGAAGCGCGAAATGGCGCGCACTTGATCTGGCCGATCCTTTCCCTGCCGGACCCTGTTCTGCGCGAGGTCTGCGCGCCCGTTCTGGTGTTCAGCGCCGATCTGCGCAGTTTGGCGGGCGACATGCTGGATACGATGTATGATGCGCCGGGGCGCGGTCTTGCCGCGCCGCAGATCGGTGTGCGCCGCCGGGTTTTCGTGATGGACACCGATTGGAAAGACGGCGCGCCGAACCCGATGGTATTTGTGAACCCCGAGATTGTCGGCCGGTCCGGTGCGTTGAAAACCTTCGAGGAAGGCTGTCTGTCGATCCCCGGTCGCAAGGTCATGGTAGAGCGTCCGGCAGAAGTGACGTTGCGCTGGTATGATCTGGATGGGACAATGCAAAAACAGTGGTTCGACGGCTTTCCTGCCGCCTGCGTGCAGCACGAGCTTGACCATCTGGACGGGCGTCTGTGCATAGATTATCCGGTGCCGGAATGATCCGTCCCTTTGTGTCATACCCCGACAAGCGGCTGAAAACCGTGGCCGCCCCTGTGGATGCGGTGACCGACGATATCCGTGCGATCTGGGCCGATATGATCGAGACGATGGATGCGATGCCGGGCGTCGGGCTGGCGGCGGTGCAGATCGGGGTGATGCAGCGTCTGGCGGTTGTGGATTGCTCCGATAAACGCGGGCAGGCGGTTAAAATGGCAAACCCCGAGGTTCTGCATGCCAGCGCTGTGATGAGAGAGCATGACGAGGCAAGCCCGAATTTGCCCGGTTTCTCTGCTGTCATCTCTCGTCCTCGGGCGGTGACGGTGCGGTTTCTGAACGAGACGGGCGAGGTCGAGGACCGGGATTTTGTCGGACTTTGGGCGACCAGCGTCCAGCACCAGATCGACCATTTGAACGGCCGGATGTATTTCGACAACCTGTCCAAAACGCGGCGCGACATGTTCCTGCGCAAAGCAAGGAAGCTGCGCTGATGCGGGTTGTTTTCATGGGCACGCCGGAGTTTTCGGTGCCGGTTCTGGATGCGCTGGTCGATGCCGGTCACGAGGTTTGTGCGGTGTATTGCCAGCCCCCCCGTCCTGCGGGCCGTGGCAAAAAGGATCGGCCCGGTCCGGTGCAGGCCCGCGCCGAAGCGCTGGGATTGCCGGTGCGTTATCCTGTCAGTCTGAAAACACCCGCAGCGCAGGCGGAATTTGCTGCGTTGGGCGCGGATATCGCCGTTGTGGTGGCTTATGGTCTGATCCTGCCGCAGGCGGTTCTGGACGCGCCGAAGCGCGGATGCCTGAATATCCATGCCAGCCTTTTGCCCCGCTGGCGTGGTGCCGCGCCCATTCACCGGGCGATTATGGCGGGGGATTTGCAAACCGGCGTCTGCATCATGCAGATGGAGGCAGGGTTGGACACAGGGCCGGTTCTGCTGCGCCAGGCTGTCGACATCGGTCGGGAAGAAACGACCGCGCAGTTGCACGACAGGCTGTCGGCGCTGGGCGCGGATCTGATCGTTCAGGCGTTGGCGCGGCTGGACGAGTTGACGCCAGAGCCACAGTCGCAAGACGGCGTGACCTATGCCCATAAGATCGACAAGGCCGAGGCGCGCGTCGACTGGACCCGACCGGCGGTCGAGGTTGACCGGCTTATTCGCGGTCTCTCGCCCTTTCCGGGGGCATGGTGCATGGCGGGCGGAGAGCGGCTAAAGCTGCTGGCAAGCCGCCCGTGCGACGGCGAAGGTGCGGCGGGCGAAGTTTTGGGCGGGCTGGTGATTGCCTGCGGTCAGGGCGCGGTCGAGGTGACGCTGGCGCAGCGCGAAGGCAAACGCCCGATGGAACAGTCCGAATTCCTGCGCGGGTTCGACCTGCCGAAAGGCACGCGACTGACCTAGTAGTTTGCGCCTTGGCGCTTATGTTGAAGGGTGAAACGCCAGGAGGATGCCATGCCGGTTCTATTGCTGATCATCATAGGAACGGCCGCCGGTTTCATCGCCACGCGCCTGATGAAGCTGGAAACGGATGTCATCACCACAATGGCTATCGGCATTTTCGGTGCCTTGATCGGCGGGCTGATCCTGCGTGTTCTGATGGTTCTGACAGGTTGGCTGGGTGGTTTTGTCGGTGCGGTTCTGGGGGCAATGTTGTTGATCTGGCTGTATCGGACCTATGTGAAAAAGCGTTAGGCGCGGGGCGGGCGGCCCTTGTAAACCGGCAGGCTCCACCCGAACATCAGGCTTCCGGCGCGCAGGGCAAAGGTCACGCCAGCGCAGACCAGCAGGGCGGTCACAGTGTCATGCATGATATAAAGCGCGGCAAGGGCCGCCAGCGCACCGGCGAAGGCGGCGGTCAGATACAGCTCGCCCTGTTTCAGGACCAGGGGCACCTCGTTGCAGACAACGTCCCGCAACAGCCCGCCGAAGCATCCCGTCGCCATCCCCATGATCACGACAATCGCCCAGGGTTGCCCCATGCCAAGCGCGACGCCGACGCCGGCGGGAACCGCAACGGCCAGCGCGAAGGCATCCAGCCATAAAAGCGTGCGATAACGGGATTCAAGCAGATGCGCGGTGAAAAACACCAGAACTGCGGCGACCGAGGCGGTTAGGATCACTTCTGGCTGGGCGACCCAGAACACGGTGTCGCGGTTCAGGATCACGTCGCGCACGGTGCCGCCGCCCACGGCGGTCAGGCAGGCGACAAAGATAAAGCCGACAAGATCAAGCTGCGACCGGCTGGCGACCAATGCACCAGACAGGGCAAAGACAAAAACCGACACAAGGTCAAGGACGTAGACCGGCGTCATGCGCCGTTGGCCCGCGACGGCTTTGGCTTGAAGGGGGCCATGCCAGCGCGGGCCAGCTCATCCGCCTTTTCGTTTTCGGGGTGCCCCGCGTGCCCCTTGACCCATGTCCACGTCACCTGATGGCGTTTCTGCGCCTCGTCCAGTCTGCGCCAGAGATCCTCGTTTTTGACAGGGGCCCGCGAGGCGGTTTTCCAGCCGTTTTTCTTCCAACCGAACAGCCACTGGGTGATGCCACCTTTGACATAGGCGCTGTCGGTGATGACGGTCAGGGTGCTGGGGCGTTCCAGCGCCTCCAGCGCGTTGATCGCGGCCAGCAGTTCCATCCGGTTGTTGGTGGTGTCGGGCTCGCCGCCAGAAAGCTCGCGGGTTTTGACGACCTTGTCACCGTCTTTGGCGATCAGCAGCGCACCCCAGCCGCCGGGGCCGGGATTGCCAGAGCAGGCACCGTCTGTGTAGGCGTAAAGGTCAGGCATCAAGGGTCACCATGCAACGATAAAGGGATGCGCGTCATGCAGGGTCGCGCAGGACGCGCGGCACCTTGAACTCGACGTTCTCGACGGCGGTTTCCACGTGTTCAACGGTTACGTCATAACGGGCGCGGAAGGCGTCTACCACCTCGGTGATCAGCACATCGGGGGCAGAGGCCCCTGCCGTGATGCCGATTGACGTTATGCCGTCAAGCGCACGCCAGTCGATGTCATGGGCGCGTTGCACCAGTTGCGAATAGGTGCAGCCCGCGCGGGTGCCGACCTCTACCAGACGTTTCGAGTTGGACGAATTCGGCGCGCCGATCACCAGCATGGCGGGGGTCTTGGCGGCCATCGCCTTGACCGCTTCTTGCCGGTTTGTGGTGGCGTAACAGATGTCTTCCTTGTGCGGGCCGACGATATTGGGGAACCGGTCCTGCAAGGCCGCGACCACCTCGGCGGTATCATCGACGGACAGGGTTGTCTGGGTGATGAAGGCAAGGCGATCGGGGTCGCGGGGGGCCAGACGGGCGACATCGGCGGCGGTTTCCACCAACAAAACCTCTCCCTTGGGCAACTGGCCCATGGTGCCGACGGTTTCAGGGTGGCCCTGATGGCCGATCATCACCATTTGCAGGCCGTTCTGGTGGTGCCGCTCTGCCTCTATGTGGACCTTGCTGACAAGGGGGCAGGTGGCATCGACGTAAATCATCTCGCGCCGCGCGGCCTCTGCCGGAACCGCCTTTGGTACGCCGTGGGCGGAAAAGATCACCGGCCGGTCCAGCGGGCAGTCGTCCAGCTCCTCGACAAAGACCGCGCCTTTTTCGCGCAGGCCGTCGACGACGAACTTGTTGTGCACGATCTCGTGGCGGACATAGACGGGTGCCCCCCATTTCACGATCGCCATTTCGACGATCTTGATCGCGCGGTCGACGCCGGCGCAAAAACCGCGGGGCGCGGCGAGGTAGAGGGTAAGGGCAGGTTTTGTCACGGGGCATCCACTGTGGTTTGTGCCAAGGGTTTAACGCGGGTCGCGGCGTATGGTCCATGACATAGTGCAGTGGGCGGAGATTTTCACTGGCGGCGGCATGCCCGTTACCAAAAGGGCCCCGAAACCGGAGCCCTTGGTCGTCAGATCAATCAGCGTTGCTTGACGTGTCATCCTCGCGTGGTTCACGCGGAGGGCGGCCGATGACGTCTTTCAGTTCGTCCAGTTCGATGAAGTTGTCGCATTGGCGACGCAGTTCGTCCGCAATCATCGGGGGTTGGCTGCGAATGGTCGACACGACCGAAACGCGAACACCCTGACGTTGCAGGCTTTCGACCAGCGGGCGGAAATCCCCATCGCCCGAAAACAGAACAACGTGATCGACATGCGGCGCCAGTTCCATGGCGTCCACTGTCAGCTCGATGTCCATATTGCCTTTGACCTTACGGCGGCCCTGGCTGTCGGTGTATTCTTTGGCGGGCTTGGTTACCATGGAAAAACCGTTGTAGTGCAGCCAGTCAACCAAAGGGCGGATCGGAGAGTATTCGTCGTTTTCCAGCAAAGCGGTATAGTAGAACGCCCGCAGCAACTTGCCACGACGCATGAATTCCGACCGCAGGCGTTTATAGTCGATGTCAAACCCAAGCGCCTTTGCGGAAGCGTAAAGGTTGGAGCCATCAATGAACAGCGCAAGCCGTTCGTCCTTGTAAAACATTAAAAATCCTTTCAAAAAGTCAGTCTTGTCAAACATGATCCGGAGTGGGCGGCATGAAAAAAATGACGAGACCGGGTAGAGGAGTGTGAGCGTACCGCTATGTTGCAGGACGGCAAGGAAAAGTTAACCTGTTCAAAAGGCCAAGTCACCTTTCCAAAAGTATGGG
This sequence comes from Pseudogemmobacter sp. W21_MBD1_M6, assembly GCF_052119585.1. Classification (NCBI taxonomy): domain Bacteria; kingdom Pseudomonadati; phylum Pseudomonadota; class Alphaproteobacteria; order Rhodobacterales; family Paracoccaceae; genus Pseudogemmobacter; species Pseudogemmobacter sp. W21_MBD1_M6. The sequence continues at coordinate 476,499 of NZ_JBGQOJ010000001.1, read as the reverse complement.
TCGCGATGGGTGGTAACACAACTTCTGACGTCGGTGGACCCGAAAAGACGATAGCCGCCGCACTGGAGCAAATGCAAACTGATTCGTTTTTTCTTGTATCAACAAGCAAATACTATCGAAATCCGTGTTTTCCGAAAGGTGCCGGACCAGATTATGTAAATGCGGTGGCGGGTTTCCGCACAAGCATGAGCCCGCAGGAGGTTTTGGCGCATCTGCACCGGGTCGAGGCGGCATTCGGGCGTGAACGTGTGCAGCGCTGGGGGATGCGGACACTGGATCTGGATCTGCTTGCCTATGACGATGCTGTGTTGCCTGACCTCGCAACCTACCAGATGTGGCAAAATCTGGCGCTTGAGATTCAGAAAACCGACGCGCCGGATCAATTGATTCTACCGCATCCGCGCCTGCACGAGCGTGCCTTTGTGCTTGTGCCGTTCCTTGATGTCGCGCCGGATTGGGTTCATCCTGTGTTGAACCGCACGGTTGCGCAACTGGCTGCGGCACTTCCGGCAGAGGACATTGCCGAAGTTGTTCCGCTTTGATCTGCGCAAGGCTGTGGGATTCTGGCCTTGTCAATAAGGACTCGAGGCCCTAAATAGGCGCTTCCACACCTCCCTATCCGGATTGGAGAGCCCTATGGCCCGCGTGACGGTTGAAGATTGCGTTGATAAAGTCCCGAACCGCTTTGAGCTGGTAATGCTTGCGGCACATCGTGCCCGCGAGATTACGGCAGGCTCGGCCGTGACGGTCGACCGCGACAACGACAAGAACCCTGTTGTCTCGCTGCGCGAGATTGCAGACGAAACCCAGCTTGCCGATGATCTGCGAGAGCGGATGATCGAAAGCCACCAGACCCAGATCGAGGTTGACCTGCCGGAAGATGATTCCATGGCCCTGCTTATGGGTGCGGAATCCGATCGGCCCGCCGACGACGATATGTCAGAAGAAAAACTTCTCCGGGCGCTTATGGAAGCCCAGGAGCAGAAATAACACGGTCAGCAATGACCCGAGCGGGACAAGGGCCGAATGATCGACGTCGAAGACCTGATCGAGCTGGTCCATACGTATAATCCGCGCAGCAATGCAGACCTGATCCGGACGGCCTTTGAATATGGCCGCCGGATGCATGTCGGGCAATTCCGGCATTCGGGCGAAGAGTATTTCACCCACCCCGTGGCGGTTGCCGCAATCCTGACCGAACAGCATCTGGACGACGCCACGATCATTACGGCGTTGCTGCATGACACCATCGAGGACACGAAATCGACCTATACCGAGGTCGAGCGCCTGTTCGGCACCGAGATCGCAGAGCTGGTCGATGGCGTGACCAAGCTGACCAATCTTCAGCTGTCGTCGTCCGAGACAAAGCAGGCCGAAAATTTCCGCAAGCTGTTCATGGCGATGTCCAAGGACATGCGGGTTATTCTGGTGAAGCTGGCAGACCGATTGCACAACATGCGCACGATCAAGTCGATGCGGCATGAAAAACAGGTGCAGAAGGCGCGCGAGACGATGGATATCTTTGCCCCCCTCGCGGGTCGCATGGGTATGCAGTGGATGCGCGAAGAACTAGAGGACCTTTCCTTTCGCGTGCTGAATTCCGAGGCGCGCGGGTCGATCATCCGCCGGTTCATTACGTTGCAGCGGGAAACCGGCGACGTGATCAACAAGATCACCAACGACGTGCGCACCGAACTGGACAAGCAAGGGATCGAGGCCGAGGTGTTTGGCCGCGCGAAGAAACCCTATTCGATCTGGCGCAAGATGGAGGAAAAGCAGATGGGCTTTTCCCGTCTGTCAGACATCTATGGTTTCAGGATCGTGTGCGAGTCGGAGCAGGATTGCTACCGCATACTTGGGGCGATCCATCAGCGGTGGCGCGCGGTTCCGGGGCGGTTCAAGGACTATATCAGCCAGCCCAAATCCAACGGCTATCGGTCTATCCATACCACGGTTTCGGGCCGCGACGGCAAGCGCGTCGAGGTGCAGATCCGCACCCGCCAAATGCACGAAGTGGCAGAGGCGGGCGTTGCCGCGCATTGGTCCTACCGCGATGGCGTCCGGGTCCAGAACCCCTTTGCCGTCGACCCTGCAAAATGGATCGCGGGCCTGACAGAGCGGTTCGAGCAGTCCGAAGACCATGACGAGTTCATGGAAGCGGTCAAGCTGGAGATGTATTCGGATCAGGTGTTCTGCTTTACCCCCAAGGGCGAAGTGGTCGCATTGCCCCGGGGGGCCACGCCGCTGGACTTTGCCTATGCAATTCACACACGGATTGGCGACAGTTGCGTCGGCGCCAAGGTGGACGGGATGCGCGTGCCTTTGTGGACGCGGGTGAAGAATGGCCAGTCAGTTGAGATCATGACGGCAGAGGGCCAGCGCCCGCAAGCGACCTGGATCGATATTGCGGTGACGGGCAAAGCAAAGTCGGCGATTCGAAAATCGCTGCGCGAAGAGGACCGCGAGCGGTTTATCAAGCTGGGTCGCGAATTGGCCCGTGTGGCCTTCGAACACATCAGCAAGAAGGCGACGGACAAGGCGCTGTCGACGGCTGCGACGCGTTTGGGGTTGGGTGGGGCCGGTGACCTTTTGGCGCGGCTTGGTAGTGCCGAACTGACGGCGCGCGAGGTTGTGAAGGTGCTTTACCCCGAGTTGACCATGTCCACGGGCGACGAGATTGACGCAAACCGCGCGGTTGTCGGCCTGTCGCCGGACCAGACGCCGCAGCGGGCGTCCTGCTGCCAACCCGTTCCGGGCGAACGTATCGTTGGGATCACCTATCGCGGGAAGGGCGTTGTCATCCATGCGATCGACTGCCCCGCCCTTGAGGAATTCGAGGAACAGACCGGACGCTGGGTTGATCTGCATTGGCATAGCGGTCGCCATCTGGCCGTTCACAGCGTCACGCTGGAACTGACGATCCGGAATGACGCGGGCGTGTTGGGGCGTATTTGCACATTGATAGGCGAGCAAAAGGCCAATATCTCGGACCTGACGTTCAGGGACAGGAAACCGGATTTTTACCGTCTGCTGGTTGAAGTTGACCTGCGTGATGTTGAACATTTGCATATGGTGATGACCGCGCTGGAGGCGGATAGTGATGTCGCCGCGATTGCGCGGCATCGGGATCTGACGCGCAGGCCCAGTTAGGGGCAGAAGGGAAAACGGCGGGCGGGTGTTCAAGAGGCGTACAAAAAGATCTTTGCTTGGCAGCCTGTCGGATGCGCTTTATCCGCGGGGGGGGTGGAAGCGTGCATTCAGTTATGTGATGCACCGTATCCGCCGTTTGCCCGATACCCCGGAAACCATAGCCCGCGGAATATTTGCCGGTGTTTTTACCACCTTCACACCGTTCTACGGGCTGCATTTCTTTATTGCCATTTTTTTGGCGAAGGTCATGCGCGGCAATATTCTGGCCGCACTTCTGGCGACGTTTTTTGGCAACCCGCTGACCTATGTTCCGATCGGTATCGTGTCGCTGAAGGTCGGGCATTTTCTGCTGGGCAGCACATTCGACGAGGGGTCTCATAGGTCGCTTGGTGGCAAGTTTCTGGACGCTGGCGAAGACCTGAAAAACAACTTTCTGGCGATTTTCACCGATCGTGTCGCTGATTGGGAAAACCTTTCGCGGTTCTATCACGAGGTATTTCTGCCCTATCTGGTCGGCGGGGTCATACCGGGAATAATCACGGCGCTTATTGCCTATTACCTGAGCGTGCCTATCATTCGGGTCTATCAGAAGCGGCGCAAGGGGCGCATCAAGGCCAAGCTGGCCGAGTTGCGCAAAAAGGCGAGTAAAAAAGCGGATAGCGCGGGCGACGCATAGCGCCTGTGCCGGAATATTTCAGGAGCGACGGAATGACGCCATCGGGCAAACTGCGTTTGGGAGTGAACATCGACCATGTGGCGACGGTGCGCAATGCGCGCGGCGGTGCATATCCTGATCCGCTGCGTGCCGCAAAGCTGGCAGAAAGCGCTGGCGCCGATGGCATTACCGCCCATCTGCGCGAAGACCGGCGCCATATCAGCGATGCCGATATCGACGGGCTGATGGACGTGCTGACCGTTCCACTGAACTTCGAGATGGCCGCGACCGCAGAGATGCAGAAGATCGCGCTGCGTCACAAACCGCATGCCGTGTGCCTTGTTCCCGAAAAGCGCGAAGAGCGCACAACAGAGGGTGGTCTGGAGGTCGCCCGCGAGGAAAACCGGCTTGCCGGGTTTATCGCGCCCTTGCGCGAGGCGGGATGCCGCGTGTCGATCTTTATTGCCGCCGACCCGCGCCAGATCGAGGCGGCGCACCGGATCGGTGCCGAAGTGATCGAATTGCACACCGGCGCCTATTGCGATGCCCATGCAGAGGGGCATTTCGACGCCCGCGACGCGGAACTCGCGCGCCTGCGCGAGATGTCGGCGTTTGCGCAGTCGCTTGGCCTCGAAGTGCATGCGGGCCACGGGCTGACCTATGACACAGTGGCGCCCATCGCCGCCCTTCCAGAGGTGATGGAGCTGAATATCGGGCATTTCCTGATCGGCGAGGCGATTTTTCGCGGGCTACAGCCAGCGATAGCCGAGATGCGCCGGCTGATGGACGAGGCGCGGGCCTGAGATGATCCTTGGCATCGGCACAGACCTTGCCAACATCGAGCGGATCGCCGCGACCCTTGAGCGGTTCGGGGACCGGTTTCGCAACCGCGTCTTTACCGACACCGAGCAACGAAAAGCCGCCAGCCGCAAGGACGTTGCGGGCACCTACGCCAAGCGGTGGGCGGCGAAAGAGGCATGCTCTAAGGCGCTTGGCACCGGGTTGCGAATGGGTATTTCGTGGAAGGATATGGCGGTCGGCAATTTGACGACGGGCCAGCCAACGATGAAGGTGACGGGCTGGGCCGCCGAGAGGTTGGCGCAGATGACCCCGGACGGGCACGAGGCAATCATCCACGTCACCCTGACGGACGATCACCCCTGGGCGCAGGCATTCGTGGTGATCGAGGCGCGCCCCACTCCGAAGTGATCGGCACAGGATCGCAGTTGAGTGCGACCTAAACTTGACTCCCCCGCCGCACCCGCCCATGTAGCGCATGACATATTTCAAGGACAATGCGCATGGCCAGCAAAGCCGAAAACCAAGACGGTATCATGGAAACCATCAAAACGGTGGTTTACGCCCTGTTGATTGCAGGTGTGTTCCGCACATTGTTCTTTCAGCCGTTCTGGATTCCATCGGGGTCGATGAAGGACACCTTGCTGATCGGTGACTTCCTGTTTGTGAACAAGATGGCTTACGGCTATTCACGGTATTCCTGTCCGTTCTCGATCTGTCCGTTTTCGGGCCGGATTTTGGGAAGCGAGCCGGAGCGCGGCGATGTTGTGGTGTTCCGCCATCCGGTGAACGGCTCTGACTTCATCAAGCGTCTGATCGGCCTTCCGGGTGACAAGGTGCAGGTGATCGACGGCGTGCTTCAGATCAACGGTCAGGCCGTCAAGGTAGAGCCCGCCGGGACATTCGACGAGGTGTTCGGCAAGCAAGGCCCCGAAGGCAGCACGCCGCAGTGCGAAAACGGCAGCGTCGGCCTTGGCGGCATCTGCACCAAGTCGCGCTATACCGAAACTTTGCCAAACGGAACCAGCCATAATATCCTGAATATCCGCACCCAGGGCAGTGATAACACGCAGGTCTATACCGTGCCTGCCGGACATTATTTCTTTATGGGCGACAACCGCGACAACTCGACCGACAGCCGCTATCCACAAACCGCAAGCGGCGTGGGTATGGTGCCGTTCGAGAACCTTGTCGGTCGCGCGGACCGTATCATGTTTTCCTCTGCCGGCACGTCGATGTTGTTCTTCTGGACCTGGCGGTCCGATCGTTTTTTCAAGGCGGTCGAGTGAAGCTGTCTGCGGATCTGAAGGCGTTCGAGCGCCGCATTGGTCACGGGTTCAAGGACCCGGAGCTGCTGTTGTGCGCGGTGACGCATGCCTCTATCTCGTCGGCCACGCGGCCTGACAATCAGCGGCTGGAATTTCTGGGCGACCGTGTTTTGGGTCTGGTGATGTCCGAGGCCCTGCTGGAGGCGGATAAAAACGCCCCCGAGGGGCTGCTTGCGCCACGGTTCAACGCCCTGGTCCGAAAGGAGGCCTGCGCCGATGTTGCCCGCGAAATAGAGCTGGGAACGGTGCTGAAGCTGGGCCGGTCCGAGATGATGTCGGGGGGGCGCCGGAAAGAGGCCCTGCTTGCGGATGCGATGGAAGCGGTGATTGCGGCGGTCTATCTTGATGGCGGGTTTTCCGTCGCGCGGGCCGTTGTGCGACGTCTTTGGGGTACGCGGATTTCCGAGGTGGAAACTGACGCCCGTGATGCGAAAACCGCGCTTCAGGAATGGGCGCAGGGACGCGGGCAGACAACGCCTGTCTATAAAGAACTGAAACGCACCGGCCCGGATCATGCGCCGGTGTTCACAATCGAAGTACAGCTTGTGGACGGATCATCCGAGCAAGCCGTAGCCGCGTCCAAACGGCAGGCCGAACAGGCCGCCGCAAAGGCGCTGCTGACCCGACTGGAGGGGCAGAATGACTGACACAAAAACGGGCACACGCGCGGGCTTTGTTGCCCTGATCGGCGAGCCGAATGCAGGGAAATCGACTTTGTTGAACCGCATGGTCGGCGCAAAAGTGTCGATCGTCACGCATAAGGTGCAAACCACGCGCGCCCGCATTCGTGGCGTCGCAATGGAGGACCGGGCGCAGATCGTGTTCGTCGACACGCCGGGCATCTTTCGTCCGCGCCGCCGGTTGGACCGCTCGATGGTGGCCGCCGCATGGGGTGGCGCTGCGGATGCCGATATTGTTGTTCTGATGGTCGAGGCGCATCGCGGTGTGACCGAAGGGGTCGAGAAGATTCTGGAGGGCATGAAAGAGCGTGTGAATGGCGGGCAAACCGTGGCGCTGGCGATCAACAAGATCGATCGCGTGAAGGCAGAGCATCTGTTGGCCCTGACGCAAAAGCTGAACGAGGCCTATGATTTCGAAGATACCTTCCTGATCTCGGCAGAGCGCGGCCACGGCGTGGATACCCTGAAGAAATGGCTGGCGGCGCGGATGCCAGAGGGTCCGTATCTTTACCCCGAGGACGAGATTTCCGATCTGCCGATGCGGATGATCGCCGCAGAAATGACCCGTGAAAAGCTGACCCTGCGCCTGCATCAGGAACTGCCCTACGAGTTGACGGTGGAAACCGAAAACTGGGAGAACAAGGAAGACGGGTCCGCGCGCATCGATCAGGTGATCTATGTGATGCGCGACGGTCACAAGGGTATCGTTCTGGGCAACAAGGGCGAGACCATCAAGGCGATCAGCACCGCCGCCCGGATGGAACTGGAAGAGTTCACCGGCCACCGGGTTCATTTGTTCCTTCAGGTCAAGGTGCGTCCGAACTGGCTGGAAGAATCCGAGCGGTATACAGAGATCGGGCTGAACTTCAAAGACGGGAACATATGACGCGGCTGACCGCCGATTTCTGGGTTCACGCCTATCTGACCCGCCTGCGACAGCTGGATATTCCGGCATTTGTGGTGGCAAAGGGCGACGCCACGGCCGGTGCTGTCCTGGTAAAGCTGAACACGCTGGACGGGCGGGCAAAGGCCTATCAACGGTCCTTTGATCTTATGACAGGCGCGCGCCAGTGGGTCGTACTGACTGAAGGACCCGAGGCGGATGTCGATGCCTCGCTTTTACGTCAGCGCGGGTTCGATCCAGATCTCTGGATCATCGAGGTCGAAGACCGGATGGGGCGCCACCTGCTTGGCGAAGGTGGTCTTTCTGACTGATCTGGGTTCTTGGTTCTCTAAATATCCTCGCCGAAGGCCAAAATCTTTACCCAAAGATTTTATCAACCCATGCCGGAATACTCCTGCGGAAAAGATAGCAGGCCCCGCCCCGATGCTTTGACCTTGCGCCCGTTTTGGAAAGCGTTTTAGGCTTTATTCATGGAATGGCGCGATCAGGGTGCATTGTTGGCCGTTCGACGGCATGGCGAGACTTCGGCGATCATCGAAGTCTTTACCGAGTGCCATGGGCGGCATGCGGGCATCGTGCGGGGTGGCACCAGCCGCAAGCTTGCGCCTGTCCTTCAGCCGGGTGCGCAGTTGGATTTGACCTGGCGCGCACGTCTGGATGACCACATCGGCACCTTCACCGTTGAACCGCTTCGTAGCCGTGCGGCCTATGTCATGCAGGACAGGCTGACCCTTTCGGGTCTGAACGCGATCTGCGCGTTATTGGCCTTTGTGCTGCCAGAGCGCGAGGCACACCCGGCGCTTTATCTCAGGTCCATGGCCTTGCTGGATATGTTGGGCCACACCGAAGACTGGCCCCTGGCCTATTTGCGGTGGGAACTGGCATTGCTCGAAGATATGGGATTCGGCCTTGATCTGACGCGCTGTGCGGTGACCGGGTCGCGTGACGATCTGGCCTATGTTTCGCCGAAATCGGGGCGCGCGGTCAGTGCCGGGGCTGCGGGTGACTGGGCTGCAAAGCTGCTGCCGTTGCCCTTGTGCCTATTGGGGCAGGGCCCTGCTGCGGCGTCTGAAGTTCGCGAGGGATTGAGGACAACTGGGTTTTTCATGGAGCGCTGGTTGGCGGCGGAACTGGGGAACAAACCTTTGCCTGCCGCCCGTCAGCGGTTGATTGAGGCGCTGTCGCGCCCGTTCTGAACCGGCCCCAAGACCATATCCGCATCCGCGACGCTATTTTGTCGCCTTTGATTTAGACCCGGCCAGAACACCGGGCCGATACATGAGGCACCCAAGGAAAGCGTTCCGACATGGCAACCCGTTACACCCCGATCCATCTACAGCACGCGCCCGTTCCGCGGGTGTCGTCCTTTGCCTTGTTGGCGGGGCTGGAGGCGGGTGTGCGCGGCATCATGATTTCGGTCATGCCGCTGACCGTTTACCGCGCGTTCGACGATGCGGCGGCGGTCTCTTTGATCTATTTTGCCGTCGGTATCGTCTCGTTGATTTGCGGCCTGATGGTGCCGCCGCTGACCCGGTTTATTCCGCGTCGCTGGATGTATACGGTGGGCACGGGGATGTATCTTCTGGGATTGTCCATTGCCATCTTCGGCCCGGCCAAGATGATTGCCTTCGCGTTGATGTTCAACGCGCTCGGGACCGTGACGATTTTTATCTGCCTGAATGCGTATGTGCTTGATTATATCAGTCGCGCGGATCTGGGGCGCTGTCAGAGCATGACAATGGTTTACAGCGCCACATCGTGGGCGCTTGGGCCAGTGTGCGGCGTTTGGCTGATGAACTGGTGGGCACCAGCGCCGTTCATTGTCGCGGCTTGCTTTGCTGCGATGCTGTTGCTGACGTTCTGGATCTTGCGGCTGGGGAATGGCAAACAGATCAGCCGCGCCAGCGGGCAGACGACGCGCCCGCTGGCCTACCTCGGGCGGTTTTTTCGGCAACCGCGGCTGATTGTCGGATGGGTGTTCGCGGTGGTGCGGTCCTGTGGCTGGTGGGTCTATGTTGTGTATCTGCCGATCTTTTGCATCGAGTCCGGTCTGGGCGACAAGGTGGCCGGTGTTGCCCTGTCTTGCTCTAACGCGCTGCTGTATCTGTCGCCCGTCATGTTGCGTTATGTACAGCGCTCGTCGTTGCGGGTGGCGGTGCGGGGCGCCTTTGTTCTGTGCAGCGGATGTTTCATCGCGGCATCCGTGGCCGCCCCTTTGCCGTGGCTGACGGTGGCGTTGATGATGTCCGGGTCGGTGTTTCTGGTCTTGCTGGATGTCTGTGGCGGCTTGCCGTTTTTGATGGCGGTCAAACCGTCGGAACGGACAGAGATGTCGGCGGTCTATTCCAGTTTTCGCGACGTATCGGGGATTTTGACGCCCGGCGTGGCGTGGCTGGTGCTGCTTGTGGTGCCGGTTGCGGGAGTGTTTGCGGCCTGCGGCGTCGGCCTGTTTGCGGCTTGGGCGATTGCCGGGCGATTGCATCCGCGGCTGGGTGTCTCGCGCCCGTCGCACGGGCGCGAGTTTTCAAATGTTCCGGCGGAATAACCGTCAGTCGAGCAGACGCCTTGCGATGACCTGAGCCTGAATTTCTGCGGCCCCTTCGAATATGTTCAGGATGCGCGCGTCGCACAAAATGCGGCTGATCGTGTATTCGAGCGCAAAACCGTTGCCACCATGAATTTGCAACCCGTTGTCCGCCGCAGCCCAGGCCACGCGCGCGCCCAACAGTTTGGCCATTCCGGCCTCCAGGTCGCAGCGGCGGTCATTGTCCTTTTCCGCCGCCGAGAAATAGGTCAACTGACGTGCGATCATGATTTCCACCGCCATCATCGCCAGCTTTCCCGAGACGCGGGGGAAGTTGATCAGGGATTTGCCGAACTGCTTGCGGTCGATGGCGTATTTCATCGACACATCCAGCGCCGATTGCGCCACACCGATTGCGCGGGCTGCGGTCTGGATGCGCGCGGATTCGAAGGTTTGCATCAGCTGTTTAAAGCCCTGCCCCTCGACCCCGCCCAGCAGGTTCTCTGCCTTGACCTTGAAGCCATCAAAGGCAAGTTCGTATTCCTTCATGCCGCGATAACCCAGCACTTCGATCTCTCCGCCGGTCATGCCTTCGGTCGGAAACGGGGCCTCGTCTGTGCCGGGGGTCTTTTCGGCCAGGAACATCGACAGACCTTTGTAGTCTGTGGTGTTCGGGTCGGTGCGGGCCATCAATGTCATGACATGGGTGCGGGCCGCGTGGGTGATCCAGGTTTTGTTGCCGGTGACGGTGTAGGTTTCGCCATCCTTGACGGCGCGGGTGCGCAGGGCGCCAAGGTCGGACCCGGTGTTGGGTTCGGTGAACACAGCCGTCGGCAGGATTTCTGCACTGGCAAGTTTGGGCAGCCAGTGCTGCTTTTGCGCTTCGGTGCCGCCGCACAGGATCAACTCGGCGGCGATTTCGCTGCGCGTGCCCAGTGATCCGACGCCGATATAGCCGCGCGACAGTTCCTCTGACACCACGACCATCGTCGCCTTGGACATGCCAAGACCGCCGTATTCCTCTGGGATGGTCAGGCCGAAGACGCCCATTTCCGCAAGTTCGTCGATAATGTCCATCGGGATCAGCTCGTCGCGCAGATGCCAGCCGTGGGCGTCTGGCAGCACGCGTTCAGTGGCATAGCGGCGGAACTGGTCGCGGATCATTTCCAGTTCGTCCTCTAGACCCGTCGCGCCAAAAGTCGCATTGGCGGTGCCGTCCTGCATCAGTTCAACAAGGCGGGTGCGAACCGGGGGCGTGTTGCCGCGGGCAATCAGCAGGGCGGTTTCCGCGTTCAGGGTGGGGGCGGTCAGGCCAAGATCGGTCAGGCGGGCAACCTCGCCCTGCGACATTGGAATGCCGCCATGGATCTGGGCCAGATACTCGCCAAACGCGATTTGCAGGATCAGGTGCTCCATCTCGCCGAATTTGCCATCCGCAGACAGACGCTCTGCCCAAAGCTGCATCTGACGCAGGGATTCCGTGTAGGTGGCCAACCAGGACAATGCATGTGCAGCAAACTGGTGTTGTTCCAGCAGCGCCCCCGAGATGCGGCCGTCCTCGGTGACCATGTCGCGCAATGCCTCTCGCCCTTGCTCGAACAGGGTTTCGGCAGGGAAAACTGCCGCTTTTGTCAGGAAAAGAAGGTTGGGCAGAACCGAGGGGTTGCTGTCAGTCAACGGCATATCCTGTCCATCATGGGGCATCGGGCGACTCCTTTTTGCAGTTGCAGCGACAAATAAGACCTTCGCAGTTGCAGCGCAATTAAAATACGTAAAAAGAGCAAATTTTGAACAAAAAGAACTCGTGCGATTGAGCCTGCACCTTTCCGATCGTTACAGTATAGCTAGGGCCGGATCGCCAAGGAGGCAAGTTTTGCAGGCTCTATTCGACATTGTTTCACCGGACGCGCTGGTTCTGGCTATTTTTGTGACCGTTCTTGCCGGGTTTGTGAAAGGCGCAGTTGGTTTTGCGATGCCGATGATCATGATTTCGGGGCTCAGTTCCTTCTTGCCGACAGAGACCGCGCTTGCGGCGCTGATCATCCCGACGGTGCTGGCAAATGTCTGGCAGGCCCTGCGCGACGGGGCGCGGGCCGCTGTTTTGTCGACGCTGAAGTACTGGCGTTATACAGGCATCGTCCTGATCTTTATCATGATGAGCGCGCAGCTTGTGTCCTCGCTTCCGCAGTGGTCGCTTTATTTGATTCTGGGCGGGCCGGTGACGCTGTTTGCGGTGCTGCAACTGGCGGGGTGGCAGCTTCACTTCAGGTCGGAACATAAGGTGCGGGCAGAGACGTTGATCGCGGCGTTTGCCGGATTTATTGGCGGTATGTCAGGGGTTTGGGGGCCGCCAACCGTGGCTTATCTGACGGCATTGAACACGCCAAAACAGGAACAGATGCGTGTGCAGGGCGTCATCTATGGCGCGGGTGCCGTGGTGCTGTTGTTGGCGCATCTTCAGTCGGGCGTTCTGAATGCGCAAAGCACCCCGCTGAGCCTTGCCATGGTGGTGCCATCGCTGATTGGCGTCGCGATCGGGTTTCGGGTGCAGGGACAGTTGGATCAGGTGAAATTCCGCAAGGCGACGCTGGCTGTGCTGGTTGTGGCGGGGCTGAACCTGATGCGCAAAGGGCTGATGGGGTAATGGCCGAAAAAAGCGCCCCTTTTGACGGGGGCGCTTTGTATTTGGTCCTTTGCCGCCGGACTTAGCCGATCGCGGCTGCTTTTACGTCGTCATCGATGAAGGGAACATATTGCGCGAAGTTTGTCGCAAACATGTTCACCAGTTTCTTTGCCTGCGAATCATAGGCCGTGGCGTCGGCCCAGGTGCGGCGAGGGTCAAGCAGGACATCGGCAACGCCCTCGACCGCGATAGGCACGTCAAAGCCGAAGTTCGGATCTTTGCGGAATTCGACATCCCCAAGCGACCCGTCAAGGGCCGCGCTGAGCAAGGCGCGGGTTGCACGGATCGGCATCCGGCTGCCCGTGCCATAGGCACCACCGGTCCAGCCGGTGTTCACCAGCCAGCAGGTCGCGCCATGCTTTGCGATCTTCTCGCGCAGCAGGTTGCCATAGACCTCGGGGCGACGGGGCATGAAGGGGGCGCCGAAGCAGGTCGAGAAGGTCGGCTCTGGCTCTGTCACGCCGCGCTCTGTTCCGGCAACCTTGGAAGTGAAGCCGGACAGGAAGTGATACATCGCTTGCGCTGGCGACAGGCGGCTGATCGGAGGCAGCACGCCGAACGCATCACAGGTAAGCATGACGATGTTTTTCGGGTGGCCGCCCAATGCGGTCTCGGACGCGTTCGAGATATACTCGAGTGGATAGGCGCAGCGCATATTCGCGGTCAGGCTGTCATCGTCGAAATCCAGATCGAAGGTCTCGGGGTCGAAAACCATATTTTCGATCACGGTGCCGAATTTGGATGTCGTGGCGTAGATTTCGGGCTCTGCTTCTGCCGAAAGATTGATCGTCTTGGCGTAGCAGCCTCCCTCGAAGTTGAAGGTGCCGCGGTCGGACCAGCCGTGTTCGTCATCGCCGATCAGCGTGCGCGATGGATCTGCGGACAGCGTTGTTTTCCCGGTTCCCGACAGGCCAAAGAACACTGCGGTGTCGACGGGGTTGCCGGTGGCGTGGTTGGCAGAGCAGTGCATCGGCATCACGCCCTTTTCGGGCAGCAGGTAGTTGAGCAAGGTGAAGATGCACTTCTTGTTCTCGCCTGCGTATTCGGTGCCGCCGATCAGGATAAGTTTCTTGTCGAAGTTCATGGCGATGACGGTTTCGGACCGGCAGTTGTGTTTGGCTGGATCGGCCTTGAACGTCGGGCAATTGATGACGGTAAAATCAGGCATGAACCGGTCAAGCGCCTCGCGCGACGGACGCCGCAGCATGTGGCGAATGAACAGGCCGTGCCAGGCCAGCTCGGTCACCATGCGAACGTCGATCGCAAGGGCGGGATCGGCGCCGCCGATCAGATCCTGCACAAAATAATCGCGCCCCTTCATGTGCTCCAGCATGTCGGCATAAAGCGCGTCGAACCCTTCTGGAGACATGGCGGCATTGTTTTCCCACCAGATGCTGTCTTCGACCGAAGGGGTCTTCACAACGTGTTTGTCTTTGGGAGAGCGTCCGGTGAACTTTCCTGTTGTCACCAAAAGAGCGCCGCCTTTGCCAAGGGTGCCTTCGCCGCGCACCAGGGCCTCTCGTATAAGGGCGGGTTCGATCAGGTTGTAATAGACGCTGCCAAGCCCCGTAATTCCCTGATTTTCAAGTCGGTTTTCTGGGTTTACGCGTCCGATAGTCATTGCTTGGCTCCTGGCGCTGCATTTGCAGCTGATTGATCGTTTAATCGCCGGAACGCAGAATTGCCCGCGCCGGATCGGTCCAGGGCGGGCCGATAGGTTTCCCTACCATGAGCAATTATAAAAATCATAGGACGGTTTGGCACAGTTAGCGCAATCAAATGCACGTTAGCGCAACCAAAACGCGCAAGTGAGGCAAATTAGCCATTAGTTACCTTTTTTAGGCGCAGATATCGAGCGTGAGCATGGCGATTCGCACTTAGGTATTGATTCCATGGTTGGGAAACAGGAATATGAGAAAAAAATAGAAAACAGAGCAGTTTGAGGATTATATCCATGTCTAGGATCGCACTCGTGGACGATGACAGGAACATCCTGACATCGGTTGCTATGACGCTCGAGGCCGAAGGTTTCGAGGTGGAGACATTCAATGACGGACAGTCGGCGCTGGACGCTTTCAATAAGCGCCTGCCGGATATGGCCGTGCTTGACATAAAGATGCCGCGTATGGACGGCATGGACCTGTTGCAGCGGTTGCGCCAGAAAACCAGCATGCCGATTATTTTCCTGACATCGAAAGATGATGAGATCGACGAGGTTCTGGGCCTGCGAATGGGGGCCGACGACTATGTGAAAAAGCCGTTTTCCCAACGTCTTCTGGTTGAGCGTATTCGTGCGCTGCTACGTCGTCAGGAAGTGATTGCCGCCGATGATGCGGGCGATGTCGAAGACAGCAAGGTCATGGTCCGTGGCGAGCTGAGCATGGACCCGCTGCGCCACGCCGTTGTGTGGAAAGGTCGCGATGTATCGTTGACCGTCACAGAGTTCCTGTTGCTTCAGGCATTGGCCACGCGCCCCGGTTTCGTCAAAAGCCGCGATCAGTTGATGGATGTGGCCTATGACGATCAGGTTTACGTCGATGACCGCACGATCGACAGCCACATCAAGCGACTTCGCAAAAAGATGCGGTCGGTCGATGACGAGTTCTCGGCGATCGAAACCCTGTATGGCATCGGTTACAGGTATAACGAAGAATAATGTCTCTGGCCTCGAACATAGGGGGGCGGAATGTCCGGTCCGGCAGGAATGCAAACGTCGTTCTGGGCGAGGACTGGGTTGCGCCCTCTATTGAGGGGGGGACCGAAATGCGCGCGCGCCGCCAGCGGCGTGGGTTTATCTCGTTGAACCGGTCGCCCCTTGCCCGCAAGATCATCACGTTCAATCTGCTGGCCCTGATCGTTCTTGTGGCGGGGGTTCTGTATATGAACCCTTTTCGTGACAGCCTTGTCGTCCAGCGCGAGAGAGCACTTGTGGCCGAGGCAGAGCTTATCGCAAACGTGTTCGAGGCGCAGTTGCCATCCGGCGCACCGGTCAATCTGGCAACATCTGACGGTCTGGATGTCGCGGTTGCCTTGTCCGGGTTGCGTTTGCCCCAGGGCGTCGAGGTGTTGGTTTTTGACCCGTCACAGGCGTTGATTGGCACGACAATCGGGGCGCCCCGTGCCGCGCACAGTCAGACCGGACTAGAGGGTGACGCGCGCAGCACTGTTATTACAGACTTTCTGAACGCGGTCTGGGAAGGCATTTCCAGCATCATGGCCAAGAAAGAGCCTTCAACGCCGAACGTGATCGCCGAGGATCAGGCGCGCGGGCTGGTGCCGGGCGCACTGGGTGGGGAAACGCAGATTCGGACGGTCAAGGATTCCGCAGGGAATACGAGTTTCTGGGTCGCCACTCCGATCCTGCAGAACGCGACGCCTGTCGGCATTCTTGCAGTAACGACCGCCGCTGGCGAAATCGACGATCTGGTGCGCAGCGAGCGGGAACAGGTTTTGCAGATGTTCGTAATCGCGATTTTGGTGTCGATCGGCCTAAGCCTTGTTCTGGCCAGCACAATAGCGAATCCTCTATCGGATCTGGCGGCGGCAGCAGAGCTTGGCCGTGACAAGAATGCCCGCAAGATGAGCCCGGCGCGGATCCGCATTCCCGACCTGACGGCGCGCCCTGACGAGATCGGCCGCCTGTCTGGCGCCCTGCGTGGAATGGTCACAGCGCTATACGAGCGCATAGATTCCAACGAACAGTTTGCCGCCGATGTCGCGCATGAAATCAAGAACCCGCTGGCGTCGCTTCGGTCTGCGGTCGGAACATTGCGGATTGCCAAAAAAGACGAGCAGCGGATGAAGTTGCTGGAAGTGATCGATCACGACGTTCGCAGGCTGGACCGGCTTGTGTCTGACATTTCCAACGCATCCCGGCTGGATAGCGAATTGGTTAAAGAGGATGAGGAAAGCTTCAACCTGTTGAAAATGCTGTCCAACCTCAACCAGTATCTGACCGAGGAAGCGGCGCGAAAGGGCGTGGATTTCATATCCGACCTGCCGACAGAACCGATTGTCATTCAGGGCCTTGAGGCGCGTTTGGCGCAGGTTTTCGTAAACCTGATCACAAATGCGATTTCATTTTGCGAAGATGGTGACGCGATACGGGTATGGGCCCGCAAGCGTGAAAACCGGGTGCTGGTGGTGGTCGAGGACACTGGGCCGGGGATTCCCGATCAGGCGTTGAACAAGATTTTCAACCGGTTCTATTCCGAGCGGCCAGCAGGGCAATTCGGCAACAACTCCGGTCTTGGGCTTGCAATTTCCAAGCAGATCGTCGAGGCGCATGGCGGTGTGATCTGGGCCGAAAATATTCGCCCGACCGACGCCGACATTTCGTCGGAACCGCTGGGCGCGCGGTTTGTCGTCGGCTTGCCCGTGTGACGACTTTGTGCTGCGGGCCGGATGACACATAGATCAGACCACGCCGCATCGCCCGAAGATGGCACTGACAACGGCCCCCGGACGCTACATGCGACAACTGTTTGCTTCGCGGGGCAGGGGCTTTTGATTCTCGGCGCAGCAGGAAGCGGAAAATCCTCTCTGGCTTTGCAGTTGCTGGCCTATGGCGCGGATTTGGTGTCTGACGACCGCACCATCGTGACGGACCGGGAGGGTGTCGTCTTCGCCACTGCGCCGACCGCCTTGCGCGGAAAGATCGAAGCGCGGGGCATCGGCATTCTTGCGGTCAAACCCGCCCCGGCATGTCCTGTTGTGTTGGTTGTTGATATGGACCAGACTGAAGAGGCCCGATTGCCACCCGAGAGAGAGATCACGATCCTGACCCACCGTATACCCCTATTATACAAGGCCGAGAACGCAGCATTTTCCGCGGCGGTTTTGCAATTTCTGCGCGGGGGGCGTTGTGTATGACCGGGTATGATTGGCCAGCCTTTTCACCGGATGACGAGCGGCGCGTCGTGCTTGTGACGGGGCCTTCCGGTGCGGGGCGGTCGACAGCGATCAACGTGCTTGAGGATATCGGTTTCGAGGCGATCGACAATCTGCCACTCACGCTTTTGCCACGTCTTCTTGATGGCCCGCCGATCGGTCGGCCTTTGGCCTTGGGGCTGGACGTTCGCAATCGCGATTTCAGTGTTGCGGGCCTGATCGAAGCGATCGACCGGTTTACCGCGTCGCCGGGTGTGACAGCGCAGTTGCTGTATCTGGATGCGACTGCCGATGTCCTGCTGCGCCGTTTTTCGGAAACGCGCCGCCGCCATCCGATGGCCCCCGGCGAAAGCCCGGACCAAGGTATTGCAAGGGAATTCGATCTGCTTGTTCCGATACGGACCCGCGCAGATGTTCTTATCGACACATCCGACTTGTCGCCACATGACCTGCGGGCCGAGGTAGAGCGTTGGTTCGCGCCAGAGGGCACACATAAACTTGCGCTGTCGGTGCATTCCTTTTCTTACAAGCGCGGTGTTCCACGCGGAATCGATATGGTGTTTGACTGCCGGTTTCTGAAAAATCCCTATTGGCAGGAAAACCTGCGTCAGGCCGATGGCCGAAGCGTTGATGTGGCTGAATATGTTGAAGGCGACGAACGGTTTGCGCCCTTCTTCGACAAGATACTGGATCTGGTATTGCTTCTTCTTCCTGCCTATATGGAGGAAGGAAAGTCGCATCTGTCGATTGGCTTCGGCTGCACCGGTGGGCAACACAGGTCTGTTGCCGTTGCGGAAAAAATCGCTATTGCGCTTGCGAAGGCTGAATGGCCGGTGTCTATTCGCCATCGGGAATTGGAACGTAGGGCCGCAGTTGTGCCGCCCCAGAAAAAGTCAGGGTGAACCGCGTGATCGGTATCGTGATCGTCGCGCATGGGGGACTAGCCAAAGAGTATTTGGCTGCTGTCGAACATGTTGTCGGCAAGCAATCAGGTATTATTGCGATCGCCATAGAAGATAATCATGACCGGGATGTGAAGCAGGCCGAAATCTGCGATGCGGCCGATCTTGTGGATGAGGGGGATGGCGTTGTTGTGGTAACGGATATGTTCGGCGGATCACCGTCGAATTTGTCCCTGCGCGCCTGTAGTCCTGACAACCGGAAAATCCTGTATGGCGCGAATCTGCCGATGCTGATCAAGCTTGCAAAAAGCCGCACGAAACCTGTCCCTGACGCGGTAAGATCTGCCCTGGATGCAGGGCGAAAATACATCGACAGCTTCGACTGAGAAACGAGTAAACAAGCGTATGAACCAGATAAAGCGAAGCTTTCGGATCGTGAATGAAAAGGGGCTTCATGCCCGGGCGTCGGCCAAACTGGTCGAGGTTGTCGAAGCGCATGACGCGCGCGCGAATGTGTTCAAGGACGGGTTAACTGCCTCGGGCGACAGCATCATGGGGCTTTTGATGTTGGCAGCATCCAAGGGAACCTCTATCGATGTCGAGACCAGCGGCGCAGATGCCGAGAAACTGGCAGATGCGCTTGAAGCTTTGGTCGCAGACCGCTTTGGCGAAGCTTTTTAGTCGCGCAGCCGGCACAAAATTCGGAATATCATTGTGGATGACAGGTTTCAGGATACGAGCATGACCGATCCGGCCTATGTACCCTATGACAAGCGCAGGCTGTCGTATTCCACCACGTTTACCGACCCGAAAAAGATTATCGCCATTCGCGCACTGGAGTGGATGACGGGTAAAATCACCCTGCTCCGCCTGATCCGGAAATTTGAGCAAGCCGGGGTCAGCAGCGGCCAGGCGTTCTGGACACAGGCGTTGGATGTGATGGGGATCAAGGTGATGACTCCCGCATCGCAAACCAGCCTTATTCCCGCAACGGGCCCGGTAGTGGTTGTCGCGAACCATCCGCACGGTCTGGTGGATGGCATTGTGCTGGCCAATCTGATTGGCTGTGTCCGGGAAGACTATAAAATCCTGACGCGCAATCTTTTGACGGGCGTGGATGAAATAAAGCAGTTCATGCTGCCCGTGGCGTTCCCGCACGAAGACAATGCGCTGGAGCAGAACCTTGCGATGCGGAAAACCGCGATGGAGCACCTGAAGGCAGGGGGGCTGGTTGTGCTGTTCCCGTCGGGGTCCGTCGCCAGCGCGAAAACCCTGTTTGGCGAGGCTGTCGAGGCCGAATGGAACCCGTTTACCGCCAAGATGATCCAACGCAGTGGCGCGGCTGTGGTCCCAATCTTCTTTCCGGGCCAGAACTCAAGGATGTACCAGATTGCTGCGCAGGTTTCGCCTACTGTTCGGCAGGGTTTGTTGCTGCACGAGGTGGTTTATTCGCTTAACAAGCCGCAGTTCCCGGTGATCGGTCCGCCTATCTTTCCAAGCGAAACAACCGAATGGTCCAGCAATCCGCGTGGTTTTATGGCGTGGCTGCGTGACCTGACTTTGGCGATGAAACCCTAGCGCGTCGGGACAGGCTCGGGTCCACGGTAATCATAGAAACCCCGGTCCGTTTTCCGTCCCAGCCAGCCCGCCTCAACATATTTCGTCAGCAGGGGGCAGGGCCGGTATTTGGTGTCGGCCAGCCCGTCGTGCAGCACGTTCATGATCGAAAGACATGTGTCCAGACCAATGAAATCGGCCAATTCAAGCGGCCCCATCGGGTGGTTGGCACCAAGTTTCAGGGATGTGTCGATGGATTTCACCGATCCTACGCCTTCGTAAAGGGTATAGATCGCCTCGTTGATCATGGGCATCAGGATGCGGTTCACGATGAACCCGGGAAAATCCTCGGCCGAGGCAGAGGTCTTGCCCAGCTTTTCAACGACGGCCAGACAGGCGTTGAATGTCTCTTCGTTGGTTGCGATACCGCGGATCAGTTCCACCAACTGCATGATCGGGACGGGGTTCATAAAGTGAAACCCCATGAATTTCTCGGGCCGGTCCGTGCGCGACGCCAGACGCGTGATCGAGATAGACGACGTGTTCGATGTCAATATCGTCGAAGGTTTCAGGTGCGGTAGAAGGTCCTCGAAGATGGCGGTCTTGACGGTTTCACGCTCTGTCGCGGCTTCGATCACCAGATCGCTTTGCCCCAGATCCGCCAGTTTCAACGTCGTCTTGATGCGCGCCATTGTCTTGGCAACATCTTCGGCGCTGATTTTTTCGCGCTGTACCTGACGATCAAGGTTGCGCTGAATAAGCGCCACGGCACTATCCAGACTGTCCTGCGAAATGTCGGTCATCAACACGTCAAAACCGGCCAATGCGAATACATGGGCGATTCCGTTGCCCATTTGGCCCGCGCCGACGATCCCGACTGATTTGATTTCCATACCGATGCCCCTTGCCTGTTCGCCGCAACCTTATCGGCGGTCCCCCGCACGGCGCAAGGGCGAAGCCCGAACAAAGATTGACTAAACTTTTCCCTTTAGCAGATTGGAAACCCAAGCACGGCAGATTGACCAAGGGTGAGTCGAAAACGTGGTGGGAAAAATGGCCTATGAAAACCTTGGCGCAAACGCGCTTGATTACTATCCGTGCCGGTATGGCAAGTCGAGACTGACGTTTCGCGGACCTCGTCGGGGGTTGGAGGGGCGGTATATTGCGGCTCTTGGCGGGACGGAAACCTATGGCAAGTTCATAAGATCCCCCTATCCGCAACGGGTAGAGGAACTGAGCGGGATTACGACGGTGAATTTTGGATGCATGAATGCGGGCGCGGATGTGTTCATTCAGGACCCGACTGTTCTTGGCGCATGCTCGGGTGCGCATGTGACCATTGTTCAGGTTATGGGTGTGCAGAATATGTCGAACCGGTTCTATGCCGTGCATCCGCGCCGGAACGACAGGTTCCTGCGCGCGTCCAGTTTGATGAAATCAATCTTTCGCGATGTGGATTTTACCGATTTCAATTTTACGCGACATCTGCTGGGCACGCTTTATCATCAATCTCCGGAAAAGTTCGAAATTCTGCGGGAAGAGCTGAAAGACGCGTGGTATGCGCGCATGTCCGCGCTTCTGGGTAAGATCGAGGGCAAAACGGTGCTATTGTGGATGGCCGGTCATACGCCGGATGATTACGATAAGGTTCGGCAACTGGGCTGCGATCCGCTTTTCGTTGACCGGCAAATGATCGAGAGAATCCGCCCTTTGGTCACCAGAGTGGTAGAGGTCGTTCCTTCGGACGCGGCGCTGATGATGGGAAGCAGTGGTATGGTCTATTCTTCGATGGAGGGGCCCATTGCGAAAGAAATGCTCGGTGTCGGCGCACATGAAGAAGTGGCGTGGGCCTTGGCCGATGTCCTGGCGGAAATGACTTGAAATACAAAAGGCCCGCCGGTTCAGGGCGGGCCTTTTGCCGTGCAGTTGACTGGCTTACAGCTTTTCGATCAACTCCGGCACTGCAGTGAACAGATCAGCGACCAATCCGAAGTCGGCAACCTGAAAGATCGGCGCTTCTTCGTCTTTGTTGATCGCGACGATGACCTTCGAATCTTTCATTCCGGCCAAATGCTGGATCGCGCCGGAAATCCCGACAGCGATGTAAAGGTCCGGCGCGACGACCTTGCCGGTTTGCCCGACCTGCCAGTCGTTCGGTGCATAGCCGCTGTCGACGGCCGCGCGGGACGCGCCGACCGCCGCACCCAGTTTGTCGGCCAGCGTTTCGATCAAGGCAAAATCCGCCTCGGACCCGACACCGCGACCACCGGAGACAACGACACCGGCAGAGGTCAGCTCGGGGCGATCAGAGGCGGCAACCTTGTCTTCGACCCATTCGGACAGGCCACTGCTTGCGCTGTTTCCGATGGTTTCGACCGGTGCGGCATTGCCAGCCGCAGCCGCGTCGAACCCGGCGGTGCGGATCGTCATGACCTTGACGCTGTCGGACGATTTCACTGTCTGGATCGCATTTCCGGCATAGATCGGGCGCTCGAACGTCTCGGCGTCGATGACTGCGGTGACGTCAGAAATCATCATCACGTCAAGGAGTGCAGCGACCCGGGGCAGAACATTCTTGGCATCCGACGTCGAAGGGGCCGCGATTTGGGCATAGTTCCCGGCCAGTGACACGATCAGATCGGCGACCGGCTCGGCCAAGGTATGGCAAAACCCGTGGTCGCCCGCAAAGAGCACTTTGCCGACGCCCGACAACGTGGCGGCTTCGGCGGCTGCGGCATCGCCGCCCTGCCCGGCAACGAGCACATGGATTTCGCCCAGTGGCGCCAGCGCGGTCAGGGTTTTTGCAACCGCGTCCGTGGCAAGCTGCCCGTTCGCGACTTCTGCAAGGAGAAGAACAGCCATCAGATTGCCCCCACTTCTTTAAGTTTCGAAACCAGTTCGTCCACCGAACCAACCTTTATACCGGCCTTGCGTGTGCTTGGTTCTACGGTTTTTTGGACGACAAGGCGCGGCGTGACGTCGACGCCATAGTCGGCTGCGGTTTTCTCGTCTAACTGCTTTTTCTTGGCCTTCATGATGTTCGGCAAAGAGGCATAGCGCGGCTCGTTCAGGCGAAGATCGACTGTGACGACTGCCGGCATTTTGACCGAAATCGTCTGAAGGCCGCCGTCCACTTCGCGTGTGACGGTGGCGGTGTCACCTGCGATGTCCAGCTTGGACGCGAATGTTGCCTGCGACCACCCCAGAAGCGCAGCCAACATCTGGCCGGTTGCGTTCATGTCATTGTCGATCGCTTGCTTGCCGCACAGGATCAGGCCTGGCTGCTCTTCATCGACGACAGCCTTCAACAATTTGGCCACGGCCAGCGGTTCGATGTCATTGTGCACATCTTCCGAGGCGATGATCAGGATCGCGCGGTCGGCACCCATGGCCAATGCCGTGCGCAGGGTTTCTTGCGATTGCTTCACGCCAATGGAAACCGCGATGATTTCATCGACCTGACCGGCCTCTTTCAGCCGGATTGCCTGTTCGACGGCAATTTCGTCAAACGGGTTCATCGACATTTTGACATTCGCAAGATCGACGCCGCTGCCATCCGCTTTGACACGAACTTTCACGTTATAGTCGATCACGCGTTTGACTGGTACGAGCACCTTCATCGGCGTGTAACTCCCTTAAATCATGGGGCGGACATGCAGCCCCGTCCAAGCTCTCGCAATTTTATTACCCAATGGCCGCGCGGGAAAACAGGGCAAAATCGACAAGATGCGGTTCATGGACGCCGCGTTTCTTTATTTTTCGGTGATTAGCGGTTTTTACCGGGCACCCACAACACGTCGTCCTTGCCGTCATTGTTGGCGATGCGCCCCGCGACAAAGAACCAGTCAGACAGACGGTTCAGGTATTTGACCGCAGCGGGGTTGATCGATTCCAGTGTGGCAAGCTCTACCGTGAGGCGTTCCGCGCGCCGTGATACCGTTCGGCACAGGTGAAGATGAGCGGCAAGGGCGGACCCGCCGGGCAAAATGAAGGACCGCAGGGGCTCCAGAACGGCGTTCATCACGTCGATTTCACGTTCCAGGCGCGTGACTTGTGCGTCGGCCATGCGCAAAGGCGGATAGTCGGATGTCACGTCTTTTTCCATGTCGGGGCGGCACAGATCCGCGCCAAGATCGAACAGGTCGTTTTGAATCATTGCCAGCAGGGCGTCCATTTCACCGGTGGAATGCTGGCGGGCAAGGCCGACGGTGGCATTTGCCTCGTCCACCGTGCCATAGGCGTTAACGCGGATAGAATGCTTTGCGACACGGGCACCGTTACCCAGCGCGGTTTCCCCGTCGTCGCCGGTTTTTGTGTAGATCTTGTTCAGAACAACCATCTCAATTCCCCATGCGGCGGACGAAAACGAACAAAAGAATCACAATCACGGCGACAGCCTGAGCGGCGATTCGGTAGCGCATGATCTTGTTCGCGTGCTTCTTGTTGAACTCTCCTCCCTTGGCGAAGGTGCCGATACCGAACATCAGTATGCCCACCACAACCAGCACCGAAACGGCGACGAGAATAAAAAGCGGATCTTTTAACATAAGTCTGTCCTTTGTTGTTTCGGGGCGACTTAGCGGTGGCAAGGGAAAAGGCGAACCCCAAGGTCATGCTTTCGCGATTATCCAGTCCAGCGCGCGGGTCGACAGAATACGGCGTAAGAACCCCATAACATAGGTGGGGGTCGTGACATAATAGCGCGGACGGGGTTTGGCGCTTTCCAGCGCGTGCACCAGTTTCGCGCTGACCGCAGAGGCGGGCAATTCGAACGTGTCCGGGCCGCTGGACGCGTAAAGCCGCGTTTTCAGCGCGTCGTATTGCGTGGCGCGGGCAGAGCCTTGCCAGTCGATCCATTTTTCGAAATGCGGAATCGAATTGACGCGGATCTTGCTGGTGACCGGGCCGGGCTCGATCAGGATGATTTTTATATCGGTGTCGCGCATTTCGATCCGCAGGGTGTCGGTCAGCCCTTCCATCGCAAATTTGGTTGAATTGTAGGCCCCGCGCCATTTCAGCGCAGCAAGGCCCAGAACGGACGAGCAGTTGATGATCCGCCCATGGCCCTGCGCACGCATGACAGGGATCACCCGGCATGTCAGATCGTGATACCCGAACAGGTTTGTCTCGAAGATAGAGCGCAGGGCGGCGCGCGGCAGATCCTCGACGGCGCCCGGAATTCCGAACGCGCCGTTGTTATACAGGGCATCGAGCGTGCCACCTGTGCGGGAGAGGACGTTGGAAAGGGCAACCTGAATGCTGGATTCATTAGCATAATCAAGGGGAAAGCTTTCCAGGCCTTCGGCGATCAAGCGGTCGCAATCGTTCTGTGACCGGCAGGTGGCAAAGACGCGCCACCCCCGTTTGGCCAATGTATGGGCCGCGTCATAGCCTATGCCGGACGAACATCCGGTTATCAGGATGGATTTTTGTGCCACAAGACTGCCCCAAGAGAATTTTGGGCAAGTTATGGCATATGGGTAAAGACCTCAATCGGGCATTATCCGGGTGGGTTGATGCGCAGGAACGTCTTGGCCATGAAGCCCTCAATCCCGCTGCCCACATGCCGAATCCGGACCCAGCCGTCATCATTCGTCTGCAACGCGATCGCCTTTGTGCCGAATTCGAGTTTGGCAAGAATTGCACTTTTTGTAGTGGGTTCGGCACGAAGGTTGACACGGGCACCGATCACATACCGGACGTTTTCCGCCTCTGGCTGCTTTTTGATTGCCCGCTGTGCGGCCTCTGTCGGCACGACCAACGGGTTGACCTGCGGCGTTTTGGCGTTTGCCGGAATGACCTGCTTTTCCGTGGAAAATTCAGTGTCCTTTGTGATCGTGTGCGTGGCGGCAAAGGGCGACTGGCTGACCCTTGCGGTCTGTGTCCGCGCGGGTTGCGCGGTCTCGCCGTTGCCTGCGATCAACAGAACCAACCAAACGCCAAGCCCCAACAGGGCCGCCAACCTGACCATTTTCTTTCTCCGGTTTATGTCTGGAGCGACCATAGAAAATCCTGTCGGCGGCGGTACGGGGAAAGAATTGGCGATATCGTCAGTTGGATTCTTTACCTGTGATTGCCACAGAGGTATCACCAAGCCATGAACGACATTATTATTCCGCCCGAAGATGACCCTCGCAATGTGTCCGAACCGCTGCGCCGCGCGCTTGGCGACCGGTATCTGACCTATGCGCTATCGACAATCATGCACCGCGCCCTGCCGGATGCGCGCGACGGGTTGAAGCCTGTTCACCGCCGCATTCTTTACGCGATGCGAGAGCTGAAGCTGGCCTCGAACGGTGGTTTCCGGAAATCGGCCAAGATCAGCGGCGATGTGATGGGCAACTATCACCCCCACGGTGATGCCGCGATTTACGACGCGATGGCCCGTTTGGCGCAGGATTTCAACGTGCGCTATCCGTTGGTCGACGGGCAGGGCAACTTTGGCAACATCGACGGTGATAACCCCGCTGCCGCGCGGTATACAGAGGCGCGGATGACCGCCGCTGCCGAGGCCCTGCTAGAGGGGCTATCGGAAAACGCCGTCGATTTCCGCGAGAATTATGACGGCACGCTGACCGAACCTGTGGTCTTGCCTGCGTCGTTTCCCAACCTTCTTGCCAACGGGTCCAGCGGGATCGCGGTGGGCATGGCCACGAATATCCCCCCGCATAACATCGGAGAGTTGATTGATGCCTGTCTGCATCTGATCAAGACACCGGATGCGCGGGACGAGACCCTGATGAACTATGTTCAGGGGCCGGATTTTCCGACCGGCGGCACGATTGTCGAGCCACGAGAGAATATGATCGAGGCCTACCGCACCGGGCGCGGATCGTTCCGGCTGCGGGCCAAGTGGGAGGTCGAGGATCTGGGGCGCGGCCAGTGGCAGATTGTTGTCACCGAGATCCCCTATCAGGTTCAGAAATCCAAGCTGATCGAAAAGATCGCCGAGTTGCTTCAGAACAAGAAGATCCTTGTTCTGGGCGATGTGCGGGACGAATCCGCCGAGGATGTCCGGCTGGTGCTGGAGCCGAAATCGCGCAACGTCGATCCAGAGGTTCTGATGGGCATGATGTTCCGCCAGACGGAACTGGAAGTGCGGTTCAGCATGAACATGAACGTGCTGATCGACGGGCGCACGCCCAAGGTTTGCAGCATGAAAGAGGTGCTGCGCGCGTTCCTTGATCACCGCCGCGAGGTTTTGGTCCGGCGCAGCCAGTACCGGATGGACAAGATCGACCACCGGTTGGAAATTCTCGAAGGCTTTATCATTGCCTTCCTCAATCTGGACCGCGTGATCGACATTATCCGCTATGACAACGACCCCAAGTCCGCCCTGATGGTCGAGGACTGGGGCAGGGATCATGTCCGCGCGGTGTCTGAGAAGGACTATGTTTCGCCGGTTGCCTTGGCGGCGGGCGAAGAGTTCACGCTGAGCGAGGTTCAGGCCGAGGCGATCCTGAACATGCGTCTGCGGTCCTTGCGGCGTCTGGAAGAGATCGAGCTGGTGCGCGAACGCGACGCGCTGATGCTGGAGCGGGCCGAAATCGAAGACCTGCTGGACAGCGAGACGTTGCAGTGGAACCGGATTTCGGAACAGCTGCGCGACACCCGCAAACAATTCGGCAAAGACAGTGTCGGCGGGGCGCGGCGCACGATGTTCGGAGAGTTTGCCGAGATGGGCGATGTGCCGATCGAGGCGATGATCGAGCGCGAGTCAATCACGGTTGTCTGCTCCCGGATGGGCTGGATCCGCGCGATGAAGGGTCATGTCGCGCTGGATCAGGAGCTGAAGTTCAAGGATGGCGACGCGGGGCGTTTTGCCTTCCACGCCGAGACCACGGACCGGCTGCTGGTGTTTGGCAGCAACGGGCGATTCTACACGGTGGGGGCGCATTTGCTGCCCGGCGGGCGCGGCATGGGCGAACCGCTGCGGCTGATGGTCGATCTGCCGAACGACACTGAAATCGTAGATATGTTCATCCATGTTCCCGGGCGAAAACTGCTGGTCGCGTCCAATGCCGGCGACGGGTTTGTCGTGCCCGAAGATGATGTGATCGCGCAGACCCGTGCCGGCAAGCAGGTGCTGAACGTCAAGGACGATGCGAAGGCTGCCATCTGTATTCCGGTCAAGGGCGACCATGTTGCCGTAATCAGCGAGAACGGCAAGTTTCTGGTCTTCCCCGCGGCCGAGATGCCGGAAATGGGACGCGGCAAGGGCGTGCGAATCCAGAAATACAACATGGCGCGTGGGCGTCAGGGGGCGCTGGAACTGGACGGCGGCTTGTCCGACCTGACCACTTTCAACTGGTCGGATGGTCTGTTCTGGTCGATGGGTGGCGGCAAAACGCGGCACGAACCGGACATGACCGAATGGCTGGGTAAACGTGCCGGTGTGGGCAAGCGTCCGCCTTACGGCTTTCCAAGGAACAACAAGTTCAACTAGGCGGTGGATTTCGCCTGCCCGCCATACGCAAGATTGCACCCTGTTCCGTGCTGATCTATCCATGGGACACGTCAAAAAAGGATGCCCCGATGATTTTCAAAGCTGCCCGCCGCGCTGTTCTGGGGCTTGTTCTTGGTGCAAGTCTGGTTGCTTGCACCGCAAAACCCGGTGATCTGGAAGGGCCGCAGCCCGACATGGGCGACTTCAAGCTTGGGTATAATATCGTCGTGGTGAAAGAGCCGCAGATCGGCCCGCTGTCGCGCACGGCCACGGACGAGGAGTGGGAAACCGCCCTGAAGGCAGAGATCGCCAACCGGTTCGGGTCCTATGACGGGGACAAGCTGTACCACATCGGCGTCAAGATCGACGCCTATGCCCTGGGGCAGATCGGCATTCCGGTGCTGGTCAAACCGAAATCGGTTCTGGTTGTCAGCGCCAATATATTCGACGACGCAACGCAGACCAAACTGAACACCGAAGCCAAGCAGTTGACCGTGTTCGAGGATTTGTCGGCGGGATCGGTTCTTGGGTCCGGTCTGACCCAGACGAAAGAACAGCAAATGGTGCGGCTGTCCCGCAATGCGGCATCGGAAATCCAGAAATGGTTGCTGAAAAACCCCGAATGGTTCGGGCTGTCGCCGCTTGCGTCCGAGGTCAAGCCCGAAACGCCCGTAAATAGCAACTGACGCTTGATTTTCCCGCCTCAAGGCTTTAACCGACGCGCGATGTCAATTCGGGTCGAGGTTGACCCCCAGAGCACAAGGCGCCGATCATATGGCAAAGGCAAAGTTTGAGCGTAATAAACCGCACGTTAACATTGGCACGATTGGCCACGTTGACCACGGCAAGACGACGCTGACCGCAGCAATCACGAAGTATTTTGGCGAATTCCGTGCATACGACCAGATTGATGGCGCACCGGAAGAGAAGGCCCGCGGGATCACGATCTCGACGGCGCACGTCGAGTACGAGACAGAGGCGCGTCACTATGCGCACGTCGACTGCCCCGGCCACGCCGACTACGTGAAGAACATGATCACCGGAGCGGCGCAGATGGACGGCGCGATTCTGGTTGTGAACGCGGCCGACGGCCCGATGCCGCAAACGCGCGAGCACATCCTGCTCGGTCGTCAGGTCGGCATCCCGTACATGGTCGTTTACATGAACAAGGTTGACCAGGTCGACGACGCCGAACTGCTGGAGCTGGTCGAGATGGAGATCCGCGAACTGCTGACCTCCTACGAATACCCCGGCGACGACATTCCGGTTATTCCGGGATCGGCTCTGCACGCGATGAACGGCACACAGCCTGAAATCGGCGAGAACTCGATCCGCGCGCTGATGGCGGCTGTTGACGAGTACATCCCGACGCCTGCACGCGCTGTTGACCAGCCGTTCCTGCTGCCGATCGAGGACGTGTTCTCGATTTCCGGTCGCGGCACTGTTGTGACCGGCCGTATCGAGCGTGGCGTGATCAACGTGGGCGAGGAAGTCGAGATTGTCGGCATCCGTGACACGAAGAAATCGGTTTGCACCGGCGTTGAAATGTTCCGCAAGTTGCTGGATCGCGGGGAGGCTGGCGACAACGTTGGCGTTCTGCTGCGCGGCATCGACCGCGAGGGCGTAGAGCGTGGCCAGATCCTGTGCAAGCCAGGTTCGGTCAAGCCGCACACCAAGTTCGAGGCCGAGGCCTACATTCTGACGAAAGAGGAGGGTGGCCGTCACACGCCGTTCTTCGCGAACTACCGCCCGCAGTTCTACTTCCGCACCACGGACGTTACCGGAACCGTTACGCTGCCAGCTGGCACCGAGATGGTTATGCCCGGCGACAACCTGAAGTTCGAAGTCGAACTGATCGCCCCGATCGCGATGGAAGAGAAGCTCCGCTTCGCCATCCGTGAAGGCGGCCGCACCGTCGGTGCCGGCGTCGTGTCCAAGATCCTTGCTTGATTAAAGCGAAAACCGACGACAAAGGGCTGCCTTCGGGCGGCCCTTTTTGTTTGCGGCAGGGGTGATCCGCCGACGCATCTGCCGGTGGCTTGCAATCGCTGCCGAAAAGCGGGCAAGATCGGGCATCCATCGAATGGAGCGGCCATGACCTCCCCTATCCTGTTTGCCCTGGCCCTTGATGGCCACACCAGAGAGCCTTTGGCAGACAAGGCGGCCATCGCACTTTGTGCCTCCGATGCGCTGGGATGGGTGCATCTTGACGCGAACACGGCCGGTGTCGATGCGTGGATAGAACAGAATGCGCCCTATCTTGATAAACATGCTGCCGCAGCGCTGATTGCCGAAGAGACCCGCCCCAGGGCCACGATTATCGGCGATGGCGCCATGGTGTTTCTTCGCGGGGTCAATCTGAACGAGGGTGCCGCCCCCGAAGATATGGTCTCGATCCGGATGTGGCTTGATCCGCATCGGGTGATTTCGGCGGGGCGCCGCAGGATGCGGTCGGTCGAGGACGTTGCCGCTAAAATAACAGAGGGGCACGGGCCTGACACTGTCGGGGTTTTCCTGTGCATGATGGTAGAGCGTTTGACGGCGCGCAACGAGGTGTTCCTGCAATCTTTGGATGAGGCCAGCGACACACTTGAAGAAGCGGTCACAACAGACCCGGCCGTGCATCTGCGCGCGCGCATTCTGGACACACGGATCAAGGTGATCACATTCCGCCGGTTTATCGCCCCCCAGCGAGAAGCGATTTCCGACCTTCTGAATTCCGATCTGAGCTGGCTGACGCAATTGGACCGCCGCCGCCTGAACGAAGACAAGGACCGGCTGACCCGGATGATCGAAGAACTGGACGCGATGCGCGAAAGATTACAGGTCGTGCGCGAGGAATTGTCAAGCGTGCGGGCGGAACGGCTGAACAACAACATCTACATGCTGTCCATCGTATCGGCGATATTTCTTCCGCTGGGATTCTTGACCGGCGTGTTCGGAGTGAACCTTGCGGGGATGCCTGGGGTGTCTTCGCCGATGGCGTTCTGGGTTTTTGCTGGCGGCTTGGTGGTGATAGCGGCAATTGTCCTGTTCATTTTGCGCAGGTTGCGGTGGATTTGACAAACTTCCGAAAACGCCTCTTGATTCCGGTCTGTTTGTGCCGTAACCCCTCGGTCGGCTTAGGGGTTTAGCTCAGTTGGTAGAGCATCGGTCTCCAAAACCGAGGGTCGTGGGTTCGAGTCCCTCAGCCCCTGCCAAGCCAAGGCGTGAATGCGCCCAGTTCTTCGCAAACGAGCTGAGGGCAACATGAAAAAACCAATCATCGTTTCCCTTCACCTTGGTGCGCACAAAACCGCGACGACGCATCTTCAGAAATCGTTAACCGAGAATTCTGATCTTTTGAACACTGCGGGTGTGGCGTATTTTGGTCCGTCCGAATTACGGGCGCCAAGGCAATCCATCCAGCACAAATTCGGGTTTGCGGGAAACAAAAGGATTGACCCTGCGTTTGCCGCAGAGGCTTTGCAGGCTTTGGCCGGGGACTGTCGCCGGGTTGTCCTGTCAGAGGAAAATTATCTTGGTCCGCTTTATGGCGGTGAGGGCAGCGCAGGGCTGCCGCTTTACAGCGCGGCGCATTTGCGTGTCGAGAAGCTGGTAAGGTCGCTTGAAGGGCATCCCGTTTCGCTGTTCCTTGCGGTCAGAGACCCCGCAAGCTTTCTTGTGTCGGCCTATAGTCAGGGCATGATGTCGGGCAAGTATGTGCCCTTTTCTAAATTTGTACGCAGGTTGGACCCTTCCAGGATATTTTGGTCCGAACTGATTGAACGGTTGTCCGGTATCGAAGGCGTGGCAAACACCTATGTATGGCGCCACGAAGACTATCCACGGGTCGCCGAGACGGTCTTGCGCCGGCTGGTCGGGTGGCGCCTTGGGCCGCAGATAAAGCTGTCTGAGGGGCGCGCGCATGTGGGTCTTTCGGCGGGGGCGGTCGACCATATTCTCAATCATACAGGCAAACCTGCGGGGCCAAAGCTGGGGCGGGCGGCGCGCAGGTTGTTCCCGATGACCGACGGGCAGTCAAGATTTCAACCTTGGCGACCAGAGGCTTTGGCGGATAGCAGGGCGGCCTATGACGCCGATCTGGACCGACTGGATGGCATCGACGGCGTCACGTTTTTCAGATAGAAATGTCGCACAGGTTGGTGTGCTGCGTTGGTTAGGCTTGAAAACCGCTTTCAATCGCCGTATCTGCACCGAATTACGAACAAGGGCAGCATGACAATGGCAAAGACAAATCCGGTACAGTTTCTTCATCAGGTCCGGTCTGAAGTTAATAAAGTTGTGTGGCCGACGCGGCGCGAAGTGCTGCTGACGACCGCTATGGTCTTCGTTATGGCCACCATTACGGCGATCTTCTTTTTCTTTGTGGACCTTTCGATCCGCACCGGCTTGCGTGAGCTTCTGGGGATGTTCGGCTGAGAAACCAGCCGTCATGCACTTGAATTCATTCGCATTGGCCTGTAATGCGGGCACATCCATACAGAAAGGCGCGCATCGATTCGAGTTGCGCGCTGTTTTTTGTTCTGGACGCGGCGGGTTAACAGCCTGAAATTTTTGAATTATTCGGCAGTTTTTGTCGAAGATGAACGAGGGCACGGTCAAGATGGCTAAACGTTGGTATTCGGTGAGCGTTCTCTCGAACTTCGAGAAAAAGATCGCCGAGCAGATCAAACATGCCGTTGAGGATGCTGGTCTTGAAGATGAAATCGAAGAAGTACTCGTTCCGACCGAAGAAGTAATCGAGGTGCGCCGCGGCAAGAAAGTCACCGCAGAGCGCCGCTTTATGCCCGGTTACGTTTTGGTGCGGATGGAAATGACCGACCGTGGTTACCACCTGATTTCCTCGATCAATCGCGTTACCGGTTTTCTGGGGCCGCAGGGCCGTCCGATGCCGATGCGCGATGCCGAGGTGAATGCGATTCTGAACCGCGTCGAAGAAGGTCAGGATGCGCCGCGCACCCTGATCCACTTTGAAGTGGGTGAAAAGGTGCAGGTCACCGACGGTCCGTTCGAAGGTTTCGACGGGATGGTCGAAGACGTGGACGAGGGCAACAACCGCTTGAAAGTGTCCGTCTCGATTTTTGGCCGGGCGACCCCGGTCGAACTGGAATTCACGCAGGTGTCCAAGGGCAACTGACGTGTGAACCGGTGGGAGGTTGTCGGGGCGCGCCCCGTACGCCGCACCACTAAACCAAAGACCGCCCGCGACGCGATGTGGGTGCAGGTGATATAAGGAGAGGCCCTATGGCCAAGAAGAAAATGGGAGCGCTGAAGCTGCAGGTGAAAGCCGGGCAAGCCAATCCATCCCCACCCGTCGGCCCAGCATTGGGTCAGCGCGGCATCAACATCATGGAATTCTGCAAGGCGTTCAACGCCAAGACCGCAGATATGGAACCCGGTTCGCCGATCCCGACTGTGATCACCTATTACCAGGACAAGTCGTTCACGATCGAGACCAAATCCTCGCCCGCGTCGTTCTTCCTGAAAAAAGCGGCTGGCCTGAAGCCGGTTGGCAAGCGCAACCGCCCGCAAGGTTCGGTCAAGCCAGGCCACACCACTGTCGGCACCGTGACCATCAAGCAGGTTCGTGAAATCGCGGAAGCGAAGATGAAAGACCTGAACGCAAACGACGTCGAAGCTGCGATGCAGACCATCCTGGGCTCTGCCCGGTCGATGGGTATCGAAGTGAAAGGGTAATCGTCATGGCTAAGTATGGAAAACGGACGATGGCTGCTCGTGCTGCATTTGCTGGCAAAGAGGACCTGACCGTCAAGGATGCGATTTCCTTGGTCAAAGACAACGCAACTGCAAAGTTCGACGAGACCGTCGAGATTGCGCTGTGTCTGGGTGTTGACCCCCGCCACGCTGACCAGATGGTTCGCGGCGTTGTGTCCCTGCCCAACGGCACCGGTAAAACAGTTCGTGTTGCTGTGTTCGCACGGGGCGCAAAAGCCGAAGAAGCCCTGAAGGCCGGTGCCGACATCGTTGGCGCGGAAGACCTGATGGAAATCGTGCAAAGCGGCAAGATCGAGTTCGATCGCTGCATCGCCACACCTGACATGATGCCCATCGTTGGCCGTCTTGGTAAGGTGCTGGGTCCGCGCAACCTGATGCCGAACCCAAAGGTTGGCACGGTTACGATGGACGTCGCTGCTGCTGTTGCAGCTGCAAAAGGCGGCGAAGTGCAGTTTCGCGCTGAAAAAGCCGGTGTCGTTCATGCAGGTATCGGCAAGGTCTCGTTCTCGGCAGAGCAGCTGGAGCAGAACTTGCTGGCCTTCGTTGATGCGGTTAACAAAGCCAAGCCGACAGGCGCCAAGGGCAGCTACATGAAGAAAGTCGCTATTTCTTCGACAATGGGCCCGGGCGTGTCTGTGGACGTTGCGTCCGCGACCGGCAACTAAGAGATTTGCCGGACCGCAAGGTCCGGCAGATGACAGGGCGGTTATCTGCCCTGTCCTGTCCAAGACGGAGGGTGACTGGAAACAGTCTTAATGTCCTTCCTGAGATGGGGATCGAGACGAATTTCTCGGGGTTTTTCCTCGGGTGATTTTGGCCTCGGGACCCTGAAACTAGGACCCGAACGTCGGGGGTAACACCCTTCGGCAAAATTGAGCCGGAAGAGAGTATCTTCCTGAATTGGAGTGAAACTGTGGATAGAGCCCAGAAAGAGAAATTGGTCGAGGAACTCGGCCAGATCTTCGAAAGCTCTGGCGTTGTAGTGGTTGCCCGCTACGAAGGTCTCACGGTTGCTGAAATGCAGGTTCTGCGCGCCCAAATGGGCGAAGCTGGCGGATCCGTACGCGTTGCCAAGAACAAGCTCGCCAAAATCGCCCTTGAAGGTAAGCCCTGCGCTTCTATCGCAGACTTCCTGACGGGCATGACTGTTCTCGCCTATTCCGAGGACCCGGTAGCTGCTGCGAAAGTTGCAGATGCCTATGCCAAGGGGAACGACAAGTTCCAGATCCTTGGGGGTGCTATGGGCGGAACAGCCTTGGACGTCGCCGGTGTTAAGGCCGTCGCACAAATGCCGTCGCGTGAGGAGCTTATTGCTTCGATCGTTGGCTGTATCGGTGCCCCTGCTGCAAACATCGCCGGTGCCATTGGCGCGCCTGCTTCTAACATCGCAAGCATTTTGTCCTCGATCGAGGAAAAGGCTGCGGCCTAAGCAACATGAGCCTTCGTGGGGTTGAAACTACCTTCGTTGGAACACAACTTAATGAACGGAACAGAAAATGGCTGATCTGAAGAAACTTGCCGAAGAGATCGTGGGCCTGACCCTTCTCGAAGCACAAGAACTGAAAACCATCCTCAAGGACGAGTATGGCATCGAGCCCGCAGCTGGCGGCGCAGTGATGATGGCTGGCCCGGCTGCTGCTGGCGAAGCTGCTGAAGAGCAGACTGAATTTGACGTGATCCTGAAGAACGCAGGCGCACAGAAAATCAACGTGATCAAAGAAGTCCGCGCGATCACCGGTCTTGGCCTGAAAGAAGCCAAAGATCTGGTCGAAGCTGGCGGCAAGATCAAAGAAGGCGTTTCGAAAACAGACGCAGAAGACGTCAAAGCCAAGCTGGAAGCAGCTGGCGC
Source organism: Pseudogemmobacter sp. W21_MBD1_M6 (assembly GCF_052119585.1). NCBI lineage: Bacteria > Pseudomonadati > Pseudomonadota > Alphaproteobacteria > Rhodobacterales > Paracoccaceae > Pseudogemmobacter > Pseudogemmobacter sp. W21_MBD1_M6. The sequence goes on along the minus strand of NZ_JBGQOJ010000001.1, from coordinate 440,394 downwards.
AGAAGTCGAAGTCAAGTAATCGGCTGGGGTGCGCCGCACCCCGACGTGCACAAAATGGGCTGGGTCCGAAGCAATTCGGGCCCAGTCGAACCGTTCTTAGAAAGCGCATTCCGCGCGGTGCGTTTTCTAAGGTGTGGTTCAAAGATCGGGAGCAGACCGGTGGGACGGTGTGCAGGTATAGATCGAACCCCCTGTTTCGTGAGCGGCGCGCTTCTGTGGCCCGACAGCCGGTGTGCCCGCGAAAAACTGAAAGGTGAAGACGAGCATGGCTCAGTCCTACGTTGGCCAGAAACGACTCCGCAAGTATTACGGCAAAATCCGTGAAGTTCTTGAAATGCCGAACCTTATCGAGGTTCAGAAGTCTTCTTATGACCTGTTCCTGCGCTCTGGCGACCAGTCGCTGCCGCTGGACGGCGAAGGCATCAAAGGTGTTTTCCAGTCGGTGTTCCCGATCAAGGATTTCAACGAGACCGCTGTTCTTGAGTTCGTGAAATACGAACTGGAAAAACCAAAATATGACGTCGAGGAATGTCAGCAGCGCGACATGACCTACAGCGCCCCGCTGAAGGTCACATTGCGCCTGATCGTGTTCGATGTGGACGAGGATACAGGTGCGAAGTCCGTCAAGGACATCAAGGAACAAGACGTGTTCATGGGCGACATGCCCCTGATGACACCGAACGGCACGTTCGTTGTGAACGGCACCGAGCGTGTGATCGTGTCCCAGATGCACCGGTCGCCCGGTGTGTTCTTCGACCACGACAAGGGCAAGACCCACTCGTCCGGCAAGCTGCTGTTTGCGTGCCGCATTATCCCCTACCGCGGCAGCTGGCTCGATTTCGAATTCGACGCCAAAGACATCGTGTTCGCGCGGATCGACCGTCGTCGCAAGCTTCCTGTCACGACCCTGCTGTATGCGTTGGGTCTGGATCAAGAAGCGATGATGGACGCTTACTACGACACGACTGTTTACAAACTGATGAAGAACAAAGGTTGGGCAACCAAGTTCTTCCCCGAGCGCGTGCGTGGCACCCGTCCGACGTTTGATCTGGTCGATGCCAAAACGGGCGAAGTGATTGCCGAAGCTGGCAAAAAGATTACCCCACGTGAAGTGAAGGCCATTGTCGACGCTGGCAAAGTGTCCGAACTGCTGGTTCCCTTTGACCAGATCATCGGCCGTTTCGTGGCGAAGGACATCATCAACGAAGACACTGGCGCGATCTATGTCGAAGCCGGCGACGAGTTGACGTGGGAGCTCAACAAAGACGGCGATGTGTCCGGCGGCACCCTGAAAGAACTGCTGGATGCAGGTATCACCGACATCCCGGTTCTGGATATCGACAACATCAACGTCGGCCCCTACATCCGTAACACGATGGCGGCTGACAAGAACATGCACCGCGATACCGCGTTGATGGACATCTACCGCGTCATGCGTCCCGGCGAGCCACCGACGGTCGAGGCTGCAAGCCAGCTGTTCGACACGCTGTTTTTCGATAGCGAGCGTTACGATCTGTCTGCTGTTGGCCGTGTAAAAATGAACATGCGTCTGGCTCTGGATGTCGAAGATACCCAGCGCACGTTGCGCCGCGAAGACATCATCGCCTGCATCAAGGCGCTGACCGAACTGCGCGACGGCAAGGGCGACATCGACGACATCGACCACCTCGGCAACCGCCGTGTGCGGTCCGTTGGCGAATTGATGGAAAACCAGTACCGCGTCGGTCTTTTGCGGATGGAACGTGCGATCAAAGAGCGGATGTCCAGCGTCGAGATCGACACTGTGATGCCGCAGGATCTGATCAACGCCAAACCAGCCGCCGCTGCCGTGCGCGAATTCTTCGGCTCTTCGCAGCTGTCGCAGTTCATGGACCAGACCAACCCGCTGTCCGAAGTCACGCACAAGCGCCGCTTGTCCGCGCTTGGGCCTGGCGGTCTGACCCGCGAACGCGCCGGTTTCGAAGTGCGCGACGTTCACCCGACCCACTACGGTCGGATGTGCCCGATCGAGACGCCGGAAGGACCGAACATCGGTCTGATCAACTCGTTGGCGACCTTTGCCCGCGTGAACAAATACGGCTTTATCGAAACACCCTACCGCAAGGTTGTCGACGGCAAGGTGACAGACGAAGTCCAGTATATGTCCGCGACCGAAGAAATGCGTCACACTGTGGCGCAGGCCAACGCGAACCTGGACGAGAACGACCGTTTCGTGAACGACTTGGTGTCGACCCGTAAATCGGGTGAATACACGCTGTCGCCAAACGAAAACGTCGATCTGATCGACGTGTCGCCAAAACAGTTGGTGTCCGTTGCGGCGTCGCTGATTCCCTTCCTTGAAAACGACGACGCCAACCGCGCCTTGATGGGCTCGAACATGATGCGTCAGGCGGTTCCGCTGCTTCAGGCCGAGGCGCCGTTCGTCGGCACCGGCATCGAGCAGATCGTCGCGCAGGACTCTGGTGCTGCGATCATGGCGCGCCGGGCCGGTATCATCGACCAGGTCGATGCGACCCGTATCGTTGTGCGTGCGACCGCCGATCTGGAACCCGGTGATCCGGGCGTTGACATCTACCGTCTGCGCAAGTTCCAGCGGTCGAACCAGAACACCTGCATCAACCAGCGTCCGCTGGTGAAAGTGGGCGAAACCGTTGGCAAGAACGAAGTGATTGCCGATGGTCCGTCCACGGATATGGGCGAACTGGCCCTGGGCAAGAACGTGATCGTCGCGTTTATGCCCTGGAACGGTTACAACTATGAGGACTCGATCCTGATTTCCGAGCGGATCACCCGCGACGACGTCTTTACCTCGATCCACATCGACGAGTTCGAGGTCGCCGCGCGCGACACCAAGCTTGGGCCGGAAGAGATCACTCGCGATATCCCGAACGTCGGTGAAGAAGCGCTGCGCAACCTCGACGAGGCGGGCATCGTTTACATCGGCGCAGAGGTGGGGCCTGCGGATATTCTGGTTGGCAAGATCACGCCAAAAGGCGAAAGCCCGATGACGCCGGAAGAAAAGCTGCTGCGCGCCATCTTTGGCGAAAAAGCATCCGACGTGCGCGACACCTCGTTGCGTCTGCCGCCGGGTGACTTCGGTACTGTTGTGGAAGTGCGTGTGTTCAACCGCCACGGCGTTGAAAAAGACGAACGTGCGTTGCAGATCGAGCGTGAAGAGGTTGAACGTCTGGCTCGTGACCGGGACGACGAGATGGCCATTCTGGATCGCAACATCTATGCACGCTTGCGCACCACGATCCTGAACAAAGTGGCTGTCAAAGGCCCAAAGGGGATCAAGCCGAAGTCGATGATCGACGAGGATCTGCTGGATAACCAGCTGACCCGTGGTCAGTGGTGGCAGCTGGCGCTTGAGGACGAGAAGGACGCGGCGCAAGTCGAGGCCCTGAACGCCCAATACGAAGCGCAAAAGCGGTCTTTGGATGCACGGTTCGAGGATAAGGTAGAGAAGGTTCGCCGCGGCGACGATCTGCCCCCCGGCGTGATGAAAATGGTCAAGGTCTTCGTTGCGGTAAAGCGCAAGCTGCAGCCGGGTGACAAGATGGCCGGACGTCACGGCAACAAAGGTGTTATCTCCAAGGTTGTTCCCATGGAGGACATGCCCTTCCTGGCCGACGGCACCCCTGTCGACTTCTGTCTGAACCCGCTGGGCGTGCCATCGCGCATGAACGTCGGTCAGATTCTGGAAACACATATGGGCTGGGCCGCGCGTGGTCTGGGCCTGAAAATCGACGATGCATTGGGTGAATACCGCCGGTCCGGCGACCTGACCCCGGTGCGCGAAGCAATGCGTATCGCCTATGGTGATGATGTCTACGAAGAGGGCATCACCGGCATGGACGAGGACCGTCTGGTGGAGGCTGCAAGCGCAGTGACACGCGGCGTTCCGATCGCAACGCCGGTTTTCGACGGTGCGAAAGAGGCCGATGTGAACGACTCGCTGATCCGCGCGGGCTTTGACACGTCGGGCCAGTCGATCCTGTTCGACGGCCGCACAGGCGAGCAGTTTGCCCGCCCTGTTACGGTCGGCTGCAAGTATCTGCTGAAACTGCACCACCTTGTGGATGACAAGATCCACGCACGTTCCACCGGACCATACAGCCTTGTCACGCAGCAGCCTTTGGGTGGTAAAGCCCAGTTCGGCGGCCAGCGTTTCGGCGAGATGGAAGTCTGGGCATTGGAAGCTTATGGCGCGGCTTATACCCTGCAAGAGATGCTGACTGTGAAGTCGGATGATGTTGCAGGCCGGACGAAAGTCTACGAGTCGATCGTCAAAGGCGAGGACAACTTCGAGGCAGGTGTGCCCGAATCGTTCAACGTGCTGGTGAAAGAGGTCCGTGGCCTCGGCCTCAATATGGAACTCCTGGATGCGGAGGACGACGAGTAGGGCGGTCTTCCGCCCCACTTTTCCCCTTCCCCTGATATGTAAGGACGCAAAATGAACCAGGAACTGACGAACAACCCGTTCAACCCGCTTGCCCCCGTCAAGACCTTTGACGAGATCAAAGTCTCTCTGGCCTCGCCAGAGCGGATTTTGTCGTGGTCCTACGGCGAGATCAAAAAGCCGGAAACCATCAACTACCGCACGTTCAAGCCAGAGCGTGACGGCCTGTTCTGTGCGCGTATTTTTGGCCCGATCAAGGACTACGAATGCCTGTGCGGCAAATACAAACGCATGAAGTATCGTGGCGTTGTCTGCGAGAAATGCGGCGTCGAAGTCACGCTGCAAAAGGTGCGCCGCGAGCGGATGGGTCATATCGAGCTGGCCTCGCCCGTTGCACACATCTGGTTCCTGAAATCGCTGCCAAGCCGCATCGGTCTGATGCTGGACATGACGCTGCGCGATCTGGAACGCATTCTGTACTTTGAAAACTACGTTGTGATCGAACCCGGCCTGACAGACCTGACCTATGGTCAGCTGATGTCCGAGGAAGATTACATGGACGCGCAGGACAACTTTGGCTCCGACGCCTTTACCGCCGGCATCGGTGCGGAAGCCATTCGTGAAATGCTGTCCCTGATCGACCTCGAGTCCGAGGCAGACTCGCTGCGCGCCGATCTGGCCGTCGCAACGGGCGAGCTGAAGCCAAAGAAGATCATCAAGCGGCTGAAGATCGTTGAATCGTTCCTTGAATCGGGCAACCGCCCGGAGTGGATGATCCTGACGGTTATTCCGGTCATTCCGCCCGAGTTGCGCCCGCTGGTGCCGCTGGACGGTGGCCGCTTTGCGACCTCCGACCTGAACGACCTGTATCGCCGCGTGATCAACCGGAACAATCGCCTGAAGCGCCTGATCGAACTGCGCGCGCCCGACATCATCGTCCGCAACGAAAAGCGGATGCTGCAAGAGTCGGTCGATGCCTTGTTCGACAACGGTCGTCGCGGCCGCGTCATCACCGGTGCCAACAAGCGCCCGTTGAAGTCGCTGTCGGACATGCTGAAGGGTAAGCAGGGTCGCTTCCGTCAGAACCTTTTGGGCAAGCGCGTCGACTTCTCCGGTCGTTCGGTCATCGTGACCGGCCCCGAGCTGAAGCTGCACCAGTGCGGCCTGCCCAAGAAGATGGCGTTGGAGCTATTCAAGCCGTTCATCTACTCGCGGCTCGAGGCCAAGGGCCTGTCTTCCACGGTGAAGCAAGCCAAGAAGCTGGTCGAAAAAGAGCGCCCCGAGGTTTGGGACATTCTGGACGAGGTGATCCGCGAACACCCGGTCATGCTGAACCGGGCGCCGACGCTGCACCGTCTTGGCATTCAGGCGTTCGAACCAATCCTGATCGAAGGCAAGGCAATCCAGCTGCACCCGCTGGTGTGTTCCGCGTTCAACGCCGACTTTGATGGCGACCAGATGGCTGTTCACGTTCCACTGAGCCTTGAGGCACAGCTCGAAGCGCGCGTTCTGATGATGTCGACGAACAACGTTCTGTCGCCAGCCAACGGCGCGCCGATCATTGTTCCTTCGCAGGATATGATCCTTGGTCTCTATTACATCACGATGGAGCGTAAGGGCATGAAGGGCGAGGGCATGATCTTCTCGAACGTGGACGAGGTGCAGCATGCCCTCGACGCGGGAGAGGTGCATCTGCATTCGTCTATCCAGGCCCGTATTCCGCAGATCGACGACGAAGGTAACGAGGTGATGGTGCGTCACGCAACGACACCGGGGCGCCTGCGTCTTGGCGCGCTTCTGCCGCTCAATGCCAAGGCGCCGTTCTCGCTGGTGAACCGTCTTCTTCGGAAGAAAGAGGTGCAGCAGGTCATCGACACCGTCTACCGTTATTGCGGTCAGAAAGAGTCGGTTATCTTCTGTGACCAGATCATGACGATGGGCTTCCGCGAGGCGTTCAAGGCCGGCATTTCGTTCGGTAAGGACGACATGGTCATTCCTGACAGCAAGTGGACTATCGTTGACGGCGTTCGCGCACAGGTCAAGGAATTCGAACAGCAGTATATGGACGGCCTAATCACTCAGGGCGAAAAGTACAACAAAGTTGTCGACGCCTGGACCAAGTGTTCCGACGAGGTTGCGGCCGCGATGATGGGCGAAATGTCTGCTGTCCGTGTCGACGACGCCGGTGCCGAAAAAGAGCCGAACAGCGTTTACATGATGTCTCACTCCGGTGCCCGGGGTTCCCCGGCCCAGATGAAACAGCTGGGCGGTATGCGCGGTCTGATGGCCAAGCCGAACGGCGAGATCATCGAAACGCCGATTATCTCGAACTTCAAAGAAGGTCTGACCGTTCTCGAGTATTTCAACTCGACCCACGGTGCCCGTAAGGGTCTGGCCGATACCGCGCTCAAGACGGCGAACTCGGGTTACCTGACCCGCCGTCTGGTGGACGTGGCGCAGGACTGCATCGTGCGTCAGCATGACTGCGGCACCGAGCTTGCGATCACCGCCGAGGCTGCCGTGAACGACGGCGAGGTTGTTTCCTCGTTGGCGGAACGGATTCTGGGCCGCGTTGCCGCCGATGACGTTTTGCGTCCCGGCACCGACGAGGTTCTGGTTGCCAAGAACGAGCTGATCGACGAGCGCAAGGCGGACCTGATCGAAACGTCGGGTGTGACCAAGTTCCGCATCCGCAGCCCGCTGACATGTGAAGCCGAAGAGGGCGTCTGCGCCGCGTGCTACGGCCGCGATCTTGCACGCGGTACTTTGGTGAACCAGGGCGAAGCGGTCGGCATCATCGCGGCACAGTCCATCGGTGAACCCGGCACACAGCTGACGATGCGGACGTTCCACATCGGCGGTATTGCGCAGGGTGGCCAGCAGTCGTTCCTTGAGGCATCGCAGGCCGGTAAGGTCGAGTTCCGCAACGCAAGCCTTCTGGCGAACGTCGCGGGCGAGGTGACGGTCATGGGCCGGAACATGGTTCTGGCGATCCTGGACGAGACAGGTCAGGAACGTGCCAGCCACAAGCTGACCTATGGTTCAAAAATGCACGTCAAAGAGGGCCAGATGGTTGCCCGCGGCGACAAGCTGTTCGAATGGGACCCCTACACTCTGCCGATCATCGCCGAGAAAGAAGGCGTGGCAAAGTTTGTGGACCTTTATTCGGGTATCTCTGTCCGCGAGGACACCGATGATGCAACGGGTATGACCCAGCGTATCGTGACCGATTGGCGTTCGGCGCCGAAAGGCAACGAGCTGAAGCCCGAAGTTATCATCATGGATCCCGAGACCGGCGAGCCGGTGCGTCAGGAAAACGGCAACCCGGCAACTTACCAGATGTCCGTGGACGCCATTCTGTCGATCGAAGACGGCGAACCGATCAAGGCCGGCGATGTTATCGCCCGTATCCCGCGCGAAGGTGCCCGGACAAAGGACATTACCGGTGGTCTGCCGCGTGTGGCCGAATTGTTCGAAGCCCGTCGTCCAAAGGATCACGCGATCATCGCTGAACTCGACGGCTATGTGCGCTTTGGCAAGGACTATAAAAACAAGCGCCGGATCACGATTGAACCGGCTGACGATACGATGGAACCGGTCGAGTATATGGTCCCCAAGGGCAAGCACATTCCTGTTCAGGAAGGCGACTTTGTCCAGAAGGGCGATTACATCATGGACGGCAACCCGGCGCCGCATGACATCCTTGCGATTATGGGTGTCGAGGCCTTGGCTGACTACATGATCGACGAAGTTCAGGACGTCTATCGTTTGCAGGGCGTGAAGATCAACGACAAGCACATCGAGGTGATCGTTCGCCAGATGCTGCAAAAGTGGGAGATCCTCGACTCTGGCACATCGACGCTGCTCAAAGGCGAGCATGTGGACAAGGCAGAGTTCGACGCCGCCAATGAAAAGGCGATTTCCAAAGGTGGCAAGCCCGCAACGGGCGAACCGATCCTGCTGGGTATCACCAAGGCGTCGCTGCAAACCCGGTCGTTCATCTCTGCGGCTTCGTTCCAGGAAACAACGCGCGTGCTGACCGAGGCTTCGGTTCAGGGCAAGCGGGACAAACTGGTCGGTCTGAAAGAGAACGTCATTGTGGGTCGACTGATCCCCGCTGGGACCGGTGGCGCAACGATGAAAGTGCGCGCCATTGCGACGGCGCGTGATGCCAAGGTTCTGGATGCCCGCAAGGCAGAGGCTGCCGCCGCTGCGGCGCTAGCTGCCCCGGTCAAGGACATCGTCGGCGATGACGTATTCGATAGCGGTCTGGTGGAAACGCCGGAAAGCCGCAGCGAATAAGAGCCTGCGCTCTTGAATCTGCAAAGGCCCCCGTATGAAAATGCGGGGGCCTTTTGCGTTCTGCTAAAGGGCATTCCGTTCCGGAATCGAAGGCGTTAAGGTCGCGGCAACATTGGTAGGGCGGTGATATGGGCGCGCAGATCAAAAACCAAATCATCGGCCTTGTCCGCTTTTCGTATCCATCGAGAAACGGCTTCAGCAAAGAGTTTCCGACCCTTGGGGAGCTTCAATCGTTTTTGTACGATCCTGAACGGCTGGAACGTCGTTTTGCCCTTTTTGAAATGCTGACTTTGCCGTCCTTGCTGGCACAGCGTGACCCGGATTTCACATGTGTGTTTCTTGTGGGTGAGGGGCTTCCGCCGGACGCGCTGGAGCATCTGCGGGACTTGGTGAAACCCCTGGCAAAGCCGGTGATCGTGCAGCTTGAACCTCTGCCCCACTATGCCGCGACAAAGAAGGCGTTCAAACCGGCGACCGCTGCGGGCGCGACCCATGTCACGACGTTCCGGCTTGACGACGATGACGCGCTTGATCTGGGGTATGTCGAACGCCTTAAGCACATAGCGGATCGTCTGCTGCACGTCAGCGGGGACGAGACGCCGTTGGTGATCGGGTTCAACAGGGGCTTCTTTCTTGAAACCGGCCCCAAGGGGGTCGAGATATACGATGTCTGCGAAAGGCTACCGCTGGGCATTGGTCTGGCGATGGTGCGCCGATCGGGGGAACCGCACAATATATTCGCCCGGAACCACCGCTTTGTCTCGCAGTTCTTCAATACATACACCGATGCTGTCACCCCCAGTTTTATCCGGTCTGTGCATCGGGACAACGATTCAGGCACGCATATTACGGGGCAATCCCGGACCATGTCCGAAGCGGACATTGCAAAAGTTCTGGCCAAAAACTTTGCGACCAGTATGCAGCAACTGAAGACGGTCTGACGCCACATAAAAATGTCGGTTTCCAATGCCCGACAATAGAGGTAGGCGAAAAGCCGATATGCCTTGGGCACAGCGGAAAGTATCAGTGGTGAACGGACTAAGCGACAACTCACGCGGCGCGCTGCTTATGATGCTGGCAATGGCGGCATTCACATTGAACGACACATGCATGAAGGCGCTGTCGGACGAGGTGCCGCTGTTTCAGGCCCTGTTCATTCGGGGCATCGTGACCGTGATCGCCATGTATTTTCTGGCCCGATATATGGGCGCGCTGTCGTTCAGGATTTCAGCGAAAGACTGGGGTTTGATCGGTCTGCGCACCATCGGCGAGGTCGGTGCCGCCTATTATTTTATCACAGCCCTGTTCAATATGCCGCTTGCCAATATATCTGCCATTCTGCAGGCGCTTCCGCTGACGGTTACCCTTGCGGGGGCTCTGTTCATGCGCGAGCCCGTCGGATGGCGCCGGTTGATTGCGATTCTGATCGGCTTTGTCGGCGTGATGATGATTGTGCGCCCCGGAACCGAAGGTTTTAACGAATACTCGGTCTATGCCCTGATCTCGGTCGGGTTTGTCACGCTTCGCGATCTGTCCACACGGCGGATCTCGCGGTCTGTTCCGTCGATGACAGTTGCTCTTTGTGCGGGAATCGGTGTGACCGTCTTTGCGGCGGCGGGGTTGTTCGCGGTAGAGTGGCAACCCGTCAGCACAAAAGCCGGGATACAGCTTGCAGGCGCGTCATTCCTGATCTTGCTTGGCTATACATTCAGCGTGATGGTGATGCGGGTCGGTGATATCGGCTTTGTTGCGCCATTCCGATATGCGGGCCTTTTGTGGGCTTTGGTTCTTGGGTTTGTGGTGTTCGGCGACTGGCCCAACAACTGGACGCTTATGGGAAGCGCGATCGTTGTTGCGACCGGTGTCTTCACCCTTTACCGCGAACACCGCGGTGCGCGGGGCAGGTTCGCCGCATCTGCAAAAGGCGCCTGACAGAGCGCAGGCTGCTCTGCCTGCCACCGAGCGCCTCGAGGCGGGGTCTTTGGGAACCAAAGCATCGCGGCCACCCAGTGCGGCTGGTTGCGACGGGACGGCGGCGCGTCAGTGGCGAGGCGCATTCGGTTCGATCTGGCGTGTCTACCGGAAGATCTGTTAAAAGATCGTTTCAGGGTGGCCTTAGCCTCAATCTGCGGCTGCTTGGTGCCCTGAGCATCGCCTGGCGCAATGCGGGGAATTGGCGGCGGGCCGACTGGCGGGTTCATCTGCGCTAGTTGGCATTGGGTCTGTTGACACCCCCAGCGACTCCTCGTATAGAACGCCCACTCTAGCCTGCGGGGCAACCCCCGACTGGGTTTTACAAAACTAAAGTGGTCACGATCCGGGCCTTAGCCTCGATCCTCTGAAAATCCACCGCGTCGTTCCCGCGAACGAGGGGACGCATGCGGTATTTTGCGTATTGTAAGCAGCAATACGTCCGATATTTGAATAGGTTGCAACACGGGGAACCGGAATGCCAACGATCCAACAGCTGATCCGCAAGCCGCGACAGCCAAAAATTAGACGGTCCAAGTCCTTGCACTTGGAATCATGCCCGCAGAAACGCGGCGTATGCACTCGCGTGTACACCACGACCCCGAAAAAGCCGAACTCGGCTATGCGGAAAGTGGCAAAAGTTCGCCTTACCAACGGGTTTGAGGTGATCAGCTACATTCCGGGTGAAAGCCACAACCTTCAGGAGCACTCTGTGGTTCTGATCCGTGGGGGTCGTATCAAAGACCTTCCCGGCGTTCGTTATCACATTCTTCGTGGTGTTCTCGACACGCAAGGCGTCAAAGACCGTCGCCAGCGTCGTTCGAAATACGGCACGAAGCGTCCGAAGTAAGGAGAGGCAGAGATGTCCCGTCGTCACGCCGCCGAAAAGCGCGAAATTCTGCCCGACGCCAAATTTGGTGATCGTGTGCTGACAAAGTTCATGAACAATCTGATGATCGACGGTAAGAAGTCGATCGCGGAAAGCATTGTTTACAACGCATTCGATCGCGTTGAAGGCAAGCTCAAGCGTGCCCCCGTGGAAGTGTTCCACGAAGCGCTCGAAAATATCAAGCCGTCGGTCGAAGTTCGGTCCCGTCGCGTTGGCGGTGCAACCTACCAGGTTCCCGTCGAAGTGCGCCCCGAGCGTCGTGAAGCCCTGGCGATCCGTTGGTTGATCATCGCGGCGCGCAAGCGCAACGAGAACACCATGGAAGAGCGTCTTGCCGGCGAACTCGTTGACGCTGTCAACAGCCGCGGCACAGCGGTGAAAAAGCGCGAAGACACGCACAAAATGGCCGATGCTAACAAAGCATTCAGCCATTACCGTTGGTAATAACGTCGTCTTAGGCGACGCATGATTTAGAGGCACGTCCAAAATGGCACGCGAATATCCACTCCAGCGGTACCGGAATTTCGGCATCATGGCGCACATCGATGCGGGTAAGACTACCTGCACCGAGCGGATCCTGTACTATACAGGTAAATCCCACAAAATCGGCGAAGTGCATGATGGCGCTGCGACGATGGACTGGATGGAGCAAGAGCAGGAGCGTGGAATCACGATCACTTCTGCTGCGACGACCACCATGTGGGAACGCACAGAGGACGGCGTGTCTACTGGCGAGCCAAAGTTCCGCTTCAACATCATCGACACTCCCGGTCACGTTGACTTCACTATTGAAGTCGAGCGTTCGTTGGCTGTTCTGGATGGCGCAATCTGCCTTCTTGACGCTAACGCCGGAGTTGAGCCGCAGACAGAAACCGTTTGGCGTCAGGCTGACCGGTACAAGGTTCCGCGCATTGTGTTCGTCAACAAGATGGACAAGATCGGTGCCGACTTCTTCAACTGCGTTCGGATGATCAAAACCCGCACGGGTGCGACACCGATGCCGATTCAGTTGCCGATTGGCTCCGAGGACAACCTCGAAGGCATCATCGACCTGATCGCAATGGAAGAGTGGGTCTATGAGGGTGAAGATCTGGGTGCGTCCTGGATTCGTCAGCCGATCCGCGAAAGCATGCAGGATCTGGCCAACGAATGGCGCGGCAAGATGATCGAGCTGGCCGTCGACATGGACGACGCAGCAATGGAAGCCTACCTGGAGGGCAACGAGCCTGACGTGGCGACTCTGCGCAAGCTGATCCGCAAGGGCACGCTGGCGATGGCGTTCGTTCCGATCCTGGCCGGCTCCGCGTTCAAGAACAAAGGCGTGCAGCCCTTGTTGAACGCCGTGATCGACTTTCTGCCTGGCCCGCTTGATGTGCCTGCATACATGGGCTTCAAGCCCGGTGATGACACAGAAACACGTGACCAGCCCCGTTCTGCAGATGATGCGCAGCCGTTCTCTGGCCTCGCGTTCAAAATCATGAACGACCCGTTTGTCGGATCCTTGACGTTTACCCGCATCTACTCGGGGCAGCTGAAAAAGGGCGACAACGTTATCAACTCGACCAAAGGCCGCAAAGAGCGGATCGGTCGTATGATGATGATGCACTCGATCAACCGCGAAGAGATCGAAGAGGCATTCTCGGGCGACATCATCGCGCTGGCCGGTCTGAAAGAGACCACCACTGGTGATACGCTCTGCGATACCGCTGCTCCGGTTGTGCTGGAAACGATGACATTCCCCGATCCAGTGATCGAGATTGCCATCGAGCCCAAGACCAAGGCCGACCAGGAAAAAATGTCGCTTGGCCTTCAGCGCCTGGCAGCAGAGGATCCATCGTTCCGCGTCGAAACCGACATCGAGTCCGGTCAGACTATCATGAAGGGCATGGGTGAACTTCACCTTGATATTCTCGTTGACCGTCTGCGTCGCGAATTCAAGGTCGAGGCGAACATCGGTGCTCCTCAGGTTGCCTACCGCGAGACGATTGGACACGAGGCCGAGGTTGACTACACCCACAAGAAACAGTCGGGTGGTTCGGGTCAATTCGCGCGTATCAAGATGGTCATCATTCCGACCGAGCCAGGCGAGGGCTTTTCGTTCACCTCTAAGGTTGTTGGGGGTTCGGTTCCGAAAGAATACGTACCCGGCGTTGAAAAGGGCATCAAATCGGTCATGGACTCCGGTCCTCTGGCAGGTTTCCCTGTAATTGATTTTCGTGTTGAACTGATTGACGGTGCCTACCACGACGTTGACTCCAGCGTTCTGGCATTCGAAATCGCGGCACGTGCTGGTATGCGTGAAGGTCTGCGTAAAGCGGGTGCAAAGCTGCTGGAGCCGATCATGAAGGTCGAAGTTGTGACGCCCGAGGAATACACGGGCGGCGTCATCGGCGACCTGACCTCGCGTCGCGGTATGGTTCAAGGGCAAGACAGCCGCGGCAACGCAAACGTCATTGATGCCTTTGTTCCGCTGGCCAACATGTTCGGTTACATCAACACGTTGCGGTCGATGACTTCGGGTCGGGCAAACTTCTCGATGTCCTTCGATCACTACGAGCCCGTACCGCAGAACATCTCGGACGAAATTCAAAAGAAATTCGCGTAAGGGCGACCGCGCCCTAACGCTTCACAGAATTAACAGGAGGCCATCATGGCAAAGGCAAAGTTTGAGCGTAATAAACCGCACGTTAACATTGGCACGATTGGCCACGTTGACCACGGCAAGACGACGCTGACCGCAGCAATCACGAAGTATTTTGGCGAATTCCGTGCATACGACCAGATTGATGGCGCACCGGAAGAGAAGGCCCGCGGGATCACGATCTCGACGGCGCACGTCGAGTACGAGACAGAGGCGCGTCACTATGCGCACGTCGACTGCCCCGGCCACGCCGACTACGTGAAGAACATGATCACCGGAGCGGCGCAGATGGACGGCGCGATTCTGGTTGTGAACGCGGCCGACGGCCCGATGCCGCAAACGCGCGAGCACATCCTGCTCGGTCGTCAGGTCGGCATCCCGTACATGGTCGTTTACATGAACAAGGTTGACCAGGTCGACGACGCCGAACTGCTGGAGCTGGTCGAGATGGAGATCCGCGAACTGCTGACCTCCTACGAATACCCCGGCGACGACATTCCGGTTATTCCGGGATCGGCTCTGCACGCGATGAACGGCACACAGCCTGAAATCGGCGAGAACTCGATCCGCGCGCTGATGGCGGCTGTTGACGAGTACATCCCGACGCCTGCACGCGCTGTTGACCAGCCGTTCCTGCTGCCGATCGAGGACGTGTTCTCGATTTCCGGTCGCGGCACTGTTGTGACCGGCCGTATCGAGCGTGGCGTGATCAACGTGGGCGAGGAAGTCGAGATTGTCGGCATCCGTGACACGAAGAAATCGGTTTGCACCGGCGTTGAAATGTTCCGCAAGTTGCTGGATCGCGGGGAGGCTGGCGACAACGTTGGCGTTCTGCTGCGCGGCATCGACCGCGAGGGCGTAGAGCGTGGCCAGATCCTGTGCAAGCCAGGTTCGGTCAAGCCGCACACCAAGTTCGAGGCCGAGGCCTACATTCTGACGAAAGAGGAGGGTGGCCGTCACACGCCGTTCTTCGCGAACTACCGCCCGCAGTTCTACTTCCGCACCACGGACGTTACCGGAACCGTTACGCTGCCAGCTGGCACCGAGATGGTTATGCCCGGCGACAACCTGAAGTTCGAAGTCGAACTGATCGCCCCGATCGCGATGGAAGAGAAGCTCCGCTTCGCCATCCGTGAAGGCGGCCGCACCGTCGGTGCCGGCGTCGTGTCCAAGATCCTTGCTTAACTAAGACCGGGTTCGAAGTGGGGCGGGCAATAATGCCCGCTCCACCTATCAACCCTAACGCCGCGAGAGGCTAAGACTATGCAAAGCCAAAACATTCGCATCCGGCTGAAGGCCTTCGATTACCGCGTACTGGATGCCAGCACGCAGGAAATCGTAAACACGGCAAAGCGCACCGGCGCTCAAGTCCGTGGCCCGATTCCGCTTCCGAACAAAATTGAAAAGTTCACGGTTCTCCGTGGTCCGCACATTGATAAAAAGTCGCGTGACCAGTGGGAAATTCGGACGCACAAGCGTCTTCTGGACATCATCGACCCGACCCCGCAGACCGTTGACGCGCTGATGAAGCTCGACCTCGCTGCTGGTGTTGACGTCGAGATCAAAGTTTAAGGGGGGCAGTAGAGATGTTGCGCTCTGGTGTTATCGCAAAGAAGCTGGGCATGACCCGGCTGTTCCTTGAAGACGGCAAGCAGATTCCTGTGACCGTTCTTCAGTTGGACAACTTGCAGGTCGTTGCTCAACGCACGTCCGAAAAAGACGGCTATTCGGCGGTCCAGCTTGGTGCTGGTACGGCGAAAGTCAAACGCGTGTCGCAGGCGATGCGCGGTCATTTCGCCGCCGCAAATGTTGCGCCGAAGCGGAAGATCGCGGAATTCCGCGTGGCTCCCGAGATGATGATCGACGTTGGTGAAGAAATCACCGCCGACCATTACTTCTCCGGCCAGTTTGTTGACGTGTCCGGCACGTCGATCGGTAAGGGCTTTCAGGGCGCTATGAAACGTCACAACTTTGGGGGCCTTCGCGCATCCCACGGTGTGTCGGTTTCGCACCGTTCGCACGGCTCGACTGGTCAGTGTCAGGATCCGGGCAAGGTTTTCAAGGGCAAGAAGATGGCTGGTCACATGGGCTCCGCCCGCGTCACCACGCAGAACCTTCAAGTCATCAGAACCGACGCAGAGCGTGGCCTGATCATGGTTAAAGGCGCTGTTCCCGGTTCCAAGGGTGGCTGGGTCACTGTCAAGGATGCTGTCAAGAAGGCAGTCCCAGAGAACGTGATCCGTCCTGCTGCACTGCGCTCCGCTGCAATCGTCGCCGCTAAGGCTGCCGAAGCTGCCGCCGCTGCTGCTGCTGCCGAAGAAGAAGCCGCACGTCTGGCTGCCGCTGCTGAAGAGCAAGCTGCAATCGAAGCGGCAGAGGCTGCACCCGCAATCGAAACCCCTGAAGGAGGCGAGAACAATGAAGGCTGATGTCATCAAGCTCGACGCCGCCAAAGCCGGGTCGATTGATCTGGACGATGCGATTTTCGGACTGGAGCCGCGTGCGGACATCCTTCACCGTGTCGTTCGTTGGCAGCGTGCCCGCACGCAGGCTGGCACTCACAAGGTGAAAACACGGTCCGAGACGAGCTACTCGACCAAGAAGATCTATCGCCAGAAGGGCACCGGCGGCGCACGCCACGGTGACCGTAACGCGCCGATCTTCCGCGGTGGTGGTATCTACAAAGGTCCAACGCCCCGTAGCCATGCCCATGAGTTGACGAAGAAATTCCGCGCTCTGGGTCTGAAGCACGCTCTGTCGGCGAAAGCCAATGCAGGCGAGCTGATCGTGATCGACACTGCGGATCTGGCCGAAGCCAAGACCGCGCTGCTTGCCAAGACTGTCAAGGAATTGGGCTGGAAGCGCGTTCTGATCATCGACGGCGCAACTGTGAACGAAAACTTCGCAATCGCCGCTCGTAACCTTGACGGCGTGGATATCCTGCCGTCGATGGGCGCAAATGTCTACGACATCCTGAAGCGTGACACTCTGGTGATCACCAAAGCCGGGATCGAAGCACTGGAGGCTCGACTGAAATGAGCACGAAGGCAGACCACTACGACGTGATCCGTAAGCCGATCATCACCGAAAAGGCAACATTGGCTTCTGAAGCCAACGCCGTTGTTTTCGAAGTGGCGATTGATGCCAACAAGCCAATGATCAAAGAAGCTGTCGAAAGCCTCTTCGGTGTCAAGGTGAAGGCGGTTAACACCACCATCACCAAGGGCAAGGTCAAGCGGTTCCGCGGCATGCTTGGTAAGCGCAAGGATGTGAAAAAGGCTTATGTTACGCTCGAAGAGGGTAACACTATCGACGTCTCTACGGGGCTCTGATAGAAGGCACCGAATCTGCGGCCCCGGTCTTCGGGGCCGCGTTCTTTTTACTAACCAGGGACCTTCGGGGCCCTAAGAAAACGGAAGACAGAAAGCATGGCACTCAAGTCGTATAAACCGACGACGCCAGGCCAGCGTGGGCTGGTTCTGATCGACCGTTCGGAGCTCTGGAAAGGTCGTCCGGTCAAAGCCCTCACTGAGGGATTGTCCAAACACGGCGGCCGGAACAACACCGGACGGATCACGATGCGTCGCCGCGGCGGTGGCGCGAAGCGGCTTTATCGCATCGTGGACTTCAAACGGAACAAATTTGATATCGCGGCAGTCGTCGAGCGGATCGAGTATGACCCGAACCGGACCGCGTTTATCGCACTCATCAAATACGAAGACGGCGAGCAAGCCTATATCATTGCTCCCCAGCGTATTGCGATTGGTGACAAGGTCATCGCCTCGGCCAAGGCCGATGTGAAACCAGGCAACGCAATGCCCTTCTCGGGTTTGCCGCTGGGTACGATCGTTCACAACATCGAGATGAAGCAAGGCAAAGGCGGCCAGATCGCACGCGCTGCGGGCACATACGCCCAGTTCGTCGGTCGTGACGGTGGTTACGCGCAGATCCGTCTGTCTTCGGGCGAGTTGCGCATGGTGCGTCAGGAATGCATGTGCACCGTCGGTGCTGTATCGAACCCTGACAACTCCAACCAGAACTTCGGTAAGGCTGGCCGTAACCGCCACAAGGGCATCCGCCCGTCTGTGCGTGGTGTGGTCATGAACCCGGTCGATCACCCACATGGTGGTGGTGAAGGCCGGACATCCGGTGGTCGTCATCCCGTTACGCCCTGGGGTAAGCCCACTAAAGGTGCGCGGACCCGTAACAAGAACAAAGCGTCGTCGAAGCTTATTATCCGCTCGCGTCACGCCAAGAAGAAGGGCCGGTAATTATGTCGCGTTCTGTTTGGAAGGGCCCGTTCGTCGACTCCTATGTGCTTAAGAAAGCCGAAGCGAGCCGCGAATCCGGTCGTAGTGAAGTCATCAAAATCTGGTCGCGCCGCTCGACGATCCTGCCCCAGTTCGTGGGCCTGACGTTTGGCGTTTACAACGGCAAGAAACACATTCCCGTCAACGTGTCGGAAGATATGATCGGTCAGAAGTTTGGCGAATATTCGCCAACACGGACGTACACCGGTCATGCTGCTGACAAAAAAGCGAAGCGGAAGTAAGCGCCATGAGCAAAGAGAAAAATCCGCGCCGCGTGGCTGACAATGAAGCATTTGCAAAGTCCAAAATGCTTCGCACGTCTCCGCAAAAGCTGAACCTCGTCGCACAGTTGATCCGTGGCAAGAAAGTAGACAAGGCCCTTATGGACCTTACTTTCTCGAAAAAACGGATCGCTGCTGACGTGAAAAAGTGTCTTCAGTCCGCAATCGCGAACGCCGAGAACAATCACAACCTTGATGTTGACGAGCTGGTGGTGGCCGAGGCCTACGTCGGCAAGAACCTAACCATGAAGCGCGGTCGCCCGCGTGCTCGTGGCCGGTTCGGCAAGATCATCAAGCCGTTTTCCGAGCTGACCATCAAGGTCCGGCAAGTCGAGGAGCAAGCATAATGGGTCAGAAGGTCAATCCGATTGGCATGCGCCTTCAGGTCAACCGCACCTGGGACAGCCGCTGGTACGCCGATACCAAAGACTTCGGCAATCTTCTTCTTGAAGACCTCAAAATGCGTGAGTTCATCAAGGTCGAGTGCAAGCAGGCCGGTGTTAGCCGTATCATCATCGAGCGTCCGCACCGCAAGTGCCGCGTCACGATCCACACGGCACGCCCTGGCGTGATCATCGGCAAAAAAGGTGCGGACATCGAAGGCCTGCGCAAGAAACTTGCTGCTTTGACCGCGTCCGAACTGCACCTGAACATCGTCGAGGTTCGTAAGCCCGAGCTTGACGCTGCGCTGGTTGCCGAGAGCATCACGCAGCAGCTTGAGCGCCGTGTGTCCTTCCGTCGCGCTATGAAGCGTGCCGTGCAGAACGCAATGCGCATGGGTGCCTTGGGTATTCGTGTGAACGTCGCTGGCCGTCTGGGCGGTGCCGAGATTGCACGGACCGAATGGTACCGCGAAGGTCGTGTGCCCTTGCACACACTGCGCGCCGACATCGACTACGCAACTTCTGAAGGTCTTACAGCCTACGGCATCATCGGTGTCAAAGTCTGGATCTTCAAAGGTGAGATCATGGAGCATGATCCATCTGCCCGCGAACGTCGTCAACAGGAACTCCAGGATGGCGGCGGCGCTTCCCGTCCGCGCCGCTAACCGTTTGAAGGAGAACAGAGATGCTGCAACCTAAGCGCACCAAGTTCCGCAAGCTGCACAAAGGCCGTATTCACGGTGATGCGAAAGGCGGCTCCACGCTGACTTTCGGCACCTATGGCCTGAAGGCAACTGAACCGGAACGTATTACCGCCCGCCAGATCGAGGCCGCACGTCGCGCCATGACCCGGCATATGAAACGTCAAGGCCGTGTCTGGATCCGGGTATTCCCGGACACTCCAGTCACATCCAAGCCCACCGAAGTTCGGATGGGTAAAGGTAAAGGCTCTGTCGATTTCTGGGCAGCCAAAGTAAAACCCGGCCGTGTCATGTTTGAGATTGACGGCGTCACAGATTCTGTGGCAAGGGAAGCGCTCCGGCTCGCTGCGATGAAACTCCCGATCAAAACTCGGGTTGTCATCCGCGAAGACTGGTAAGATTTTTTACTGGGCCCCCACGGTCGGTGGGGGTTCGGATTTTTTGTTGGAAAAGCGCCGGCTTGTACGGTGACTTCTGATGGAAGGAAGTGGCGATGCACGCCCAGGAACTACGCGATAAAACACCCGAACAGTTGCGTGAGCAGCTGACAAATCTGAAGAAAGAGCAATTTAACCTGCGCTTTCAACAGGCAACGGGGCAGATGGAAAACACGTCTCGCATGAAGGCGGCCCGCCGCGATGCTGCGCGCGTGAAAACCATCCTTAACCAAAAGGCCGCATCTGCGGCCGCTGAATAAGGGAGCCTAACCTATGCCCAAACGCATCCTGTCAGGCACCGTGACCAGCGACAAGAACGAGCAGACCGTAACGGTCGTCGTTGAGCGTCGCATCACGCACCCTGTTCTGAAAAAGACGATCCGCAAGTCCAAAAAATACCGGGCGCACGATCCTCTGAACACCTACAAAACCGGCGACGCTGTCCGCATTCAGGAATGTGCGCCGATTTCAAAGACAAAACGCTGGGAGGTTTTGGCTTAATCCGCCAAATCCTTTCGGTTTGATCGAAACCCTGGGACGAGTTCCCAAAGGTCGGGAGAATCTACATGATCCAGATGCAGACCAATCTCGATGTTGCTGACAACTCCGGCGCACGCCGCGTTCAGTGCATCAAGGTCCTGGGTGGTTCCCATCGCCGTTACGCCTCTGTGGGCGACATCATTGTGGTGTCGGTGAAAGAAGCCATCCCACGCGGTCGCGTGAAGAAGGGTGACGTCCGTAAGGCCGTCGTCGTGCGCACCGCTAAAGAAGTTCGCCGTGAAGACGGCACAGCGATCCGGTTCGACCGGAACGCGGCAGTGATCCTCAACAACAACAATGAGCCTGTCGGCACCCGTATCTTCGGGCCAGTTGTTCGCGAGCTTCGCGCCAAGAACTTCATGAAGATCATCTCGCTAGCGCCGGAGGTGCTGTAAGATGGCTGCTAAATTGAAAAAAGGCGACAAGGTTGTCGTGCTGACCGGCCGCGACAAGGGCAAAGAGGGTGCAATCGCATCCGTTAGCCCGAAGGCTGGCAAGGCCGTAGTTGAAGGCGTTAACGTCTCGATCCGCGCCACGAAGCAGACACAGACAAGCCAAGGCGGTCGCTTGCCCAAGGCAATGCCGATCGACCTGTCCAACCTGGCACTCGTTGACCCGAAAGAGGGTGGTCCCACCCGCGTTGGCTTCCGCATGGAAGGCGACAAGAAGGTCCGTTTCGCTAAGAAATCGGGGGTCGTGATCGATGCTTGATGCAGTAAACTACACACCGCGCCTAAAGGCACACTACAATGAAGTTGCAAAGGCTGCTCTGACTGAAGAGTTCGGCTACACCAACGTCATGCAGTTGCCCAAGCTGGACAAAATCGTTCTGAACATCGGCTGCGGCGCCGAGGCGGTACGTGACTCCAAGAAGGCAAAATCGGCAGAAGCTGACCTGACCGCGATTGCCGGTCAGAAAGCTTTGATTACGAAGGCAAAGAAATCCATTGCTGGTTTTCGCGTTCGTGAAGAAATGCCGCTTGGCGCAAAAGTCACGCTTCGTGGCGACCGGATGTACGAATTCCTGGACCGTCTTATCACCATCGCAATGCCCCGTATCCGCGACTTTCGCGGTGTACCCGGCAAATCTTTCGATGGCCGTGGCAACTACGCCATGGGGATGAAAGAGCATATCGTGTTCCCCGAGATCAACTTCGACAAAGTCGATGAGGTTTGGGGTATGGACATCGTCATCTGCACCACCGCGAAAACCGACGCGGAAGCGAAGGCGCTGTTGAAGCATTTCAACATGCCCTTCAATAGCTGAGCGCGGGGAGAGAGTAAGACATGGCTAAGAAAGCAATGATCGAACGCGAAAAGAAGCGTCAGAAGCTGGTGGACCAATTTGCCGCCAAGCGTGCTGCGCTGAAAGCGATCGCTAACAACCAAGAGCTGCCTGTTGAGGAACGCTTCAAAGCGAACCTGAAACTGGCTAAATTGCCGCGGAACTCGTCTGCTACGCGCTTGCACAACCGGTGCCAGCTGACGGGTCGTCCTCACGCTTACTATCGTAAGCTTAAGGTTTCGCGCATCATGCTTCGTGAACTTGGCGCTATGGGCCAGATTCCGGGCATGGTTAAGTCCAGCTGGTAAGGGGAGATTAGAAAATGAATGATCCTCTCGGTGATATGCTGACACGCATCCGTAACTCGCAGATGCGCGGCAAATCCACAGTCCGCACTCCGGCGTCCAAGCTTCGCGCTTGGGTTCTGGATGTATTGGCAGACGAAGGTTACATCCGTGGGTATGAGGCGCAGACTGGCGCTGATGGCCATCCGGAAATCATCATCAGCCTGAAGTACTATGAAGGTACTCCTGTCATTCGCGAATTGAAGCGGGTCTCTAAGCCCGGTCGTCGCGTTTACATGGGCGTTAAGGAAATTCCGTCGGTCCGTCAGGGCCTCGGTGTTTCCATCGTGTCGACACCCAAGGGTGTTATGTCAGACGCTGCAGCACGGACCGCCAATGTTGGTGGCGAAGTGCTCTGCACGGTCTTCTAAGGAGTAGGTCATGTCTCGTATTGGTAAAAAACCGGTCGAGCTGCCCGCAGGTGTTACCGCATCTGTGTCCGGCCAGACCGTTGAAGTGAAGGGCCCCAAGGGTTCGCGTAACTTTACAGCAACTGACGACGTGCAGATCACGATTGACGGCAACGCCGTCTCCGTGGCTCCGCGTGGCAAGTCAAAGCGCGCTTTGCAGCAGTGGGGCATGAGCCGCACGATGGTAAACAACCTTGTGACGGGCGTCAGCACCGGCTTCAAAAAAGAGCTGGAAATCAACGGCGTGGGTTATCGCGCGGCAATGGCAGGCAATGTCCTGAAGCTGTCGCTCGGTCTGTCCCACGAGGTAAACTTCCAGGTGCCGGATGGCGTCACAGTGACGTCTGCGAAGCCGACGGAGATTACCGTCGAAGGTATCGATCAACAACTCGTCGGCCAGGTCGCGGCCAATATCCGCGAATACCGGAAGCCCGAGCCCTACAAGGGCAAAGGCATCAAGTACAAAGGCGAGTTCATCTTCCGTAAGGAAGGCAAGAAGAAGTAAGGACGCACAAGATGGCAAACAGCAAAAGAACCCTGTTTCTGAAGCGCCGCCTGCGCGTTCGGAACAAACTACGGAAGATGGCGAACGGGCGTGCCCGTCTGTCTGTTTTCCGTTCGAACAAGAACATCAGCGTGCAGCTGATCGACGATGTGAATGGCGTCACGCTCGCTTCGGCTTCTTCTCTCGAGAAGGATCTGGGCGTTCTGGGCAAGAACAACATCGAAGCAGCGACCAAGATCGGTGCAGCAATCGCCGAGCGGGCCAAAAAGGCCGGTATCGAAGAGTGCTATTTCGACCGTGGTGGCTTCCTCTTTCACGGGAAGGTGAAGGCTTTGGCCGAAGCTGCTCGTGAAGGCGGCCTGAAGTTCTAAGGAGACGATAATGGCAAGAGAAGACAACCGTGGGGGCCGTCGCGATCAACGCGAGGAGACCCCGGAATTCGCCGATCGTCTGGTAGCGATCAACCGCGTTTCGAAAACCGTCAAGGGTGGTAAGCGTTTTGGCTTCGCTGCTCTGGTGGTTGTAGGTGACCAGCGCGGTCGCGTCGGTTTCGGCAAGGGTAAGGCCAAAGAGGTCCCCGAGGCGATCCGCAAAGCGACTGAGCAGGCAAAGCGTCAGATGATCCGCGTTCCTTTGCGCGATGGTCGTACGCTGCACCACGATATGGAAGGTCGCCATGGTGCCGGCAAAGTTGTGATGCGCACTGCACCACAAGGTACTGGCATCATTGCGGGTGGACCAATGCGTGCTGTGTTCGAGATGCTTGGCATCCAGGACGTGGTTGCTAAGTCTATCGGCTCGCAGAACCCCTACAACATGATCCGTGCAACCCTCGATGGCCTGACGAACGAAACGTCGCCCCGTATGGTTGCTCAGCGTCGCGGCAAGAAGGTTTCGGATATCCTCCGCAAACCCGAAGCCGAAGTCGCTGCGGAAGCGTAAGGAGCGGAACCAATGGCAAAAACCATCGTCGTCAAGCAGATCGGTTCCCCGATCCGCCGCCCCGCCAAGCAGCGTGCTACGCTGGTTGGTCTGGGTTTGAACAAGATGCAGAAAACCCGCGAGCTAGAAGATACACCTTCGGTTCGCGGCATGGTCAATTCAATCCCGCATCTCGTCAAAATCATCGAAGAGCGCGGTTAAGCGTTTACAAGGTGGGCAGAACTGCCCGCCTTTTCCCTTTAATATTAAAGCCGTGGCTGCCTCATTTTCGCTTTCGCGAGGCACATCCGGCAAGGAGAGAGCGATATGAAACTCAATCAGTTGAGCGATAACGCCGGCGCAACCAAAAAGCGCAAGCGCGTTGGTCGTGGTCCGGGTTCCGGAACTGGTAAAATGGCCGGTCGCGGTATCAAGGGCCAGAACTCGCGTTCGGGTGTGTCGTTGAATGCCTACGAAGGCGGCCAGATGCCCCTTTACATGCGTTTGCCAAAGCGCGGCTTCAACAAGCCGAACCGCAAGGAATTCGCCGTTGTGAACCTGGGTCTGATCCAGAAGTTCATCGACGCGAAAAAGCTGGACGCAAAAGCAGAGATCAACGAAGACGCTTTGGTTGCATGCGGTTTGGTTCGTCGCAAACTGGACGGCGTCCGCGTTCTGGCAAAGGGCGACTTCTCGGCCAAGATCAACCTGGCTGTTACGGGTGCATCGAAGTCCGCAGTGGACGCTGTAGCGGCCGCTGGCGGGGCTCTGACAGTCAAGACTGCGGCAGTAGCTGAATAAGCGCTTGTGAGCGGCTCTCTGGCCGCTTACATAACTACAAGTTTTCTTGCGCCGCCAACCGGAGAACGGTCTGGCGGCGCTGTCATTAAGAGAGGCCCGAATGGCATCTGCGGCAGAGCAAATGGCGGCAAATATGAGCTGGGGGGCTTTGGGAAAAGCCACCGAGCTTCGTAAGCGCATCGTTTTCACAATCGGTCTTTTGATCGTCTATCGTCTGGGCACTTATATTCCGGTACCTGGAATTGACGGCATCCAGCTGCGCGCGTTCATGGATGACGCTGCGACAGGGATCGGCGGCATCCTGAACATGTTCACAGGTGGTGCAATCAGTCGCATGGGCATTTTTGCCCTCGGCATCATGCCCTATATTTCCGCTTCGATCATTGTTCAGCTGCTTGGCGCCATGTGGGAGCCATTGATGCAGTTGAAAAAAGAGGGAGAGCAGGGCCGCAAGAAGATCAACCAGTATACCCGATACGGCACTGTGGTCCTTGCGACGTTCCAGGCCTACGGGTTGGCTGTCAGCCTTCAGGCCGGTGATCTGGCGTCGACTCCCGGCCTCTATTTCATCATTAGCTGCGTCGTCACCCTTGTGGGCGGCACGATGTTCCTGATGTGGCTGGGCGAGCAGATTACGGCGCGCGGTATCGGAAACGGCATCTCGCTGATCATTTTCGTTGGTATTGTAGCCGAAATCCCAAGCGCCTTGGCGCAGTTCTTTAGTCAGGGTCGTTCGGGTGCGATTGCGACGCCTGTCGTCATCGGGGTCATTCTGATGGTGATCGCGACGATTGCATTCGTAGTGTTTATGGAACGCGCCTTGCGCAAGATCCACATCCAGTATCCCCGCCGCCAGGAAGGCATGAAGATCTACGAGGGTGGTTCGTCCCACCTTCCGATCAAGGTGAACCCGGCCGGCGTTATTCCTGCAATCTTTGCCTCGTCTCTACTGCTTTTGCCGACGACTCTGGCAACCTTTTCGGGGTCGCAGACTGGGCCGATCATGTCGACGATATTGGCGTATTTTGGTCCCGGTCGGCCACTGTATCTGCTGTTTTTCACGGCGATGATTGTCTTCTTCACCTACTTCTACACAGCCAACGTTGCGTTCAAGACCGACGAAGTCGCGGACAACCTGAAAAACCAGAACGGTTTTGTTCCCGGCATCCGGCCAGGAAAGAAAACTGCGGAGTTTCTGGACTATGTCGTCGCCCGTATTCTGGTCGTTGGCGCGGCCTACCTTGCGGCAGTTTGTCTCCTCCCCGAGATTCTGCGTTCACAATTCTCGATCCCTTTCTATTTTGGCGGCACATCGGTCCTGATCGTCGTGTCGGTCACTATGGATACGATTCAACAGGTTCAATCCCATCTGCTGGCACACCAGTATGAGGGGTTGATTGAAAAATCGCAGCTGCGCGGAAAGCGGCGTGGCAAAAAAGGGACATCCAGACGATGAACATTATTCTCCTAGGGCCCCCGGGGGCGGGAAAAGGAACGCAAGCGCGTCGTTTGGTGGAAGAGCGGAACATGATCCAGCTTTCGACTGGCGACATGCTGCGCGAGGCGCGGACCTCCGGGACGGAGATGGGTCAAATCGTTGCCGATGTCATGGATCGCGGCGACCTTGTGACGGATGAGATTGTGATTGGATTGATTGATGAAAAACTGTCGGGCGACGCCGCCGGCGGGTTCATCTTTGACGGGTTTCCCCGCACGCTTCGCCAAGCGGATGCTCTGACACGCTCGTTGGAAAAAGCTGGCATGTCTCTGGACGCAGTGATCGAGATGCAGGTCGATGACGAGGCGCTTGTGCGTCGCATCACAGGCCGCTTCACATGCGGTTCCTGCGGCGAGGTCTATCACGACGAAACCAAACGCCCTGCCGTCGAGGGGGTTTGTGACGTCTGTGGCGGCACCGAGATGAAGCACCGCGCTGACGATAACGCGGACAGCCTCAAGCAGCGTTTGATGGAATATTACAAAAAGACGTCGCCGCTGATTGGCTATTATTATGCCAAAGGGCAGCTGCACACCGTAGATGGTTTGGCAGAAATCGAAGATGTCGCAGCTTCTATCGCTGCTGTGCTTGACGGAACCGCTTGACCCTCTTGACCTTATAGTCAAAACCCCATAGATCACGCCATCTTGCACAAGAATCGGCTGTGTTCCTATGGAATATGCGCCGCAAGGCAAGATCAGTATTCAGCTGGGGGCCAACGCCATTTGCGTCGGTCTTCCGTTGTGAAAAAAGGTTCTGGAACGACGGAACCGCAACGAAAGGAAGTCCAACGTGGCACGTATAGCCGGCGTAAACATCCCGACCAACAAAAGGGTCGTGATCGCTCTCACTTATATCACCGGAATTGGGTCTACCTCTTCCAAAG
The DNA here is from genome assembly GCF_052119585.1 of Pseudogemmobacter sp. W21_MBD1_M6. Taxonomy (NCBI): domain Bacteria; kingdom Pseudomonadati; phylum Pseudomonadota; class Alphaproteobacteria; order Rhodobacterales; family Paracoccaceae; genus Pseudogemmobacter; species Pseudogemmobacter sp. W21_MBD1_M6. Next base: position 412,887 of record NZ_JBGQOJ010000001.1, on the reverse strand, counting down.
CTATCTGCGAAGCAGTTGGCATCGACGACGTACGTCGGGTCAACGAATTGACGGATTCTGATGTTCTTGCGATCCGCGAGCACATCGACGCAAACTACACCGTAGAAGGTGACCTGCGTCGTGAAACGCAGATGAACATCAAGCGTTTGATGGATCTGGGCTGCTACCGCGGCCTGCGTCATCGTCGCAACCTCCCGGTGCGCGGTCAGCGTACCCACACCAACGCACGCACGCGCAAGGGCCCCGCAAAGGCCATTGCCGGCAAGAAGAAGTAAGGGGAGCGTTTAGACATGGCACGTGAAAAGACCCGTATTAAGCGCAAGGAACGTAAAAACATCGCCGCAGGTGTGGCGCATGTTAACTCGTCCTTCAACAACACCAAAATCCTGATCTCTGATGTGCAGGGCAACGCGATCGCATGGTCGTCTGCTGGCACATGTGGCTTCAAAGGGTCGCGGAAATCTACGCCTTATGCGGCGCAGATGGCTGCCGAAGACGCTGCGAAGAAGGCTCAGGAACATGGCCTGAAGACGATCGAAGTCGAAGTGCAAGGCCCCGGTTCAGGCCGTGAATCTGCACTGCGCGCTTTGGCTGCGGTTGGTTTGAACATCACATCTATTCGTGACGTTACGCCAATGGCACACAATGGCTGCCGCCCGCCGAAGCGTCGTCGGGTCTAATCCACTCATTTACTGCTCGGGTCCGTGCTTCCCGCACGGCCCGAGTTTGTCATTTAAACCTCGGGCGTTTCCGGCAGGGACATGGGCCAGGAACAAGAATGGAGGCGACACGCATGATCCATAAAAATTGGGCCGAATTGATTAAGCCGACGCAGTTGGTTGTTAAACCAGGCAACGAGCCTGCGCGGCAGGCAACCGTTATTGCCGAACCGCTGGAGCGCGGTTTTGGTCTGACGCTGGGCAACGCATTGCGCCGCGTCTTGATGTCCTCGCTGCAGGGTGCCGCGATTACGTCTGTTCAGATCGACAATGTTCTGCATGAGTTCTCCAGCGTCGCTGGCGTTCGTGAGGATGTCACCGACATCGTCCTGAACCTGAAAGGCGTCGCGATCCGTATGGAAGTCGAGGGGCCAAAGCGCCTGTCGATCTCTGCCAAGGGTCCGTCGGTTGTTACGGCTGGCGATATTTCCGAGTCGAGCGGCATCGAGGTTCTGAACAAGGACCACGTGATCTGCCACCTTGATGATGGTGCCGACCTGTTCATGGAATTGACTGTGAACACCGGTAAAGGCTATGTGGCCGCTGATAAAAACCGTCCGGAAGATGCGCCCATCGGTCTGATGCCGATCGATGCGATCTACTCGCCGGTCAAGAAGGTGTCCTACGATGTTCAGCCGACCCGCGAAGGTCAGGTTCTTGACTACGACAGGCTGACGCTGAAACTGGAAACCGACGGTTCGATCACCCCGGATGATGCCGTGGCTTATGCTGCGCGTATCTTGCAGGATCAGCTGTCGATCTTCGTGAACTTCGACGAGCCGGAATCGGCAAGCCGCCAGGACGACGAAGACGGTCTGGAGTTCAATCCACTTCTGCTGAAGAAAGTGGACGAACTGGAACTGTCTGTGCGTTCGGCGAACTGCCTGAAGAACGACAACATCGTCTATATCGGCGATTTGATCCAGAAAACCGAAGCAGAAATGCTGCGGACGCCAAACTTTGGCCGCAAGTCTTTGAACGAAATCAAGGAAGTGCTGTCGGGCATGGGTCTGCACCTTGGCATGGACGTCGAGGATTGGCCGCCGGACAATATCGAAGATCTGGCTAAGAAGTTCGAAGACCAGTTCTAAGTTGACGAATACGGGGGCTGTGGGTTACACGGCCCCCGAAAATGCCCGCTTATGCGGGGAAAGCCCGGGCATGGTGCCCCAAGGAGAGCGGCGCACACGTAGCGCACGCCAGACAAAGTAAAACAAGACCAAGGAGAAAACTCATGCGTCACGCACGGGGCTACCGCCGCTTGAACCGCACCCACGAACACCGCAAGGCAATGTTTGCCAACATGGCGGGTTCGCTGATCGAACACGAGCAGATCAAGACAACTCTGCCGAAAGCCAAGGAATTGAAGCCGATCATCGAAAAGATGATCACGCTTGCAAAACGCGGCGATCTTCATGCGCGCCGTCAGGCGGCTGCGCGCCTCAAGCAGGACGCATATGTTGCGAAACTGTTCGAAATTCTTGGCCCACGTTACAAAGAGCGTCAGGGCGGATATGTTCGCGTTCTGAAGGCCGGTTTCCGTTATGGCGACATGGCTCCGATGGCGATCATCGAATTTGTGGACCGCGACATGACTGCCAAGGGCGCTGCCGATAAGGCCCGCGTTCTTGCAGAGGACATGCTGGCCGGCGAAGAATAAGATTTCAGACACCGTCTGTCATATTTGAACCCCGTCAAGTTGGCGGGGTTCTTTTTTTGTCCGTACCCCATGGTTTGGCCGAACACCGAACATAGGGCCAGCGCACGCCATCTGGCGGCCATGTCACGCCTGTCATTGCGACTCTTTTTCCGTTTTATTAGGATCGCGCCTGTAGCGTCACAATTAGGGCGCGTTTGAGAGTGACAAAGGGGCGCAATTCAAGGTTGATGGAGTCAGGTGTCGCTTGTCTAAAAAAGATATATCACAAATGCGCCCTATTGCTGAATTGTTGAACGAACTCGGGCAGATGGCACCGATGGGCTACACTGCTGGCTTGCACATCCGATTCGCGACGCCGCTGTTCTATCGCAGCACATATCCCGATGCCTGGGTGATGCATTACAATAACAACGCATATTACCTTCGCGATCCGTTGGTGTTTTGGGGCTTTGGCCGGACAGGTGCCTGCCGGTGGAGCGAGATACCGTTTCCCGACCCGTTCAACGTCTTTGGCGAGGCAGCCGGATACGGTTTGATCTATGGCGCCGTCGCCTCCCACGGCCCCATTCTTTCGCGCTCTATCATCGGCATTAGCCGATCGGATCGCGAATTCACGGATGACGAGTTAGAGGCGCTGTTGGACCTGACTGTGCGCCTTCACATTGAGGCCAAACCGCCGGTGGATTTGACGCAAGCGCAAATCGAGGCCCTTCAATGCCTGGCGAATGGCGACCGGCATACCGCAGCGGCCGCAAAGTTGGGCATCTCAGAAAGCGCACTGAAGGCGCGGTTGAAATCGGCCCGCATACGGCTTGGCGCGCGCACATCGGCAGAGGCGCTTAGAAAGGCGCGGGAATTCAGGCTGTTGTAAATCTTTCCGCAGGATGTTGCCGTGGCGTCCGGCACCACAACTGATTTCGCTTTTATGTGACCGGCTCGGGCAATAGGTTCCGGTCATGGCTGACCTTTTCGACTCTGCAGATTCTGCACGCCCCGACACCGGCCCGCGGCCGCTGGCCGACCGACTGCGGCCCAAGGTTTTGGAAGAGGTGATCGGGCAGGAACAGGTGCTGGGACCGGATGCGCCCTTGGGCATCATGCTGGCCTCTGGCAGTTTGTCGTCGTTGGTTCTGTGGGGGCCGCCGGGTGTGGGGAAAACCACGATTGCCCGCCTGCTTGCGGCCGAGACAGATCTGCATTTCGTGCAAATATCGGCGATCTTTACGGGCGTGCCGGACCTTAAGAAGGTGTTTGAGACGGCAAAACTACGCCGCAGAACGGGGCAGGGCACCTTGTTGTTCGTGGACGAGATCCACCGTTTCAACAAGGCGCAGCAGGACGGTTTCCTGCCTTATATGGAGGACGGCACGATCCTGTTGGTGGGGGCCACCACCGAAAATCCGAGTTTCGAGTTGAACGCTGCGCTATTGTCGCGGGCGCAGGTGCTTGTGCTGACGCGCCTGACGCCAACGGATCTGGAGCGGCTGGTTCAGCGGGCAGAGAAGGAACTGGGCCGGACCCTGCCGCTGACTGGCTCTGCGCGCGAGGCGCTCGTTGAAATGGCCGATGGCGACGGGCGTGCGGTTTTGAACTTGATCGAACAGGTGGCGGCGTGGAAACCGCAGGGTAAGCTGGACACCGATGCGCTTTCCGCCCGTCTGATGAAGCGGGCTGCTAAATACGACAAATCCGGCGACGAGCATTACAACCTGATTTCGGCGCTGCATAAGTCAGTGCGCGGGTCAGACCCCGATGCGGCGCTTTACTGGTTCGCACGGATGCTGACCGGCGGTGAGGATCCGCGTTATCTGGCACGGCGGATCACGCGGATGGCGGTCGAGGATATCGGCCTTGCCGACACCAATGCGCACCGCGTGTGTCTGGACGCATGGGAAACCTACGAGCGGCTTGGCAGCCCCGAGGGGGAGCTGGCGTTGGCGCAGGCGGTGACTTATCTGGCGTTGGCGCCAAAATCCAACGCGGCCTATGTCGCCTTTAAATCCGCAATGGCCGCCGCGCGGCAAACCGGATCGGAACCACCGCCGCGCCACATCATGAATGCGCCGACGAAGATGATGAAGGATCAGGGGTTCGGCGCGGGCTATGCCTATGACCACGACGCCGAGGACGGGTTCTCGGGGCAGAACTATTTCCCCGAGACGATGAAGCGCGGCGTTTACTATATTCCGGTTGAACGCGGCTATGAAAGAGAGCTGAAAAAGCGTCTGGATTGGTTCGCAAAGCTACGCGACAAGCGCAACGGTTGACTTTAGGCGCTGCTCGGACGACAGAGACGCCATGATTCAAACCCTCATTCAGGTCGCCCTTGGCGGTGCAATTGGCGCGTCTCTGCGCTATATAACAAACATGGCCGCTTTGCGCGTCATGGGAACGGCTTTCCCGTGGGGGACGTTGGCCGTCAATGTTGCCGGATCGTTCGCGATGGGCGTGCTGTTTGTTGTGCTGAGCGCCAAAGACGCGACGCGGCTTTCGCCGTTGCTGCTGACCGGCGTTCTTGGTGGGTTTACTACGTTTTCGGCCTTTTCCCTTGATGCGATCGCGCTGATCGAAAAGGGCAGGCTGGCAACGGCGGGTTTATATGTGGCGGGGTCCGTTGGGCTGTCGCTGTTCGCAATTATCGTCGGCATAGCGCTGGCGCGGGGGATCTGGGCATGAGTGCTGCAATGTTGATCGAGGTCGGGCCGGACGAAGCGGATCAAAGGCTTGACCGCTGGTTTCGCCGCCGGTTTCCGCATGTGGCGCAGGGGCGCATCGAAAAGATGTGCCGCAAGGGCGACATTCGTGTGGACGGGGGGCGGGTCAAGGCGTCTTCCCATGTGACGCCCGGCCAGACGGTGCGTATTCCGCCCCTGGGCGAAGAGGACAAACGCCCCGCACCGCTGCCAACCAGCGTGTCAAGGGCCGACGCCGAGATGATCCAGTCCTGCGTGATCTATAAGGACGCCCATATCATCGTGCTGAACAAACCCGCAGGCCTGCCCTGTCAGGGTGGCAGCAAACAGGTGCGCCACATCGACGGCATGGCCGAGGCGCTGACATTCGGCGAGATCGACAAACCGCGTCTGGTGCACCGTTTGGACAAGGATACATCCGGCGTTCTGATTATGGCGCGCACGCAGCGGGTCGCCAGCGCGCTGACCGCCGCGTTCCGGCACCGCGAGACACGCAAGATTTACTGGGCTGCCGTTGCCGGCGTGCCGCATCCCAAAATGGGAACGATCAAATACGGTCTGATCAAGGCCCCGGGCCACGGGGCGCAGGGCGAGGCGGAAAAGATGCTGTGCATCCATCCGCGTGACGTGGACACGACCGAAGGTGCAAAGCGCGCCACGACCGATTACGCCACGCTGTCGGCGCTGGGGTCGCGCACCGCGTGGATGGCGCTTGTGCCGATCACTGGCCGCACCCACCAGTTGCGGGCGCATATGGCCGAGATGGGGCACCCGATCATCGGTGACGGGAAATACGGTGGTTCGGGTCAGGAAAACCTTGGCGATGGCTGGGGCGCGCAACTGGGTGGAGAGATCAGCCGCAAGCTGCACCTGCATTCGCGGTCTTTGACGTTGAAGCATCCCGTGACCGGCGCGATGCTGACTATAACGGCCCCCCTTCCGCCGCACATGCAGCGCACGTGGGATACCTTTGGCTGGCACCCGAATGACGTTCTGGCAGACCCGTTCGAGGGTCTGCGATGACGGCGCCCTTGCGGCTGGTCATCTTTGATGTCGACGGCACCCTTGTTGACAGCCAGGTCCATATCCTCGGGGCGATGCGCAATGCGTTCGGGCATGCAAACCAACCTGTTCCGACCGCAGCAGAGATTCTGGGAATTGTCGGGCTCAGCTTGCCGGAGGCGATGTTCAAGCTTGCGCCGCATCTTGATCTTGCCACGCGCGAGATGCTGGTCGAGGGCTACAAGCAAACCTACATGTCGACCCGCGATCATGCCGGAGAGCAGACAACATCGCCGCTATACCCCGGTGTCCGCGACGTGCTGGACCATCTGGCCGGCCGTTCGGATGTCGTGCTTGGCGTTGCGACGGGCAAATCCCGCCGTGGGCTTGACCGGCTACTGGAAGCCCATGATCTGGCGCGAATGTTCGTGACACAGCAGGTTGCCGACGACCATCCATCGAAACCGCATCCATCGATGGTGCAGTCGGCACTGGCCGAGGCAGGTGTCGGGGCGGAGCATGCCGTGATGATCGGTGACACCAGTTATGACATGGAAATGGGGACCGCCGCAGGGGTTCTGACCATCGGCGTCACCTGGGGCTATCACGCGCCGGATGTGTTGAACCGCGCCGGAGCGGGCCAGTTGATTCATGCCGCGCAAGATCTTCCCGCCGCGATGCTGAACCTTTGGGGAAAGAACTGATGGCCGAATGGACGCAAAAGCGGTTCTGGACCAAAGCAACCGCAGCTGAGGCCGAGGGCGGGTTCGAGGTTCTGTTGGACGAGCGCCCGCTGCGCACCCCTTTGAAGGCGCCATTGGTGGTGCCCACGCTTGCCCTTGCGCAGGCGGTCGCGACCGAGTGGGACGCGCAGGTCGAGGTTGTGAAACCTTTGACAATGCCGTTCACGCGATCTGCCAATGCCGCGATCGACAAGGTCAGCCCCCAGCATGCCGAAGTCGCCGAACTGGTGGCCGAGTATGGCGGATCGGACCTGATTTGCTACCGCGCCGAAGGGCCGGATGTTCTGGTTGCGCGGCAGGCAGAGCATTGGGACCCGCTGTTGGATTGGGCCGGAAGCGCGCTTGGCGCACCCTTGTTTTCCGTTGTCGGCGTGATGCATGTTGCGCAGTCGGAAAATAGTCTTTCCGTCCTGAAACAGTATGTTTCCGCGATGACGCCGTTCGAACTGGTGGCGTTTCACGACCTTGTGAGTCTGTCCGGATCACTGATCATCGGCCTTGCCGCGACCCGAAATCTGATGCCTGCGGACACGCTTTGGCAGATTTCCAAGGTCGATGAGACATGGCAGGCTGAACAATGGGGACATGACGAAGAAGCCGAAGAATTGGCAGAAACCAAACGTTTGGCATTCTTTCACGCACAAAAGTTTTTCAAACTGGTTGAAAAAACGGCGTAGATGCACATTCCTGTCGTTTGGGTGGGCGCGACGTAGGGTCACCTTCTGCGACAAGAGGCATAATCTTTCCCGACGGACTTGACCTATTCACCCTAATTCGCACAAAATGTGCGATGCCGAGGGAGGCCACTTCTCCTGAAGCATGGGTTGACTAAACGACCGGGCGTGTGATGCCCGGCTAAACCACCTGAGAACAGGTGGGCCACCAGGATGAGGTAAAAATGAAAAAATCTGTATTTTTTGGCGCGCTGACCGTTGCTGGTCTGGCCGCCGGTGTTGCACATGCTGCGACTCTGGACGACGTGAAGGCCCGTGGCTCTTTGAACTGCGGCGTTACGACCGGTCTTGCCGGCTTTGCTGCACCTGACGCGAACGGCAACTGGGAAGGCTTCGATGTTGCTGTGTGTCGTGCTGTTGCTGCTGCGATTTTTGGCGATGGGACCAAAGTGAACTTCGTGCCGACCACAGGTCAAACCCGCTTTACCGCTCTTGCCTCCGGCGAGATCGATGTGCTGGCTCGCAACACGACCTGGACTTTCTCGCGCGACACCGATCTGAAGTTCGATTTTGTCGGTGTAAACTACTATGACGGTCAGGGCTTTATCGTTCCAAAGGCACTGGGTGTGTCTTCGGCCAAGGATCTGGACGGCGCGACTGTTTGTATCCAGACCGGCACCACAACCGAGCTGAACCTTGCGGACTTCTTCCGTATCAATAACATCAGCTACGAGCCGGTTCCGATCGAAACCAACGCGGAAGGCCAGCAGCAGTATCTTGCTGGCGCCTGCGATGCGTACACTACCGACGCATCCGGTCTGGCTGCGACGCGCGCGACGTTCGAAGCGCCCGCCGATCACATCATTCTGCCCGAGATCATCTCGAAAGAGCCGCTCGGTCCGCTTGTTCGTCATGGCGACAACGCTTGGGGCGATATCGTGATGTGGACAATGAACGCGCTGATCGCAGCAGAAGAGCTGGGCGTGACATCTGCCAATATCGCAGAAATGTCTGCAGCACCTGGCACAAACCCTGAAATCAACCGCCTTCTGGGTACCGAAGGTGAACTGGGCGCGATGATTGGTCTGTCCAACGATTGGGCCAAGAACGCGATCATGGCATCTGGTAACTACGGCGAGATCTTCGAGAAGAACATCGGCGAGACAACTCCGATCGGTCTGGCGCGTGGTTTGAACGCACAGTGGACCAATGGCGGTCTGCTTTACACTCCTCCTTTCCGCTAGGTCGGACGGGGAAAGGGGCGCGGTTCAGTCCGCGCCCCTTTTTTAGATTTCTACAAATAAAATGACCTGCGGCAGCAAAAGGCGATGCCTTTTTAGACCGATAGGCAAAACCAGCACGGGGAACTTCAGATGACCGATGTGTCAGATCCGCCGAAGGAAACGTTCCGCCTAAGCCAGTTGATTTATGACACACGATATCGGTCAATGACCATCCAAGTGGTGGCTTTGATCCTTATTGTCGCGTCGTTCTACTGGCTTATCTCGAACACGGTGGCCAACCTTTCCGCACTTGGCAAAGACTTCAACTTTGGCTTTTTGGGCCAAAGAGCCAACTATGACATCAACCAGATGTTGATCGAATATTCGAATGCATCGACGCATGGCCGCGCGGCTCTGGTCGGCATTCTCAACACGCTGCTTGTCGCGTTTCTTGGTTGCGTGCTTGCGACGATGATCGGTGTGACCGCAGGCGTTCTGCGCCTGTCGAAGAACTGGGTTATCGCCCGTTTGATGACGGTCTATGTCGAAGGCTTCCGCAACGTGCCCCTGCTGCTTTGGATTCTGGTGATCTTCGCCGTGATGACAGAGGCAACGCCGCAGCCACGCGACTTTCGCGCAGGTGGGTCGGCCTCTATGATTCTGGGCGATACCGTGGCGATCACGAACCGGGGCATCTTTATTCCGATGCCGGTTTGGGGTGCCGGGTCTATCGCGCTGGTCTCGGTTTTTGTGCTGTCCCTGATCGGAATATTTCTGTTCCGCCGCATGGCGCGCAAGAAGCAAGAGGCGACCGGCCAGATCCTTCCGGTTTTCCGGGTCAGTCTGGCGATTTTCATTATCCCGACGGTTCTTGCCTATTTCGTGCTCGGGCGTCCGGTGTCGCTGACCTATCCAGAACTTGGCGGCTTCAACTTTGTCGGCGGTTTGCAAATCCGGAACTCTTTGATTGCTCTTTGGATCGCGCTGTCGCTTTACACGGGTGCCTTCATCGCCGAGGTCGTGCGTTCCGGTATCATGTCCGTGTCCAAAGGTCAGACAGAGGCGGCGTTTGCCTTGGGTCTGCGTCCCAAACGGACGATGAAGCTGGTGATCCTGCCGCAAGCGTTGCGGGTGATCATCCCGCCCCTGATTTCGCAGTACCTTAACCTGACCAAGAACTCTTCGCTGGCGATTGCCGTCGGGTATATGGACGTTCGCGCGACTTTGGGCGGAATCACCATCAACCAGACCGGACGAGAGCTGGAAGGGATTCTGTTGATGGCGGCGTTCTATCTGGCGCTTAGTCTGATCATCTCGGGGGTTATGAACATGTATAATACCTCGATCAAGCTGAAGGAGCGTTGAGATGAGCGAGACACACGCCTCTACCGTTTCTTATGTGCGGGACGCCATGTTGCCCCAGGCGGCCCCTCCCGTGGGGGAAACCGGCGCAATCAGGTGGGTGCGGGAAAACCTGTTTCCGACATGGTTGAATGCGATCCTGACGGTCGTCTCCTTGCTGGCTGTCTATTGGGTGCTCAGCCATATCCTGCCATGGTTTCTGAACGGAATCTGGACCGCAAAGTCCCTGACCGAATGTCGCCAGATCCGCGATGCGACCTTGGGGCCGGATGCCTCTGCCGCGTGCTTTGCGGTTATTTCCGATCGTTGGCAGCAGTTGCTGTTTGGATTTTATCCGAACCATCTGTATTGGCGCCCTGTTCTGGCGCTGGTTCTGTTTCTGGTGGCCGTCGCACCGATCCTGTTCAGTGGCTTGCCCCGCAAGATGCTGATGGTATCGGCGGTGGTTCCATTCGCTATGCTGTGGCTTCTGTGGGGTGGGTCGATCTGGGGCGTTCTCTCCGTCGCGGCGGGCTTCGGTCTTGGATACCTTGGCTTTGCACTGGGCTCCAAATATCTGGGCGCTCTTGTCGGGGCGTTGGCCGCGATCCTTGTGCCGGTGTTCTGGTGGATCTTCGCGGCCTCGGCTGCGGCGCAGATCATGCAGGGCATCGTGCCGATCTCGATCGAGGCTGTAAGTTCGAAGGATTTCGGTGGCTTCATGCTGTCGTTTATCATCGGAGTCAGCGGGATCATCCTGTCGCTGCCTTTGGGTGTTCTTTTGGCGCTGGCGCGTCAGTCGGATTTGTTGATCATCAACAAGACCGCCGTGACCTTTATAGAGGTCATCCGCGGCGTTCCCCTGATTGTCTGGCTGATCACTGCATCGCTTTTGCTGAACTACTTCCTGCCACCCAATGCCAACCTTGATCTGCTGTTGCGTGTGATCATCATGGTGACGCTGTTTGCCTCGGCCTATATGGCCGAAGTGATCCGCGGTGGTCTGGCGGCGGTTCCACGTGGGCAGTACGAGGCGGCCGATGCGCTGGGGCTGGATTACTGGAAATCCATGCGCCTGATCATCCTGCCACAGGCGATGAAAATCTCGATTCCAGGGATCGTGAACACCTTTATCGGCTTGTTCAAGGACACCACGCTGGTGGTCTTTATCGGTCTGTTCGATCCTATCGGTCTGGCAAGCGCTATTCGTGCCAGCACGGATTGGAACGGCATCTATTGGGAATTGTTCATCTTTATCGGATTGCTGTTCTTCGTATGCTGCTTCTCGATGTCCCGTTATTCAATCTTTCTGGAGCGCAAGCTTCAGACTGGCCATACATAAGGAGTTCACCATGTCTGAACTTGCAGTCGACCGTGAAATCAACCGCTCACATATGTCCGTCTCGGACGAGGTGGCGATTGAAATCAGCAATATGAACAAATGGTACGGCACCTTCCATGTGCTGCGGGACATCAACCTGACGGTGAACCGTGGCGAACGGATCGTGATCTGCGGGCCTTCCGGGTCCGGTAAATCCACCCTGATCCGGTGCATCAACCGTCTGGAAGAGCACCAGAAGGGCCGCATCATTGTCGACGGGACCGAATTGTCATCGGACCTGAAAAACATCGATAAAATCCGATCAGAGGTTGGCATGTGCTTTCAGCACTTCAACTTGTTCCCGCATCTGACGATCCTTGAAAATTGCACGCTGGCGCCGATCTGGGTTCGCAAAACACCCAAGAAAGAAGCCGAAGAAATCGCGATGCATTTTCTTGAAAAGGTGAAGATCCCCGAGCAGGCCAACAAGTATCCCGGCCAGTTGTCCGGTGGTCAGCAACAGCGCGTGGCGATTGCACGGTCCTTGTGCATGAAGCCGCGGATCATGTTGTTCGACGAACCGACCTCGGCGCTTGACCCCGAGATGATCAAAGAGGTTCTGGACACCATGATCGAGCTGGCGGAAGAGGGCATGACCATGTTGTGCGTCACGCACGAGATGGGATTTGCCCAAGCCGTCGCGAACCGCGTCATCTTTATGGATCAGGGCCAGATTGTAGAGCAGAATGAACCGAAAGAGTTCTTCAACAACCCGCAATCAGACCGGACAAAGCTGTTCCTCAGCCAGATTCTGGGTCACTAGGGTTTAGCGCTGCGACCGATACAAAAACGCCCCGAAGGTAACTTCGGGGCGTTTTGCATTCAACGGAATGGCGGTCAAGCAACGCCCAGATCGTCGGGTGTCACGAAATCCAGCGTTTGGCCCGTCCCGTATTTTACCTCTGACCAATCGTTCAGGTCGAATTCCAGAACCAAAGTCGCGGCGGTCGGGAAATGGCTGAACACCGGACCAAGCGGCGGATCCGCTGCGATCATTTCCGCGAAACTGGCGATGCCGGGGTTGTGGCCGATCATCATCACCGTCTTTGTCCCGGCCTTTTGTAGCACGGCCAACAGAACATCCGCGCTGGCGTTATACATGTTGTCGTTATACGTGACCTTGGCTTTTCCGGTCAAAGCGGGCGCAACGCCGTCCCAGGTCTCCTTTGTCCGCGTCGCGGAAGAGCACAGAACCTCGGTCGGGGTATAGTTGCGCGAGGCGAGCCAGTCGCCCAGTTCTTTCGCCGCGAATATTCCGCGTGTGTTAAGCGGGCGGGTCTTGTCGTCTTGTGCGGGGCTATCCCAGCTGGATTTAGCGTGGCGGGTCAGGATCAGGCGATGGGTCATGTGTGAAAAAGCCTCATGTGATAGGCAGAGTGTTCTGGCAGTCTTGCATAGTCTTTTGACGCTGGACAGGCCCTGCGTGCAGCACACCCCGATAACATGCAATCGGACCCTTTGGCACTGTCGAGATGTGCATGGCACGCGTCGAGGTCATACCCCGCGTTGTCAAAAGCGACCGCAGGGCAGGCGGTCTGGCAAGGTTTATCAGCGCAGCTGTCGCAGGGGCATGCCGGCGTTGCTGGCAGTTCTATGTGCCCGGTCAGGGCGATTGCGCCGCGATAGGACACCAGCAAACCGGCCGCATCATGCACCAATAGCTGAATGGGGGATGGCCATGCGCGGCCAGATCGTATCGCCCAGCGGTAAAACGGTAAATGGGGCGGGCCGCCAAAGGGAAACACCGCCTTGCCGCCCAGACTGCCAGCCAGTTCGCCAATGGTGCGGCGGGACCACCGATCAACCGGATCGGCACGCCCATCGATATATTCATCGCTTTGCGTGAAATGCGACCAAAAGCCCGGCTCTGACGGGCCAAGCAGGAAAAGCGTTTTTGTGCCTTGCGGCGCCTTATCCCCGGATCTCGGGTGGAACGCCCCGAAGATGTCCAGATGCCGCGCTCTGGCAAGATCCGAAAGCGCGGCATAGGACGGCATCAGGCCAGTTCGGCGCGGATCAGGCTACCTGCACCGTGATCTGTATAAAGCTCCAGCAGGCAGGCATTCGGGGCGCGCCCGTCAAGAATGACCACGGCGCGCACTCCGGCCTCGATCGCGGCCAGCGCCGTTTCGGTCTTGGGGATCATGCCACCGGCAATGACGCCATCGCGGATCATTGTATGGATATGCTCGGGCGTCATCTGCGTGACCACATTGCCCTCGGCATCTTTCACACCGGCGACATCCGTCAACAGAAGCAGGCGATCAGCCTTTAACGCACCCGCAATCGCGCCCGCGCAAGTATCACCGTTGACGTTATAGGTCTCGCCGTCGCGGCCCATACCAAGCGGCGCAATCACCGGAATGGCACCTGCGGCGTGCAGATCGCGCAGAATCGTCGGGTCCATCTGCGCGGGGGTGCCGACAAAGCCCAGATCGGGATTGGTCTGATCGCAGATCATCAGGTTGGCATCCTTGCCGGACACGCCGACCGCCTTGCCGCCCTGATCGCTGATCGCCTGAACGATTCGGTTGTTCACCTTGCCCGACAGAACCATTTCCACGACGTCCATCGTGGCCGCGTCGGTCACGCGCTTGCCGTTCACAAACTCGGATTTGATGCCCAGCTTGGCCAGCATTTCGTTGATCATCGGGCCGCCACCATGAACGATCACCGGGTTCACTCCGACCTGCTGCATCAGCACAACGTCGCGCGCAAAGCTGTCCATCGCTTCGTCGCTGCCCATGGCGTGGCCACCCAACTTGATGACAACGGTCGCCCCCTTGTAGCGCTGCAAATAGGGCAGCGCGGCTGAGAGGGTTTTGGCGGTAGCTATCCAATCTCGATTCATGACGTCCTGTTTTCTCATCATAACATCCTTTGTTCATCTCTTTGGTAGCCGCTTGGTCACGCGATTCCAAGTGGTCCGCGCAGTTGCATTGCGTTTCGTGCAGGGCTTGCTAGGGTCGCGGCGAACACCGGAGAAGAAGTCATGGCGCGCGACGATCGACAAAGAACGATGATTCTGACTGGGGCAAGCCGGGGAATCGGACATGCAACTGTGCAGCGGTTCAACCGCGAAGGGTGGCGCGTCATTACATGTTCGCGGCATCCGTTTCCGTCCGCATGCCCATGGGGTGGCGGCGAGGATAATCACGTTCAGATCGACCTGGCCGACCCGAACAAGACCATCGCCGGAATAGAGGTTCTTCGGGCCAAGCTGGGCGGGCGACTGGACGCGTTGGTCAACAATGCGGGCATCTCTCCGAAAGCCGGGGATGGCGGGCGGCTTTCCACTCTCGACACTGATCTGCGGGCCTGGGGCCATGTGTTTCACGTCAACTTCTTTGCTTCGGTGATTCTGGCGCGCGGCCTGAAGGACGAACTGGCTACGGCCAAAGGGGCTGTCGTCAATGTCACGTCGATCGCGGGCAGCCGTGTGCACCCCTTTGCCGGCGCAGCCTATGCAACGTCAAAGGCGGCGCTCAAGGCGTTGACGCGCGAGATGGCGCATGACTTTGGCCCCTTGGGCGTGCGGGTCAACGCCATCGCACCCGGAGAGGTCGAGACCTCTATCCTTTCGCCTGGCACCGATAAGATTGTCGAAAAGTTGCCGTTGCGTCGGTTGGGGCAACCGGATGAAGTGGCAAGCGTCATCTATTTTCTGTGCTCGGACGAAAGCAGTTACGTCTCTGGCACCGAGATAGAGGTGAACGGCGGGCAGCACGTCGGCTGATCCCGCCGTCCGCGATTATTCCAGCGTTGCGATCGTCGCACGCAGGGTGGGCAGGCCGTCACCTTTTTCCGACGAGGTCAGAATGACCTCGTTGAAGGCGGCTGGATGCTTCTTCATCGCCCCGAAAACCTGTTCGACAATGGCCGCGCGGTCGATTTCCTTGACCTTGTCAGCCTTTGTCATGACCACTTGGAACGTTACGGCAGATCGGTCCAGCAGGGTCATGATTTCCTCGTCAACGGGTTTTACGCCGTGGCGGGTATCAATCAACACAAAGGCGCGGCGCAGGGTTTGGCGCCCCGATAGATAGTTTTTCAGCAGACGCTGCCATTTCTCAACGACGGCAAGCGGCGCATTGGCGAAGCCATAACCGGGCAAGTCGACCAGATAATGCTGTTCAGATAGGGTGAAATAGTTGATTTCCTGCGTCCGACCGGGGGTGTTGGATGCCCGCGCAAGCCCCTTGCGCCCGGTCAACGCGTTGATCAATGATGACTTCCCGACGTTCGAACGACCGGCAAAGCAAACCTCCATCCGGTCGGCGGGCGGCAGGCCGTCCATTGCAACGACCCCCTTCAGAAATTCGGTGTTGCCGGCAAACAGCTTCCGGCCGAATTCCGCTGTCACGGCGTCAGGCTCTTCGGCCAGGGTAAATCGCATATCCATCATCGTATCTCTATTCTGTCGCCTGTTGCGACGTTTCCGGCTTTGATCACCACGGCATAAACGTCAAGTGATCCCGGGGCATGCCCTGCCTCGGGATCAATGTTATGCGTTCGAACACCTTGTGCCCACGCGGTTTGATCGAATGTCGCCAGATAATGGCGACGCGACCTGTCACTTTGCGTCGGGTTTCTTGCGTTTGAACGTCGATCTGATGTTCCCGAACACGTCCGGTTTAAAGCCCTGGCTGCGCATGATCAGATACTGTTGGGTAAAGGTGATCGTATTGTTCGCAATCCAGTAGACGACCAGACCACTTGCAAAACTTCCCAGCATGAACATGAATATCCACGGCATCCAGGCAAACACCGCCGCTTGCGTTTTGTCCGCAGGGGCCGGGTTCAGCTTTTGCTGAAGCCACATCGAAATACCCAGAAGGATCGGCAATACGCCAAGCGAGAAGGTGACGAAGATAGAGGTCGGGTCAGGCGGAGCGAAAGGCAAAAGCCCGAACAGGTTGAGGATCGAACTTGGGTCAGGTGCCGAGAGATCCTTGATCCAACCGAAGAACGGCGCATGGCGCAGTTCGATGGTCACAAAGATCACCTTATAAAGCGAAAAGAAAATCGGGATCTGCATCACGATTGGCAAACAGCCGGAGGCCGGGTTTACCTTTTCCCGCTTGTAAAGTTGCATCATTTCCTGCTGCAACTTCGCCTTGTCGTCGCCGGCCTTCTCCTTGATTTTTTCCATTTGCGGCTGAAGCTCTTTCATCTTCGCCATGGAAACGTAGGATTTATAGGCCAGCGGGAACAGGATCGCCTTGATCAGCAGCGTCAGGCCGATAATCGCAAGGCCCATGTTTCCAATCAGCCCGTGCAGGTGGTGCAGGACCCAGAAAATCGGCTTTGTCAGAAAGTAGAACCAGCCCCAGTCGATCGAGTCGAGAAAGCCTGTAATCCCATCTTCGTTCTGGTAGGCACGGATGGTTTCCCACTCTTTGGCACCGGCAAACAGGCGCGTCGTGCTTGTCTGTGTTTGTCCGGGGGCGACCGCGATCACAGGCATACGCGCCTCTGTCTGATAGATATCGGCGCCGGGAACATACTTGGCGACAGAGGTGAATGCGTGCGCATCCTCTGGGATAAGCGTGGTCATCCAGTATTTATCGGTAAATCCGACCCAGCCGTTCGTCGTTACGTCGATCACTTCGGCCTGCGCGGCCTCGCGCTCGATGAGAGGCAGGTCGGGCATATCCTTGTATTTCATTTCCTCAAGCTTGCCGTCGGACATACGGACGACGCCCTCGTGCAGAATGAAGAAGTTTGCGGTGTCCGGCTTGCCGTGTCTTGCGACGATACCATAAGGGGCCATCCGCGCTTCTGTTGTGCCGGAATTTTCGACGCTTTGGGTGACGGTGAACATAAAGTTACTATCGACAGACATGACGCGGCGGAACGTCAGCCCCTTGCCGTTGTCCCAGCGCAGGGTGACCGGGGAATCGAGACCAAGAGTGGTGCCCGTTTCAAGCTGCCATGGTGTATTCGCGCCCGGCACGTCTTCGAACGTCAAGTCACCGCCAGGTGCCCAGCCATACAGTGCGTAATATGCGCTGTTGCTGCCCACAGGCGACAAAAGCGTCACATTCGGAGAGCTGGGATCAAGCGTCTCGCGGTAATTTTTAAGCGAAAGGTCATCGATACGCCCGCCAACCAACGCAATCGTTCCCGTCAGACTGGGCGTGTCGACCGTGATGCGCGCCGTGTTCGCCAAGGCCGTTGTGCGGGCCTGTGCGGGTGTTGTCGGGGCAATCGGTGTGACCGCGCCGCCAGCAACCGGGGGGGGGGCCGCAGTTGTGCCGTCATTTGTGGTTTGCATCGCAACGGGCGCATTTGATTCAACGACAGCTTCGGGTGGTGGAAAAAGCACAAACCAACCGAGGATTACGAGGAAACTGAGCACAGTTGCGAGGATAAGGTTCTTATTCTGATCGTCCATGAGGGACCGCCACCTCTCCATTCAATTCAGGGTGGTTCAACAGACATGGGCCGAAAAGGTCAAGCGGTTTTAGGATTTTGATACCGATTCGGGCTGCTTTGCCTCATCCTATGCGCCTGCCGATGGTAGGCGGTCGCGATAGCTTGGCCGAATGGGCGGCAATCCATGGAATCGTCTCTTCGAACGGCATGGGCCGGGCAAGGGCGTATCCCTGAACATGGCCGCACCCCAATTGTGACAGCATCGCGTGCTCGCCAAGCGTTTCCACGCCTTCGGCCAGCGTATCAAGATCCAGACGTTCAGCCATGGTCAGGATGGCCGACAGCATGCGCTGCTGCTCCGGGTCTTCATCAACCTTTGTCACAAAGGATCTGTCGATTTTTATCCGGTGCACGGCGAACCGACGGATATTGGCAATCGAGGCATGTCCGGTTCCGAAATCATCAAGGTCGATCCGGCATCCCATGCGCGACAGCTCGGCGATATTGCGCGCGACGGTGTCATCGTCGGAGGTTGAGATGACGGTTTCAAGGATTTCGACGCAAAGACGCGCTGGCAGCAGATCAAATTTGTCAAGTTCCCATCGAAGTTTGCTGACCAGATTCGGATTGCGCAGCTCGTCGCCCGAGAAGTTGACGCCAACCACAGGAACCTCGACGCCAGCCTTGTCCCAAGCCTTTATCGCAGTGAGAGACTGGTAAAGCATGACCTCTCCCAGGCGTTCCAGCAGGCCGGCGTGTTCGATGGCGGGAAGGAAATCGGCAGGTGCCACAATGCCCCTTTCAGGGTGAATCCAGCGGGCCAAAGCCTCGAATCCGGTGACTTGTCCCGTGTCGGTCGAAATTTGTGGCTGGAACCATGCGGCGAATTGCCCGGCCTCAAGCGCGATCCCGATATCCTCTGTCAGAATGTTGCGGGTGCGCAATGTCTTGTCCATGTCCTTGGAATAGGCGCGGATCGATCCCTGTCCCGCGTTGCGCGCCTCTGTCAGCGCGCGCACTGCTGCATCCAGCAGGATGTCACCGCTTGGTTGCGGCGATCTGCCGGACAGGCAAAAACCCACCGAACAGCTGGTATAGACCGAGATTGCATCAACACTGATAGCCTCTGACAGCGCGGACTGTATGCGGCTGGCCAGTTGAATGGCGGTTTCAAGATCGGCGCGCAGGATCGGAGCAAGTGCAATCGCGAACCGCCCGCCGTCAAGCTGCGTGACGATATCCAATGCGCGCAATTGTCCGCGAAGCCGGTCGATGCTTTGGCGCACCAGATCTTCGGCAGCGCGATGGCCGAAACGGTTGGCGATGACGGAGAGATCATCCAGGTCCACAACCAGACAGATGCTGCCATGACCATTGGCCAGCAACGGATGGAATATCCGGTCCAGCGCACTGATCAGATCATTCTTGGATACAAGGCCGCTGTGATCGGGCCGGATCGCGCCGGATTGCGCGCGTTGTCGCCACGTTGTGGAGGTAATCGCCAGAACCGCAGGCACGATAAGAGCGGACACAACCAGAAACGCCTCGCCGCCCAGCCAATAGGCGCAAAGGGTCAATGCGGGCACAAAGGCGAGCAAATGGGGGCCGTAGAGATGCCGCGCAACGCGACGGATCCAGGTTGATGCAGGGCCGGTCGCAAGCGGCATGAGATGACGTCCTTATACTGCGGATGGCTGAGCATCCGGATACGAAGGACGTTATTTTGACAGAGTGATCGAGCGGTTAATGCAGGTCGGGAAGTTGCGCCGCATTTTCATCAAATGGCGTGCAGTTCCGCTCCAGTCCGACAAAATCGAACAGCTTGGGGTCCAGCAGATGCGAGGGGCGCGCATTCATCAACGACCGGAACATCACCTGTCGCCGACCGGGGCTGTTCTTTTCCCAGCCGTCCAGAATGTGTTTGACCTGCTGGCGTTGCAACCCGTCCTGCGATCCGCACAGGTCGCATGGAATGATGGGGTAATCCATCGCAGTGGCGAATTTTTCACAGTCCTCTTCGGCCACATGGGCGAGGGGGCGATAGACGAAAAGATCGCCCTCTTCATTCAACAGCTTCGGCGGCATCGTCGCCAGCCTGCCGCCATGAAAGAGGTTCATGAAAAAGGTCTCGAGGATGTCATCGCGGTGGTGGCCCAGAACCACGGCGGAACATCCCTCTTCGCGGGCGACACGGTACAGGTTGCCCCGCCGCAGACGCGAGCAAAGCGCGCAAAACGTTCGGCCCGCTGGCGTCTTATCCATCACGATGGAATAGGTGTCCTGATACTCGATCCGGTGCGGAACCCCCATTTTCTGCAGGAAGGCGGGAAGGACCGTCGCGGGAAAACCGGGTTGCCCCTGATCCAGATTGCAGGCCAGAAGATCTACAGGCAGCAATCCGCGCCACTTCAGTTCATAAAGAACGGCAAGCAGGGTGTAACTGTCTTTTCCACCCGAAAGGCAGACCAGCCAGCGGGCATCACGTTCGATCATGCCGTATTGTTCGATCGCTTCGCGGACATAACGCACGATTCGCTTGCGAAGTTTCTTGAACTCTGTGGTCGAGGGGGCGCCATGAAACAGCGGGTGGATGTCGTCGAGATCGTCAAGCATGGGAATAATCCTGAAGGGTCTGGCCCAAGGTATGCCGAAACTGCGGCGTGCATGCAAAGGGCATTGCGGACCGGCGCCGCCTGCGGCGAGAGTATTTGGGCCGAGAAGACATTGCAGCGTCAGTCAGGGACATTGTCCACACCGCTGCCGCCCCAAGGGTGGCAGCGCCCGATCCGGCGGATGGTCAGCCAGCCGCCTTTGAGTGCGCCGTGTTTCTCGAGCGCTTGAAGCGCGTAGGCAGAACAGGTGGGATGGTAGCGGCAATTGTGGCCGACCCAAGGGGAAAAGATCAGGCGGTAGGCGCGGACCGGCAGGGCAACGATATGGGCGAGGGGGCTCATTTTACGGCTCCGTGCACACGGCGCAGGGCCTCTTTCAGGTCGGATTGCAGCACTTTGAAATCGCGGGTCGCCGTGATTGCGGCGCGGCCGATCAGGACATAATCCCATCCCGGTTGTCCCTGTGTTGGCAGAACAAGGCGGGCGATTTCACGTAGGCGTCGTTTGGCGCGGTTGCGAGCGACCGCATTTCCGACTTTTTTAGAGCAGGTGTATCCGATGCGGATCAGATCTGGATCCTGTTCCGCCGCATGACGTTTCCGCGCCTGTAGAACAAAACCAGCTGTCGCCTGGCGCCTCGCACGCGCGGCTTTCAGAAAGTCGGGTCTTTTCGACATGACCTTCAGACAAGCAGAAACCGCCGGTGACTCCTCGTTAGCGTTGGCGTCTATGCCTGCCACGGGTGCCTCCGGCGGTATCATGTCAGTGTTGCCTTTCGGCGAACGCTTATGCGCAGAGCTTGGAACGGCCCTTGGCGCGACGTGCGTTCAGGATGTTGCGGCCAGCTTTGGTCGCCATACGCGCACGGAAACCGTGGCGGTGCTTGCGGACGAGGTTACTCGGTTGAAAGGTGCGTTTCATCGCTCCGTCTCCGTATATGGCCCAAATCCACCGTGGATTCGAAGGCTTTGAATGTTCGAAGCCCGTCCTTTAGGGGGTCGGCGGGCCCAAGTCAATTCGCAACGTTGAAGTTTTCTGCAACAGTTTGCGGGAATTACGTCTGTCGTATGTTTCAGCCCCTACCGGATATTGCCCCTGTATTGAAACATGTTGGCTGTCTGGATCAATGGCGCGTGAGCGGTCTATCGCCAAAAGCTGCCAGCGGCCATGTTGCACAGAACCAGAAGCCAGCGGGATGAAATGATGACCGATATGCCTACGCCTCGGAAAAATGCGGTTTTACAGCGCTTGCCATTGATCGCCATTCTGGTGGTGGCGGTGATCGGTGCATTCACCCTGCGGGATTATCTGTCCTTCGAGACCCTTGCCGCAAATCGAGAGGCGCTGCTGGCCTTTCGCGACAGCCACTACGGCCTGACGGTGCTTGTGTTTATCGGCGTCTACATCGGCATCGTGGCCTTCAGCCTGCCTGGTGCGACGATCGCCACCCTGACCGGCGGTTTCTTGTTCTCGACGTTTCCGGGCGCGTTGTTCAACATGACGGGGGCCACGATCGGCGCGACGCTGATCTTTCTGGCGGCGCGTTACGGGTTCGGCGAAAGGCTGGCGGCGCGGATGGATGCCTCTGATGGCACCGTGAAAAAGATCAAGGACGGGATCGACGAGAATCAATGGTCGATGTTGTTTCTGATTCGCCTGGTCCCGGCGGTTCCCTTCTTTGTGGCCAATCTGGTTCCCGCACTGGTCGGCGTGCCCTTGCGGCGCTTTGTCGTCTCTACCTTCTTCGGGATCATTCCCGGTTCGGTGGTCTACACCTCTGTCGGGGCGGGATTGGGCGAAGTGTTTGCCCGGGGCGAGACGCCCGACCTTGGCATTATCTTCGAGCCACAGATTCTGGTGCCCATTCTGGGGCTGTGCCTGCTTGCGGCGCTTCCCGTCGTGTTAAAAGCCGTTCGCGGCAAAAAGGACATCTGAACATGAAACGCATTAAAACGGATATCTGCATCATCGGCGCCGGCTCTGGCGGGCTGTCGATTGCGGCGGGCGCGGTGCAGATGGGGGCAAAAGTTGTGCTGCTGGAAGGCCACAAAATGGGCGGTGATTGCCTGAACTACGGGTGCGTGCCATCCAAGGCGTTGATCGCGGCGGGCAAGCAGGCCCATGCGATGCGGACGGGCCAGCCGTTCGGTGTGACGCCGGTGATGCCCGACGTCGATTATGCCGCGGCAAAAGACCATGTTCACAAGGTGATCGACACAATCGCGCCGGTGGACAGCCAGGAGCGGTTCGAGGGCCTGGGCGTTCACGTGATCCGCGCGTTCGGGCGGTTCATATCCCCAACCGAGGTGCAGGCGGGCGATACGGTGATCACGGCGCGCCGGTTTGTGATCGCCACAGGATCATCGCCCTTGGTTCCGCCAATTCCCGGATTGGACAAGGTGCCCTATGACACCAACGAGACGATCTTTGACCTGCGCGAAAAACCCGGGCATCTGATCGTGATCGGTGGCGGCCCAATTGGCATGGAAATGGCGCAGGCGCACAGGCGTCTGGGCTGCGAGGTGACCGTGATCGAAGGGATGAAGGCGCTGGGTAAGGATGACCCGGAAATGGCCGCCGTCGTGCTGGACACTCTTCGCGCCGAGGGCATCGAGATTGCCGAAGATGCGCTGGCCGCTGAAATTCGCGGAACTGCTGGCGCGATAGAGGTCGAGGTCAAGGATGGCCGGGTGTTCAAGGGCAGCCATCTGTTGATCGCCGTCGGGCGTAAGGTGAACATCGACAAGCTGGATCTTGAAAAGGCCGGCGTGGCGTTCGACCGGGGCGGCGTAACGGTCGGTGATGACCTGCGATCCACGAACCGCCGTGTCTATGCCGTGGGCGACGTGGCGGGGCGTTTGCAGTTCACCCATGTCGCGGGCTATCATGCGGGTGTGGTCATCCGTTCGATGCTGCTGGGCCTGCCATCGAGGGCGCGTCAGGACCACATCCCGTGGGCGACCTATACGGACCCCGAACTGGCGCAGGTCGGTCTGACAGAGGCGCAGGCGCGGGAAAAGCACGGGCGCGCCCTGACTGTTGTGCGGTTTCCCTTCCACGACAACGACCGTGCCATCGCCGAGGGCAAGACCCGCGGCCTGATCAAGGTCATGGTGATAAAGGGGCGCCCTGTCGGGGCCTCTATCGCCGGGGCGCAAGCCGGAGAGTTGATTGCCATGTGGGCGATGGCAATTGCCAACAAACTGAAAATGAGCGCGATTGCCGGAACTGTTTTGCCCTATCCGACGTTGTCCGAGGTTAACAAGCGGGCTGCGGGTGCCTATTTCTCACCCAAGCTATTTGATAGTTCTGTGGTAAAATGGGTGGTCAGGTCTGTGCAACGGATGCTGCCGTAACACCTGCGAATAAGGGTCGCGTATGTTCCTGAATTCTCTCTCCGGTCGGTTCTTGATGCTGACAACGGTCTTCGTGATGCTGGCCGAAGTCCTGATCTTTGTTCCATCGGTCGCGCGGTTCCGCGAGGATTATCTTTTGTCGCGGCTGGAACGGGCGCAAATCGCCTCGCTGGCGTTGCTGGCCAATGACATGATCGATGCGGATCTGGAATCGGAATTGTTGCGCAACGCCGAGGTGTTCAACGTGGTTCTGCGCCGCGACGAGGTCAGGCAACTTGTTCTGTCCTCGCCGATTCCCTCGCCGATCTATGCCACCTACGATCTGCGAAACCCCATGGCGTTCGAACTGATTCGCGATGCGCTGATCGAACTTTGGGATACCGAAAACCGGGTGATCCGCGTGATCGGCGACCCTGTTCGCAACGCGGGCCTTCTGATCGAGGTCACAATGGACACCGGCAAGCTGCGCGCTGCGATGATTGATTACGGCCTGAACATCCTGCTTTTGTCTGCGGTGATTTCCGTGTTCACCGCCTTTTTGCTGTTTCTTGCGGTGCGGCGGTTTCTGGTTGTCCCGATCAAGCGCGTTGTGTCCCATATGCAGTCCTACGCGGCCGCGCCAGAGGATGCGCGCCGTATCATCCAGCCCACGGCGGGGGTGACCGAACTGCGCGAGGCAGAGACCGCGCTGCAATCCATGCAGACCCAGCTGACCAACGCCCTGCGCCAGAAAGAGCGGCTTGCCCAGCTTGGCGGCGCGGTTGCCAAAATCAGCCACGACCTGCGGAATATCCTGACCACCGCCCAGCTGTTCGCTGACCGGATGGAGGATAGCGCCGATCCCGCGGTGAAGCGTGCCGCGCCTAAGCTGGTGAACTCTATCAGCCGCGCGGTGAACCTGTGCGAAAGTACGCTGACCTTCGGCAAGGCCGAAGAGCCGCCGCCCGCACTTGACCGGATTTCCGTCGCGCGCCTGATCAATGATGCGGTCGACAGCGAGCGCCTGGCAACCGGCGACTACGACCTGTCGTTCAGCGAAGATGTGCCGACCGGTCTGGTTATACGCGCCGACGCTGAACAATTGTACCGCGTTCTGACCAACCTGATCCGCAATGCGCGTCAGGCCATAATCGCAACAGGTGAACCGGGCGAGATTTCCGTGCAGGCGGGCGAGACCGACACGGAATGGTTCATTCGTGTGACCGACACAGGGCCAGGACTGCCCAAGAAGGCGCAGGAACACCTGTTCACGGCGTTTCAGGGCGGCACACGCAAGGGCGGCACCGGTTTGGGCCTTGTGATCGCTGCCGAATTGGTGCGCGGGCACGGCGGTCGGCTGGAACTGGTCCGCACCGGCCCCGAAGGAACTGTCTTCGCTTTGCGCCTTCCAAAGGCCTATGCGGCATTAGATGAGGCCGCAGAGTAATTTCGCTCTTGCAATGGGTTGGAGGGATCGCTAAATCCCGCCTTGCACGTGCGCTGGTAGCTCAGTTGGATAGAGTGCTTGACTACGAATCAAGATGTCGGGGGTTCGAATCCCTCCCAGCGCACCAAAAATACAAAAAAATGAAATTATACCAAGCACTTAGGTGCGTATAGTTTCGATCAGTCCCCCTATGCGCCCCCCTAAGCGCTTCTGATGACCTCAAAAAAGGTTTCAATAATGGCCCGGGACGAAGTTCGTCGTCCTGACTTGGAGCGCGCACGCGAAAATCATCGCGCTGGCTTGAAACGACCTATACAACCTCCCCAATCATACCCCCGATCGAAATCCGGACATCTAAGGGCACAGAGTCAACGTTGCCGTTGCTATATCTGCTGCACTTGCTGGAAATTGTCGAAAGTTTGGCTTAAGTATAAGATGTTGCCGCGCCTAACGGCAGAAACCGAAAAGGCGCGTGAGCTAAAGTATTCGTTGAAGCCCGATCCATCCCATCTGCCCCCTACGGGGCCTAGTGAGCAGCTGCGACGCGCTTTGATCTTTGCCAGTGAAGGACAAGCACGGGGCTGATGGCCGCCGCAGCAATGGCCATCGTCAAAACGCCGGGCGCGACGAACAGCAAACCCACAAGCCCAACATACCAACGCTCCATTTTCGTCATAGTCGTAAAGATATAGCCCGAAAATGCCGCCCCGATTGAGGCGATGCCCAGCATGGCCCCCAACAAAGTGATAAAAAAGGCTGGCCAAGTGAAGTGAGAACGGCAGTGCAAAAGTGGTCCACGGAAGTGGCGTGATAATCTCGCTGCGGGCAGCGTAAAATGTTGCCACTTTGGCCCTTTCTGTTTGCAGGGAGGGCGGGAGATTTTAGTCGTGGATTTATATTTGAAGGTCCGCCTTGCGCGTCGGGGCGGCATGAGCGAACGGGCGGCCGCGGGCTATTTCGGGATATCGCGTGCAAGCGTGAAGAAGATGATGATGTTTTCGGTCCCGCCCGGATATCAACGAACGGCAGATATCAAGCGGCCCAAGCTGGACGGGTTCACCGGCTTCATTGATCAATGGTTGCAAGACGACCTCAACCGTCCCCGCAAACAGCGCCACACCGCCAAGCGCATTTTTGAACGGCTGCGGGACGAGCACGGCTTCAAGGGCGGCTACACGACGGTCAAGAATTATGTCCGTGAACATGGTCGGCGCAGCCGAGAGATGTTTATCCCGCTTGCCCATGCCCCCGGCCATGCGCAGGCAGATTTTGGCGAGGCCATGGTGGTTATTGGTGGTGTAGAACAAAAGGCGCACTTCTTTGCGCTGGATCTGCCTTACAGCGATGCGTGCTTTGTCCGGGCTTATCCTGCGGCAGTACCCAAGAGTGCCCGAGCCTTGTCCGTTGCCTGTAGGTCCACGTCTAAGCCTAGCGCCGCAGCATGTCGCATGCAGATTGACAGGCGGTTGATCGCTTTGCGGGCCGTGTCCGCCTTGGTGTGCCAGATTGGCGCCAAAGTGTCGCGAATATCCCGTTGATCAAGCTCGGCTACGGGAACGCCGCCCAGCTTGGGTAGAATATGCAGTTCCAAGGGACTAAACCATCGCCCCGCCTTGCCATCACCCTTGAGTTCAGCCTTGCGGCTTTCGAACGCATCAAGTGCAATATCGCTGAGCAGGTGCATTTGTCGCGCCGACTCGCGCTTTTGCTTTTCGCGTTCTTTGATCGGGTCCTTGCCAAGGGCTGTGACCTTACGCCAGTGTTCAGCTACTTCTCGCGCTTTGGCGAGTGATACATCTGGATAGGCCCCTAGGCCCATTTCTCTCCGCCGCCCACGAACAGTTACTCGCAGAACCCATTTCCCGCTACCGCCGTCATTACCCTTGTAAAGCCAAAGGCCACCGCCGTCCGAATGCTTGCCTGCGACTATCGTCTTCAGCTTTGCTGCGACCAATTTGTTTAAGGCACGTGTCATTTCGGTCCCCCTTCTAGTCCCCCTCATTATGTAGGGTATCACGGGGCGTCAGGGAACACCCTGAAACAGTAAGTGATATGTAAATAAAGGATTTGTTCCAAATCGATATGCCGTGGGGCGTCAAGATATAGTAATTGGATGCCCTCCCAGCGCACCATAGAATTCAAAGGCTTAGCGAGAAATCGCTAGGCCTTTATCTTTTCTTTGGGTCTTGTGAATTTCGATGCATCGCATGCCTGTCTGATCCCACACCCGAGCGCCCGCCCGTTCGCCATCTGCAACAGACTGTTTCCAACCTTCCGGGAAACGACGCATCAGGCGCATAGGCGTGCCACAGTCCTGCCACGGTGTCCGGTCAGGTTTGTATTCATCGGGGATGAAGGAAGGACGACCATGAAACGCTACCTTGACAAGCTTTGCCAACTTGGCCGCAACAGATTGACCCATGACACGGTGTTCGAGCAGCGGCTGGAGCGTTTGGTCAAGGTCCACAAGGCGCATTCCGTCAGCAGGACGAAAGCGCCCTTGGTCAAAAGTCGGCGGTCACCCCAGGTAGCCTGAGCTCTTTGACCAGATCCCGAAGTTCCTGCCGCGCTGCCACGTTTGACAGGTTCAGGTTGCCCACGCCCACATCTTTCAGATCCAGCAGGGTCAGACCGCGCGGGAACAGCTCGCGGAAAATAACCCGTTCGCTAAAGCCGGGCGCGACGCGAAATCCGATCCGGCGTGCCAGACTGGCAAGGGCTTCGCCCATCTTCGCCTTGTTGTGCATTTGCTGCGCCCCAAGGCGGTTGCGCAAAACGATCCAGTCGATCGGCTTCAGGCCGGCCTGCGCCCGCAGCTGGCGCGCGCTCCAAACCATTTCAGAGTAAACCGACGGTCCAAGGATCTTGCCGCTTTCAGGTTCGATCCGCGCAAGAAGGTCGAAGTCGATAAAACTGTCGTTCAGGGGCGTGATAAGGGTATCGGCCAAAGAATGCGCCACCTGCGACAGTCGCGTGTGCGATCCGGGACAGTCGATCAGGATGAAGTCGCTGACCGGCTCCAGCGCGGCGACGACCGTAGACAGGCGGTGGTCGTAAACGTTCTCGCCGGGCTTCAACGTTTCGGTGTCAGCCTCGGGCAGTTCCCGGTAATCCGGGCAGGGCAGGGTCAGCCCCTGTGACGCGCAAAAGGCAAGGCGGTTCTCGATGTAGCGCCCGAACGTGCGCTGCCGCAGGTCAAGGTCCAGCGCGCCCACACGGTGGCCCATCCGCACAAGCGCGGTTGCCACATGCATCGACGTGGTCGATTTGCCCGACCCGCCCTTTTCGTTCCCGACGACGATGATATGTGCCACGCCGCATCCCCTTGATGAATTATAGAAAAGTGCCCGTTTTCGGGCTTGGCTTACTATATGTTGTGGGCGGAGTGATGAAAAGCGGAAGCCGGTAGATGGGGCGTGAATTTGGCGGGGTGTGGTAGAGGTGCCGAACAGGGTGTAGAATTCTTGTTGCCGCGTTGGTGTAAAAGGCCCAGCGTGGCCGCGCCATACCCCGAAAGAGCCCCATTATGATCGCAGATTTGCCCCGCCCCGATATAAAGACGCTGTTGCTTGGCATTGCGGCCATCGGGTTGGTGGCTGGTGGCGGCATTTGGTTCTATGGCGACCCGGCCGCATCCGGGGTGATCTGGACGGCGGCAACTCTTCCCGTGCTTTTTGCCCTGCTTGTCGAGATCGCCCACAGCCTTCGACAGGGAGAGGTCGGGTTGGATATCGTGGCGGCCCTGTCGATGACTGCGGCGCTGGCCTTTGGCGAGACTTTGGCCGCCGTGGTCGTGGCGTTGATGTATTCGGGCGGGACCGTTCTGGAAAGCTATGCCGAGGCGCGGGCCCGTCATGAAATGCGCGCCCTGCTGTCGCGGGTGCCGCGCAGCGCCCTGCGGCACCGGAACGGTGCGCTGGACGAGGTTCCGCTGGACCAGATCGAGCCGGGCGATCGTCTGCTGATCCGTCAGGGAGACGTGGCGCCGGTGGACGGAAATGTTGCAAGCGACCGCGCCGTGTTGGATCAGTCGGCGCTGACCGGCGAGGCGATGCCGGTGCAATTGTCGCAGGGCGATCCGGTGATGAGTGGCGCGACCAATGCCGGCGATACGTTCGACCTGACCGCAACGCATCGCGCCGAGGAAAGCACCTATGCGGGCATCGTGCGGCTGGTCGAGGCGGCGCAGCGATCCAAGGCGCCGATGTCACGGCTGGCGGACCGGTTTTCGCTGGTGTTCCTGCTGATAACGGTGTGCATCGCAGCCACCGCATGGTGGCTGACGGGCGATCCGATCCGCGCGGTTGCCGTTCTGGTCGTCGCAACGCCGTGCCCGCTAATTCTGGCGGTGCCTGTCGCGCTGGTCGCGGGGCTGTCGCGGGCGGCGCATTACGGTGTACTGATCAAAGGGGCCAAGGCGCTAGAGGTGCTGGCCCGCATTCAAACCCTGATCCTTGATAAAACCGGGACGCTGACCGATGGCCGCCCGCAACTTGTGTCGATCGACACGACGGACGGGTTCGATCCCGACGAAGTTCTGTATCTTGCGGCCTCGCTCGACCAATCCTCGAAGCATCCGATCGCACAGGCGATTGTGGCGGCCGCCAAGGCAAAGGGCGCGTCCCTTGCGGTGCCGGACCATGCCGCAGAAACTGCGGGCGAGGGGGTTGCGGGCGTCGTTGCGGGGCGCCGCGTGATTGTCGGCGGTGCCGATTTTGTCGCGTCGCGCGTGCCAGAGGACAGGGGCAATGGTGCGAGCCGTGCGGTTGGCTCTGTCGTGGTGGCGGTGGCCATCGACGGGCGGCTGGCGGGACGCATCATTATGGCGGACCCCCTGCGCGAAGGCACGGCGGGCTTTTTGGCGGGGGTAAGGCGGCTTGGGGTGTCGCGCATTCTTTTGGCGACGGGCGACCGCAAGGCAGTGGCCGAGGCCGTGACCAAGGGGCTGGGGCTGGACGGTGTGCGGTCTGATATGACGCCCGACCAAAAGGTGCTGCTGGTTCTAAGCGAAGGCAAGGACGGGCGGGTAATGATGGTCGGTGACGGGATCAACGACGCGCCCGCGCTGGCGGCGGCGGATATCGGTGTCGCGATGGGCGCGCGGGGGGCTGCGGCATCGGCAGAGGCCGCTGATGTTGTGCTGCTGGTGGATCAGCTGGACCGGCTGTTGCCCGGGATGGAGATTGCCCAGCATGCCCGCAGGATCGCCCTGCAAAGCGTGTATGTGGGCATCGGGCTGTCTTGCGCCGGAATGCTTGCTGCCGCCTTCGGGTATCTCTCTCCGGTTCAGGGCGCCCTGTTTCAGGAGGTGATTGATGTGGCGGTTATTCTGAATGCGCTAAGGGCATTGCGGATTGTCCCGGCGGGGACAGGTGCAGACCAAGTGAGCAAGGCCGCCCATCCCTGACCCGCAACGAAAAACGCCGCCCCCTAGGGAGCGGCGTTTCATCAATCCCGAAGGGCGAGCTATTAGAAGCCCAGACCTGCGTATTTGTTCTTGAACTTCGACACACGGCCGCCAGCATCCATAAGACGCGTGCCGCCGCCAGTCCATGCAGGGTGCACGGAGGGGTCGATGTCGAGCGACAACTGGTCGCCCTCTTTGCCCCAGATAGAGCGCATGTTGACAACAGTACCATCGGTCATCTTGACCTTGATGTCGTGGTAATCGGGGTGAATATCTTTTTTCATGTCCCGGATCCTTACGCGTTTGCGCCCGAGGGGGCTTTGTAGTTGGTTTGTTCGACAATACGCGCCGATTTACCGCGACGTTCGCGCAGGTAATACAGCTTTGCACGACGCACACGGCCACGACGGACCACTGTGATGCTGTCGATGTTGGTCGAGTGCAGAGGGAATACCCGCTCTACGCCTTCGCCAAACGAAATCTTGCGGACCGTAAAGGCACCGGCAATGCCCGAACCATGCTTGCGGCTGATGCAGACGCCCTCATAGTTCTGGACGCGGGTGCGTGTGCCCTCAGTCACTTTAAAGCCGACACGGATGGTGTCGCCCGCTTTGAAATCCGGAATATCTTTGCCAAGCGCAGCGATCTGCTCGGCTTCCAGTTGTGCGATCAAGTTCATCGCTATGTTCCTTTATAGGCGTGGTTGTTCCACGACGTTTGTGCCACCTCAGAGCTCTCGGTCTTCATCCGGGTCCCTACCGTGTCTTGCACAATAAGCCCGCCAGAGGTCAGGTCTGCGTTCTTTCGTCAGCCTTTCGGCCATCGCCCGTCTCCAGTCGGCTATCTTCGCGTGGTGACCGGATAGAAGAACGTCCGGTATCTCGCGGCCTTCCCAGAGGGCGGGTTTGGTATACTGCGGATGCTCAAGCAAACCGTCCGAAAACGACTCGTCCTCGGTGGATGCCTGATTCCCAAGTACGCGCGGTATAAGCCTGACTGTCGCGTCGATCAAGGCCTGTGCTGCAATCTCTCCGCCGGTCAGGACAAAGTCGCCCAGACTGACCTCTTCTATATCGAAATGCTCGATCACACGCTCGTCCACGCCCTCGAACCGGCCACACAAAAGGGTGATGCCCTCGGCCCTGGAAAACCGCTGTGCCATGGCTTGGGTCAGGGGCTTGCCGCGTGGCGACAGATAGATCACCGGCCATTTTTCGCGGTCCTCGGGTGTTCCGGTTTGCGCCATGCCCAATGCGCGCGCCAGAATATCGGCGCGCAGCACCATCCCCGCGCCACCGCCCGCAGGCGTGTCATCGACGTTGCGATGCCTGCCCTCGCCAAAGATCCGCAGATCAATCGTCTCCAGCGCCCAAAGCCCCTCTTGCAGGGCCTTGCCGGTCAGCGACGCGCCAAGGGTGCCGGGGAAAACCTCGGGGAACAGGGTGATGACCTTGGTGGTCCATGCCCCTTTCAGGCGCGGCGTGTCCATCATCAGCTCCTGCGGTTTGGCAGAGGCGGAAATGGACAGGCGTCCGTGGGATTTGCTTGGTTTTTCGATCATGTGGCGGGTCCGGTCTAAGAGGTGCGCGGTCCATAGCACGCCACGCTGGCCGGTGGCACCCCTTTGCCGGACTTGTCCAATGCGCATTTCGCAAGGCGACCGCGGTCACCCCTTCCATGCGTCAAGCAGTCGCTTTTTTTGGCGCCTCAGGTCTGCCTTGTCGCGAACAGAGCGGTTGAGATCCAGAAACTGGTTTTGCAGGGCCAAAGGGTTACCCACGTTCTTCCGCGGCACGGTGACCATCCGGCCTTGCGCGTCTGGCGGGATGCCGATCAGGTCCATCAATGGCTGTGCGGTCCCGAACCTGTCTTGTGCATGGTCCTCCAGTGATAGGGTCAGAACCGGCGTGGGTGCCAGAGCGCGGCGGATTTTGGCGGCTTCGCCCATAAGGCTGAAGGCCGGCGAAAAGCGCGCGGTGAATGCGGCGGGGCTGTCCCTAAGCCGCGCCGAGCGCAGAACATGGCCATAGCTGCTGTGGATAACCGCATCGCGGGCGCGGGTGGTATAGACGAACGTAAGGTCCACATCCGGCCCGAAGCGGGAGATCATGGCCCGCCGGATTTCGCGGGCCAGCGGGATTGCGGTATCGGCATAGCGGGTCGAGGGACGCCAGAGCCGGGAATAGCCGATCATCATGCCGGAAAAGGATTCGCGGCTGATGACAATGCAGGGGGCATCTTTTACGCCCGCCAGAAAATCGTCCATCGCCCGACCAAAGGCGCGCCTGCGCCAAAAGACCGGAAGTCGCCCGTAGGCATTGCCCAGCGACTTGGCCGTCTTCAGGTCCGGCTCCATGTAAACCGCCGCATAGGGCGCGATCCGGTGTGCGTTCTTAGCCAGAAACGCCTGCAAACTGGTCGTGCCGGTCTTGTAGAAACCGGCGTGGACAATGACGCGGACAGGTGGTTTCGGCATGTCGGACTGGCCCCTTGCCTTTGGTGTCAGGGCTAGAACAGGCCTTCGGGCGGGTCGATGATCACGCGGCCCGAGGCCAGATCGACTGTCGGCACCACCTCCATCGTGAAGGGCACCAGAACGGTTTCGCCGCCACCGGTGCGCATCACTTCCAGCAGGTCGCCCGCGCCGTGGTTCTGCACGAACTTTACCGTCCCGAGAACCGCGCCGCCGGTGTCCAGCACCGTCAGGCCGATCAGATCGGCATGGTAGTATTCGTCATCGGGCAACGCGGGCAGAACGCTGCGCGGGGCATAAAGGCGGATGCCTTTCAGGGCGTCGGCTTGTTCCTTTGTCTTGATGCCCTCGACCTCGGCGGTAAAGCCGTTCGGGATGGACCCCGTAAGGGTCAGAACATATTGGCTTTTCCCGTCCTCCGATGACAGCGGGCCGTAATCCGCGATGGCCTGCGGATCGGCGCAAAAGCTTTTCAGGCGCACTTCGCCGTGGACGCCGTAAGAGCCCGACAAGGCCCCGACACAGATTTTGTCTTCACTCATGGCCTTGCTCCATTGCAAAATCCCCGTGCATCAAAAAACCCGCCCGCGTCGATGCAGCGGTCGGTTTGAATGAAACGTTCGACCTTTGACCCCGCCCAGAAGGCGGCAATGCAAAGGCCCAGTGTGAACGTCCGGCGGATCAGTCCCATTGTCTATCGTCGTTTACCGTTTTGTCATTGGCAAAGAGGCGCGGCGCGCTTCCCAGCCCAGTGTTTCAAGTTCCGGCGTTTCGGTATCGTCCTCGGGCCAGCCAACGCAAAGATAACCCACCAGCGCCCAGTCCGCCGGCACATCAAGGTCACGGCAAAGCAGGTCGGGGTCAAGGATGGAAACCCACCCGACGCCCAGCCCCTCGGCGCGGGCCGCAAGCCAGAACAGCGAGATGGCAGAGACCACCGAATAGCGGCGCATTTCCGGCATGGTGCCGGCGCCAAGACCCGCGCCTTTGTCGGTGCCGTCATCGCAGAAAATCGCCAGTTGAATGGGGGATTCTACCATTCCGGACAGCTTTAGCCCCGCATACAGTCTGGCCTTGTCGCCGCTATAGCCTTGTAAAGCCTCATCATTTGCCTTGCGGAAATTGTCCAGTGCCGCCTTGCGGGCCGCATCGCTTTCGACGCGAACGATCCGCCATGGCTCTGACAACCCCACCGAAGGGGCCAGCAGAAATGCGTCGAGGCACCGCGTCAGCAGTGCCTCGTCCACAGGGTCTGTCCGAAAGCGGCGCACGTCGCGCCGCCACCGCATCAGGTCCGTCAGGTCGGTGCGGAAGCTTTGCGAAAACGCATGCATCCCTCTCACCAACGCGCCGATTACTCGGCGGCTGCCTCGTCGGCTGCGGGCTCTTCTACAGGCGCCGGAGCAGGAGCAGCGGCGGCTTCAGCCAATGCGGCTTCCTTCGCGGACTTCTCTGTTGCGCGTGCGGTTGCTTTCTTGCCGGGAACGCCCTTTTTCAGGTTCGCGCGGTCTTTCTTGACCAGAACGCCTGCATTTTCCAGCATACGTGCAACGCGGTCGGTTGGCTGTGCGCCGTGGGATAGCCAATATTTGGCGCGGTCCAGATCCATCTTCACGCGCTCTTCGTTGTCTTTTGCCAGCAGCGGGTTGTAGGTGCCCAGCTTTTCGATGAAACGGCCATCACGCGCCATACGGCTGTCGGCGGCAACGATCGAGTAGTGAGGGCGCTTTTTGGAACCGCCACGGGCGAGACGAATTTTCATAGACATATCAAGGTTCTCCTGGGTTTGTTCAGATCCGGCGGGGCCGGTTATTTCTGGTGTTGTTTGTGGTGTTGGATAACTTCCTGAATGACGAAATTCAGGAACTTCTTGGCGAATTCGGGGTCCAGATCGGCCTCTTGTGCAAGCCATTCCAAACGTTCGATCTGTTGCGCCTCGCGGTCGGGGTCCGCGGGGGGCAGGGTGTGTTCTGCCTTCAGTTTGCCGACGGCCTGTGTCTGTTTGAACCGCTCTGCGAGGGTATAGACAAGGATAGCGTCGAGGCGGTCGATGCTGCTGCGGTGGTCTTTGAGCAGCTGCGCGGCAAGGGTTACGGTGTCGGTCATCGGGTTCTCTCAACGGATACACGGGCCATGCACAACCGATGCACAAAGGATGCATATGAGGTGCGGGACATTCTCATTTCTTTTTACCAAAGCCGGACAGACCCTGAGGCAGGCCCATGCCGCCACCAAGTCCGGGCAGACCGCCCGGCATTTTGCCCATCTGGGCTTTTGCCGCCTCCAGATCGGCGGCGGAGGGCCCGCCCTTGCCAAACATCGACCCAAGCGCGTTTTTCATCATGCCGCCTTTGCCCATCTTGCCCATCTTCTTCATCATGTCGGCCATCTGCCGGTGCATTTTCAGAAGCTTGTTCAAATCGGAGACGTCCAGACCGGCCCCGGCGGCGATCCGCTTTTTCCGGCTGGCCTGAAGCAGCGCGGGGTTGGCGCGCTCTTTTTTGGTCATCGAGTTGATCAGGGCGATCTGGCGCTTGAGGACAGAGTCGTCGAACCCGGCCTCTTGCACCTGCTTGGACATTTTGGCCATGCCGGGCATCATGCCCATGATGCCTTCCATGCCGCCCATTTTCATCATCTGTTCCAGTTGGGACCGCATGTCGTTCATGTTGAACAGTCCCTTCTGGAACCGTTTCATCATGCGTTCGGCCTGCTGGGCCTCGATGGTTTCCTGTGCCTTCTCGACCAGCGCGACAATGTCGCCCATGCCCAGAATGCGGCCTGCGATACGCTCTGGCTCGAATGTTTCGAGCGCGTCCATCTTTTCGCCAAGGCCGACGAATTTGATTGGTTTGCCTGTGACCGCACGCATCGACAGCGCGGCACCACCGCGACCGTCGCCATCCATGCGGGTCAGGACAACGCCGGTGACGCCGATCTTGCCGTCGAATTCCTGCGCGACGTTGACCGCATCCTGACCGGTCAGGCCATCGACGACCAGAAGGGTCTCGCGCGGGTTGACGATGTCGCGGACCGATTGAACCTCGGCCATCAGGATGTCGTCGATGTGCAGACGACCGGCGGTGTCCAGCATGTAGACGTCGTAGCCGCCAAGGCTGGCCTGCGTTTTGGCGCGTTTGGCGATCTGGACCGGGGTTTCGCCTTTGACGATCGGCAGGGTATCGACGCCGATCTGTTTGCCGAGGATGGCAAGCTGTTCCATCGCGGCGGGGCGGTTGATGTCAAGCGACGCCATCAGCACGCGCTTGCCGTTCTTTTCGGTCAGGCGTTTCGCGAGCTTGGCGGTTGTCGTGGTTTTACCCGAGCCTTGCAGACCGACCATAAGGATGGGTGTCGGCGGGTTGTCGATTTTCAGCGCGCCCGGCTCGCCTTCGCCACGCAGCACGTCGATCAGCGCGTCATGGACGATCTTGACGACCTGCTGACCGGGGGTAATGGATTTCGTGACGGCCTGACCTGTGGCCTTGTCCTGAACGGCTTTGACGAAATCGCGGGCCACGGGCAGCGACACATCGGCCTCGAGCAGGGCAACGCGCACCTCGCGCAGGGCGGTTTCAACGTCGGCGTCGGACAGCGCACCTTGCTTGGTCAGGCGGTCAAAGACGCTGCCAAGGCGTTCTGATAGGTTCTCGAACATATGCCCGTTCCTTTTCCAACCACATCTGCCTGTCCAGATAAGGACGATGGCCGACAAACCCAAGCACCCTATGTGCCAAACGACAAACGCACCAGTGGGCGCAACGCGCTGACTGGTGGCGATCCCCGATCTTGAATCAGGGACCGGAAGCAGTTTTACTTCCGGATGTTGCGCGGGGTTTAGGGCGAAATGAGGGAGTGAGTCAAGAGGATCGCGCCCTGCGGGCTGGGTGCGGGGCGCGATCTGTTGGTCAGGTTGCCAATCAGGCTGTTAATCAGGCTGCGATTTTCAGCGCGTCGATGGCGTCATTGGCCGCCTTGATCGACGCTTCGGCACCCAGGGCCAGACGGTCGGCTGCGACGATCTCTACTTCGGTGATGCCGATAAAGCCCAGAACATGGCGCATGTAGCCTGTGGCAAAGTCCCAGCCGGAGCCGACTTCGGTGCCGCCCGAGGCCACGGCGAGGATCACGCGCTTGCCGTCCAGCAGGCCCTTGGGACCATCGGCGGTATAGGCAAAGGTGACACCGGCGCGGGCGATAAGGTCGATCCAGGCCTTCAGCGCGGCGGGAACGCCGAAGTTGTAGACGGGCAGGCCGATCACGATGGTGTCGGCGGCTTTCAGTTCCGCGATCAGCGTGTCAGACAGCGCCAGCGCGCTGGCTTCGTCATCGGTGCGGTCGGCGGGGGCCTTGGCGCGGGCGTTCACCCATGTCTCGTCGATCTGCGGCAGGGGCTGCGACAGGTCGCGGGTGATAACATCGGCCCCGTCAAAGCGGGCGACGATGCGGTCGGTCAACGCGCGGGAGATGGAGGTTTTCGTGCTGGCGGAGGAGTCGATGCGGAGAACGGTTGTCATGGGAATACCTTTCAGGGTCTGTTCTGTTTTCTAATTAGACATTGCGCACTGAGGCACAGTATGGCCAAATCACACAGAACCTGTTCACGGATGCACATGAGATGACAGCTGACAATTGGGACGAAATTCGCACCGCCTATCATGTTGCACGGCTTGGCACGGTGTCCGGGGCGGCGGAGGTTCTGGGGGTGCACCACGCGACGGTGATCCGCCACATCGACGCCCTTGAGGCGCGATTGGGGGCCAAGTTGTTCCAACGCCATGCGCGGGGATATACAGCCACCGAGGCGGGGGTTGATCTGATGCAGGTGGCGCAGGCCACCGACGACCAGCTGACCCAGCTTGCCGGACGGATCAAGGGGCGCGGGGCCGAGGTGACGGGCGAACTGGTCGTGACGTCTTTATCCGGTATGGCGGGGCAACTGACACCAGTTCTGGTGGCGTTCCGCGATCTGCACCCCGATCTGACGGTCCGGTTTCTGACCGGAGAACGGCTGTTCCGGCTGGAATACGGCGAGGCGCATGTGGCGATCCGCGCGGGCAGCGCGCCGGGCCAACCCGACAATGTGGTGCAGCCTCTGATAAAGCTGCCGATCACGCTGTATGCGTCGAAAGGCTATATCGAGCGGTTCGGCATGCCTGAAGGCGAGGGCGCGCTGGCGGATCACCGGTTTGTCGCACAGGACGACGAGGCATCGCGCGCGCCCTTCTATCGCTGGATGCGGGCGACGGTGCCAAGCGGCAACATCGTGTATCGCGCAAGTGAGGACCATACGTTGATAGAGGCGGTTCTAGCGGGGGCCGGGATCGGTTTCCTGTCGGTGTTCGAGGCCCGACGGCATCCCGATCTGGTGCAGGTTTTCCCCCCGCGCGAGGAATGGACCGCGCCGACGTGGATTGTGACGCATGTGGATTTGCACCGCACGGCAAAGGTGCAGGCGTTTCTGGCCTTCCTGAAAGATGCGGCAAAAAGCTGGGACCAACTGTGACGCAGCGGGCAGGCGGGATGCGCGGGCATCTGGCGATGCTGTTGTTTTCCGCGCTTGTTGCGGGGTCGTTCAGCCTTGGGTCCATGGCGGCAAACGAAATCGACCCCATCGTGTTGGCGGCGGCGCGGTTCCTGTTGGCTGCGGTTGTTGTTGGCGGGGTGCTGTGGGCGACAACGGGCATACCGCGCCCCGCGCTGGATGCACCCTGGCGATACCTGCTGATGGGCGGATTGTTCGCCTTCTATATTGTGCTGATGTTCGAAGGGCTGAAGACGGCAGAGCCTGTCTCGACATCGGCGGTGTTCACGTTGACGCCCTTGATGGCGGCCGGCTTCGGCTATGTCTTGCTGTGGCAGCGGATGACCCTGCGCATGGGGGTCGCGCTGGGCATCGGGGGCATCGGTGCGCTTTGGGTGATCTTTCGCGCGGATGTTTCGGCGCTGATGGCGTTTCAGGTCGGGCGGGGCGAGATGATCTTTTTCGTCGGCTGCGTGGCGCATGCCATTTACGCGCCGGTGGTGCGCAAGGTGAACAGAGGCGAATCCGCGCTGGTGTTTACCTTTGGCATGTTGTCGTCCGGTTTCATTTTGCTGGCGCTATACGGCGCGCCCCGGATTATTGTGACCGATTGGGCGGTCTTGCCGCCGATCGTCTGGATCACGCTGGTCTATACGGCGGTCTTTGCCAGCGCGGGCACGTCGTTCCTGTTGCAATTCGCGGCGCTGCGCCTGCCCTCGGCCAAGGTCATGGCCTATACATATCTAACGCCAAGCTGGGTGATCCTATGGGAAATCGCCTTGGGGAACGGTGCGCCCACGGGGCTGGTTCTGGGCGGGATCGCATTGACC
Organism: Pseudogemmobacter sp. W21_MBD1_M6; assembly: GCF_052119585.1. Lineage (NCBI taxonomy): Bacteria > Pseudomonadati > Pseudomonadota > Alphaproteobacteria > Rhodobacterales > Paracoccaceae > Pseudogemmobacter > Pseudogemmobacter sp. W21_MBD1_M6. The sequence continues at coordinate 373,445 of NZ_JBGQOJ010000001.1, read as the reverse complement.
TTTGTGGCGCTTTGGCTGCTGTTGAAGGACGAGACCGTTCCGGCGGTCTAGTCGCCCAGTTCGGCGTCCAGAAACCGCTCGAAGGCGTCAAGATCCATCCGGTCGAATTGCCCGAAGCCCTGCATCCAGACCGAGGCGTCGCGCATCGCCTCCGGCTCCAGCTTGCACCATGTCACCCGCCCGCGCTTTTCGCGCGAGATCAGGCCAGCGGATGTCAGAATGGCAAGATGCTTGGATATCGCCGCAAGCGACATCTGGAACGGCTCGGCCACATCGGTGACGGCCATGTCGTCTTCCAGCAGCATCGACAGGATCGCGCGGCGTGTGGGGTCGGCAAGGGCCGACAATATGGTATCGAGCGTATTGGCCATAGGCGGGGTAAATCCTGCGGTGCGGCGTTCGTCAACCATTTGGTTGAATAACGGAATCGAGAGCGAATGGCGCGATGGCGCCTGATCCGTGCCTGTGCGCCTTGTCGCACCTCGTATTTAATGATTAAATATCAATAAGTTGACGTTATTTCGTCCCCTGCTGTTCCTGCTTGACTCGGGGGGCTGCTGTTTCTAGGTTCCGCCCAACTGTCCGAAGGGAAGTTTTGCTGTGGCTGATCCACTCGACCAAGAGCGTCTGAAGGCGCTTGAAGAGAAGATCGCGGCGGTGAAAAAGGCCAACGCGCCGAAGCCCCATACGGAAGAGCATTATTCGCAGGCCAATATGGCATGGCGGATGGTGATAGAGCTGGTATCCGGTCTTGGGATCGGGTTTGGCATTGGATACGGGTTGGATGTTCTGTTCGGAACGATACCGCTGTTTCTGGTGCTGTTTGTAATGCTGGGTTTGGCGGCAGGGGTGAAGGTTATGCTTCGCACGGCCAAGGAACTACAGTCGGAAAAAGAAGCGGAGACCTCCGCTGATGACAAGAGGTAAGCGACGTGGCAACTGAAGAAGCAAGCGGCGGTCTGGTTTTCGATCCGATGCACCAGTTCGTAGTGACCCCCCTGTTCGGCGGTCACGAAGTTCACTGGTACACTCCGACAAACGCGACCCTTTGGATGGCAATCACCGTTCTGGCGATTGTTTTGCTTCTGGTTACGGGCACCCGCGGTCGGGCGATTGTTCCGACGCGGATCCAGTCGATCGGAGAGATGGCCTACGGGTTCATCTACAAGATGGTCGAGGATGTGGCCGGAAAAGACGGCGTGCGGTTCTTCCCTTATATCATGACGTTGTTCATGTTCATCGTTTTCGCGAACTTTGTCGGCCTGCTGCCGATGTCGTTCACAACCACATCGCACATCGCCGTGACCGGCGTTCTGGCGATGGCGGTGTTCCTGACGGTCACCATTCTGGGGTTTGTCCTGAATGGCACCAAGTTCCTGGGTCTGTTCTGGGTCAAATCGGCACCTCTGCCCTTGCGCCCGGTGCTGGCGCTGATCGAGATCATCTCGTATTTCGTGCGTCCCGTCAGCCATTCTATCCGACTTGCGGGTAACATGATGGCCGGTCACGCCGTGATCAAGGTTTTCGCGGGTTTTGCGGCCATCACCGCAATCGCTCCGCTGTCCATCGTCGCGATCACCGCGATGTACGGGCTAGAGGTTCTGGTGTCGTTCATCCAGGCCTATGTGTTCACCATTCTGACCTGTGTCTACCTCAAGGATGCGCTGCATCCGGGCCACTAAGGTCGGTTCAATCAACTACCTCATTCCATCGTAAGGAGAATACCTATGGAAGGCGATATCGTACAAATGGGCGCATACATCGGCGCAGGTCTGGCATGCATGGGCATGGGTGGCGCTGCTGTTGGTGTGGGCAATGTTGCTGGCAACTACCTGTCCGGCGCACTGCGCAACCCATCTGCCGCTGCTGGTCAGACAGCGACGCTGTTCATCGGCATCGCGTTTGCAGAAGCTCTGGGGATCTTCTCGTTCCTCGTCGCTCTGCTGCTGATGTTCGCAGTCTAAGCCTTACGGAACACAATCCTTACGCTCGGGTGGGCCGGACGGCCCGCCCGAAGTATCCGGAAGTTCCTGTAGGAGAACGACATGGCGACGGAAACAGTTGAAGGCGCGGCGCAGGTTGCAGAAGCTGGTGGTCACGCTGCCGAATCCGCAGGGATGCCGCAGCTGGACGTTAGCACCTTTGGGAACCAGATTTTCTGGCTTCTGGTCACGCTTGTCGTGATCTACTTTGTCTTGTCCCGCATTGCGCTTCCGCGCATCGGTGCGGTTCTGGCAGAGCGTCAGGGGACAATCACGAATGATATTTCTGCGGCTGAAGAGCTGAAGCAGAAAGCGGTCGACGCGGAGGCCGCCTATAATCAGGCGCTGGCCGATGCCCGCACCGAAGCCCACAAGATCGTGGCAGAGGCCAAAGCCGAGATCCAGAAGGATCTGGACAAGGCAACAGCCCATGCCGACGCCGAGATTGCCGCGAAAGCGGCAGAAGCGGAAAAAGCGATCAACGAGATCCGCGCTGGCGCCGTTTCTGCGGTAAAGGATGTGGCAAACGACACGACTGGAGACATCGTTGCAGCGCTGGGCGGAAAAGCCGACGCAAAGACGATTGCTGCTGCGGTGACTGCACGGATGAAAGGGTAAGTCTGATGAAATACCTCAAGCTTTCCCTTATCCCCGCCCTTATCGCTGGTCCTGCCGCTGCTGCGTCCGGTCCGTTTGTCTCGCTGCATAACACCAACTTCGTTGTCACGCTTGCGTTCCTTTTGTTCATCGGTGTTCTGTTCTATTTCAAGGTTCCGTCGTTGATTGGCGGTCTTCTTGACAAGCGCGCAGACGGGATCCGCAACGATCTGAACGAAGCAAAGGCCCTGCGTGAAGAAGCGCAAACGCTTCTGGCCTCTTACGAACGTAAGCAGAAAGAAGTGCAGGAGCAATCCGCGCGTATCGTCGAAGCTGCGAAAGAGGAGGCGGCGACCGCTGCCGAGCTTGCGAAAGCCGATCTGAAAGCCTCGATTGTGCGCCGTCTGGCCGCAGCCGAGGAGCAGATCGCTTCGGCAAAGGCGGCGGCAATCAAGGACGTTCGCGATACCGCGATCAGCGTGGCCATTGCCGCTGCAAGCGACGTGATCGCCAAGCAAATGACGGCCGCCGATGGCAACAGCCTGATTGAATCCGCGATTGCCGATGTGGAAGCCAAGCTGCATTAAGTGATGACGGGCCACCCCGTGATTTCTTTTACGAATTGAACCCGGCCCGATGTGGCCGGGTTTTTTCATATCCAGGGGATAAATACGTGACCTGCGGCGGGTTCTCTGGATCAGCGGGACTGTTCGTGCTCGAACCGCTGCCGCGCGATTTCCTCGTTACGCTCTGATTTTTGCTGATCGGACAAAGAGGCCTCGACATAATTCAGATGTGCCTCGACGGCGGCGCGTGCGGCGGCAGCATCGCGGGCCTGAAGGGCGGAATTGATTGCGCGGTGCTGGTCCAGAAGCATATCGCGGGTGGTGCGTTGCTTGAACATGACCTGACGGTTGTAAAATACGCCTTCGCGCAGAAGTTCGAACATCGACCGCATCATATGCAGCATGATAACGTTGTGGCTGGCCTCGATGATCGACAGGTGGAATTCGGCGTCAAGCTTTGCCTCGTCTGCCGGGTTTCGCTTTGTGTGGGCGGCTTCCATCTTGCGGAACAATGTGTCGACGACCTTCAGGTCTGTGTCCGATGCCAGCCGCGCGGCGCGCTCGGCGGCGAGGGCCTCCAGATCGCGGCGAAAGGCAATGTAGTCGAATACCGCCTCGTCATGGGCGGCGAACAGCTTGATCAGGGCCGCCGAAAACGCCGAGCCAAGCACGTCACCGACGTAGATTCCGGCACCTGCCCGGGTCGCCAGAAGCCCCCGTTCCTGAAGATCGGCGACTGCCTCGCGCAGGGACGGGCGCGACACGCCCAGTTTTTCGGAAAGCTCGCGTTCCGACGGCAGGCGTTCCCCCGGGCGAAGAATACCGCGCAGGATCAGCAATTCGATTTGCCGCACGACAGAGGAGGAGAGTTTTTCGGATTGAATACGTTGAAACGGCATGTGTTCGACCTTTGCGATTGGTCAAAATATATGACCGCGCGGCCGAAGGAACAACTAAAAAGACCGGACCACTGGCCCGGTCTTTTTTGGCGATCTTAACCGGCCACTTAGCTGATCGGACGGATGATGATTTCCACGCGGCGGTTTTGCGCGCGGCCATCCGGTGTCAGGTTCGACGCAACGGGGGAATCCTCGCCGCGGCCATAGGCGCGGATGCGCGACGAGTTGACGCCGGAACTGATCAGGATCGCAGCGACAGATTGGGCGCGACGCTGGGAAAGATCCTGATTGTAGCTGGCCGCACCTGTGTTGTCGGTGTGGCCGACGATGTCGATGGTGGTATCGCGATACTTGTCGAGGTTGTTCGCCAATGCGCGAAGGTCGCCTTGCAGATCGCCGCGCAGGTTCGCGCTGTCGGTGGCAAACAGGATGTCTTGCGGCATTGTCACGACCAGTTCGTTGCCGGTGTTGACGATGCTGACATTGCCATTGCCGATGTCGCGACGCAGTTCTGCTGCTTGCTTGTCCAGGTTGTTGCCCACTGCGGCGCCGACTCCTGCACCGATTGCAGCACCGATCAGCGCGCCATTGCGGCGTTCCTTGGGGGTATCGCCGACGATCAGACCAGAGGCCGCACCGAACAGGCCGCCAACAATCGCACCTTCGCGGGTGCGCTGGTTCGGGTCATTCGGGTTGTAGTTTTCAGGGGGGGTACAAGCGCTGAGCGCCAAGATGCCTGCGGTGGCCAAAACAAATGTTGTCTTGATGCGTGTCATGTCTGCCTCTTTCATTATCTCCCGCGCGATGCGGGTGCGGTGATAAACGTATAGAGGCGCGAAAGGTTCCAAAAGCAACGAATGTGTTATCCGGCGGCTTTCCGCCCAACCTTAGGCTGTCACGGCATCGGCGCGCACGGCTTCCCACGCGAGCATTGCCCGTTTGACGGGCAGGCCCCAGTGATAGCCGCCAAGTGCGCCTGATTTGCGCAGGGCGCGGTGGCACGGGATCAGCCAGCCTACCGGATTGCGCCCGACCGCCGTGCCCACCGCGCGCACCGCCTTGGGCGATCCTATCGCGCCGGCAATCGCGCCATAGGTGGTCACATGGCCCGAGGGGACGGACAAAAGCGCCTCCCAGACCTTGATCTGGAAGGGCGCACCGATCATGTGCAGCCGCACCTCGCCGGTGCGGCCAAAGGCGGCATCGACCCAAGGCGCCAGTGCGGCGGGGTTTTCGGTGAAGGTGGCCATGGGCCAGCGGCGGGCCATATCGGCGAATGTTTCCGGTTTGCCCATGTCCCCTTCGAACGCCAGCCCGCAAAGGCCGTGATCGGTGCCCATGGCCAGCGCAGGACCGAAGGGCGATGCGAACCAGCCGTATGAAACCCCCAGACCGTCGCCGCCGCGCGCGAATGCGCCGGGGCTCATTGCCTCCCACTTCAGAAACAGATCGTGTAACCTGCCGCTGCCCGACAACCCGAGACTGTTGGCGGTGTCGAGGGTGGTGAAGCGGTCGCGCAGCAAGGTTTTGGCATGGCCCAACGCCAGATACTGCTGGTAACGCTTTGGCGAGACCCCGGCCCAGCGGCTGAAGATGCGCTGGAAGTGCGCCGGGCTCATCTGCATTTTCGCGGCAAGCGCCTCGAGCGAGAGTTGTTGCCCCTCAGTCTCGTCGATCACCTGTATCGCGCGTTTGACGACGGCGAAATGATAGGCCTGGTCGGATGTGTCGGTCATGGCGCTGTCCTGTTGCTTGTCCCGCCACGATAGGCGATACCGCAGGCTTGATCGACCCGATTGTTGCGCCTTTCTGCGCGTCTGTCATGCCGCATCGCGCGCCGTGATCCGGAGAAGTGTAGCGGGCAGTAGCGCGGCTTCTGCGGGTTCAATGCCGGTCGTGCGGTGCATGCGGAGGCTGGAATTCCCGACTGGCCCGTCTACGCCACAGGCTGGAACCCTCTGTCCCGCGTCAGGATCCGGTCGCCTGCGCGCAACCATTCGACCGGTATAAGGCCGTCCAGTGTGGTAATCATGGTGCCGGCGGTGAAACCGGTCATTGCCTCGATATTTGTCGGCCCAAGATCATTCGCCTCTGTCATGTCATCTGGTGTTATTGTCGGGAACACTGCGGCAGCGGGCAGAACGGTGGACGAGATAGATATAGCCCAGAAGTTCGCCGTTCATGTCCACCCGTTCACGATAATCGTTCGCCCCATCCGGCAGTCTGATGGCTGTCATGGGTCATGGATTTGGCGGTATACCCGTGGACAAGCGTCTGTGACATCGCTGCTCCTTCTTCGATTTGCGTGAAGGATTACAGAGCAGAGAAAATGAAACATTAATGCCGCCCCATGGTCCGCCGCCAATCTTAGTCAAACTTGCGCCGAAACCGATGTGCTAATGGGCTTGCCGCAGAGCGCCTTACGCTGCATACGGGCGCGCATGGTAAAGCAGCTTGATTATCATATGATGCGCGAGATCTTTTCCCGGTTTCAGGCGCAGGAACCCGAACCCAAGGGCGAGCTGGCGCATACAAACGCCTTCACCTTGCTGGTGGCGGTTGCCCTGTCCGCACAAGCAACCGATGTCGGCGTCAACCGCGCGACGCACACGCTGTTCCAGATCGCCGATACGCCGCAAAAGATGCTTGATCTGGGCGAGGCTGGGCTGATCGAGCATATCAAGACGATCGGGCTGTTCCGCAACAAAGCCAAGAATATCATCAAGCTGAGCCGAATTCTGGTCGAGGAATATGACGGCGAGGTGCCCAATTCACGCGCCGCATTGCAAAGCCTTCCAGGGGTCGGCCGCAAGACCGCGAATGTCGTTCTGAACATGTGGTGGGGCGTGCCGGCGCAGGCAGTTGACACCCATATCTTTCGCATCGGGAATCGTACCGGCATTTGCCCCGGCAAGGATGTCGATGTGGTCGAACGTGCCATCGAGGACAATGTTCCCGCCGATTTCCAGCAACATGCGCACCACTGGCTGATCTTGCACGGACGCTATGTTTGCAAGGCGCGAAAGCCGCTATGCGGAACCTGTTTGATCCGCGATCTCTGCCAATACGAGGAAAAGAACTTATGACGAAAAAGTTTCAGGTTGTCGGTATCGGCAATGCGATGGTCGACGTGCTGGCGCACGCGTCCGATGCATTTCTTGCAGAGGCAGGTGTCGAGAAAGGCATCATGCAGCTGATCGACATGGACCGCGCCGTTGATCTTTATGCGCGGATCGGGCCGGCAAAAGAGATCAGCGGCGGATCTGCCGCAAATACAATCGCGGGTATCGCGCATCTGGGCGGTCGCACGGCCTATGTCGGGAAGGTCAAGGATGACCAACTGGGTGCGATTTTTGCCCATGACCTGCGGGCGCAGGGGGCGGTCTACGAAACGCCGATGGCCAAAAGAGACGCCGCACAGGAAACCGGGCGCTGTATCATTGTTGTGACGCCGGATGGCGAGCGTTCGATGAACACCTATCTTGGGGTAACAGAGTTTTTGCAGCCATCGGATATCGACGAGGCGCAAATCGCCGATGCGGACTGGATCTATCTCGAGGGCTACCGCTTTGACGGTCCCGAAAGCCACGAGGCCTTTGCCAGGGCAATCGCAGCCTGCAAGGGTGCGGGTGGCCGTGTGTCGCTGACGCTGTCCGATCCGTTCTGTGTCGGGCGTCACCGCGATGCCTTCCGCACCCTGATACAGGACCACGTTGATCTGCTGTTCTGCAACCGCGCCGAAATGCTGTCGATGTACCAGACCGAAGATTTCGATGCAGCGTTGGCGCTAGCCGCCGCCGAGGTCGGCATCGTCGCCTGCACCGACAGCGATAATGGCGCCTATATCCTGTCGGGGGGCGTATGCTGGCATGCGCCGGCCCTGCCGACACAGATCGTGGATGCCACAGGGGCAGGGGATCTGTTCGCGGGTGCCTTCCTGTGGGGGCTGACCCACGGGCATGATCTGGAAACCTGCGGGCGTATGGGCTGTATTGCGGCTTCCGAGGTGATCAGCCACATCGGTGCGCGGGCCGAGGCGGATCTGAAGGCTTTGTTCACCCAAGAAGGCGTGCTGTAACCCGTCGTTGCAGAGTATTTGGACCGAGAAGAGGTGCAAAAGTCATTCTATATTAATGCTTTCCAACTCTTCTTGGTCAAAATATCCACATGGGGTGAATTGGCCGCATGGCCAAGAGGGGGCGCGTGCGGCCCCTGACCTTGACATAAACAGATGTGTTTTGATCGTATTGTGATCGGAGAATAGGTCTCTATTGGTCGAAAAAGCTTGCCAAAATGCCAAACTTGCGTATCCACGACCCCAAAGAAACAAGAACGCTAGGAATACAGGTGCTCGATAAAAATTCCACGCGGCCAGGTGCTGCGACCTCTGTCCACATCGCCGCACGCGAATGGATCCGGGTGTTGGCCGCGTATCGCGATCCGGTTCACGCACGCAGTGTGTTCGAGCTTGTCGTGACCTTCGGGCCGTTTCTGGCGATCTTTGCTTTGGCTTGGTGGGCATTGTCGGTAAGTTATGTTCTTGCGCTGGCGCTGGCCGTGGCCAATGGATTTTTCCTTGTGCGTCTGTTTGCGATCCAGCACGACTGCGGGCACGGCGCGTTTTTCCGGAACAAGCAGGTCAACGACTGGGTCGGGCGCGCCATCGGCGTGTTTACCGTGACCCCCTATGATGTCTGGCGCCGCGCACATTCGATTCATCATTCCGCGTCTGGAAATCTGGACAAACGCGGGGTCGGCGACATTCTGACCCTGACCGTGGAGGAATACAAAGCCCGCACGCGTTGGGGTAAGTTGGTTTACCGCGCCTACCGTCACCCTGTGACATTGTTCCTGATTGGCCCGTTCTACGTATTTTTGCTGGAGCAGCGCCTGCCGCTTGGCTTTATGAAGGCCGGATGGCGCTATTGGGCCAGTTCGATGGGCACAAACGTCGGCATCGCGCTGATCGTGACGGGGCTGATCTACTTTGGCGGGTTCATGCCTGTTCTGTTGGTCTATTTGCCAACCGTTGTTGCCGCTGCGACGATCGGGGTATGGCTGTTCTATGTGCAGCACCAGTTCGAAGAGACCCATTGGGACGATGCGAGCGAATGGGATATGCATGAGGCCGCGCTTTACGGCAGTTCTCATTACGATCTTCCGGTTGTTCTGCGCTGGTTGACGGCCAACATTGGCGTTCATCATGTGCACCACCTTTACAGCCGCATTCCATTTTATCGGCTGTTGGACGTTCTGCGCGACCATCCGTCTTTGGCCGATGTGAAGCGTCTGACGCTTCTGGAAAGCTTTGCCTGCGTCAAGCTGCAGCTTTGGGATGCGCAATCGCGCAAGCTGGTAACCTATGCCCAGGCGCGGGCCATTCCAGTGACAGTTCAGTCCTGATGGTCATCCGCGCATTGGCCATGGTCGGCCAGTGCCTGTATGACATGGCAGGTTCCGATAGAGCCTGTGTCGTGCACGGACAGGATGCGGTCAAGTTCCGCTTGTAATCTGGCGAGATGGGCGATCCGGTTGCGGATCGCCTGAAGGTGCTTTGATGCGATGACATGTGCTTCGGCGCATGGCATGTCGGGTTGCTGCGACAGGGCAAGAAGGTCGCGGATATCCTCCAGACTGAGCCCAAGATCACGGGCGTGCCGGATGAACGTCAGCCGCGCCAGCCCGTCCGCCCCATAGCGCCGCTGGTTGCCGTCGGTTCTGCCCTCTGCGTCGATCATGTTCTTTTGTTCGTAATACCGGATGGTTGGGATTTTGACGCCGGTGCGCCGGGAAAGATCTCCGATGGAAAACATGATTTTACCCCTTGAACCTATAGCTACTAGAGACATTAGGTTGAACCTGCATCAGGAATCAAGGAGCAGACCATGGGCGCCGGGCACAGCCATCACCACCACGGGGCAGAGAGTTTCGACGGAATGTCGGTCGACTACAAGCGGCGCCTTTGGGCGGTTATCGCGCTGAACGCCGTAATGTTCGGGGTTGAAATGGGCGCAGGTCGTTTGGCCGGATCGCTGGCACTGCAGGCGGACGCACTCGATTTCTTTGGCGATGCCCTGACCTATGGAATTTCCATGGCGGTGATCGGTGCGGGCCTGAGAACGCGGTCCACGGCGGCGCTGGCCAAGGGGATCAGCCTGCTTGGCATGGGGCTTTGGGTGTTCGGCTCTACAGTCTATACGGTGTTTTACGTCACAACCCCCGAGGCCGAAGTGATGGGCATCGTCGGGTTTCTGGCGTTACTGACCAATCTGGCCAGCGTTCTTTTACTGGTGCGCTACAAGGACGGGGATGCGAATGTGCGGTCGGTCTGGCTGTGTTCGCGCAACGATGCGATTGGCAACATCGCCGTGATGATCGCGGCGCTGGGGGTCTGGGGCACGGCGACAGGGTGGCCGGATCTGATCGTGGCGGGCATTATGGCCGGGCTTTTCCTGACATCATCCTGGCAGATTATCGGTCAGTCGTTGGCAGAGCGTCGCGGGCTGACCTGAGGGCAAAGATCCGGCGCGGCAGAGGTCTGCGCCGGGTTCGTCTCAGGCACCCAGCTTTGCGTGAACCTCGTCTAGATCGACCTCTGCTATCGGCTTTTTGATCGCCGGATTTTCAAAGTCGTATTTGAACAGATGGAAATCCTTCTTGTAGATTTCATAGACCAGATGCATCGACAGGTCGTCGAAATAGTCCTGGATCGGATGCGCCATCTTTGGACCGTGCCCTTCGGATTCGTTGAAGCGCGGAATTTGGGCCAGATCAATCTTGTGCGGCGTCTTTACCGCATCCAGCACGACCTGCATGCCGGGGTTGAAATTCTCGGTCGGAAAGATGTGGTCATAGCGCCCGCCGTTCACGATGAACGTCGAGATATGGCCGGACATGGCAGACCAGTGGATGTCGGGTTCCATCGGGCGTCGCCAGCGGATGGTGTCGCGGGCGAACAGTAGAAAGCGGCGAAAGCTGGCGATCTGGTCGAATTCAAAGCCGGTTTCCGGGTCGCCGACCTCAATCCCGTATTTCTGGATCAAAAGCGGCACAAGATTACCGCGATAGCGCTTGCCGTTGCGCTGGATGCCGCAAATCTTGTCGAAGAAGGATGACAGAATTCGGCCATAGGGATTTCGCACACAGGTGAACGCGTAAGAGCCATGGGATTTGACGTTTTTCTCGATCAGCTTCTGGCTCGGCTCTATCGCCCATTTGTGCATGCCCGAGGTGGCGTCATGGATGTCACCGTCGAAGAACTCGCCGTGATCCGAATAATACATGATCTGGCCAATGGTCGAGCAGGCGCATTTCGGAACAACGCGGTACACCACGCTTTCACTTTCCGTCATCCAGGTTCCGGGAAATCCCATAATGTTAACTCGCCTCCAACAATTTCGTTTTTTATAACTGTGTCCAAGAGACACTTCCGCACAAAAAAGCAATGAATGTCTGTTTTTTCAGTCCAAGTTCACGTTATCTAGGTGAATAGTATTGAAATTCCCATCCCGTAGGTTTCCCCGTATGGCCAAAATCGCCTTTATCTTGTTGTGCCATAAAGATCCCGATGCGATTATTCAGCAGGCAGAGCGACTGACGGCTGCCGGTGACTTTATGGCGATCCATTTTGACGGACGGGCCAAGGCGAATCATTACCGCCGCATCCGGGCCGCGCTGAAGGGGAATCCCAATGTCACCTTCGCGAAGAAGCGGATCAAATGCGGATGGGGCGCGTGGAGCTTGGTTCAGGCCACGTTGAATGCGGTCGAGGCCGCCGTGGAGGCGTTTCCGCGCGCGACGCATTTCTACATGCTGTCGGGCGATTGCATGGCGATCAAATCGGCGCGCTATGCCCATGATTTTCTGGACAGCGCCGATGTGGATTACATCGAAAGCTATGATTATTTCGAAAGCGACTGGATCAAGACCGGCTGGAAAGCCGAGCGCTTGATCTATCGCCATGTGTTCAACGAGCGGACGCAAAAGGCGCTGTTTTACGGGTCGTTCAAGTTGCAACGCAAACTGGGGCTGACGCGGGCTATTCCGCCGGATCTCCAGATCATGATCGGCAGCCAGTGGTGGTGTCTGCGCCGTCGCACCGTGGAGTGGGTATTGCAGTTCTGCCGCAAGCGGCGCGATGTGATGCGGTTTTTCCGCACCACATGGATTCCGGACGAGACATTTTTCCAGACCATCGTGCGCCACCTTGTGCCCGAAACGGAAATCGACACGCGCACCCTGACCTGTCTGATGTTTTCCGATTACGGTATGCCGGTGACGTTCTATAACGACCACTATGATTTGCTGTTGTCGCAGGATTTCCTGTTTGCGCGAAAAATCAGCCCTGATGCGACAGAGCTGAAGCGGCGTCTGGGCGTGCTTTATGCGAGCGAGGATCACCGGTTCCAGATCTCGAACGAGGGGCGGAGCCTGTACAAGTTCATGACCGGGCGCGGGCGGATCGGGCGCCGCTTTGCACCGCGGTTCTGGGAAACCGAAAGCACGCTGGGCCGGGAACGGGAATTGCTGATTATCACCTGCAAGAAATGGCATGTGGCAAAGCGACTTCTGGCGCGGATAAAGCAGGTCACGAATTTGCCTGCGATCGAGTATCTGTTCGATGAGGAAAGCACCGCGCTGCCGGATCTTGGCGGTATCCAGACAACGCTGGTAAAACGCGCCCGGCACCGGCGCGCCCTGATGCGGATGCTGTTCGATTACTATGACACCGACCGGATGGTCGTGTGCCTTGATCCAGGCAGCATGGAGCTGTTTCAGGATTTCTATTCGGATCGCTGCGTGACGCGGCTGTTGGAAATCGACTGCGACTTCAGCGATGATTACCTGATTGGCCACGCCAAAAGGGTGGGTTTGGCCGGTGAGCGCACACCGCAGGAGACGATCAACAGGTTGTTGCCAACGATCAGATATGATGTCGTGTTCGAAAGCGACCGGATCAGGGATGCCAATTTTCCGAATTTCTACCGCTTGCGCGAAAGCAGCAGCGTCGAGGAAAACATCGCGCCACTTGCAGGGTTCCTGAGCCTGACCGAAACTGCGGCGCGCGAGATCGCATCAACCGACCATCTTTTTGTCGACTAAGGACATCCTATGCCGAATACCTATGATCCACAGAACATCTTTGCCAGAATCCTGCGCGGGGAAATCCCGAACAATACTGTGCTGGAAACCGAACACACGCTGGCGTTTCGCGATATCGCACCGCAGGCGCCGGACCATGTTCTGGTGATCCCGAAGGGCGCATATGTGACCTATGACGAGTTCGCCCTGAACGCCTCGGATGCCGAAGTTGTCGATTTCACGCGGGCGGTGGGCGAGGTCTGCAAGATGCTGGGCGTGCAACCCGGCGAGGGTGGGGCAGGATACCGGATGATCGCCAACTCAGGCGAGAACGGTGTGCAGGAGGTGCCGCATCTGCATGTGCATATCGTCGGCGGGCGTCATCTGGGCAAGATGCTGGGCTGACCGAGGGGGTCGGAATGCGCTTCGCGCGAGAGTATTTTTGCCGAGAAGACATTGATACTTTGTTCTATAAATACTCCCGCGCGGAGCGCGTGGCCCCGACCTAGGCGGCGTCCCCTTTGGTGCTGGTCAGCGCAACAAAGACGTCCTCCAGATCCGGCTCCTGCGTGGCGACATCGCGGATTGTGATGCCAGCGGCCTGCACTGCGTTCAGCACGACGTCGGCGTTGGTTGTGTTGCGGCGATAGGTGAAGACCAATGCGCCGTCGCGGCGGGTGGTCATGGCGACGCCATCGGGCAGGGTGACGGCGCGGGTCACGGGGGCATCGGGGACGATGATCAGGGTCTTGCTGTCCATACGGCCGATCAGGTTGGCCGTCTTGTCGCGGACGATGACCTCTCCCTGGTTGATAATCGCGATCTCGTCGCACATCTGTTCGGCTTCTTCCAGATAATGTGTCGTCAGGATGATCGTCATGCCTTCGTCGTTCATTTTGCGGACATTGGTCCAAAGCATCTGGCGCAATTCGATGTCGACGCCGGCTGTGGGCTCGTCAAGCACAAGCACGTTGGGCGAATGCACCAGCGCCTTGCCCAGCAACAGCCGCCGCCGCATCCCGCCCGACAGCGACCGCGCCCAGGCGTCGGCCTTGTCGGTCAGGCCGATCAGGTCGAGGATCTCGTCCGTGCGACGTTGTTTTTTCGGCACGCCGTACAGCCCCGCCTGCACCTCGAGCGCGGCGCGGGCGGTAAAGAACGGATCCATGTTCAGTTCCTGCGGCATTACCCCGATCGACGCGCGGGACTGGCGTGGGTTGATGTCCTGATCAAAGCCCCAGATTTCCACCTTGCCTGCGGTTTTCGTCACCAGACCCGCCAGGATGTTGATCAGGGTCGATTTTCCCGCGCCATTCGGGCCAAGAAGGCCGAAAATGCTGCCCGCAGGAATATCAAGGTCGATCCCCTTCAGCGCCTCTTTTGCGGGTTGGTTGCCGCCGCCCGCATATGTCTTGCGCAGGCCTTCGATCCGGATTGCATTCTGTGTCATTGGTCACCCTCTGCCCTTGCCCGTGCGTGGTGGATTGCTATCATGCCCACCGATTGATAACGACTTAAGACGCCTGACCGTCCACCACAACCACGAAGGAATACACCGATGTCCATTGAAGCGCCTGAAACTGTGGTCGTGGATACCCACCGTGTGGCTTGTGATGGCGGCGAAGGTGCGCTTGGTCATCCGCGCGTCTGGTTGCAAATCCCCGAGGACAAGGGGTTTGTCGAATGCGGATATTGCGATAAGCGTTTCGTCCATAAGGACCATGCCGGGGCTGCGGAATAAGCAGCCGCCAGCCTTGCCCTGATCGCCTTGACCGGCGGTGGCGATACGACACACGGGAGACGTGACATGACGTTTGGCAAGGGATGCCACCTGCATCTGATTGATGGCTCTGCCTTCATTTTCCGCGCCTATCACGCCTTGCCGCCCCTGACGCGCAAGTCCGACGGCCTGCCGATCGGCGCGGTCGCGGGGTTCTGCAACATGATCTTCAAATACATCGAGGACAACAAGGGCCCCGATGCGCCGACCCATGCGGCGGTGATCTTTGACTATTCGTCAAAGACGTTCCGCAATGACATCTACCCTTTGTACAAGGCGCATCGGCCAGAGCTGCCCGAGGATCTGCGCCCGCAGTTTCCGCTGACCCGCGATGCGACGCGGGCGTTCAATCTGAAGTCCATCGAGATCGAGGATTTCGAGGCAGATGACATCATTGCCACTTTGGCGTGTCAGGCCCGCGATGCGGGCGGGCGCTGCACCATCATCAGTTCCGACAAGGACCTGATGCAACTGGTTGGCCACGGTGTGGAAATGCTGGACGCGATGAAGAACAAGCGTATCGGCGTTGACGAGGTGATCGAGAAGTTCGGGGTGAGGCCGGACCGTGTGGTCGATGTGCAGGCCTTGGCCGGTGACAGTGTCGACAACGTGCCGGGCGCCCCCGGTATCGGGATCAAGACAGCCGCCTTGTTGATCAACGAATATGGCGATCTGGAGACATTGCTGGCGCGTGCGGGCGAGATCAAACAGCCCAAGCGGCGCGAGGCGCTGGTGGATAACGCCGAGCTGATCCGCATTTCCAAACGGCTGGTGCAGCTTGACGGTGACATGGCGCTGGATTTCTCGCTGGATGATCTTGAGGTCAAGGAACCAGAGCCAGAGGCCCTGTTGAAATTCCTGAACGAGATGGAATTCCGCACCCTGACCAAGCGCGTGTCCGAGATGACGGGCGTTGCACCGCCGCCCGCGCCGGAGGGGGCGCCGGTTGCCAAATCGGCCACCGCCATCGCCACTGCCGCGCCCGTTGCCGCGCCATTCAGGCCCGAAGAGTATGAATGTGTCGGTGATGCCAAGGCGCTGGCGGTCTGGATCGACCGGATTTACGAAGTCGGGTATGTGGCAGTGGATACCGAAACCACATCGCTGGACGAGATGCAGGCCGAGCTGGTCGGCATTTCGCTGTGCGTGACGGCGGGACAGGCATGCTACATCCCGTTGATCCATAAGGACAGTGCGGCGGATGACCTGTTCGGCGGCAGCGATCTGGCGGCGGGACAGATGAAGACCGCGGATGCATTGGCGATGCTGAAACCGGTGCTGGAGGATCCTTCGATCCTGAAGATCGGTCAGAACATGAAATACGACGCCAAGATTTTTGCCCGCGTCGGGGTGGATGTGGCACCGATCGACGACACGATGCTGTTGTCTTATGCCCTGCATGCGGGATTGCACAATCACGGTATGGACGCGCTGTCAGAGCGTTATCTGGATCACACGCCGATCCCGATCAAGTCGCTGTTGGGCGGCGGGAAATCCGCGATTACGTTCGACCGCGTGCCCGTTGGCGATGCGGTAAGATATGCGGCAGAGGATGCGGATATCACTCTGCGCCTGTGGGAACTGTTCAAGCCGCGTCTGCATCAGGCCCGTGTAACAACCGTTTACGAGACGATGGAGCGGCCATTGGTGCCGGTTCTGGCCGAGATGGAGATGGCGGGCATTCAGGTTGACCGCGACACGCTAAGCCGGATGTCCAATGCCTTTGCCCAGAAAATGGCAGGGCTGGAGGCCGAAATTCATGAACTGGCGGGGCAGCCGTTCAATGTCGGATCACCCAAGCAGTTGGGCGAAATTCTGTTCGACAAGATGGGGATCGAGGGCGGAAAGACCGGCAAGACGGGGGCCTATGCCACGGGCGCCGATGTGCTGGAGGATCTGGCGACAGAACACGAGTTGCCCGCGCGGGTGCTGGACTGGCGGCAGTTGTCCAAGCTGAAATCGACCTATACCGATGCTCTTCAGGATCATATCAACACCGAAACCGGCCGCGTTCATACGTCCTATATGATTGCGGGGGCCAACACGGGGCGTCTGGCGTCCAGCGATCCGAACTTGCAGAACATTCCGATCCGGTCCGAGGAAGGCCGCCGCATCCGCGAGGCTTTTGTCGCGCCTACGGGCAAGACGCTGGTGTCATTGGACTATTCCCAGATCGAGCTGCGCATTCTGGCGCATGTTGCCGATATTCCGGCGTTGAAGCAGGCGTTCAAGGATGGCCACGACATTCACGCGATGACGGCGTCCGAGATGTTCGATGTGCCTTTGGACCAGATGACGCCGGATATTCGCCGCAAGGCCAAGGCGATCAACTTTGGGGTCATTTACGGGATATCGGGCTTTGGTCTGGCGCGCAACCTGCGGATTCCGCGGGCCGAGGCGCAGGGGTTCATCGACCGCTATTTCGAACGGTTTCCCGGCATTCGCGCCTATATGGACGCGACGACCGAATTCGCAAAGGCGAACGGGTATGTGCTGACGCTGTTCGGGCGCAAGATCCACACGCCCGAGATCAACGCCAAAGGCCCGACCGCCGGTTTTGCCAAACGCGCCGCGATCAATGCGCCGATACAGGGCACCGCCGCCGATGTGATCCGCCGCGCGATGATCCGCATGCCAAAGGCGATTGCGGATATCCCTGCGAAGATGTTGTTGCAGGTCCACGACGAATTGCTGTTCGAGGTCGAGGATGCCGCCGTTGACGATCTGATCCGGGTCGCCAAGGATGTGATGGAAAATGCGTCGATGCCGGCGGTCAAGCTGGACGTGGCGCTGACGGTCGAGGCGGGTCGCGGGGGCAACTGGGCCGAAGCGCATTAGATCAGGGCGTTGCGGGGCAGGACCAGGTGACGCTGTCCAATCCGGCAAATCGGGCAAAACGCGCCAGCTCTGCCTCCAGCTTTTGCGCACGGGGGGCTGTCCATTTTATGGCGGGTTCACGCCAGTTCGCGATAATGTCCAGCGCAGCTTTTGTGCGGTCCGCTTTCGCCTCGATCCGGCCGATCAGGCGGTCGCCTTCCAGCAGCGGAAAGACGTAGTAGCCCCACTGGCGCTTTGCGGCGGGAACGAAGATTTCGATCCGGTAGTCGAAACCGAACAGGCGTTTCAGCCTGTCGCGGTCGCGCACCACGGGGTCGAAGGGATTCAGGATGCGTAGCCGCGACGTGGGCGGGGCGGCGTGGACAAGGCGGTCCTCGATGTCGGCAGGCGCCAGCGCATCGCTCCATGATCCGTCCGCCGCTTGCACGGTGACCGGGATCAGGGCGGCATTTGCGGCCCAGCCTTTGACCTCTGCGACCTCTGTCGCTTCCCAAAAGCGGCGGATCTCTGTCAGGGTGCCAAAGGAAAGCCGGTTCAGCGCGGCGTGGCACAGCCAGTCGATCTGCGCCGCGTCATCATGGGATTGCGTGCGGATATGGTCGGGGATCACATTTTCCGCCAGATCGTAAAATTTGGTAAAGTTCCGCCGGTGGGACGTGGCCAATTCCCCCGCATACCACATGTAATCCAGCGCAAGTTTGTGCGGCGGTCTTTGCCACATCTCTTTCGCGCCCTCGATCCTGGTCTCAAAAGCGTGGGTCGAGAGCGGCCCTTCGTGGGCAATGCGGGCACGGATCGCCTCGCGCTCTGCCGGACCGCACATGGACCCGAACCAGTCCGACGCGCCGATGCGTTCCTTTTTGCGGCGGAACTGGCGCTGCCACATGGGGTAATACTCTGTCGGAATGACCGAGGCGTCGTGGGTGTAGTGTTCGAACAGGCTGCGGTCATCGGCCAGAAGCGGGTTCAGCATATGTTCGCGGTAGCTGTTGTTCCTGCTCCATATAATGTGGTGATGGGCGCGTTCGACGGCGCGGATCGTATCAAGTTGCACAAAGCCCAGCCGCCGGATGATCGCCATCGTGTCCAGCGGGCCGGTCGGGGTCTCTGCCAGCCCTTGCGCAGAAAGCCACAGGCGGCGGGCGTCGCGGTTGGTGATCGCAAGTGGGGTCAGCGGGGTCTCCTTGCGACGATTGCCTCTGCCAGAACGCACATCAGTTCGAACATGATCGACACGCCCAGCCACGCGGTGCCCCCCGAGGGGTCGAACGGTGGAGAGACCTCTACCAGATCGCAGCCGATCAGGTTGACGCCCGACAGTTCGCGCACGACCTGCTGCGACTGAAAGCTGTTCGGGCCGCCGATTTCGGGCGTGCCGGTGCCGGGGGCATAGCTGGGGTCGATAAAGTCGATGTCGAAGGTGCAATAGGTGGGGTGGATGCCGACGATCTGCCGCGCCTCTGCCATGACATCCTTGACGCCGCGGTCAAAGAATTCCTCGATACGGATGATGCGGACGCCCTGTGCCTCGCCCCACTCGATGTCCTCGGAATTATAGGCGGTGCCGCGAATGCCGATCTGGATCATGCGCTTAGGGTCCAGAAGGCCCTCCTCGATGGCGCGGCGGAAGGGGGTGCCATGGGTATATTTGAACCCGCCAAAGTAGCTGTCGAACAGGTCGGTGTGGCTGTCGAAATGGATCATCCCGACGGGCGCGTCGCTGGCCAGACCGCGCAAGACCGGCAACGACACCAGATGGTCGCCGCCTGCCGTCATCGGGGCAATGCCGCGCGATTTCAGATCGGCGTAGAAGGTCGCGATGCGGCTCATGCTGTCCTGAAGGTCGATCGGATTGGGGCCGACATCGCCCAGATCGGCGCAATTCACCATGGCAAAGGGCGCCACACCGGTCACGGGGTTCATCGCGCGGATCATGGTGGACAGGTCGCGCAACTGCCGCGGACCGTGGCGTGGGCCGGGGCGGTTGGTGGTTCCCGCGTCCCACGGCACCCCGACAAGGCCCAGTTCCACATCGGCGATGCGCGGGTGATCCATCGCCAGATGCGGCAGGCGCATGAAGGTCGGAACACCGGCAAAGCGCGGAACATCCAGCGCGGATACCGGTTGAAAAAAACTGTCGGCGTTGATCATCTTAGGCGGCCCCCGATGTGCATGCAGGGGCAGGATGGCATCCGCAACGCCAAAGCGCCACCGATTTGATCCGCCTAGTTTGCGCGCACCAGCCGCGCGACCACACGGCGCGTGACCGGGGCCACGACAAGAACGGTGGGAAAGGCGACCGCCCAGCTGACGATCCATGCGCCGACCCAAAGCGCGGGAAGGCCGTCGATCAGGCCCGTGGCGCGGATCGTGGCGATGCCCGAAACGATGAAAGACATCATGCCCGACAGGATAAGACCGAAAACAACGGGAGCGAAGCGCTGGGGGATCATTTGAAACCTCTGATTGGCAGTTTCGGGTGATATGACATCTGGATTTTGGAATGTCATCCCCTGCCGGGGCTATATCAGATCCGCCGAGGGGATGATGGGAAAGAACTGCCCGCTGGACCAGACCCCGAACCAGCTTGTGCTGTCGTGGGGTTCATGCACGCCGATATCCACCAGCCGGTAAAAGCTTTTGCGGTCGATCAACGCCTCCAGATTGGTGCGGATCAGGATATAGGGCGACGGCTCCTGGGTTGCGGGGTCGCGCACGATGCGGATCGGGTGGTCGGGGCCGGCGGCTGCGGTGTCATCCACATTGGTGGTGAAGGTCAGAACCTGTTCCCGGCCTTTGTCCGTCACGTCGAAATCGACAGCGACGAAGGGGGCATCATCGACGGTGATTCCCACTTTTTCCACCGGAGTGACCAGAAAATAGGCGTCGCCGTCCTTTCGCAGGATAGAAGAGAACAGTTTGACCAGCGGCATGCGGCCCATAGGCGTGCCAAGGTAGAACCATGTGCCATCCCGCGCGATCCGCATGTCGATGTCACCGCAGAACGGCGGATTCCACAGGTGCACGGGCGCAGGGCCCTTTTTGGTGGCCGCCTTTGCGCTGGCGGCAAGGCTTTCTGCCGAGGGTTTCACGATGTTTTGTCCTGTCATCTGTTTTGCCATTTGTGCCGGACGCAATAAGTCCCTTTAATAGACAGTATAACGCCAAAGGGAGATTTGTCATGGCCCACCCTGAAAACCTTGTCGCCGAAATAGAGGCGCTGGGCGAAAAGCTGGCGCAGGCCAAGGCTAGCATCACCAAACGCTTTATCGGGCAGGAAAAGGTTGTTGACCTGACCCTGTCCGCGCTCTTGTGTGGTGGCCACGGATTGCTGATCGGTCTGCCGGGGTTGGGCAAGACGCGACTGGTCGAAACGCTGTCGACGGTGATGGGGCTGCATGGCAACCGCATCCAGTTCACGCCCGATCTGATGCCCGCCGATATTCTGGGGTCAGAGGTGCTGGACACGGCCGCCGATGGCAGCCGCAAGTTCCGCTTTATCGAGGGGCCGGTGTTCTGCCAGCTGTTGATGGCCGACGAGATCAACCGCGCCAGCCCGCGCACGCAATCGGCGCTTTTGCAGGCGATGCAGGAAAAATCGGTGACAATTGCCGGGCAGCACCGTCCGCTGGGCGTGCCGTTCCATGTGCTTGCTACGCAGAACCCGCTGGAACAGGAAGGCACCTATCCGCTGCCAGAGGCGCAGCTGGACCGCTTTATCGTGCAGATCGACGTCGAGTACCCCGACCGCGCGACAGAGCGCGATATCCTGATGGCGACCACCGGTCTGACAGAGGAACAGGCGACGTCCGTCTTTACCGCGGACGATCTGCTGGCGGCGCAGGCCCTGTTGCGGCGGATGCCGGTGGGCGAGGCCGTGGTCGAGTTGATCCTTGATCTGGTCCGCGCCTGTCGCCCGCATGAAGACGGCGCGCCGCAGGTGGTGAATGACAGCGTCAGTTGGGGGCCGGGGCCGCGTGCGGCACAGGCGCTGATGATGACGGTGCGCGCGCGTGCGCTGCTGGACGGGCGGCTTGTGCCCTCGGTCGAGGACGTTCTGGCGATGGCGCGCCCTGTGTTGTCGCACCGCATGGCGCTGTCCTTTGCGGCCCGGGCGCGGGGCGAAAGCCTGCGGTCCGTAATCGGGCAGGTCGCAGCGCACGTCACCCGGATCGAGGCTGCTGCGTGACCTATCCCGCCGGTCTTCGTCACGATGCTGAAGGGCTGGCCAGTGCCCTGCCGCCGCTGCTGGCAGAGGCGCAGCATATGGCCACGACGGTTGTTCTGGGCGAACACGGGCGCCGCAGGGCCGGTATGGGCGACGAGTTCTGGCAATACCGCCCCGCGATGCAGGGCGACGAGGCGCGGATGATCGACTGGCGCCGGTCGGGCCGGTCGGACGTGCATTTCGTGCGCGAAAAGGAATGGCAGGCGTCGCAGACGGTTCTGCTGTGGGTCAATGGCGCGCAATCCATGCGGTTTTCCAGCGATACCTCCCTGCCGACCAAGGCGGCGCGGGCGCGGGTGCTGGCGATGGCGATTGCCGTGCTGCTGGTGCGCGGGGGCGAACGGGTCGGGCTTGCGTCGATTGCCATGCCCGCGCGGTCAGGCAAGGTCCAGTTGTTGCGTCTTGCGGCGGCCCTGTCCGAAGACGACGACGCGGATTTCGCCACACCCGAGCCGCGCGGAATGCTGCCGCAGTCGAGGGCGCTGTTCATATCGGATTTTCTGGGCGATATGGGGCCGATGTATACGGCGATGGGCAAGGCGGCCGACCGCGGGATCAAGGGGGCGATATTGCAGGTTCTTGACCCGCAGGAAGAGGCGTTTCCCTTTGACGGGCGCACTGTGTTCGAGAGCATGGGCAACACCGTACGGTTCGAGACGCTGAAGGCCGGACACCTGCGCGATCGCTATTTGCAACGACTGGCAGAGCGCAAGGCGGAGCTGGCCGATCTGGCGCGGGCGACCGGCTGGCAATACAGGTGCCACCACACGAATGACCCCGCACAATCGGCGCTTTTGTGGCTGTATGGCGCGTTGGGACGGGTGCGCTGATGTTCATTCTTGGCCCTGTCGGATTTCTGTTGCCCTGGCTTTTGGCGGGGCTGATCGCCCTGCCGATCCTGTGGATCTTGCTGCGCGCCGTGCCGCCTGCGCCGATCCGGCGGCGGTTTCCCGGTGTGGCGCTTTTGTTGGGGCTGAAGGACGACGAGACGCAGACCGACAAAACGCCGTGGTGGCTGTTGATGCTGCGGATACTGGCCGTTGCCGCCTTTATCATCGGGTTCGCGGGGCCGGTCCTGAACCCGCAGGTCGACCGGACAGGCAGCGGGCCTTTGCTGGTTCTGGTGGATGGAACATGGGCCGATGCCCGCGATTGGCAACGGCGGCAGGGCCGGATCGCGGCCTTGCTGGAGGATGCCGCGCGCGGCGGGCGGCCTGTGGCGATTGCCCTGTTGACCGACCTGCCTGCGGGGGCTTTGGCGTTTCAGGCGGCGAATGTCTGGGAAAGCCGTCTTACGGGGTTGACCCCCCGCCCGTGGGAGCCTGACGCGCAGGCTGTGCAACGCTGGATCGCGGCGCAAAGTGGCGCGCGGTTCGAGACGTTCTGGATGTCGGACGGGGTTGACCGCGACAGCCGCGCCGCCCTGCTGCAAGGGCTGGAGGCAAAGGGCACCGTGACGGTTTTTGAAAGCCCGCGTCCCGTTCTTGCCCTGCGCCCCGCCACATTCGATGCGGGCCTAGTGCGGATACCGGTGATCCGCGCGGTGGCGGGTGCCGCATCCGATGTGACGGTCGCCGCCATGGGATTGGATCCGGTGGGGATAGAGCGTGAACTGGCGCGGGCAGAGGCCGTTTTTGCGGCGGGCGCGGTGGATACATTGGTCGAGATGTCCTTGCCTGCCGAATTGCGTAACCGGATTTCGCGGTTCCAGATCGCCGGTGTCCGCTCTGCCGGGGCGGTCAGCCTGACGGATGACGCGCTGAAGCGGCGCGAGGTGGCGTTGATTGCAGGGCGCGATGACCGCGAAGGGCTGGAACTGTTATCGCCGCTGCACTATCTGCGGCAGGCGCTGGAACCGACCGCCGATCTGATCGACGGCACGATCGGGGACATTCTGCTGGCCAATCCCGATGCGATTGTGCTGGCCGATGTCGCGACGCTGACACAGGCGGAAACCGATGGTCTGGCGGATTGGGTGGATCAAGGCGGTTTGCTGCTGCGGTTTGCGGGCACGCGCATGGCCTCGCGGGATCCGGGGCAAAGCCTTGATGATCCGTTGCTGCCGGTGCGTCTGCGGTCCGGTGGCCGCACGGTGGGCGGCGCGATGAGCTGGGGAGAGCCGAAGTCGCTGCGGCCCTTCGATGTGGATTCGCCGTTCTTCGGGCTGGCAGTGCCAGATGACGTGCGGGTGACGGCGCAGGTCATGGCGCAGCCCGACCCGACGCTGGCCTCGCGCGTGATTGCGGCGCTGACCGACGGCACGCCCTTGGTCACGCGGGAACGGATCGGGCAGGGGCAGGTCGTGTTGTTCCATGTCACGGCAAATGCCGAATGGTCGACGCTGCCGCTGTCCGGCCTTTTTGTGCAGATGCTGGAGCGGTTGGCGATTTCGACCCGTCCGGCGGAACCCTTGGCAAAGGATCTGGCAGGCACCGTCTGGCAGGCGGACAAAGTGCTGGATGCCTTCGGGCAGGTCGGGGATGCGGGCGCACAGGCGGGCATCGCCGGAGAGCGGCTGGCGGACAGCCGCCCCGCCGCCGACATGCCCCCCGGTCTTTATGCGGGCGACGATCGCCGCATTGCGGTGAACGTGGTGGGGCGCACAACGGTGCTTGGCCCCGCAGTCTGGCCCGCGCGGATCGTGGTTGAAGGGCTGGGCGTGGCCACAGAGACCGCGCTGAAGGGTACATTTCTGGGGATCGCCTTGATGATGCTGATGGTAGATATTCTGGCGTCTTTGTGGCTGTCGGGACGGTTGCGCGGGGCGCGGGGCGGCATTGCGGCGCTGTTGGCGCTGGGGCTGTTGATGCCAGTGGATGCCAAGGCCCAGACGCCCGATGAATTCGCGATCGCGGCGACATCCGAGGTGGTTCTGGCGCATGTCGTCACCGGCAACGCCGAGGTGGACCGCATTGCGCAGGCCGGCCTGCGCGGCTTGTCCGACGTGATCTTTTCGCGCACCTCGATCGAGCCGGCGCACCCGATTGCGGTCAATCTGGAAGACGACGAACTGTCGTTCTTTCCGTTCCTGTATTGGCCGGTCACGCTGGATCAAACGACGCCATCGGCGGCGGCCTATGCCAGGCTGAACCGGTATCTGCGCACCGGGGGGATGATCCTGTTCGACACCCGCGATGCCGATGTCGCGCAGTTCGGCGGCAGCGGGCCGAACGGGCGAAAGTTGCAGGAACTGGCGCGACCTTTGGATATTCCGCCGCTTGAACCGCTTCCCGCAGACCATGTTCTGACCCGTGCGTTCTACCTGCTTCAGGATTTTCCGGGGCGCTATGACAGCGATGATGTCTGGGTCGAGGCTGCCCCTGCGGACGCGCAACAGGTTGAAGGGATGCCGTTTCGCAACCTCAATGACGGGGTGACGCCGGTGGTGATCGGCGGCAACGACTGGGCGGCGGCCTGGGCGGTCGATACGGCGGGCAACAGGATGTTCCCTGTCGGGCGCGGCTATGCCGGCGAGCGGCAAAGGGAGATCGCGTTCCGGTTCGGCGTGAACCTGATCATGCATGTGCTGACCGGCAACTATAAATCGGATCAGGTGCATGTGCCTGCCCTGCTGGACAGGTTGGGCCAATGACAGAACATGTGATCTTTGACCCTCTTGTGCCGGCGGCGCTGTTGGCTCTGGCGGCGCTGTTGGTGGTTGTGTTTCTGGGGGTTGCCCTGTGGCGCGGGCTGAATGGCTGGTGGCTGCGCGGGTTGGCGGCGGCGGTTCTGCTTGGCGCGTTGGCGAACCCGTCCTTGCAGACAGAGGACCGCGCGCCGCTTAGCGATATTGTGCTGTTGGTCGTCGATGAAAGCGCCAGTCAGGGCCTGTCCGACCGCACGGCCCAGAACACCGCCGCCATAGAGAACCTGACCCGCCAGATCGCGGCGCGGCGCGATACCGAATTGCGCATCGTCAGCTTGGGCGACGGCGACGGCGATCAGGGCACTTTGTTGATGACCGCGGTGTCGGGTGCGCTGGCCGAAGAGCCGCGCGCGCGCATCGCCGGGATCATCCTGCTCAGCGACGGGCAGTTGCACGATCTGGACCGCGCCCCTGATCTGCCCGCGCCGCTGCACCTTTTGTTGACGGGCCATGCGACCGATTGGGACCGCAGGCTAAGCATCACCAACGCGCCCGCCTTTGCGATTCTGGGCGAGGCGGTGACCTTGACCCTGCGGATCGACGATCAGGGGGCGGCGCCTGTGCGTCAGGATGCCCTGGCCGATCTGGAAATTTCGATCGACGGAGAGGCGGCGCAATCCTACCGCGTGCCGATCGGGCAGGATCTGGAACTGCCTGTGACCTTGCCCCATGGCGGCATGAACGTGATCCAGTTCAGCGTGCCCGCCGCCGAGGGAGAGCTGACCGACCGGAACAATGCCGCCGTCGTGCAGATCAATGGCGTGCGCGACCGTCTTCGCGTGCTTCTGGTGTCGGGCGAACCGCACCCTGGAGAGCGGACATGGCGCAACCTGCTGAAGTCCGACAGCAGCGTCGATCTTGTGCATTTCACCATCCTGCGCCCGCCCGAAAAGCAGGACGGTGTGCCGGTTTCGGAACTGTCGCTGATCGCCTTTCCCACCCGCGAACTGTTCATCGACAAGATCGACGAATTCGACCTGATCATTTTCGACCGCTACAAACGGCGCGGCATTCTGCCCACGCTCTATCTGGAAAACGTGCGGGACTATGTGACACGGGGCGGGGCCGTTCTGGTGGCTGCGGGGCCGGATTTTGCCTCGGCCGACAGCCTGTATCGCTCGCCTTTGGGGGATGTTCTGCCCGCTTCGCCGACCAGCCGCGTGATAGACCAGGGCTTTACCCCACTGGTGACCGATCTGGGGCAGCGGCATCCGGTGACCGCCGGATTGGAAGATTTCGCGCCCGAGGTCGAAGGCGGGACAGGCCCCGGATGGGGGCGGTGGTTCCGCCAGATCGACATGCAGGCAACCGCCGGTGCGACGGTCATGAGTGGGATCGACGACAAGCCGCTGCTGGTGCTGGACCGCGTCGGCGAAGGGCGCATCGCGCTGCTGGCCTCGGATCATGCATGGCTATGGAACCGCGGGTTCGAGGGCGGTGGCCCGCAGCTGGAGCTGTTGCGGCGTCTGGCGCACTGGATGATGAAAGAACCGGAGCTGGAGGAAGAGGCGCTTTGGGCTGAGGCGACGGGGCAGAGCATGACGATCATCCGCCGTTCGCTTGCCGAGGGGCCGCGCAGTGTCGACGTGACCCTGCCCGACGGCTCCACCGTGACAGTCCCACTGGAGGAAGTGTCGCCAGGGCGTTATCAGACCGTATTCCAGGGGCCGGACATCGGGCTGTACCGGCTAAAGCAGGACGACCTTGAGGCGGTGGTGGCGCTTGGCCCCGCAGCCCCGCGCGAGTTCGAGGAAACCATCGCCACGGGCGACAAGCTGGCGCAAACTGTCGGTGCGACACGCGGCGGCATCATGGCGCTGGAGGATGGCGTGCCTGACCTGCGGGAGGTGCGCGCGGGCCGTCCCGCAGCCGGGCGCGGCTGGATCGGGATCACCCCGCGCGACGCCTATGTGACCGCCGATGTCACCCTGACATCTTTGGTGCCCGCATGGTTGTTCCTGCTGCTGGCGGCGCTGCTGACTGTTGGTGCTTGGCTGCGAGAGGGGCGCCGGTAGTCGGGGCAGTCAGTCAGGCTGACCCATAAGGACGGCACGGGAATCGGATGAAAACTCGCGCCGCCACAGCACCAGAACCGTGCCGAGGGTCGAAAACACCAGCGGCACCGGCCCAAGAAGCCAGGCCAGCGTCCCAAGCGCGAAATAGAGCGACCGGAGGCCGCGATTGAAGCTGCGCGCGGCGGTGATGTTGATCTCTCCGGCTTGGGCGGCGCGGGGCAGGGCGACTGGATCGTCTGGCTCGTTCGGGACAGCAGCCATGATGACAGAGCAATAGCCGAACAGCCGATGCGACCAGACGAATTTCAAAAACGCATTGGCCACGAACAGCAAGATCACCAGCAGCTTTACCTCCCAGACGACAGAGGGTGCGTTTTCAAGCGACAGGTCCTGTGCAAGGCCCAGCAAACGCTCTGTATTTCCGACAAGCGCAAGCCCCGCGCCGATGGCGATCATGCACCCCGAGGCAAAGAACGTGGTTCCCTGCCGCAGATTTCCAAGGATCGTCGCGTCGAAAATGCGGGGTTGGCGGGTCACGAACTGGCGCATCCATTCGCGGCGATAATCGGCCATCAGCACCGAAACCGAAGGGCGTGCGGCGGATGCGTTTTCGATCAGCCATCCTGTTCCCAGATACGCAATCGCAAGAACTGCCAATGCGGCAAGGTCAAGCGGGCCAAAAAACTGAAGACGATCCATGAGTTCCATGGCAGAAGACTAGACATGTTTCAAATAACTTGCCAGACGGTTAAATTGGTTATATTAAATTACCAATTAGTCATTAAAAGGGTGTCGCGATGGAAATGCCAGTCCCAAACCAGATGGTTATCCAGAAAAAAGCCATGCTGGTCGCGCGTTTGCAATCCGTGTTGCCGCGCGATGCGGTGATCCATGACGAAACGGAAACCCGCGCCTATGAATGCGACGCCCTGACCGCCTATAAATGCCCGCCGCTTTGCGCGGTTCTGCCGTCGACGACGGAACAGGTCGCTGCGGTGCTGAAAATCTGTTTCGAAGAGGGCGTTCCAGTCGTGCCGCGCGGGTCGGGCACATCGCTTGCTGGCGGGGCATTGCCCACGGCGGACTGTGTCATTCTTGGCGTTGCACGGCTGAACGACGTTCTGGAAACCGACTACGACAACCGCTTTATCCGGGTCCAGACCGGGCGCACAAACCTGAGCGTGACCGGCGCCGTAGAGGAAAACGATTTCTTTTATGCCCCCGATCCGTCGTCGCAGCTTGCCTGTGCGATCGCGGGCAACATCGCGATGAATTCGGGCGGGGCGCATTGCCTGAAATATGGCGTGACCACGAACAACCTGATGGGCGTCACCATGGTGATGATGGATGGCACGATCGTCGAAATCGGCGGTGCGCATCTTGATTCGGGCGGGCTTGACCTGTTGGGGGTGATTTGCGGGTCCGAAGGGCAGCTGGGCGTCGTGACCGAGGCCACCCTGCGGATTTTGCGCAAGCCCGAAGGGGCGCGGCCGGTGCTGGTGGCCTTTGACAGCAACGAGGTTGCGGGGGCCTGCGTGTCCGACATCATCAAGGCGGGCGTTCTGCCCGTGGCGATCGAGTTCATGGACCGCCCCGTCATCGAGGCCACCGAGGCCTTTGCCCACGCGGGCTATCCGATCTGCGAGGCGCTGCTGATTATCGAGGTCGAAGGATCGCCCGCCGAGATCGACGAGCAATTGGGCGTCATCATGCAGATCGCGCGGGGCCATAACCCTGTCGAGCTGCGCGAGAGCAAATCCGAAGAGGAAAGCAAGGCCATCTGGCTGGGGCGCAAATCTGCATTCGGCGCCATGGGGCAGATCAACGATTACATGTGTCTTGACGGAACGATCCCGGTGTCCTCGTTGCCCTATGTCTTGAAGCGGATCGGTGAGTTGAGCAAGGAATACGGTCTGGGTGTCGGCAATGTGTTTCACGCGGGCGATGGCAACATGCACCCGCTGATCCTGTTCGATGCCAACAAGCCCGGCGATCTGGAGCTGTGCGAGGCGATGGGCGCGGATATTTTGCGGCTATGCGTCGAGGTGGGCGGATGCCTGACCGGCGAGCATGGCGTGGGGATCGAGAAGCGGGATCTGATGTATGACCAGTTCACAGCGGATGATCTGGAGGCGCAACTGCGGGTCAAGGACGTCTTTGATCCGTCATGGTTGCTGAACCCTGCAAAGGTATTTCCACTGAAATCGACGGCGACGCGGCGGGCGGCGTAAGGCAGGGGGCTGTCTGCCCCCTCTGCGCCCGTGGCGCATTCACCCCCGAGGATTTTCGGGGAACAAAGAAAAGGCAGGGCCAATGAGACCCAATGACGAGGCCCAGATGGCCGAGGCGGTCGCGACTGCGACAGGTGCGGTGCGGATCACCGGGGGAGGCACGCGCCCCGTTGGCAACCCTGTGACGGGTGCCGTTCTGGAAACCGGCGGTTTGAGCGGGATCAGCCTGTACGAGCCGGGGTCGCTGACGATTGTCGCGGGGGCCGGCACGCCTTTGGCCGAGATCGAGGCCGCATTGGCCGCCGACAACCAGCGCCTGCCATTCGAGCCGATGGATCATCGCGGATTGCTGGGCACGGGCGGCCATCCTACGATTGGTGGCGTTGTGGCTGCCAATGTATCGGGGCCGCGCCGGGTTCAGGCGGGCGCGTGCCGCGATTATCTGATCGGTGTGCGCTATGTCGACGGGCGCGGCACCATCGTCAAGAACGGTGGCCGCGTGATGAAAAACGTCACGGGCTATGATCTGGTGAAGCTGATGGCCGGAAGCTATGGCACGCTGGGGGTGCTGACCGAGGTGGCGTTCAAGGTGCTGCCGAATGTCGATTGCACGGGCGTGTTGCGGATCAACGGGTTGTCGGATGCCGAGGCGGTGCGCGCGCTGTCGATGGCCATCGGGTCGCCCTTCGAGGTGACGGGGGCCGCGCATTTGCCCGTGGGGCCGGACGGGCATCCGGTGACGATGATCCGCATCGAAGGGTTCGAGGCGTCTGTGGCGTATCGTAGCGAAAAGCTGCGGGCGCTGTTGCAGGGCTTTGGCGATGTCGAATGCGGTACCGACCCCGTGACGGGCGCGAAAGACTGGGCGCAGGTGCGCGATGTCGCGGCATTCCACGGCACGGATGGTGACGTCTGGCGGCTGTCGGTCAAGCCGGGCGACGGGCCGCAGATTGCCGCGCGGCTGGACGGGGCAAAGGTGGTTTACGACTGGGCCGGTGGTTTGATCTGGGCAGAGGTGCCACAGGGCACGGATGTGCGGGCCAGACTGGCCGGTTTCAACGGCCATGCGACGATCATCCGCGCCAGTGCCGAAACCAAAACCAGGCTGGGCACATTCCAGCCCGAACCGGCGGCCCTGGCCGCGATTACAGCAGGGCTGCGGGCGCAATTCGATCCGCGTGGCATTCTGAACCCCGGCCTGATGGCCTGACCCCGAGGACATCATGCAAACGACATTCAGCCCGGACCAACTGAAAGATCCCGCGATCCAGCGGTCGAACGAGATCCTGCGCAGCTGCGTTCACTGTGGATTCTGCACCGCGACCTGCCCCACCTATCAGGTGCTGGGCGACGAATTGGACAGCCCGCGCGGGCGCATTTACCTGATCAAGGATATGCTGGAAAATGGCCGCCCCGCAGACGAGAAAACCGTCAAACACATCGACCGCTGCCTGTCCTGTCTGGCCTGCATGACGACCTGCCCGTCGGGGGTGCACTATATGCATCTGGTGGATCACGCGCGCGAATATATCGAGCAGACCTACAAGCGGCCGTTGGGTGACCGCCTGTTGCGCTGGGTTCTGGCGCGTATCCTGCCCTATCCGTCGCGGTTCCGGCTGGCGCTTTTGGGGGCCAAGATCGGGCGGCCCTTTGCGTTCCTTATGCCTGACGCACGGTTGCGGGCGATGCTGGAAATGGCGCCGAAACAAATCCCGCCGGTCTCGCGCAATGACGATCCGCAGACCTTTGTGGCGGCCTCGCCGCGCAAGATGCGGGTTGCACTGATGACGGGCTGTGCCCAGCGTGCGTTGAACACCGATATCAACGACGCCACGATCCGCGTCTTGCAGCGGCTGGGCTGCGACGTGGTGATTGCAGAAGGTCAGGGCTGTTGCGGGGCGCTGACCCATCACATGGGCAAAACCAGCGAGAGCCACGCGACTGCGGCGCGGAATATCACCGCCTGGACCCGCGAGATGGCGCATGGCGGGCTGGACGCGATTGTCATCAACACCAGCGGCTGCGGCACCACGGTCAAGGACTACGGGCATATGTTCCGCAATGAACCCCTGGCGAAAGAGGCCGCTGCGGTTGCCGCCATCGCGATGGATATCTCCGAGGTTCTGATGAAGCTGGACGTCCCGGATGGCGCGCCAAAAGGGCTGCGCGTGGCCTATCACGCCGCCTGTTCGCTGCAGCATGGCCAGCAGATCAAGACATACCCCAAAACCCTGCTGAAAAAGGTCGGTTTCGAGGTGGTGGAACCTGCCGACAGTCATCTGTGCTGTGGTTCGGCGGGCACCTATAACCTGATGCAGCCCGAAATCTCAAAGCAGTTGAAGGCGCGCAAGGTCCAGACGCTGGAGGCCAAGAACCCCGACATCATTTCCGCCGGCAATATCGGGTGTATGATGCAGATCGGATCGGCCACCGAAATCCCGATTGTGCATACGGTCGAACTGATCGACTGGGCGACGGGCGGGCCGAAACCACCGGCCTTGACCGAAGGGTATGCTGCCCGCGGGAATACTGTGCCCATATTGCGATAATTTCTGCCCCACTTTTGCCGGACCTGCGATATAAGGCATAGAAAAACAGGCGGGCAGATGCGTTTACTTCTTATCCTTTCGGTGGCTTTGGCCGGACTTTCCAGCGCGGTTCCGGCCGAAAGCAGGCTTAGGTCGCTTGTGACGGGCGATGACAGCAAAGGATGGGAGGCCGTGGGCCGCCTGAATATCGGCGGTGCCGGGTTTTGCACCGGTGCGCTGATTGCGCCCGATCTGGTGCTGACCGCCGCACATTGCCTTTACAACAAGGAAACGCGCGACCCGATCGACCCCACGACGGTCGAGTTTCTGGCAGATCTGCGCAATGGTCGCGCCTCGTCCTACCGGGATGTGAAGCGCGCGGTGATCCATCCGGCCTATGTCTATGACACCGCCCTTGATGTCGAACGGGTTCGCAATGACGTCGCGCTTTTGCAGCTGACCCACCCGATCCGCAACCAAAGCATCACGCCCTATAAAATCCACGCGCAGCCCAACCGGGGCGACGAGGTGGGCGTTGTATCCTATGCCAAAGATCGCGCCGAGGCGCCGTCATTGCAAGAGGTCTGCCATGTGTTGGACGCGCAAAGTGGAACGCTTATCCTGTCCTGCGATGTTGATTTCGGGTCTTCCGGCGCGCCTGTCTTCATGTTCGAAAACGGCGAGGCGCAGATCGTCTCTGTCGTGTCGGCCAAGGCACGGATGGACAGTGCGAATGTGGCCATTGGAACCTCGGTCGAGGGGCCGCTAAAGCTGTTGATCGCCGAAATGGAAGCGACCGAAAGCCCGGTAAAGCGGATCGAGCCGGTTGTGCGCCGTCTGACGATAGAGGGCCGCGCCAGCCCGAACGGCGCAAAATTCCTGCGCCCCTGAATACCTCTTGAAACGCTGAAAATCCCTCCCCACATCTAATGGGTCGGGGTGCCGTAAACGGGCCGCGACGTCTTTGTTGCCCGTCCGCCAACGGAGGGTGACGCTTGTCTGGTATCGCTCAATGGAGGATTCCCATGCGAAATTTCGACCTTACCCCCCTGTATCGTGCGACTGTCGGATTTGATCAGATCGCCGATCTTATGGACCGTGTTCTGACCAATGATGTCAGCCAGAACACCTATCCGCCCTATAATATCGAAAAGACAGCCGATGATGCGTATCGCATTTCTCTGGCCGTCGCGGGGTTCTCGGACGATGATCTGTCGATCGAAGTGCGCGAGAGTTCACTGATCGTTTCGGGGGCTAAAGCCAGGGACGACACACCGCGCGCCTATCTGCATCGCGGCATCGCCACGCGGGCGTTCGAGCGTCGGTTCCAGTTGGCCGACCACGTGCGCGTGACCGGGGCGACCCATGCGGACGGGATGCTGAATATTGATCTGGTGCGCGAAGTGCCCGAGGCGCTGAAACCCCGCCGGATCGAGATTGCCCGCGCCGACGACATTCAGGTCAAAGCGGTCGAATCCAAGGTCGACGCCCAAGCCTGATCCGCACCGGATGAAGGGCGCGCATCTGTAACGGGTGCGCGCCCTTTTTGCTATTGTGCCGACAGCGATTCCGCCAGACGCATCAGCGTGATTGCCCCGGCGCGGTAGCCGAACGGGTCGTCGCCTTTCGCGGTGTTGGCAAGGGCGATGGCGTCCTGATAGGTCCAGCCGTCGATATAGGCGCTGCCCGTCAGAAGTTGTCCGAACCCCGCGATGGCAGTTGCGAACCCTGTGTCGGGCAACAGCGGGCCGCCCCGCACAATCGGAACCTCGATCAACTGGCTGCTGGCCGCACCGGGGGATTTATACCGCAGTTTCAGGAAGCCCAGTTCGTCACTGTCGCCGGTTGCCGCCGGTGCGCCATAGCGCAGCGCATCGTTCAGGATGGCGGGCGACCCTGTCGGCGTCACCTCGTAGATCGCCGTGACCGAATGGCCCGCGCCGATCTCGCCTGCGTCCACATGGTCATTGTTGAAATCCTCGCGGTTCAGGGCGCGGGTTTCATAGCCGATCAGGCGGTATTCCGCGACGCGTGCGGGATTGAATTCAACCTGCACCTTCACATCGTTCGCAATCGGGAACAGGGCGCCGGTCAACTGGTCCACCAGCACCTTTTGCGCCTCTGCCAGGGTGTCGATATAGGCGGCCTGACCGTTGCCGTTCTGCGCCAGTGCCTGCATCGTGGCATCGTCCAGATTGCCGCGCCCGAAGCCCAGAACGCTAAGGTAGGTTCCTGTGTCTCGCTTGCCGGCGATGTAGGTTTTCAGGGCCTCTGGGTCTGAAATTCCGATGTTGAAATCGCCATCGGTGGCAAGGATCACGCGGGTCACCTTGTTGTCCTGCGCCATGCTTTCGGCGACCGAATAGGCCTGTTGCAAACCGGCCTGCCCTGCCGTGCCACCGCCTGCATCCAGCCGGTCAAGTGCGGCAAGGATCGTTGCTGCCTCGGTGGCAGAGGTGGGCGCCAGAACCTGCCCCGCGCTGCCTGCGTAGGTCACAATTGCGACCTGATCCGCAGGCCTTAGTTTGGCCAGCATCAGGCGGAACGATTGCTTTAGCAATGGCAACCTGTCGGGCGAATCCATCGACCCCGACGTGTCGATCAGAAACACAAGGTTCAGCGGCGGGCGGGTGTCGATCGCGGGGCGCCTTCCCTGAATGGCGACATGCACCAGTTCCGTGCCCGCGTTCCACGGGGTCGCCATAACCTGAACCGTGGGGCGGAACGGGGCGTCGCCCTCGGGCGCGGGATAGGCATAGGGGAAATAGTTCACCATTTCCTCGATCCGCACCGCCCCTTGGGGGGGCATACGACCCTGCATCAGCGACGACCGGATGACGGAATAGGACGCCGTATCAACGTCGATGGAAAAGGTCGAAACGGGATCGGTCGCGGTGATCCTTAACGGGTTGGCGGGGCCGTTCGCGAAAGCTTCGGTATCGGGCGCGATAAGGATGCTGTTGTCGGCAAGCGACGGGGCGGGGGCCATTGCGCCGACGGTGAATTCGGCGTCGGCGTCGGGGCTGCGTTGGCGGGCTGCCTCGGCGGGGGCGTTAGGTGCGAGCCGGACTGCGGGTTTCGGGGTCACCTGCGTCTCAATGCGGACCTTGTCAGACGCGGTGACAAGGGAAGGCGGCGGGACCGGATCGCCCCCCGTCGGGATCAGATAGATCAGGCCAAGGGCGACAAGGGCTGTGCTGGCGGTCAGGGCGCCGCGTGTGGTCAGGATGTCGAACATTGCTTTCGCTCCGGTTTTGAACCCCGCCCATTTGGTCTGGCGGTCAAAGATGGGACGCGGCGCGGGCCGCGATCCTTGGAGAGCGTCGAAATTTTCCTGAGCCACGCGCAGATGTGCGGCCCGTGTCGCGGCATCGGGGGTGGGGGTCGCGCGGTCCAGCGCGGATTTCAGATCGTCCAGTTCGTCA
Source organism: Pseudogemmobacter sp. W21_MBD1_M6 (assembly GCF_052119585.1). Taxonomy (NCBI): domain Bacteria; kingdom Pseudomonadati; phylum Pseudomonadota; class Alphaproteobacteria; order Rhodobacterales; family Paracoccaceae; genus Pseudogemmobacter; species Pseudogemmobacter sp. W21_MBD1_M6. The sequence goes on along the minus strand of NZ_JBGQOJ010000001.1, from coordinate 337,629 downwards.
TTCATACCTGCGCCTCCTGTTCCTTCATCGCCCGCAGGCGCCTTTTGACCTCTGACATGCGCCAGGACACCGTGCCTTCGCTGATGCCCAGAACAAGGGCGGCCTCGGCATGGGTCATGTCGGCATCCAGAGTGCAGGCGACGGTGTCGCGCAGATCCACCGGCAGGGCGTTCATCGCGGTGCCGAGCCAGTCAAGGCCGGTTCGGGCCTCGGCCATTGTGGCCTGCCTTGCCAGTTCCCAATCGCCCCAGCCATCCGCCGCGCGGGCGTGGCTTGCGGCGCGGCGGCGGCGATCATGGGCGGCGTTGACGGCGACGCGGTACAGCCAGGTGCCGAACCGCGCCTCTGCGCGGTAGCCGCGCAGCTTGGCGGGCAAGGCGGCACAGATGTCCTGCGTCAGATCCTCGGCATCGGCACCGGTTCCCGTCAGGCGAAAGCACAACCGGAACAGACGGTCGTAATGCCGTGCCAGAAGCACCGCAAAGGCATCGCGGTCTCCGGTGGCTGCTGTTTCGGCCAAAGCCTCGTCTGAAGTTTCCATGCGCATGACATTTGATTGGACGCAGGGGAATGGTCAATCCTTGGAATTTTTTTGAGTATTTAAGGAACAAAGTATCAAGGGCGTGCAAGGAAGGTGGCCGCACCTGCGAAAGACGCGGGTGCGGCCGGTTTTCCTGATCAGACCGACATGCACAGATATTTCAGTTCCTGATAGTCCTCGATGCCGTGGTGGCTGCCCTCGCGGCCAAGGCCCGACTGCTTGACGCCGCCAAAGGGCGCGACCTCGGTCGAGATGATCCCGGTGTTGATGCCGACGATCCCGTATTCCAGCGCCTCGGCAACCTTGTACACGCGGCTGAGGTCTTTGGCGTAGAAGTAGGACGCAAGGCCGAAGATCGTGTCGTTGGCCATTTCGATGACCTCGTCCACGGTGTCGAACCTGAACAATGGCGCAAAGGGGCCAAAGGTTTCGTCCTGTGCGACCTGCATATCCATCGTCGCGCCCGACACGATGGTCGGTTCAAAGAACATGCCGCCCAGAGCATGGCGCTTGCCGCCGGTCAGCAAGCTGCCGCCTTTGGACAGGGCGTCTTTCAGGTGCTCTTCGACTTTGGTGATGGCGGCAGGTTCGATCAGCGGGCCAAGATCGACACCGCCGGTCAGGCCGTCGCCGACCTTCAACTGGTTCACGCGCGCCACCAGCTTGGCGGCGAAGGCATCATAGACCCCGGCCTGCACGTAGATCCGGTTGGCGCAGACGCAGGTCTGGCCGTTGTTGCGAAACTTGCACAGGATGGCCCCTTCGACGGCGGCATCCAGATCGGCGTCGTCGAACACGATGAAGGGGGCATTGCCACCCAGTTCCATCGAGCATTTCATCACCTGATCCGCTGATTGTTTCAGCAAGATACGGCCCACTTCGGTCGAGCCGGTGAATGTCAGCTTGCGGACGGTCGGGTTCTCGCAGAACTCCTTGCCGATGTCGGATGACCGCGACGAGGTGATCACGCTCAGCACGCCTTTGGGCAGGCCCGCGCGTTCCGCCAGCACCGCCATGGCCAGCGCCGACAGGGGCGTCAGGGCGGCGGGGCGCACGACAAAGCTGCACCCGGCGGCAAGGGCCGGGGCGGCCTTTCGGGCGATCATGGCATTGGGAAAGTTCCACGGCGTGATCCCTGCGGCGACGCCGATCGGCTGGCGCAGAACGGTGATGCGCTTGTCGGGCTGGTGGCCGGGGATGGTTTCGCCGTAGACCCGTTTGGCCTCTTCGCCGAACCACTCGATGAAGGATGCGCCATATAGGACTTCGCCCTTGGCCTCGGCCAGCGGTTTGCCCTGTTCGGCGGTCATGATGGTGGCCAGATCATCCGCGTTGGCGACCATCAGGTCGAACCATTTGCGCAGGATCTGGGCGCGGTCCTTGCCGGTGCGTTTCGCCCAGTCCTTTTGCGCGATACGGGCGACTTCGATGGCGCGGGCGGTTTCGGCGCGGGTGACGTCCGCCACTTTGGCGATGACGTCGCCACGGGCGGGATTCGAGACGTCAAATGTCTTGCCATCGTCGGCATCGGCCCATTCGCCGCCAAGAAAGGCGCGGGTTTCAAATAGGCCCGGGTCTTTCAAAAGGTCGCGCAGGTTTGTCACGGCATCTAGCATAACGGTCTCCTTTGGTGTTCTTTGGGCAATTGCAGATCACGCTGGCAGCCTGTTGTCCAGCCGAACACGCAAGTTCAGGGAGCGGACGATGGATATGGATGATGCTTATGCAAACGCGAAATACATTCCGCAGGCGGAGACCTATGTGCCGCGCTGGACGCAGGCCGCTGCGGCCTTCCGCGAGCGGGCGGGATCAGAGACGGATATCGCCTACGGCGACCAGCCGCGCGAAAGGTTCGATCTGTTTCTGCCCGAAGGGACGCCACAGGGCCTGATGGTGTTCGTCCATGGCGGGTATTGGCGGGCGTTCGAGAAATCCATGTGGTCGCATCTGGCGGCGGGCGCGTTGGCGCGGGGCTGGGCCGTTGCAATGCCGGGGTATACGCTTGCGCCAGAGGCACGCGTGGCCGCCATAACCCGCCAGATTGCGCGTGCGGTGACAGCTGCGGCGGGGCGCGTTGCGGGGCCGGTTGTTCTGGCGGGGCATTCGGCGGGCGGGCATCTGGTGTCGCGCATGTTGTGCGGTGATGTGGCGTTGCCCGACGATGTTGCCGCGCGGCTGCTGCGGGTTGTGCCGATTTCGCCGGTCACCGATTTGCGCCCGCTGTTGCAGACCGCGATCAACGACGATTTGCGGATGGATATGGCAGAGGCGACAGACGAAAGCCCCGCCTTGCACAGGGATGTGCGCGATGTGCCGGTCACGGTTTGGGTTGGTGGCGCGGAACGGCCTGTATTTCTGGATCAGGCGCGGTGGTTGGCGGACAACTGGTCAAACGCGACGCTTCACATTGCGCCCGACCTGCATCATTTCAATGTCATCGAGGGGCTGGAGAACAAGAACGGCCCCCTGATGACCGCCCTGCTGGGCTAACGCCCGAAGCGGTCTCGCCATGTCGGTTGCGGGTCGCCCTGCGCGGCTGTGGCCTCGAATATCGCGCGGGCAATGGCGCGGGACAGGCAGGTGGCGGCGGCATGGCCAAGGCGCAGCGGGTCCCAGACCGGATCGGCCAGCGGTTTGGCGCAGGTCGCGGCGGCAAAAACCAGATCGCCGTCAAAGGGCGTGTGGCTGGGAACAATCGCGCGGGCCATGCCGTCATGGGCGGCGGTGGCAAGGCGGGTTGCCTGCGCTTGGGTCAGGATGGCGTCGGTGGCGATAATCGCGATGGTCGTGTTTTCCCCGTGGTGCTTTTCCGGGGTGGGTTCGTGCATCGGGTCATAGGTGCCGGACAGACCCAGTCCGCCGAATTCCGCGCCGTATTCGAACGGAGCCGCCCAGAATTCCGGCCCGTCGCCCATGGTCACACGACCCAGTGCGTTGACCGCAACCAATGCGCCTATGGTGATGCCGTTGTCCAGAATGACAGAGGCAGACCCAAGCCCGCCCTTGATGCTGGCGGTCACAGCGCCCGTGCCCGCGCCCGTCGTGCCAAGGGCGAACTGCTGCCCGGCGGCGGCCAGCGCCCTGCGCCCCAGCGCCTTGTAGGGGTTGTTTCCCCATGCCTTGTCGCCGCCGTTCAGCAGGTCGAACAGGATGGCCCCCGGCACGATCGGCACCCGCTGGTCGCCGACGGCAAACCCGCGCCCCATCGCCCGCAGGTCGTCGGCAACGCCAGACGCCGCATCAAGGCCAAAGGCCGATCCGCCGGACAGAACCAGCGCATCCACCTGTTGCACCAGCTTGTCGGGGGCCAGCAGATCGGTTTCGCGCGTGCCCGGTGCGCCACCCATGACATGCACCGCCGCAACAAAGGGGGCATCGCCGACCAGCACGGTCGCGCCGGTTTTGATGTGGTGGTCACAGGCGTTGCCGACCCGCAGGCCCGCGACATCGGTGATCAGGTTCAGCGGTCCGGGTCGCATCATGTGCCTCGCTTTGTCAGGTCGGCCTCGAACGGGCCCATGTAGGTCAGGCGGGGCGTGTCGTGCACCCGGAAGGGAAAGCCGCCGAACGCCTCTTCGACAACGATAACCAATGTGTTTGCGTCGCCCTGCCGGTCCAGCAGATCCTCGGCCAGATCGGAATGGAAATAGTCGCTGAGGGCCGAATGGCGGGCATCGCCATAACTAACCTCGACAAAATCAGTATCGACGAAGGCCTCCGGCAGGTCATTTGTGAAGGGTTCCGGCAGGTCCGGGTCGGGCGCATCGAAGCAATAGGCAAGCGCATCCTCTTCGGTCTCGAATGCGCCGTGGAACAAATGCAGCCGCAACGTGCCGGGGGGCAGCGGTTCGGCCGGTTCGGCCTGTGGCTGCGGAGAGATCCCCAGCAGGCGTTTCACAAAGCCCAGGGTCATATGCAGCGCCCGCCGTCCACTTCCATGGCGACGCCAGTGATCATGCTGGCCTCGTCAGAGCACAGGAAACAGGCGGCATTGCCCATATCCTCGGGGGTGGAAAAGCGGCCCAGCGGAATGGTGGACAGGAATTTGGCACGCATTTCCGGCGTGTCCTCGCCCATGAATGATTTCAGCAAGGGCGTTTCCCCCGCCACAGGGTTCAGCGCGTTGACGCGGACGCCGAACGGCGCCAGTTCGACCGCCATCGCCTTTGTCGCGGTGATCACCCAGCCCTTCGAGGCGTTGTACCAGTTCAGGCGCGGGCGCGGCGATACACCTGCCGTTGACGCGATGTTCAGGATCGCGCCTTTGCCGTTGGTCTTCATATGCGGCACAAGGTGGCGGGCTGTCAGATAGACGGACTTGGCATTGACCGACAGGACGCGGTCGAACGCCTCCTCTGGCACCTCCTCCATCATCATCGGCAGATGGGTGATGCCTGCGTTGTTCACCAGAACATCCAGCGTGCCAAAGGTGGCAAGTGCGGCCAGCGCCATCGCCTGCACGCTGTCGTTGCTTGCGACGTCCACAGTGTGGGCGATGCCGCCGACCTCGGCTGCGACGCTTTGCGCGGCATCCCTGTTGATGTCGGCCACCATGACACGCGCGCCTTCGGCGGCGAATTTCCGCGCGATGCCCGCGCCGAAGCCAGAGCCGCCTCCGGTGATGATTGCCGTTTTACCCAAGAGTCTCATGTGGCGTTTCCTTTGATAATTCGTTGCATGACATGACGCATATGCCCGTCACCGCCGGGCTTTGGCGGAACCTGCCGCACAAGGGAAAAACCCTCTCTTTCCCAGAACTTTCGGCCTTTCGGGTTGTCCTTTAGGGCGGCCACCTTAAGCGACGTTGCCCCCGCATCGGTTGCCATCTGCACAATCGCATCCAGCGCGTTGCGTCCCAACCCTTTTCCGCGGTCGGCGGGGTCAAGCATGACAAGGCCAAGATACCATTCCTGCGCCGTCTCATACCCGCGGGCAACAAAGACGATGCCGCCCAGATGCCCGTTCGGGCGGCTGATCCCGAGATGCAGCAGGCCTTTTGGCCCCAGCGCGGGCGGCGTGCTGGCGAATTCCGCCTTTACCCACTCTGCATCGGGCAACGCCCCTGTTTCAAGCTGGATATAGTCGCTTGCCCGCAACGCCAGCGACAGAACCCTGTCTGCGTCGCAAGCATAGGTCAGCGGTTCAAGTATCCATCCGTCGGACAGGATCGTTTTGCTATCCGCCATGATACGCCGCCACGGTTTTTAGGGTGCTGAAGCCATAGAGCGCCTCGAGCCCTTTTTCGCGCCCGTGGCCGGATTTTCCGACCCCGCCAAAGGGCAGTTCGACCCCGCCGCCCGCGCCGTAGTTGTTGATGAAAACCTGACCCGCGTGCAGGCGTTTGGCCATCCGCATTTGTCGCGCACCGTCGCGGGTCCAGATCGACGCGACAAGGCCGAAGTCGGTGCCATTGGCGATGCGGATTGCGTCATCCTCGTCGTCGAAGGGAATGACCACCTGCACAGGACCAAAGATTTCATCCTGCGCCAGCGGATGGTCGGGGCTGACGCCGGACAACAGCGTGGGCAGGACGTAATGCCCGCCGCGCGGCGCATCCTGCATCCGCCCCTGCGCCGCGATTGTCAGGTCTTGTGCCTTTGCCAGAAATCCCGATACGATGTCTTTCTGGCGGGCTGAAATCAGCGGTCCGACGCTTGGGTCGTCCACCGCGCGGCCCACGGTCAGGGTTTTATAACGCTCTGCCATGCGGGCCAGAAGGGTGTCGTGCACCTCGCGCTGCACCAGAATGCGCGAGGAGGCGGAACAGGTCTGGCCCGCGTTCTGGATGCCCGCGTTGACCAGAAACGGCAGGGCGGCGTCAAGATCGGCGTCGTCGAACACCACCTGCGGGGATTTACCGCCCAGTTCCAGCGTCACCGGCACCACATTGCGGGCGGCGGCGGTCTGGATCAGGGTGCCGACGCCGACCGATCCGGTAAAGCTGATGTGCCTGACGCCCTTATGGGCGGCCAGCGCGGCGCCCGCCTCTTCGCCCAACCCCGTCACCACGTTCAACGCGCCGTCCGGCAGGCCCGCCTCCTGTGCGAGGGCGGCAAAGGCCAGGGCGGTCAGGCAGGCCTCCTCTGCCGGTTTCAGCACGCAGGCATTTCCCATCGCCAGCGCCGCGCCAACGGACCGACCGATGATCTGCATCGGGTAGTTCCATGGCACGATATGGCCCGTCACCCCGTGCGGTTCGCGCAGGGTGTAAACAGTGTAGCCGTCCAGATAGGGGATGGTTTCGCCCATGATCTTGTCCGCCGCCCCGCCGTAGAACTCCATATAGCGGGCAAGGGCGATGGCGTCGTTGCGGGCCTGCGTCAGCGGCTTGCCGACATCGCGCGCCTCTATCATCGCCAGATCGTCGATGCGGGTCAGGACAAGTTGGCCGATACGGGTCAGAACGCGGCCCCGTTCTGTCGCGGTCATCCGGCCCCAGTCGCTGTGCAACGCGGCCTCGGCCGCCTCGACGGCGGCGTCGATGTCGGCGGATGTTCCGCGTGCGATTTGCGCGATCTGCCCGCCGTCAGAGGGGTCTTCGACCGGCAGCACCCCGCCCGCATCGGGTGCACGCCAGACGCCGTTGATAAAGACGAGTTCGGGATCAAACCAAAGTGGCAGTGTCATGGGTCCAGTCCTTTGGCAGCATCGGTGCCGCGTTGATCAGTTGCAGGGTATAGGGGTGGGCGGGCGCGTCAAAGACGCGGGATGTCGGGCCGTGCTCGACGATTTGCCCCGCTTTCATGACCATCACGCGGTCGGTGATGGCACGCGCGACGGTCAGGTCATGGCTGATGAACAGATAGGCAAGGTGGAACCGCACCTGAAGCCCGGCAAGCAGATCAAGGATTTGCGCACGGATGCTGACATCAAGGGCCGACACCGCCTCGTCCAGCACGATAAGCTGCGGTTTGGTGATCAGGGCGCGGGCGATGGCGATGCGCTGGCGCTGGCCCCCCGAAAATTCGTGGATGTATTTATGCGCATCGCCTTGGGACAGGCCGACTGCGGTCAGCGCCTCTGCGATGCGGGGCTCGGCATCATGCGGACGCCCCGTGGTGTGGAACGGTTCGGCAATCAGGCGGGCGACGCGGTGGCGCGGGTTAAAGCTGCCGTAGGGGTCCTGAAATACCACCTGCATCCGAGGATCACCGGCCCGCACGGGCAGACCGCCAAGGGTGATGCTGCCGCCCTGCAACGGATCAAGCCCGAGGATCGCGCGGGTCAGGGTGGATTTGCCGCACCCCGATTCCCCCACCAGTCCAAGGCTTTCGCCCTTGTGCAGCGTAAAGCTGATACCGTTCACCGCGCGAAACGGCGCGGGCCGGCGGATCAGGCCGGTGCGGGGTTGCGCATAGGTGCGCTGCGCGTTTTCGACCACCAGAAGCGGGGTGTTTTCGACCTGCGGGCTACGCTTTGGCTGGTGACCGGACGCGGCGAACAGTTGACGGGTGTAGGGGTGGCGCATGGTGCGGAACAGCGTCTCTGTCGGGCCTTGTTCCACGATCCGGCCCTGCTGCATCACCGCCACATGGTCGGCCATGCCGGCCACGACGGCAAGGTCGTGGGTAATCAGCAACAGCGACATCTGTTCCTCGTCCACCAGCCCCTTCAGCAAGGACAGGATCTGCGCCTGTGTCGTCACGTCCAGCGCGGTTGTCGGCTCGTCCGCGATCAGCAGTTGAGGGCGGAGCGCGATGGCCATGGCGATGCAGACCCGCTGACGCTGGCCACCGGACAATTCATGCGGATACCGGTCCAGCGGCAGGTCCAGCCCGACGCGCAGCAGCTTGTCCCGCGCGGCCCTGCGCGCCTCGGCGCGGCGGGCCTTCCCGTGGATCATCAGCGTCTCGGATACCTGATCGCCGATGGTCTGGACCGGGTTCAGCGCGGTCATCGGTTCCTGGAATATCATCCCGATCTTGTTGCCGCGCAGGCCGCACATACGGGCTTCGTTCGTGGTCAACAGGTTCTGGCCGTCCAGAAGCGCGGTGCCGCCGGTAACGGATCCGGCGGGCAACAACTGCATCAGGGCAAGGGCGGTCATCGACTTGCCCGACCCGCTTTCGCCAACCAGACCGACGATCTGGCCGGGGTCCACCTGAAACGATACGCCGGACAGGACCGGCGTGCCGTGGATCGTCAGGGACAGGTCGGACACGCGGATCATTGGCGGCCCCGTCGCAGGCGCGGGTCCAGCAGATCGCGCAGGCCGTCGCCCATCAGGTTCAGCCCCAGAACGGTGATGACGATGCAAAGACCGGGCAGCAGGGCAAGGCGCGGATCGGTGTAGATCATGGTTTGCGCATCGGCCAGCATACGGCCCCAACTGGGGGTCGGGGGCTGCACGCCAAGGCCGACATAGCTCAGGCCCGCCTCGGCCAGAATGCCCAGACTGAACTGGATCGTGCCCTGAACAATCAACAGGTTCGCGATGTTCGGCAGGATGTGTTCGACGCTGATGCGGGGTTTTCCCTTGCCCGAAACGCGGGCCGCCAGAACATAGTCCAGCGTCCAGAGCGACAGCGCCGCGCCGCGCGTGACGCGGGCGAAAACGGGGATGTTGAAGATGCCGATGGCGATGATCGCGTTCAGCGCCGAGGGGCCGAAAACGGCGGTAATCAGAATGGCGATGACAAGGCTGGGAAAGGCAAAGATCAGGTCGTTGCCGCGCATGATGACCTCGTCCAGCAGGCTGCCCTTGTTGGCGGCGGCGGTCAGGCCCAGGGGCACGCCAAGCGCCATGCCGATGCCGACGGCGACAATCGCCACCGCAATCGAGGTGCGCGCGCCGACCATCAGCATCGACAGCACGTCGCGCCCGAAATGGTCGGTGCCCAGCAGATAGTCGCCCCCGACCGGCCTTAGCTTGGCCGCGATGCTAAGGACCGTCACGTCATGCGGCGTCCAGACCAGCGAGGCCATCGCGGCGACAAGGAACAGCCCCGCAAAGCCCGCCCCAAGGATCAGTTGCACCGGCCACCTCATGCGCGGCGCCGCAGACGCGGGTCAATGGCCGCATAGGCCAGATCGACAATGAAGGTGACAAGGATCACCGCAAAGACCATCAGCATCACGACGCTTTCCACCACGATCAGGTCGCGCTGGGTGATCGCCTGAAAGATCAGGCGCCCGAGGCCGGGCAAAAAGAACACCTGCTCTATGATGATGCCGCCTGCGATCAGGAAACTGAATTGCAGGCCGATGATCGTCAGCACGGGGATCATCGCGTTGCGCAGGGCGTGGCGGGTGATGGCCTGACGGCGGGTCAGACCCTTGGCGCGGGCGGTGCGGATATAGTCCTGATCCAGCGTCTCGATCAGGGCAGAGCGCATGACCCGCGCCAGGATCGAGGCCTGCGGCAGGGCCAACGCGATGGCGGGCAGCAGCAGCGATTTCATCCCCGCCAGCATCCCCTTGTCCCATCCTGCAAACCCACCTGCGGAAAACCAGCGCAGATTGATGGCAAAGACCAGCACCAGCAGCATGGCGAACCAGAAATTCGGCACCGCAATGCCCAGTTGCGTGGCCCCCATGATGCCATAATCGGTGGGCCTGCCGCGCCGCGCGGCCGCGATGATCCCGATGGGAAAGGCGATCAGCGTCGACAGGACCAGCGCCATGCAGGCCAGCGGCAGGGACACCCAGATGCGCTGTGCCACAAGGTCGATGACCGGGACCTTGTAGGTATAGGACTGGCCGAAATCGCCGGCCACCATGCCAAAGGTCCAGTCAAGATAGCGGCTGGCCAGCGACCCGTTCAGGCCAAGCTGATCGCGCAGTGCCGCGACGGACTCGGGGCTGGCGTTCATACCCAGCATATAGGCGGCGGGATCGCCCGGAATGACCTCGATCACCGCAAAGATCACAAGGCTTGCGGCGATCAGGCTAAGGGAAAGCGACAAAAGCCGCGTGAGGGCATAGCGAAGCATAAGATGACGTTAGCCATGGTTGGCGCGGGGGCCAAGGGGCTTTGCAATTTGCCCACTTGCGGGAATCCGGAACTTGCGGCATGGATGGCACCGAGCACTGGCGATGGCGTCGCCGACGGGGTCCGCCCCTGCGCTCGGCCGATATGGCCCAACGTCCTGAACGCCCGGATCTTTTATCGGTCCCCGCGGGGACAGTTGGAGGCCCATTATGGACCATTCGAACAGACCTGAATTCTACCGCCTGCACAACGGCGACAAGGCCCCGCTGCAATTCAGCGGCGCGGAATTCGATGCGCGCCTTGCAGGCTTGCGCAAAATTATGGCGGCGCAGGGTGTCGAGGCGGCAGTGTTCACCTCGATGCACAACATCGCCTATTATTCGGGTTTTTTGTATTGCGCGTTCGGGCGGCCCTATGCGCTGGTCGTCACCCCCACCGAAAGCGTGACGATTTCCGCAGGCATCGACGCGGGCCAGCCCTGGCGGCGCTGTCATGGCGACAACATCACCTATACCGACTGGAAGCGCGATAATTACTGGCGGGCAATCCTGTCGGTGACCGGTGCGGGCCGCGTTCTGGGGATCGAAGAGGATCACCTGACGCTGGCGCACAGCCAAAAGCTGATGGCGGTCTTGCAGCCGTCGCGGGTGGTTGATCTGGCCCCTGCCACGATGCGCCAGCGGATGCGTAAATCACCCGCCGAGATCGCGTTGATCCGCGAAGGCGCGCGGGTGGCGGACGTGGGGGGCTTTGCGATCCGTGATGCGGTCCGGGCCGGTGTGCGCGAGATCGACGTGGCGATGGCGGGGCGCGACGCGATGGAGGCCGAGATTGCCCGCGCCTTTCCCGATGCCGAATATCGCGACACCTGGGTCTGGTTCCAGTCGGGCCTGAACACCGACGGCGCGCATAACCCTGTGACGGGGCGGATGCTGGAGCGGGGCGATATCGCGTCGCTGAACACCTTTCCGATGATCTCGGGGTATTACACCGCGCTGGAACGCACGATGTTTGTGGAAACCGTTGATCCTGCCTCGCTTGCGATCTGGCAGGCGAACATCGGCGCGCACGAACTGGGGATGTCCCTGATCAAGCCCGGCGTCAGCTGTGCCGAAATCACCGCCGGTGTGAACGCGTTCTTTGAGGAGCGGCAGTTGCTGCAATATCGCAGCTTTGGCTATGGCCATTCGTTCGGGGTGCTGTCGCATTACTACGGTCGCGAGGCCGGTCTGGAACTGCGCGAGGACATCGACACCGTGCTGGAACCCGGCATGGTGATCTCGATGGAGCCGATGCTGACGATTCCTGCCGGACAGCCCGGTGCGGGCGGTTACCGCGAGCACGATATTCTGATTGTGACAGAGGACGGCGCCGAGGACATTACTAAATATCCTTACGGGCCTGAGTTCAACGTGGTTGGCTAGCCAAGCGATCCCTGCCGGTGGCGCAAGTGGCCGCCTCCGGCAGGAGTATTTAAGGAACAAAGTAAGACAGGTCGGGCCTAAGCCCGTTTGATGACCTTGATCAGGAACAGCAGAATAACCGCGCCGATAGTGGCGTGAATGATCGCGCCGATCATGCCGCTTGCGATGTTGAGGCCGATGCGCGGGAACAGAAAGCTGGCGACAAATGCGCCAACGATCCCCACGATGATATTCCCCAAAAGGCCAAAGCCGAAGCCCTTGACGATCAGACCCGCCAACCAGCCGGCGATGCCCCCGATGATCAGAGTGACGATAAGTGCCGATAGACCCATGATTGACCCCGTTTTATTGTTGCACCTTAACAGTGTAGCCGATGCTTGACCAAAAAGATGCAACAATTCTGCGAGGGGTCAATTGCCGACCGCGCCCTAGTCCGCCCAGCTGACGCCGGTCAGGTCGTTGGCCTGTGTCGGCGCGTTTTCCCACATGCCTTTGATTTTGGCGTTGCGGACGCTGGTATAGGCGAGCTGGAACAAATAGGCGTTGACGTAATCGTCAGCGATCATCTGTTGCGCGCCTTTCAGCAATTCGGACCGCGCCGCCGGATCGCTGGTCAGGGTCAGCTGGTCCATCAGTGCCACGAATTCCGGTTTTCCGTATTGAAAGTAGTAGTCGGGCCGCGCGTAGATGTTGATGTCCATCGGTTCGGTATGGCTGACGATTGTCAGGTCGAAATCCTTGCCCTTGAACACCTGTTCCAGCCACTGGGCCCATTCCAGATTGCTGATCTCTGTTTCGATCCCGACGTCGCGCAACTGGCTGGCGATGATCTCTCCTCCGCGCCGCGCGTAGGTGGGCGGGGGCAGGGAAAGGCGCAGTTTCAGGCCGGACACGCCCGCCTCCGCCAACAGCTTGATCGACAGTTCGGGGTCATAGGCGGATTGCGCGGTCAGATCGACATAGTCGGGATTATGCGGCGCAAAGTGGGTGCCGATGGGGGTGCCGTTGCCGAACATGGCGCCGTCGATGATGTCGGACCGGTTGATGGCGTGGCTGATCGCCTGGCGGACCTTCACGTTGTCCAGAGGCGGTTGTTTGTTGTTCATCGCAAGGATCGTCTCGCCCTCGGTCGAGCCGACGCTGACCGCAAAGCGCGGGTCAGTGCGGAACAGGTCCAGCGTCTCTGGCGCGGGGTAGTTCGGGAAGGCATCGACGTCGCCTGCCATCATCGCGGCGAAGGCGGCGTTGGGGTCGGAAATGAACTTGAACGTTGCCTTGGTCAGCGCGGGCTTTGGCCCCCAATAGGCGGGATAGCTTTCCATTTCCACGCGGTCGCCCTGCACCCAGCGGGTGAATTTGAACGGGCCGGTGCCGATCGGGTCTGTAGCGTCCGTGGCCACGGATTCGGGTGCCACGATCACCGCGTCGCCCCATGCCATGTTGAACGGAAAGCTGCCGTTGGGTGCGGACAGCGTGACAGTGACGGTCAGAGGGTCAATGATCGCGACCTCTGCGATGTCTTTGAACAGCGCCTTTTGCGCATTTGTGCTGTCCTCGGCGCGGGCGCGGTCAAGGCTGAATTTGACATCCTCGGCGTCCATCGCGCTGCCGTCGTGGAACGTGACGCCGGATTGCAGGTGGAAGGTATAGACAAGGCCGTCTGTAGAGACCTCCCATGTTTTTGCCAGTGCGGGTTTGACGGCGCCGTCGGCGCCAAAGCGGGTCAGGCCCTCGAATATATTGGCATAGACCACCTCGTCGATTGCGGCGGCGGCGCCCCCTGTGGGGTCAAGGTTCGGCGGTTCCAGCACCATGCCGATGGTGATTGTATCCTGCGCGGCCATGGCGGTGCCCGCAGACAGGGCAAGGGCGGCCAGGGTAAGTTTGAGGTGGGACAGCATGGGCGTTGGTCCTTATGTCAAGAGGGGCCTTGGCGCGAGTATTCACTGCCGACGCGTGTCAATCAAGCGTTCCGGTGGCGGGCAGGCCGCCGCGATCAAGGAAAGACTGGTGCGACAGGGGCGGGGTTAATATAAGGCGGCCACCTGTAATTTCCATGCGAGGCCCCGACTGATGAGCGCACCCCCCCCCGTCCGCCCGACCCTGCCGACCGATATTCTGGCGCGAAAGGGCGGCGTGCCGCTGGTGTGTCTGACCGCCTATACGACACCGGTGTCGCGTCTGGTGGACCCGCATTGTGATGTTGTTCTGGTGGGCGATAGTCTGGGGATGGTGCTGCACGGGTTGCCCTCGACGCTGGGCGTCACGATGGAGATGATGATCCTGCACGGGCAGGCGGTGATGCGCGGAAACACCAGCGCGATGTGCGTGATCGACATGCCGTTCGGCAGCTACGAGGAAAGCCCACAGCAGGCGTTCCGCAATGCCGTGCGGCTGATGGCCGAGACGGGTGCCCCTTCGGTCAAGCTGGAAGGCGGGCAGCATATGGCGGAAACGATTGCCTTTCTCACGGCGCGGGGTGTGCCGGTGATGGCCCATATCGGGCTGACGCCGCAGTCGGTGAACACGCTGGGCGGATATAAGGTGCAGGGGCGCGATGCGGACCGCGCGCGGGTGATCGCCGATGCGCAGGCCGTGTCGGGTGCGGGCGCGTTTGCGGTTGTTCTGGAAAAGGTGCCGGATGGATTGGCCCGCGATATTGCGGGCGCGCTGCCTATCCCGACGATCGGGATCGGGGCCTCTGTCGCGTGCGACGGGCAAATTCTGGTGGTCGATGACATGCTGGGTCTGTTCACGGATTTCCGGCCCAAATTCGTCAAGCGTTATGCCGAACTGGGCCATACGGCGGACGAGGCGATCGCGGCTTATGCGGCCGATGTGCGGGCGCGGGTATTTCCGGCGGCAGAGCATGTGTTCCCCGATACCCTGAAGAAAAGTCCGTCGAAATGAGCCCGCTTGTCGTCAGAACCGTTGCCGACCTGCGGGCTGTTGTGGCCGGCTGGAAAGCGGCGGGCGAGCGCGTGGGAGTGGTGCCGACCATGGGCGCGTTGCACGAGGGGCATCTGAGTCTTGTGCAGGCGGCCAAGCGTGGCGCGGACCGGGTGATCGTGACGATTTTCGTGAACCCCAAGCAGTTCAACAACCCGGCCGATCTGGAAAAATACCCCCGCACCGAGGAAACCGATGCGGCGCTGCTGGCACCCTTTGGCGTCGATCTGATCTTTGCGCCGATGCCGGACGAGGTTTACCCGCAGGGCTTTGCGAGCACGGTTTCGGTCGCGGGTATCAGTGACGCGTTGTGCGGCGCGCACCGGCCCGGTCATTTCGACGGCGTGGCCACGGTGGTGACAAAGCTGTTCCTGCAAACACTGGCCGACAGCGCGTATTTCGGGGAAAAGGACTGGCAACAGTTGCAGGTGGTGCGCCGTCTGGTGGCCGATCTGAATGTTCCGGTCACAGTTGTCGGATGCCCGACGGTGCGCGAGGCGGACGGGCTTGCGCTTTCGTCCCGCAACCAGCGCCTGACGGGCGAGGAGCGGGCCCTTGCCCCCGCCTTGCCGCGGGCGATGCGCGATGCCGCGGCCAGAATTTGCGCCGGCCAGACCGCCAGCGTCGCGCTGGCTGCGGCGCGCACCGCGATCCTGTCGGCGGGGTTCCGCGAGGTCGAGTATCTGGAACTGCGTGGCGCGCAGGATCTGGTGATGATGGACCATGCCGACCGGCCCGCGCATATCTTTGCCGCCGCATGGCTGGGCGACGTGCGCCTGATCGACAATATGGACGTGCGCCCCGCCTAGGGCTTTGGTAACAGCAATTCCGCCAGTGTCAGTGCCATGACCTTGGCGCTGTCCACCATGTCCTGCACACCGATCCATTCGTCGGGCTGGTGCGCAAGGTCAAGGATGCCGGGGCCGTAGGCGATGCAGTTTTTCAGCTTGCCGATGCGGTCGATGTGTTTCTGGTCATAGGTGCCGGGTGACACGACATATTCGGGCGCGCGGGACAGCACCTTTTGGATCGCCTCTGCGACGGTGCGCACCACCGGCGCGTTTCTGTCGGTCATTGTCGGCTGGACCTCGAACAGGTCGCGGATTTCGTATTTGAAATTCGGGCGTTGGGCCTTGATCTGGTCCAGCATGGCTGTGACCTCTCGCTTGACCTCTGCGATGTCTTCCTCGATCAGAAAACGGCGGTCGATCACGATGCGGCAGCAATCCGGAACGCAAGGCACTGGCAGGCCGGTATAGTCGGCGTCCTGTTCCACCGCGCCCCCGTGGATCGAATTGATGTTCAGGGTGGATTGTTTCGCGCCGTCCGGCACGACAGGCATCGCGGTGTGTTTGCCGGCCAGCAGCGGGAACAGATACTGTTCCATCTGGTCGATCACCGCCCCCATGTGTCGCACGGCGCAATCCCCCAGAAACGGCATAGAGCCATGTGCGATGCGGCCCTGCGTTTCGATTTCGGCCCACCAGACCCCGCGATGGCCAAGGCAGATGCGGTCCTTGTTCAGCGGTTCGGGGATGATGACGTGCTGCACGCGGGCGGGATCGAAATACCCCTGTTCGGCCAGATAGGCGACGCCGCCATACCCGCCGGATTCCTCGTCCGCCGTGGCGCTGATCTCGATTGCGCCGTGATAGTCGGGGTGCGTGGCGATAAAGGCCTCTGCCGCGATGATGGATGTGGCCAGACCGCCCTTCATGTCGCAGGCGCCACGGCCGTAGATCCTGCCATTGTCCAGCTCTGCGCCAAAGGGATCGCGGGTCCAGCCATGGCCGACCTCGACGACATCGTGGTGGCTGTTGAAATGCACGCATTCACCGGTTCTGGCGCCATTGTGGCGGGCGACGATATTCCAGCGGGGGTATTTCGCGCTGTCCGCGATCGCCCCTGTCGCGCGGATCAGTTCGATGGTGAAGCCCGACGCGCCAAGCCGTTCGGCCAGAAATTCGCATATTTCGCGATAGTTCCGACCGGGGGGATTAAGCGTTGGAATGCGGATCAAATCCTGCGTCAGGGCGATCAGGTCATCCCGCCGCGCATCGATTTCATCCAATAGCTGTTTTTCTGTCACCCTCGTCATATAATGACCGTAATCAGAGCAACGGGTTGCGTCCATCCGCGAAATTTGAAAAATCGGAATGCGGACAGATGTAATTCGAATTAACATTGCCTATATATTGGCTAAGTGTTTGGTATAAGAGGGAAACGCATGTCTAATTTTGACACCCAGATCAAAGAATCTCAGGCGCAGGTCGCAGAAGCGCAGGGAAAGATTGCCGAAATGACCGGCAAGATCGAAGCCGCGCGGGCGAAAATGGCGGCGGGCAGCGATATCTCGGTCGATATCGAGAACGCCACGCTGGCCGATGTGCACGCCCACACCGAGGCGATGAACGCCAATATCGCGGAACTGATCATGGGACTGGATGATGTGACATCCGGTTTCAGCCAAGAGTTCAACGAGATGCGCAACAAGACCGGCATGGAAAGCCTGATCGGGTTCTTTTCCAAGGCCAAGTCGGACGCGATGCGTCAGGACCGGATGCGCACCGCGTCGGTCGATGACAAGTTGCAGGACCTGATCGGCAAGTCGGATGTGATTGTGAAACTGCTGGAGGGCCAGCTTGCCATGCTGAACGACCAGAAGGTCAAGGTCGAGGCGAACCTAGTCGGCACGCTGGACGAACGCGAGATCACGGTGGGCGATCTGGAAGGGCTGCGCACCGGGATTATGGCGCTGGACCCGAAGATCATCGAGTTGGAAAACAGGATCGGTGTCGAACAGGATGCCGCCGCGCGAACCAAACTGGAAACGCAACTGGCCGAACTGAACACCCGTTACAACGAGATGGTGCAGAACGAGCAGGTCCAGCTTGCGAAAAGCCAGACGCTTGAACGGTACATCGAGAAGGGAAAGACCTGGATCGACTCGCTTCAGAATCAGGCGGCGACGCAGATGGTGCTGATCAACAAATTGCAGACCGACACAAAGCAGCGGGTCGTGCTGTATGACGCGCTGTCGAAATCGCTGAAGACGGCGCAGCAACAGGATGTGGCGCACCGGATCAACGAGATCGGCGTGAAGACCGACCAGGAGGCGCAGTCGGCGATGGCCGCGATCGGGTCTGCCACCAATGCGCGCATGGCCGAGATGCTGGAGCAGCACGAGGATCACATGGTCTTTGCGCGGAAGGTTCTGGAGGAAAAGGCAAAGGCCGACGAACGCTTTGCCCGGCGGTTTCAAAAGATCGTCGAGAAACACGACAAGAATCTGTACGGCGCGTAAATGGTGGAAACCGATCTGGCCCGCGACCACGCGGAACTGCACGACATCGCAATCGCGCGGCGCTACTTTGCCAAATTCGGGCGGATCACCGGGCATCTGACCCGCGTGGCCGCCGCGATGGAGGCGGAACGGTCGCTGAGCAAAGGCGATGTCGCCATCATCGGGCGCTATGTGCAAGGGGTGGCGGCAACGTTACGCGCGTTGGGCAACAAGTATTTTCTGTCCGGGCGGCTTGGGCAAAAGATGACGTTCGATCGCCACGAAAGCGGATTTCCGGTGTTTCAGGAACTGCTGTCGATGGCCAATGACGCGCAACAGGCAAAGCGGCATCTGGCGGGGCTGCCGGATGCGGCTGTTCTGAAGGACGAAATGATCCGCCAGATCGTGGCAGAGCAGACGATCCCGACGGAACTGCAATTCGCCATGTCCCAGCGCCTGTATTACGAGGCGTTGCTGAAGGGCGATCTGTTCTGGGCACGGAATGATCCGGAGGTTCTGTTGCTGCCGGGGCTGGACGACCGGCGCCGGTATCTGGTGTATTGGGCGGTCTATGACGGCTATGTTAATTTGCCGACGATCTACCTGATGGAGGTCGAGGACACGGGCCGCGCCGCCTTGCCCAAGGACCAGCGCCGCTGGCCCGAGGTGCAGGCGCATCTGATGGCGCAATCGGTGGCGGGGCTGAAGCTGTTGACCATCGCCAGGGGCTTTGACGAAAGCTTTGACGATCTGCACCCCAAGCGGCTGCGGCGGTTTCACATCGGCCCGATGTATTCCCATGCCTTTACCCTGCAATCCGGCCCGATCCGCGAGGTTCTTGAAGAGGCAAAGGCGGCCCCGGGCGAGGATTGGGCCTTGGCCTGGACGATGGAGGAGCTGACCTCGGAGCGGGTGGAAGACACGGCAAAGGGCTGGTTCGGGTCTGTCGAGCGCGAGATTTTCGCGCTGGACCCGTTCGCGGGGCGCGGGGCCGATACGGGGGCCACACGGACCACGCGCAGCATCATCATGCCGCTGCGCCCCTATCAGGTGCTGGAGGAAAAGCAGCCCGCCGGGTTTCACGACGTGCGAAAGTTCGTCGTCAGCCCGCAGGGCAGTGTTGTGAGTTATCGGTGAACCGGGTCTTGTGGCGGGGGCGGGATGCCTTCGGCGAGGATATTTTTGCCAAAAAGATGAGTGGCGGAGAGTAGAATGAGCATGTCGAGCGACCAGATGGAACTGCGCGAGGACGCGATCCGCGGGCATTATGCGGCGGCGGCGGCCATGTTGCAGGGGCTGGATCACACGCCGCGTGTCGCTGCGGCAAAAGAGGTGTCAGCGCCGGAGGAGCGTTCGCCGGGCATCGGGTCGGCGCGACGGTTCCGCTCGACCACGCCCGGTCTGGTGACGCGGTCCACCGCGCGGCCCGAAGGCGTGCGTCTGACAGAGCGGGTCGCGGCGACGGGCGGCGACGACCCGCTGCCGTCGGCGTTGCAGGCGACTGTGATGCAGGCGTTGCGCCGCGCGATTGCCGTGGCGCTGGCGGTTTCGGATGCCTTTGGTCAGGCGACGGGGCTGGCGGCGTTGAAACGGGCGAATCTGGACGGCGCGCTGGGGACGGACAAGCGGGGCGAATTTGCGGACCTGCTGACCGCAGAGGCATTGCTGACGCTGCATGTCTTCGGCAATGCGACGGCGTTCCTGTTGTCGGCGCATGCAAGCGAGGCGGTGGTCGAGATCGGCGAGGTCGAAGAGGTTTTGACCGACAACGGCCAGTTGGCCTTGCACGGCGCGATCTGGGAACTGGATCAGGATCTGGCGCTTTTGGCGACCGACGAGGGCAAGCTGGTCGCTGTGGTCATGGCCTATGCCGAGCAGGTGATGGAGAAGGTCGCGCTTCGGGCGCAGGGGGCGGCGCGGCTTGGGGCCTTTACCGGGGTCAGTTACCGTGTCGAGGCCGATGATTTCACCATCGCGGGGTTTACGCCGGCACGGCGGGGACGCGGCAAGCCTTTGGTCATGGCGTTCAAGAAACCGCACGAGGTTGTCGGTAACCATATTGCCAAATATCAGGCGTTGCGGTTGGCGAAGATGCTGATGGCCTATGATTTCGACCGCAAGCTGAACCCTTTTGCCGAAATGGGCGGTTTCATATTCACGTTTATGGGCGACGGCAAGCCCGGAACCGGCAAGACGACCCTGATCCAGATGATGGCGGGATTGATCAACGATTACTGTCAGGTGGCGGGCTATCCGTTCCGGTATGCCAACCTGTCCACCGACAATATCGACAGTTATCAGGGCAAGTCCGGGCAGAACGCCAAAGCCTTTGTCAACGGGGTGATGGACCCGAATGTCATCGGGTTCGGCACCATCGACGACATTGACCAGATCGCCGGCAAGCGTGGCGACCGGCAGTCCAGCGCCGGTCAGCTGGAAATCACATCGGTTCTGATGGAAAGTTTCGCGGGTGCGAACACGGTGGTGCGCGGCAACTGCACCTTCGGCATGTTCTCGAACTATCCCGAGAACGTCGATGATGCGTTGCGGCAACGGGCCGGCGCGCGGTTTCTGGTGGACGGGCCGCAGACGCGGGACGATTACATCGACATCCTGCACCTGTTGCTGGGCAAGACCCACGCGATCCCTGTGGGCGACCATGACTTGTTCGCCGCGCAGGAGATCAAGAAGGCCGTGGCGGCCAGTTTCAACCAGCACGGGCGGCCGCAGGAAGACGGGCTGATCCGCGTGTTCGATAGCGTGTCAAAAGAGATCGGCGCGCTGGATACCATTGCCAAACTTGGCACCTACCTGAAGGCCATCCAAGAGGCCGACCCACGGTTTACCGGCCGCGCGATCAAGAACATCACCGACGCGGTCAAGGTTCGCGCCATGGATTTTGAACTGCCCGATGAATGGATGGAAAACCCCGAGTTGTTCCTGTTCAGACCCTATGATGAAAAGCTGACGCTGATCCGCGATATGTCAAAGCCGATTACGGTGGATATGGTGGTGCAGGAGATCAACCGCTATGCCGACAGCGAATTCCGCTATGCCGACAAATCCGACGAGGTTGCGATCGAGACCGCCGTGCGCGAGATGGGCCGGATGGAAGAGGCCAGACGGCGCTATCTGGAGGAGCGGGCAACGTGAAACGCCTGATCGAGAAAGGCCTGATGTTCGGTAATCTGATCGAGGTCAGCAGCCCGGCGTTGGTCGAGCGCTATAACCGTGCATTGATGCATCTGACGGGTAAATCGACGGCTTTGACCGATTTCCACATCGACATCTCGGGTTATTCGCCCGAGGTCGGCGATGAGCTGGACGACCCGCTTTACCTCAATCAGGGCGGCTGCAACCGGCAGTTCATCTTGCTGAGCACGCAGCAAAAGACAGCGCCGCTTTTGAACGCGAAATTCTCGACCTCGCGCGGGATATTGCGGCAGTTCATTGACCGCAACGAGGGGCAGTTGTTCGCGCTGACCGCCAGGGATGCGGTGGCGGGAGAGTTGCTGAACTCTGTCTATGACGTGTCCCGCCCCGCGCGGCTGTTCGATATCCGCCAAGTGACGGTAGAGGCGGATACGACCGGCGGCCATGTGGCCGAGGCGCGGAAGCTGTCCGCGATGATCAAGACGTTCCGCACGCAGGACGATGCCTGGTGGGATGACGTGCTGATCGCCAATATGATCGGTCTGGCCAAGAAAACCGGGGACGTGACCCGTAACCCGATCGAGCTGGACGAGGCGGTGTTCCGGCAGGACAATTTCTATACCTCGCATTTTGGCGGGATCTACATTTTCCGCGCGGTGGATCACCCCTCGGCGATCGTGGCCGGGGACAAGGCCGCGGTTGGCCCTTTGCCGATCGCGTTCACCTTCGGCCTTGACGACCGGCACCAGATCGCCAAGTTTCTGGAGCTGAACGGGCTGGTCGAACCCATCGTCCGCGCGCGCGGAGTGGATGCGGCACAGATCCTTCAGCAAAAGATGGATTTCATCGTGGCCGATGTGGCCGCACGCCAGGGCGAGGACCTGAGCCGCAGCACCCCGCGCGACATGCGCGCGTTGGCGCGGCGTTACGGGGCGCAATTGCCCGAGGCGTTCAACGGTTTGGCGGCGCTGTATCGCTGGGCCACCAGCGGCGGGGACTGGCCGCGCATCACCAGCGACCACCCCGCGTATTTCTACACCCTGCGCAGCCGGCCCCATGCGGACCGCGATCTGGTGAATATGGTGCTGGCGGAACTTACGCCGCTGGACGCGCGGAACCTGTTCATTTGCCACAAAGAGGCATTCTACGCCGCCTATGCGCAATGGCCCGAGGCCAAGAAATCCTATGTCGCGGATTTCCTTGAGCACGCCTATCAGGTAGACAAGGCGGGAGCGCGGGACGCCCTGTTCGGGTTGGTCGCACCTGACGCACCGGCCAAGGCATTGATCGAACGCGTCGGGCCGTGGGGTTCCGTCAGAAAGGGGCAGGCATGATCGGGTTTATCAGGTTGGCTGTTTTCGGGTTTATTGCCCTGACGGTCCTGTATTTTGTGGTGGTGATCTACTCACGCTCGGTCCGGCGCGAAAAGCTGGAAAATGAATGGGCTGAAAACGGCGGGATCGGGGACAGGGACGCGTTTGTCAACGAGGGGCTGAAGCGATACGAAAGCTCTATGCGCCGCAAGTTGATCGTTGCGGTTTATATTGTGCCGATCATCGTTGTTACTGGTCTGATCTATATTCTGAACTTCATGTGAGGCGGCTGCTATGCGCTATGTAAAATGGACCTTCTGGACACTGCTTGTGTCGGTTGTCTTCGGGTTCTTCCACTACACCTTGCCACAGCATGATATCGGCAGGATCGTCGGAACCGAAAACCGGCGGATCGACTTTGGCGAGAACTCTATCTTTTGGGCCTCGCCCGATGTCGGCACGGCCCCGGGCGCGAACCGGGATGTGTTTTTCATCCAGACGATCGGGAAGAACGGCAAGCCGATGGTCTACCGCAACGAGGATACCGGCTGGGGGTGGCCACCCTATTTCAAGCTGGACAGCAGCAACCTCCAGACCGAAGCACAAAGTATGGTGTCGTCCGATGCAGCGCCGAAATGGGTTTCGATCACCCATTATGGCTGGCGGAATGAATTCTTCACGATTTTCCCCAACGCTGTCGCGGTCAAACAGGTGGCTGGCCCCGATGTGCGGATCATCCCTTGGGTCAATATCGTGATTCTGACGCTTCTCGCCGTTCTTCTGTTCATGTTGCGCCGGATGTGGATGCAGTTCCGCGAGCGCAGCATCGACCCGATGATCGAAGACGCGGAAGAGGCATGGGATACCGTTGACGACCGCGCCGATGCGGCGCGGGGGCGGTTCACACGCTGGTTGGGGTCGTGGCGCGGGTCGCCCAGAAAATAGAATGCGGGGTTATTCTTTGTTCTTCTAAATATCCTAGGCGAAGCCGATGACCGTGAACGAAGAAGACACCCTGCCGCGTCTGAACACGGGGCATGGGTTTTGTTATTCGCCGTAAGGCACCCAGATTGTCTTGACCTCGGTCGCCTGCGCCAGAAAGGCGCGGCCTGCGCCTGCGGGGCCGGTCCAGTCACGCGCAAGGCGGTTGTTGACCCATGTGCGCTTCAGGTTTCCGGCGCTTTCCAGTTCAATGGATTTTGACAGGTCGGTCGAGGAAAAGCACCAGACGGCGTCCACGTCCAGATGACCGGCAAGCGGTCTGGCCAGATCGGCATGGGTGCCCGTGACGATATTCACGACACCGGCAGGCACGTCGGACGTGTCAAGCACCTGATAGAAATCGGTGGCGGCCAGCGGATAGGCCTGTGATGGCACCAGAACCGTGCGGTTTCCCATCGCAATTGCCGGTGCCATGGCGGACACAAGGCCCAGCAGGGGGGCGTCATCCGCGCAGATCGCGCCGATCACCCCGAGGGGTTCATTCACGGCGATTGCGATGCCACGGATCGGAACGCCATGCACCTGACCGTCGTATTTGTCGGCCCATGCGGCATAGGTGAACAGGCGGTCGATTGTGGCCTCTACTTCGGTCTTGCCGGATTTTTTGCCGGTCATATCATCGATCCGCTCTGCGAATTCTGTCGCGCGGGCCGAGAGGTTTTCGGCGATGTAATACAGGATCTGCGCCCGCAGGTGGCCGGTTGTCCTTGACCAGCCTTTTGCGGCTTGTGCGGCCTCTACCGCGCCCCGGATGTCTTTGCGGCCGCCAAGACCGACATGCCCCAGAAGAACGCCCTTGGGCGACCATATTGCCTGACTGTAGCCGCCATCGGGGCGCGCCTGTTTGCCGCCGATATAGAGCTTTGCCGTGCGGTCCAGGCCGCGTGTTTCGGGCACGCGCGGTTCTGGCGCTGGGGGGATCGGGGTAAGTGGTTTGGTCCGTCCCTTTGGCTTGGTGTAGGCGCTTAGACCTTCCCATCCGCCCTCGCGGCCAAAGCCGCTTTCGCGGACCCCGCCAAACCCTGCGGCGGCGTCGAACAGGTTGGTGGCATTGACCCAGACAACGCCCGCGACCAGTTTTGGTGCGATGTCGAGCGCGAGGTTGACGTTCTCTGTCCAGACGGTGGCGGCCAGCCCGTAGCGGGTGTTATTAGCGATCTGCACTGCCTCTTCGGGGGTGCGGAAGGTGGTGGCGACAAGGACGGGACCAAAGATTTCCTCCTGCATCAGGCTAGACGAGGGATGCAGTCCAGTGATCAGCGTCGGCAGGTAATAGCAGCCTTGGGCGGGCAGGGCCGTTTTGGCGTGGTAGGTTTCGCCTTCGGAATTTCCGGCCACCATGTCGGTGATGGTTTGCAACTGCACGGGGTCCACGATGGCGCCGACGTCGATGCATTTGTCCATCGGGTTGCCAAGGCGCAGCCCGTCCATGCGGGTTCTCAGCTTGGCGTAGAAGGCATCGGCGATGCCTTCTTGCACGATCAGGCGCGATCCGGCGCAGCAGACCTGCCCCTGATTGAACCAGATCGCATCGACCAGACCCTCGATCGCACTGTCGATATCGGCGTCGTCAAAGACGATGTAGGGTGATTTTCCGCCCAGTTCCAACGACAGCGCCTTGCCCGATCCTGCGGTCGCCTCGCGGATACGTCGCCCGACAGCGGTCGATCCGGTAAAGGCGATCTTGTCGATGTCGTCGTGATTGACGATCATCTCGCCCACGGCGCCATCGCCGGTGACGATGTTGACCACGCCCTTTGGCAGGCCCGCCTGCGTGCAGATTTCGGCAAAAAGCAGCGCGGTCAGAGAGGTGTATTCCGCAGGTTTCAGGACCACGGTGTTTCCCATCGCCAGCGCGGGCGCGATTTTCCACGCCAGCATCAGCAGGGGAAAGTTCCACGGGATGATCTGGCCGCAAACGCCCAAGGGGGCGGCGTCGGGCAGTTCTGTGTCCATCAGTTGCGCCATGCCCGCGTGGTAATAAAAGTGACGCTGGGCAAGGGGGATGTCGATGTCGCGGCTTTCGCGGATCGGTTTGCCGTTGTCGAGCGTTTCCAGCACAGCCAACAGGCGGCTGTGTTTTTGCATCAGGCGGGCGATGGCATAAAGGATGCGCGCCCGGCCATGGCCGCCCAGCTTTGCCCATTTCGGTTGCGCCTTGCGGGCGGCGCGAACGGCGGCGTTCACGTCATCCGCTGTGGCCTGCGACAGGGTTGCCAGCACGTCGCCCGTGGCGGGGTTGCGGCTGTCGAAGCCATCGGTGGGTGCGGTGAACCGGCCGTCGATGAAATGACCGAACCGGTCCCCGCGGTCGACCAGCCAGGCCAGTGCCCCTGTGGCGTCTTCGGGGGCGGGGCCGTAGTCCATGCTGTCGAAAATCTGTTTAACGGTCATGGGTTATCCAATCGGGTGGCGGTGGGCGGCGGAATAGCGGCCGGTGATATGGTGCTCCAGCTGACGCTCAATATCCCCCAGAAGCGACGAGGCACCGAAGCGGAACAAGTCGGGTTGCAGCCAGCGCGTGCCAAGCTCGTCCTTGATCAGTGAAAGATAGACAAGCGCGTCCTTGGCCTTGGAAATGCCGCCTGCGGGTTTGTATCCGATACGGTAGCCGGTGATGTCATGGTAGTCGCGCAGGGCGCGGATCATGGTCAGGGACACGGGCAGGGTCGCGTTGACGGGTTCCTTGCCGGTCGAGGTCTTGATGAAATCGGCACCGGCCATCATACAGACAAGGCTGGCCCTGGCGACATTCCGCAGGGTGCCAAGTTCGCCGGTCGCAAGGATCGCCTTGACGTGAGCCTCGCCGCAGGCCGCACGAAAGGCGCGCATTTCATCATACAGCGCCTGCCAGTTTCCGGTCAGCGCGTGGCGGCGGGAAATGACGATGTCGATCTCTTTTGCGCCAGCTTTCACCGAACTGCGGATCTCTTCCACCCGCAGGTGGAACGGCGACAGACCCGCAGGAAAGCCCGTGGAAACGGCGGCGACGGGAATGCCCGTGCCCGTCAAGGCATCCACGGCGGTTTCGACCATGTCGTGATAGACGCAGACGGCACCGGTTGTGATTTCCGGCATCCCCAAGGCGGCAAGGATATCGGCGCGCACCGGCTGCGCCGCCTTGGCGCACAGGCGGCGCACGCGGCCAGCGGTATCGTCACCGGACAGTGTGGTCAGGTCGATCAACGTGATGGCCTTTAGCAGCCAGGCCGCCTGATAGTCTTTTTTCACCGACCTGCGACCGGGCAGCGATGCGCAGCGGCGCTCGATCGCAGAGGTATTGGCCTGCACGCGGGCGACCCGGTCCAGATCCAGTTCCATGCCGGGATTGCGCGGCTCATGCACCTGCGGCAGATGCCCGCGCGTGGTGGTCGGCGCTGTCGCCTTCAGATCGGTTTGCACGGTTGCACGCTCCCATTCATTCGGCATGAACGATGCACCGGTTCCCTGCGCAGCGCAAGTTTGACCAAGCGGTCAAAGCGGTGAAATGACGTCGCGCTGGTATTTGGTGCGGAACTGTTTCGGCGTCATGCCATGGGCCTCGCGGAACAGGCGGTGAAAATGGCTCATGTTGGGGATGCCGATGTCGGTTGCGATTTCGGACAAGGCATCGCCTGTGCCGGTCAGACGCCGCGCGGCGTGATCCATGCGGACAGTGTTGATATAGTCGGTCGGGGTGGTGTGCATATATTTTTGCACCATGCGGCTGACGTGGGCGTGCGCGCGACCCGCAACGCGCACCAGACCCGCTGCACCGTCGCTGAACACTTCGGGGGATTGCGCGGCAAGGCAGGCGTCGCGCAGCCATGTCGGCAGACCGTCGGGCAGGCGCGGCGCGTCGCCGATGATCGCGGTGCACAGCGACAGGACAAAGGCCTCTGCCCGCAGGCGGCTGCGCGGTCCACGTTCCAGCAGCAGCGCGTCATGGCTAAGGCTGGCAAGTTGGCGCATGTCGCGGTGATGCCGGGCGGGAAGGGTGCCGTCCTGCCAGAAGAACCTGTTCGCCAGTTCAGGAAAGCGGATGATCAGGCCGACAACAAGATCCGGGGCCAGAATCAGGTTCACCAGACGGGTTTCGTCCTCCAGCCCTTGCAGGCTGTGGGTGTCGTCGGGGCGGATGAAGACGATCTGGCCTTCTGACAGCTCGTGTTTCTCGCCGTTGATTCTATGGCGGGCGCGACCGTTCTGAATCCAGAAAACCTCGAAATAATCGTGGTTATGCGGGCCCTTGGGGGCGGATCGCGGCAAAACCGCCCGCGTCATGTGGAAAACATCGCCAAGGCGAAGGATGTCGGAATGGTGCAGGGTGCGTGTGGTCATGGGATCAAATTACCATAGGAAACCGGCAAGTGGCAGGGGCGATAGGGCCTCAATTGTCGCAGGTCTGATGATGCAACGGGGGCGTGACTCTGGCCCCGCATCTGCGGTATCAAGCGACAAATTCCGTGGATGGAGCTGCCCCATGACCTTTTCCCGTTCGATCAAGATCGCGCCGTCGATCCTATCCGCCGATTTTGCCAACTTCGGGTTGGAATGCGAGGCGATCGAGGCGCAGGGCGCCGATTGGGTCCATGTCGATGTGATGGACGGGCATTTTGTGCCCAATATCACCTTCGGCCCTGCCACCTGCGCCGCGATCCGCCCGCACATCAAGGGCGTGATGGACGTGCATCTGATGATTGCGCCGGTTGACCCCTATATCGAGGCGTTCGCGCAGGCGGGGGCCGATGTGATCACCGCCCATGTCGAGGCCGGCCCGCATATTCACCGCACCTTGCAGGCCATTCGCGGCGCTGGGGCAAAGGCCGGCGTGGCATTGAACCCCGGCACCCCTGCCGAGCATATCGAGTATCTTCTGGATATGGTCGATCTGGTCTGCGTGATGACGGTGAACCCCGGTTTTGGCGGGCAGAAGTTCATTCACAGTCAGGTCGAAAAGGTGCGCAAGTTGCGCGCGATGATCGGCGACCGCGAGATCCACATCGAGATTGACGGCGGTGTAACCCCTGAAACCGCACCTTTGGTGGTTGCGGCGGGCGCGGATGTTCTGGTTGCGGGATCGGCCGTGTTCAAGGGCGGGTCGGTCGGCAACCCATCCCCCTACGGCGAGAATATCCGCGCGATCCGCGCTGCGTCAAAGGTTTAAAGCGTCAGGAAATAGGGATCATGGTCGGCCCAGTAACTGGCCAGATCCTGCGCTGTTTCCATGCGAAGGCCAAGGTGCCGCATCGCATACATGTCGGTCCCCAATAGCGCTGCCATCTGATAGGCCCGCGCAGAAACTTTCCGCGAGGGGCTGGATTGGTCGAACATCCCCTCTATCGCGGCGGCGGCGCTGACGACGGCAAAGGGGATGTCCTCTATGTCGACGGTGGGCCACAGACGAACAAGCTCACGCACAACGCTGCGCCATCCATTGGCATTGGCCAACACATGTTCGATTGCGAAATGCGTCATCTGTTCAATTGTTTCGGTGGCCATATCACATTGCCCGATAATACGAGGACGGACATTGCACGCGAATCGTCCGGTGGCAAAGGACAAGATTCCGGCTCCGGGCTGTCACTTTGCCTTTGCGATTAGCGCCAGAACGCTTGGGCCAAGGGTTTCCACTATGCGCGTGACGCCGTCCTTTGCCGGATGAATGCCATCGGGTTGCATCAGGGTCCGGTCCACCATTGGGGGATTATCCCCGTCCGAGAGGGGCCGAAAGAAGTTCGGAAACAATAGCGCGTCATAGGTTTTTGCCAGATCGGGATAGATCGCATCGAACGCCTGTTTGTAGTCGGGGCCATAGTTTCCGGGGGCCGCAAGCCCGACCAGAAGCACGGGCAGGCGGTCCTGAGCCGCTGTAGCAAGGATTGCGTCAAGATTGGCGCGGGCGGTTGCCGGATCGATGCCGCGCAGCATGTCATTGCCGCCAAGATTGACGATCAGCGCGTCCACGTCAGGGGTCAGGGTCCAGCCCAGCCGGGCCAGCCCGCCTGCGGTTGTGTCGCCCGACACGCCCGCGTTCAGCACTTTGGCATCGGCGCCTTTCGCGTCAAGCCAGCCCTGCAACTGCGGCACGAACCCGTCGCTGGACGGCAGGCCGTAGCCCTGCGTCAGGCTATCGCCAAGGGCCGCAATGGTCACAGTTCCGGCAAATACAGGGGTTTGAAGCCCGATCAGCAGCACAAGTGCCGCAATCAGCTTGCGCAACGGGCTGCGCGACCCATATCGAAGGCGACGCAGGACTCGAAGGACGGTATTCATGACAACCCCAATTCTCTCTCTTACAAACACGTGCCTGACACTGGACGGAAATGCAGGTCCGGTCGAGATACTCAAGGGGATCTCACTGGATGTTGAAGAGGGGGAAACATTGGGGCTGGTCGGGCCGTCCGGCTCTGGCAAATCCTCGCTGTTGATGCTGATGGGCGGTTTGGAACGCGCGACAGGCGGTCAGGTGATGGCGCTTGGGCACGATCTGACGCTGATGAACGAAGACGCGCTGGCGCGGTTTCGCCGGGACAGCATGGGGGTCGTGTTCCAGTCGTTCCATCTGATCCCGACGATGACCGCGCTTGAAAATGTGGCGACGCCGCTGGAACTGGCTGGTGTCCGCGATGCGTTCGACCGCGCGGCGGACGAGTTGCGATCCGTTGGTCTTGGTGCCCGCATGGATCACTATCCCGCGCAGATGTCCGGTGGCGAACAACAGCGCGTGGCCCTTGCCCGTGCCGCCGCCCCCCGGCCCAGAATCTTTCTGGCGGACGAACCGACCGGGAACCTTGACGGGGCCACGGGTGATACAATTATCGACCTGCTGTTCGATCTGCGCGACCGTCACGGCGCGACTCTGGTGATGGTGACACATGCCCCCGAACTTGCCGCGCGGTGTGATCGCGTGGTGCATCTGCGCGATGGCCGGATAGAGGTCGACGCGATCCGGCAGGTTGCGGAATGAGCGTGACCGCCGCCGCCCGAATAGCGCGGCGTGAATTGCGCGGGGGCCTTGGCGGGTTCAAGATTTTTCTTGCCTGCCTTGCGCTGGGGGTTGCTGCCATTGCCGCCGTCGGCACCGTAAGGTCCGGCATAGAGGCAGGCCTTGCCCGCGAAGGCGCCGCCCTTTTGGGGGGCGACGCCGAAATGGAATTCACCTACCGCTATGCCAATGAGGCAGAGCGCGCATGGATGTCCCGGACAGCCGATGCCGTGTCAGAGGTGATCGATTTCCGGTCGATGGCGGTCAAGGGCGAGGGCGACAGCGCAGAGCGCGGGTTGACACAGGTCAAGGCGGTCGATGACGCCTATCCGCTGATCGGCACGGTCGGGCTGGACCCTGCGATGCCCCTTGCACAGGCCTTGGCGGTGCAGGACGGGCTGCCCGGCGGCGTGATGGAGCGCGTTCTGGCCGACCGTCTGGGCCTGAAGACAGGCGAGACATTTCAACTTGGCACACAGGCGTTCCGTTTGTCGGCAATCCTGACGCGCGAACCCGACAGTTCGGCGGGTGGGTTCTCTCTTGGACCGCGGGTGATTGTCCGAAGTGCGGCATTGGCCGACGCGGGGCTTTTGTCGGCGGGGTCCCTGTTCGAGACGAAATACCGGCTGGATCTTCCGTCCGGCGCCGATCTGGACGCGCTGGAAACCTCTGCCGAGGCCACATTTCGGGACACCGGAATGCGCTGGCGCGACAGCCGCAACGGCGCCCCCGGCATCCAACGGTTTGTGGACCGGATCGCGGCGTTTCTGGTTCTGGTCGGGTTGGCGGGGTTGGCTGTTGGCGGTGTTGGTGTGTCCGCCGTTGTGCGCGCCTATATCGCGGGCAAGACCGGCGTGATCGCAACGCTGAAAACGCTGGGCGCCGACCGGCAGACCATTTTCCTGTCCTATCTGATGCAGATCGCGGTTCTGACCGTCATCGGGGTCGGCATCGGGCTGTTTCTGGGGGCCGCATTGCCGCTGGCGTTTGCGCCGCTGATCGAGGCGGCGCTGCCGGTTCCGGCAGAGTTTGGCGTGCAATGGGGCGCCTTGGCAGAGGCCGCGCTGTACGGCGGGCTGACCGCGTTTTTGTTTGCGCTGTGGCCCTTGGCCCAAACCGAGGAAATCCGGGCGGCGGCCCTGTTCCGGGATGCCTTTGGCACCGTCAGCGGCTGGCCGCGCCCCCGTTACGTCGTCACAACCGCGCTGTTGTTCGCCGTCCTTGTGGGGGCTGCGGCGGTCTTGTCGGGCACGCCGGCACTGGCGCTCTGGACGGCGCTGGGCATCGTCGGATCTCTCCTTGCCCTCTGGATTGTCGCGCTTGGCGTGCGGACACTGGCAAAGCGGCTGGCGGGGCTGAAGGGTCTGCGCGGACACACCGCCCTTCGGCTGGCGCTTGGCGCGATCGGTGGCCCGCGCGAAGAGGCCACATCGGTGATCCTGTCGCTTGGTCTTGGCCTGACCGTGCTGGCCGCGATCGGGCAGATCGACACCAACCTGCGCAGCGCGATCGACCGCGATCTGCCCAAGGTCGCGCCGACCTATTTCTTTGTGGATATCCAGACCGACCAACTGGACGGTTTCAACGCGCGGCTGGCGTCCGATCCGGGGGTCAGCAAGGTGCAAAGCGCGCCGATGCTGCGCGGCGTGATCACCCAGATCAACGGTCGCCCCGCCCGCGAGGTGGCAGGCGACCACTGGGTCGTGCGGGGTGATCGCGGGGTCACCTATGCCGATCGTCCATCCCCTGAAACCAGGGTCATAGCCGGCGAATGGTGGCCCGAGAATTACGAGGGCCCCCCTGTCATCAGCTTTGCCGCCGAAGAGGCCGAAGAGATGGGGCTGACGCTGGGCGATACCATCACCACCAACATTCTTGGGCGCGACATTACCGCGACGATCACCAGCTTGCGCCAGGTGGATTTCTCGACCGCGGGGATCGGTTTCGTCATGACCCTGAACCCGCAGGCCCTGCAAGGTGCGCCGCATACCCATATCGCAACGGTCTATGCGACAGCCGGGTCCGAGGGAAAGATCCTGCGCGATCTGGCGGGGGCTTATCCCAATATCACCGCGATCCGGGTAAAGGATGCCATCGACCGGGTGACTGTGGCCCTTGGCAGTCTGGCGGCGGCGGTGTCTTACGGTGCGGCTGCCACGTTGTTGACGGGCTTCATCGTGCTGATCGGGGCTGCGGCAACCAGCGAAAAGGCGCGCGTCTACGAGGCGGCGATCCTGAAAACCCTTGGCGCCAGCCGCGCCACCATCCTGACCAGCTTTGCGCTTCGGTCGGCCCTGCTGGGGGCGGCTGCCGGATTGGTGGCACTGGCGGCAGGAACCACGGCGGCCTGGGCGGTGATGCGCTTTGTGATGGAGGCAGATTTCCACATCGCATGGCGCCCCGCGCTTGCCATCGTGGCGGGGGGAATTGCCGCGACATTGCTGGCGGGGCTGGCCTTTGCCTGGCGTCCGTTGGCCGCGCGGCCCGCGCAGGTTCTAAGGGCGCGCGAATAGGTTTCTTTGTTCTTTGAAAATCCCCGCCGGAGGCGGACAATCTTTTCAAAAAAGATTGATCTTCGGCGGGGACAGTGCCGTTCAAACGAAGCGGTTGACGAGGTTCTCCAGGACTTCCTGTTGTCCCGACCGTGGCTGCGGATTGATACCTTTGGCCAGCACATCGGCGGTGATGCTGTCGAGCGTGCCGTTGTGCAGCATTGCTTGTGCCTCGGCTGTGTCCCATCCCGCATAGCGGGCGGCGCGGGCGTTTTCCAATCCGCCGTCCATCAGCATCGCGGCCGCCGCCTTCAACCCCCGCGCGCAGACATCCATACCCCCGACATGCGCCGCGATCAGATCCACCGGATCCAGCGATTGGCGCCGCAGTTTCGCGTCGAAGTTGGTGCCGCCAGTGGTAAAGCCGCCTGATTTCAGGATCTCGTAGTAGGCCAGCGCCACTTCGGGCACGTTGTTCGGGAACTGGTCTGTGTCCCAGCCCGACTGATAGTCATTGCGGTTCATGTCGATCGAGCCAAGCAACCCCAGCGAGGTGGCCATGGCGATCTCATGCTCGAAACTGTGGCCCGCAAGGATCGCATGGCCCTGTTCGAGGTTCAGCTTCACTTCCTCCTCCAGCCCGTATTTCTTGAGGAATCCGTAAACTGTCGCGACATCATAGTCATATTGGTGCTTTGTCGGCTCCTGCGGTTTAGGCTCGATCAGGATCGCCCCTTTGAAACCGATCTTGTGCTTGTAATCGACAACCTTCGACAGGAATTGCCCCATCTGTTCGCTTTCACGCCTCAGATCGGTGTTCAGCAGCGTCTCATAGCCTTCGCGCCCGCCCCAAAGAACATAGTTCTCTCCGCCCAGCTTTTGGGTGGCGTCCATGCAGGTTTTCACGGTGGCGGCGCTAAAGGCAAAAACATCGGGGTCGGGGTTGCTGGCGGCCCCGGACATAAAGCGGCGATGCGAGAACAGATTGGCCGTGCCCCACAAAAGTTTCGGCCCGCCGTCGGCCATTTTCTGGCCAAGATAATCAACCATCTCTTCCAGATTGCGGGTGTTTTCCGCGAAATCGGCACCTTCGGGGCGCATATCGGCGTCGTGGAAACAGTAGTAGGGCGCGCCAAGGATATTGAACATTTCAAAGGCGGCGTCGGCCTTCAGCTTGGCATGGTCCATCGTGTCACCGAACCACGGGCGATCAAACGTCTGGCCGCCGAAGGGGTCGCCGCCCTGCCACGCGAAATTGTGCCACCAGCAGATCGCAAAGCGCAGATGGTCCTCCATCCGCTTGCCCATCACGACCTCTTCGGGATTGTAGTGGCGATAGGCCAGCCCGTCTGCATCGGGGTCAAAGCGCACGGGATCGATATTATGGAAGTAGACGCTCATGACAGGCTCCTGATGGCGGTATAGGCTGATTTATAACGGGCATGGCCCGCGTCGAAGGCCAGAACAAGGGATTGATCGGGCTGGATAATGCGGGCAATGGCGGGCTTGTGGGCAATTTCCTCGCCCGCGCCGGTGGCCGCCATCATACCCAGACGTGCGGCCCCGAAGGCGCCGCCGAAGTCGCCCGCGACGGGGACGTTGATCGGGGTATCCAGCGCGGTTGCAAGGGCCGACAGCCAATAGTCGGATTTGCTGCCGCCGCCGATCGCGATCAGATCGGTGATCCGGGTGCCGGTCGCGGCCAGCGCGTCGCGGCTGTCGCGGATGGCGTAGGTCACGCCTTCAAGGATGGCGCGGGCGCCTGCGGCGGTATCGGTCGCGTGTTCCAGCCCCAGAAACGCGCCGCGCACGGTGGCGTCGTTGTGCGGGGTGCGTTCGCCACCAAGATAGGGCAGGAACAGCGGGCGGTTGGGGGCGGCAAGCGGGCCAAGATTTCCGGTGAGTGCGGCGGCGGATTGCCCGGTCAGCCGGGCGAACCATTCCAGCGCATCGGCAGCGGCAAGGATCACCCCCATCTGGTGCCAACGGGCAGGCAGGCAGTGGCAAAACGTATGCACGGCGGTGGCCGGATCGGGTTGATAGCCGTCATTGGCGGCCAGCAGAACGCCGGAGGTCCCCAACGAGATAAAGGCGTCACCGGCCTTGACCACGCCAACGCCAATGGCAGAGGCGGCATTGTCGCCGCCCCCACCCGCAACAACGGTTCGGCCGGGCATAGACCAGCGGCTGGCAAGGGCGGGCCGCAGGGTGCCGGACACGGCAGAGCCTTCGACAAGGCGGGGCATCTGGGCGCGGGTCAGACCCGTGGCGGACAAAAGCGCATCGGACCAATCGCGCGCGCCGGTGTCCAGCCAGCTGGTTCCGGCGGCATCCGACATCTCTGCCACATGTTCGCCGGTCAGCCACAGCCGCAGGTAGTCTTTGGGCAACAGGACTTTTGCGACACGGTCGAAGACCTGCGGTTCGTTCAATGCGACCCATGCCAGTTTCGGCGCGGTGAAACCGGGGAAAACGATGTTGCCGGTGATCCGCCGGAACTGCGGGTCTGCGTCCATTGCGGCGGCTTCGGCGTGACTGCGGGTGTCGTTCCACAGGATGCAGGGGCGAAGAACCTGATCCGAGGAATCCAGCAAGACGGCACCATGCATCTGGCCCGACAGCCCGATGCCCGATACGTCTTTCAACGAATGTCGGGCCGCCAGAGTGTCCAGCGCGTGTTCCGCAGCCGCGATCCAGTCGCTTGGTGCCTGTTCGGACCACCCCGCATGCGGGCGGCTGACCTTGAGCGGTGCATTTGCTTCCGCGACCACCCGCTGGTCCGGTGTCATCAGGACCGCCTTCAGCCCTGATGTGCCCAAATCGAGGCCGATGAACATTACGCGGCCCTTTCGGGGCTTTTGCCCAGAATGATCATCCCGAGGATTTCCTCGTCCGTCACCTCGTCCACATTCACTGTCCCGACAAGCTGTCCGTTTTTCATCACCGAGGCCCGGTCACAAAGGTTCATGACGTTGTGAATGTCATGTTCGATCAGGAAAATGCCAAGGCCCTGTGCCTTCAGTTCCTGGATCAGTTCCGCGACCATCTGGGTTTCATGCGGACCAAGGGCCGCTGTCGGCTCGTCCATGATCAGGATCTGCGCGTTGAAATACACCGCCCTTGCGATGGCCACCGACTGCCGCTGACCACCCGATAGCGCCGACACCGGCACATTGAACTTTTTGAAGTTCGGGTTGAGCCGCGCCATGATCTTGCGCGTCTCCGCCTCCATCTTGGAATCGTCGACAAAGCCAAGCGAATTCACCAGTTCGCGCCCGAGAAACAGGTTGGACGCGGCATCCAGGTTATCGGCCAGCGCCAGTGTCTGGTAGATCGTTTCGATGTTGTGCCCGCGGGCGTCGCGGGGGTTGTTGATCTCGACCTTCTGGCCATTGATCAGAATGTCACCGTGATCTGCCTGATAGGCACCCGACAGGCATTTGATCAGGGTCGATTTTCCGGCGCCGTTGTGGCCCAGAAGACCAACCACTTCGCCGGGGTAAAGATCGACGGTGACATGATCGACAGCCTTGATACCGCCGAACGAGATCGAGATATTGCGCAACTCGACCAGAGGAGTTCCTTTGTTGGCCATGGTGGTCTCCTTCATTTCGATGTCCGGCGGTAGAGGTTGTCGAGATAGACGGCCATGACAAGGACCGAACCGACGACGATTTGCTGGATGGCGGTGTCAAATCCGATCAGCACCATTCCGGTTTGCAACGACTGCATCACCAGCGCCCCAAGGATCGCGCCGTAGATGGTGCCAAGCCCGCCACCCAGAGAGGTGCCGCCGATCACCGCTGCGGCGATCACGTAAAGCTCGTCGAACACCCCCAGCGCATTGGTTGCAGAGTTCAGGCGGGCCGAGGCGACCGCGCCCGAAAGCCCGGCAAGCATACCCATAAGGGTGAAGATCTTCATCGTCATCCAGCGGGTGTTGATACCGGCAAGGGCGGCGGCCTCGGGGTTGCCACCGATGGCGAACACATAGCGGCCAAAGCGGGTGCGGGTCATCAGGATGGTCATCAGAATGCCGACAACGATCAGGATCAGGACGGGAATTGCAAAGCCGTGGCTGATGAACAGGCCCTCGGGGGGGACGGTCAGGTTGTTGGCTTTGGCATAGGCATTCACGATCCCCTTGGGCCAGGGATAGGCGTTGACCAGCAGCACCGCGCCGATAATCATGCCGCATCCAAGGATGCCCAGAAACGCCTCGGCCCACAGGGGGCGAAGTCTGAAATCATGCAATTGGCGCTGCTTGCGCCCGGATCGCAGCATCCACAGCACACCGATGCAGGCAAGGATGCCTACGATCCAGCTGCCGGTCGAGCCGACAGCCCCGTAAGGCCCGCCGCCCAGCAGCGCAAAGGTCGGATCGACAGGGGAAATCGTGCGGCCCCCGGCGGCCAGAAACGCACAGCCGCGCCAGACCAGAAGGCCGCCCAGCGTAACGATGAAGGCAGGGATGCCGCGATAGGCGATCAGCCAGCCATGGAACGACCCGATGATCCCGCCACAGACGATGCCGACGACAATGGTGATCATCCAGATGACCGGACTGCCAAGCCCCAGGACTTGCGGCAGCAGTTGCACCTGCACCAGCCCCATGATCATCGCGGTCAGGCCCAGCACGGCGCCGACCGACAGATCGATGTTGCGGGTGATGATGACCAGCACCATTCCGGTGGCCATGATCCCGATCGAGGAGGTCTGAACCGACAGGTTCCACAGGTTGCGCGGTGTCAGAAACGCGCCGTAGCCATTGACGATGGCGCCATAGAAGTGAAACCCGATCCAGATGAGCGCCAGAGCGCCGATCATGCCCACAAGGCGGGTGTCAATCTCGGTCGCACGCAAAAAACGGGTGACGGGGCTTAGGCTCTGCTCGCTCGAGGCGGGTTTCGGGGTCGGGATGGGTGTATCGGTCATATCCGGGTCCAGCGCTTTACAGGGGAATGAGTTGCGGGCGGGGCCAAGGCCGGTATCAGGCCAAAGGGCCACGCGGGCACATGCAATTCATCAGCCGGTTCATGGAAGGGGAAGAACCGGCGCCGACCGATTGGCCGACGCCGGAGGACGCTAAGCCGTTACTGGCAAGCAGCAACGTCGGGCATCGCACCTTCGCAGGCCATCTCTTTGGAGATGTGGCCAGCGTCGATTGCGGTGCCGAGTGTCTCTTTGGTGATCGGAGTCGGGGACAGCAGGATTGCGCTCATTTCAACGCCCTTTTCGCCGCCGTTGAACATCGTGGCACCGGGAACGCTATCCAGAGCAGCACCGCCGGCCAGCGCAGAGGCGATCTCGCCCGCAGCTTTGCCCAGTTGACGGCTGTCCTTCCAGACCGAAACGGTCTGCGATCCGCGTGCAACACGGTTGATCGCGGCAAGGTCACCATCCTGGCCACCGACCGGAATCACCAGACCCTGAGCGGCAAGCGCTGCCACAACACCACCGGCCATACCGTCGTTTTCGGCCAGAACGGCGTCAACGGCGTTGTTGTTGGCGGTCAGGATCTGCTCCATGTTCTTCTGGGCGTTCTCTGGCTTCCAGCCGTCCGAGAATGCCTCGCCGACGATCTTGATCTTGCCTGCGGCAACATCATCGCCGATCACTTCCATCATGCCTTCCAGCAGGAACGCGGCGTTCGGATCGCCCGGATCGCCCTTGATGATCGCATAGTTGCCTTCTGGCTGAACGGCAGACACGGTTTCCGCGATGATGCGGCCCACGCCCTTGTTGTCGAAGGTCAGATAGAAGGTGCGCGCGTCTTCGATCAGACGGTCATAGCCGACCATTGGAATGCCTTCGGCCGCAGCTTTGTCGATAGCAGGCCCGATCGCATCTTTGTCCCATGCGTTGATAATCAGCGCGTCGGCACCCTGTGTGATCAGCGCCTCGATGTCGGTCAGCTGCTTGGCCGAGGACGACTGCGCGTCAGCGGAAATATAGGTGTCGCCTGCGGCTTCGATTGCGGCCTTCATTGCGGCCTCGTCGATTTTCCAGCGCTCTTCCTGGAAACTGGCCCAGCTTACGCCGATTTTCTTGCCTTCAGCATGTGCGGAAAAAGATGTGGCGGCAGCAATGGCTGCGGCCAGCATGAATGCATTACGCATAAAGTATCCTCCCAGTGTTTTTCGGGCTCCTCAGACCGAAACGGCGATTTTCGCCATGCAGAAGAGAATGTCCTTAATTAATTTAGTTGTCAAAATTATTTTTATGGAAAAAGCTGTTAATTATCGCATATCATGCGCCCATGCCAATCTTTGCGCAACTAATTGGCAGATCAAGGATCGCCTGGGAGGGTTTAAGTTTGGAAGCTGAAGCAATTGTTTCGGGCCGCCCGATGGCCGATCCCGGCGAATCAGACGCTGGCAAGGGCTGTGGCCCGCTGATAACCACATCATCCGACGCACAACGCCCGATTCGCCAGCAAATTTTCGAACATGTTCGCGCAGCTGGTCTGATCCCCCGTGTCGACGTGGCGCGCGACCTGCGCGTCAGCGCGGGCACGGTGACGACGCTGACCTCTTCGTTGATTGATGCCGGCCTGCTGGAGGAAGTGGCAGGACAGCCGCGCGACGGCGATGCGGGGCGGGGGCGTCCTCCGGTCGCATTGGGGGTGCGCGGCGCGGCGCACTATGTTCTTGGCGCAAAGCTGAGCGATCATTCGCACACCGCCGTTATTCTTGATTTCGCGGGCAACCGCGTGGCCGACGCCAGCTTTCCGCATCGTCTTGGCCCGGTGTCACTGGGGGATATTCTTGACGACACAGAACGATTGATCGCGGCGGTTTTGGGGAAGGCGGGACTGGCGCTGTCGGACCTGTCTGCGGTCGGGTTGGGTGTGCCCGGTTTCGTCGAGAGCGCTTCGGGACGTGTGTTGTGGTCGCCGGTTTTTCTGGAACGCGATGTCGCCTTGCGGGACGAGGCCGCCAAACGGCTTGGACTGCCGGTGTATATCGACAACGACGCCAATCTGGTAACACTGGCTGAATTGTGGTTTGGCGGCGGCAGGCATCTGTCCGATTTCGCCGTTGTGACCATCGAACACGGCATTGGTATGGGGCTGGTGCTGAACCACCGTCTGTTTCGTGGCGGTCAGGGGCTTGGCACGGAACTGGGCCATATCAAGGTGCAGATGGACGGGGCATTGTGCCGCTGCGGGCAGCGCGGCTGCCTGGAGGCCTATGTGTCGGATTATGCGCTGGTCCGCGAGGCATCGACCGCGTTGAACTGGACCAGTGGCGAGGGGCAATCGGCGCAGGTCATGCTGGAAAGCCTGTTCGACCATGCCAAGGCAGGCAATCAGGCGGCGCGGTCGATTTTTCACCGCGCGGGGCGATACCTTGCCGTGGGGCTGGCCAATATCATCAACCTGTTCGACCCGAATCTGATTATTCTGTCTGGCGAGCGTATGCGATTCGATTATCTTTACGCAGAAGAGGTGCTGGAGGAAATGAACCGCATGACACTGAACATCGACCGCCCGCGTCCCCGTATCGAAATCAACGCCTGGGGCGATCTGGTCTGGGCGCAGGGGGCGGCGGCGCTGGCGTTGTCTGAACTGACGGATAGTGTTCTGGGGGCGGGCGCGGCGACCGAGGGGGCTGTGAAATGATCCGGCTGGCCGTGTGTTTCGCGTTGACCGCAGGGCAGGCTGCTGCGGATGTGAAATTTGAAAGTCGGGCCATGGCCGTGCCGGACCACATGTATTCGGGCGCTTGGGAGCATTTCGTTGGTGGCGGCGTTGCTGTGATGGACTGCAACGCCGACGGCCTGCCCGATGCCTATCTTGCGGGTGGGGCGTCGCCTGCGGCGCTTTGGGTCAATACGTCGGCGCGGGGGGGCGCGGTGTCTTTTGCCGCTGCGGCCTCGTCAACAGACCTGACGGGCGTGACGGGGGCCTATCCGCTGGATATCGACGGCGATGGCTGGCTTGATCTGGTGGTGCTGCGGGTCGGGGAAAACCGGGTATTCAAAGGCGGGCCGGATTGTTCGTTCAGCGACGCGGGGGCGGAATGGGGTTTCCAGAACAGTGACCGATGGAGCACATCCCTGTCCGCCACATGGGAACGCTCTGAAAAATGGCCGACAATTGCGATCGGCAACTATGTCGACCGGACCAACCCCGACGGGCCATTCGGCACCTGTGACGTGAATGAAATCCACCGTCCCGTAGGCCGCGCATTCGGTCGGAAGCTGGACCTGTCCCCCGGTTATTGCGCCCTGTCGATGCTGTTTTCCGACTGGTCCCGCAGCGGCCAGCGAGATTTGCGCATTTCCAATGACCGCCACTACTACTTGCGGGGCGGGTCGGAACAAATGTGGCGCACGACACAGAACCGCTTTCTGGGCGAAGCCGACGGCTGGAACCGGATTTCGATCTGGGGCATGGGGATTGCCTCGGAAGACATCAGCGGCGATGGGCGCCCCGACGTTGTGCTGACCTCTATGGGCGATCAGTTGCTGCAATACAGTGTCGCGGGCGGCACATTCGAGGCCGCGCCGTTTTCTGTCGGCACCTATGCGCAGCGTCCGTTCATCGGCGATGATGGAAGGCCGTCCACCGGGTGGCACGCCGAATTCGGCGATGTTGACAATGACGGGCGAGAGGATTTGTTCATCGCCAAGGGCAATGTCGATCAAATGCCGTCAAATGCGATTCACGACCCCAACAACCTGTTGATGCAGGGGGCGGACGGCACCTTTGTCGAAACGGCAGACAAGGCCGGTGTCGCGACGATGGAGCGAAGCCGTGGTGCCAGTCTTGTGGATTTCAACGGCGATGGCCTGTTGGACCTGATTGTTACCAACCGTCGGGCCGCAGCAGAGGTTTACCAGAACGTCAGCACAAACACGGGGCGTTGGCTTGGCGTGGATGTGCAGCAGGATGGCGGGAACCGGCGGGCCGTTGGCGCATGGGTAGAACTGCGCGGGCAGGACGGCAAAATCCGCGCGCGCGAGGTGACGGTCGGCGGTGGCCATGCGGGGGGCAAGACTGTGCCGCTGCACTTTGGTCTGGGCCAGGCGGACAGCGCAGAGGTGCGGGTCATCTGGCCCGACGGCATCACGGGGGATTGGGGTGCTGTTCCGGCGGGCAAGGTTTCGAATATCGCGCGCACCGGCAACGCCGAGATTGCGCACTGACTATCGGTCCAGCGGCAGGCCGCTTGGAACGGTTTCGGGGATGCCATACCGGCCTGCCAGCGCGACGGGGTCTGTCAGGGCGTCCAGAAACGCGATGATCCGGTCAATGTCTGCATCGTCCAGCGCCACGGGGGCCAAGGTGACCGCAGCGGCGATCGCCTCGGGTTCGCCGGTGGTATCCTGCACCCATGTGTCCACGGCGCTGCCCAGTTCCGGCAGTGTCGCATTGGCGGTGGTATAGGCGGTCAGCCCTGCCACCGGATCAATGTGCTGGCGCAGAAACGCGCGCAGGTCTGAATAGGCGCCCGCATGCCCCCAAGGCCCGGTTTTCACGACATTGCGCAGGCTGGGTGTGCGGAAGGCATAGGCGTCCCGGTCCTGTCCGGTGACCCGCATCCGCCCGACATCGCGGTGGTGGTTCTCGAACCGCTCTGCCTTGCCGGGCCCGATTTGCGGCTGGCCCATGGCGTGAAAGCCGTGATCGGTCTGGAACGGGCCGCTGTGGCAGGTGCTGCACCCCGCCTCCCCAAAGAACAGCGCCTGCCCTTTGGCGGCGTCGCCTGTCAGCGGCGCCACACCGCGCAGCGCGGCGTCGAACGGGCTGCTGTCGGACCGCCATTCAAAGCCGATAAAGGCCGCGATGGCGTTGGATATGTCGGTGAAGGCAATTGCGCGCCCTGCTGCGATCTCTGGATTGATTGCATTGAACCGGGACTGGTAGGCGGGCAGGGCGGCCACGCGCCTCGCGATGATATCCCACCCGCCACCGGCGCCGGT
This sequence comes from Pseudogemmobacter sp. W21_MBD1_M6, assembly GCF_052119585.1. Lineage (NCBI taxonomy): Bacteria > Pseudomonadati > Pseudomonadota > Alphaproteobacteria > Rhodobacterales > Paracoccaceae > Pseudogemmobacter > Pseudogemmobacter sp. W21_MBD1_M6. Next base: position 294,644 of record NZ_JBGQOJ010000001.1, on the reverse strand, counting down.
GATTCGCCCCTGACGCACCGCCTTTGCCACATCGTTTTCGCTGTAGTGGCCGGCCATTTCATCGGGCGACAGGACGGGAAACATCGTTTGCGCCGACAGGACATTGGCAAATCCCTGCGTCATCTCGTCGTCAAGCGGTGTGCGGATGCCAGAGGGGCGTGTTGCGTCGGCGCCTAGTCGGCCATCGTGGAACATCGTGGTGAATTGCTGGGCGCCAAGGTTGAACAGGGCGGGTGCGTTGCGCGGGATGCGCTGCTCTGGCAGGTTCGCAGGGTCGGGGCGGCGTTCCGGCCCAAGGCCGATGCCGCCTTCGCCCAATGACAGCGATACACCGTCCCCGGTGCCGAACCGGGGGTGATGGCATGTCGCGCAGGAAATATTGCGGTTTCCCGAAAGGACCGGATCCCAGAACAACAGCTGCCCCAACCGCGCCTCGTTCAGGTCGACGGCCCTGTAAAGCGCGTCGGTGACCGGAGCGGGCACGGCGGTATCCGCCAGCACCGGAAAGGACGGGATCGCAATGGCGAAGAGCATAAGCTGGAGCGCGTGTTTCATACCCATTTCTTGCTTAGTGCAACGCATGCGGCAAGAAGAAAAACAAACCAAGGCCGGTTTCGCGCCAAGGATCGTTCATTGATATAAGGAATTGGTGGAGCCTAGGGGGATCGAACCCCTGACCTCTTGCATGCCATGCAAGCGCTCTCCCAGCTGAGCTAAGGCCCCAATCACTGACCCGAAGGTCTGGCGTGCGTGCTATCTAGGGAAGCGCGGGGATCAGTTCAAGCGAAAAATCCCCGCGTTCGTCTTATCTTGTAACTTAGTCGTCGTCGTTGGTTACAACGTCGGCGATTTCGTCCAGCGACACATCCTCGTCGTCGTCATCTTCCAGGATGTCGTCGTCCAGATCCACGTCTGCATCGTCGTCGTCATCCAACACGACGACATCATCGGTGTCGTCGTCATCCTTGACCACAACGGTTTTCGGATCGGCCTTGTCGGCAACCATGGTCCGGCTTTTGCTGGATGTCAGGCTTTCGACCGAGAACGTGTTCGCACACGACGGGCAGGTCATCGGATCATTGCGCAAGTCGTAGAAACGAGTGGCGCAGCTCGGGCAAACGCGTTTAACGCCCCATTCTTCTTTGGGCATGAATTTCCCCTTTAAATTTCGGTTCTGTTCGAGAGTCGCAGCCAACTGCCACATAGGGCGAAGGGTGTCAAAGGCTTTTGGACCCTTTGGCACACCTGTTACGATTTGGCCGTGAAACATGTGACCGTCCAGACTATATTGCGCGCAGGCAGTCAAGGACAGAACACACATGGGGCACGCTATCCTTCCCGGCATCCCGCCGATCGAAATTACCTTGCGGCGTTCGGCAAGCACCCGCCGCCTGTCGCTGCGGGTGTCGCGGCTTGACGGGCGCGTGACGCTGTCCTTGCCCAGTTGGACGGCCGAGGCAGAGGCGATGGCGTTCGTCCGCGAGAAAGAGGCGTGGATCAGGCGCAATTTGGCAGTGCAACCGCAAGAGGCGCGTGCCGAGATCGGGGGCAGCGTGCTGTTCGAGGGGCGTGAGCTGCCGATTGTGCCGGGCCGCGTGCGGGCCGCGCGGCTTGAGCAGGACAGCCTGATCGTGCCCGAGGCCGCGCATCTCGTGCAAGCGCGAGTGGGTGCCTTTTTGAAACTTACGGCGCGCAATCGGCTGCGCGCGGCATCTGACCATTATGCGGGGCTGTTGGGGCGGCCCTATGGCACCCTGACAATCCGCGACACGCGGTCGCGCTGGGGGTCGTGTTCGTCCGAAGGCAACCTGATGTATTCATGGCGTCTGGTGATGGCACCGCCTGCCGTGCTGGATTATGTCGCCGCGCACGAGGTCGCGCATCTGGCCGAAATGAACCATTCGCCGGCTTTCTGGGCCGTGGTGACGCGGTTGATGCCCGACTATCAACGGCATCGTGGCTGGTTGCGGACACATGGCGCGTCCCTGCACCGTTACCAGTTCGGCGATTGACCTTGGCCCCGGTTTTGTGATCACAGTGGGACCATGTTGATACAACCCCGCCCCATCGACCAGACAAGCGCCGCCCACGAGCGGATCTACCGCACCCTGCGGGCCCAGATCATGCACGGGGAACTGTCCCCCGGTGTGTCATTGACGCTGCGCGGCATCGGCAAGCAGTTCGACCTGTCGATGACCCCCGCGCGCGAGGCGGTGCGGCGGCTGGTGGCCGAAGGGGCGCTGACACTGTCCTCATCGGGTCGGGTCTCGACGCCGGAACTCTCGAACGAGCGCATCGAGGAACTGGCCGCCCTGCGCGCCCTGCTGGAGCCGGAACTGGCATCCCGGGCGCTGCCGCGTGCGCATATGGCGCTGATCGAGCGGTTGCAGACGATCAACGCAGGCATCGCCGAAATGGTCGCGAAACAGGACGCCGCAGGATACATCCGCACCAATCTGGAATTCCACCGCACCCTGTATCTGCGGGCGCAAGCGCCTGCGATGCTGGCCATGGCGGAAACGGTCTGGTTGCAGATGGGGCCGACGATGTGCGCGCTTTACGGGCGGTTGCGGCGCACCGATCCGCCGCACAATCACCGCCTGATCATCGCCGCGCTAAAGGCGGGCGATGAGCCGGGATTGCGATTGGCCGTGCGCACGGATGTGACGCAGGGCTTGCGGATGCTGGCCAGCTAAGAGGCTGGAACCAAAGACGGAAGTGGCCCACACGAACGCCGTATGGGCCACTTTGTTCTCTAAATACTCATGTCACCCCGTCAGGCGTGGATCGCACCGTCACCGCAGGCCAGCGCGGCCTCGCGCACGGCTTCCGAATAGGTCGGGTGGGCGTGGCAGGTACGGGCCAGATCCTCGGCGGCCGCACCGAATTCCATGGCGACACAGACCTCGTGGATCAGATCGCCCGCCATCGGGCCGATGATATGCGCCCCAAGAATGCGGTCCGTGGCCTTGTCCGCCAGAATCTTGACAAAGCCGTCACCGGCGAAATTGGCCTTGGCGCGCCCGTTGCCCATAAAGGAAAACTTGCCGACCTTATAGGCGATGCCCTGCTCCTTCAGCTGCTCTTCGGTCTGGCCGACAGAGGCGCATTCGGGGTGGGTGTAGATCACGCCGGGGATGATGCCGTAGTTCACATGGCCCGCTTGCCCTGCAAGGATTTCGGCAATGGCCATGCCTTCATCTTCGGCTTTGTGGGCCAGCATCGGGCCGTCGATCGCGTCGCCGATGGCATAGATGCCCTTGATATTGGTGGCGTAATGGCCGTCGGTCTTGACCTGACCCCGCGGGGACATCTCGACGCCCAGTGCATCGAGGCCCAGACCGTCGGTGAAGGGTTTGCGGCCCGTGGCGACCAGAACGGTGTCGCAGTCCAGCTCGTGCTCGCTGTCGTCCTTGCGCAGTTTGTAGTGGACTTTTGCCTTGGATTTCGAGGCGTCAACCGATTGCACCGCCGCGCCAAGGATAAAGTTAAGTCCCTGTTTTGTAAGTGTTCTTTGGAACGTCTTGGCAAGATCCTTGTCAAGGCCGGGGGTGATGTGGTCAAGGAATTCGACCACCGTGACCTCGGCCCCCAGACGGGCATAGACAGACCCCATTTCAAGCCCGATTACGCCGGCGCCGATGACGACCAACTTCTTCGGGATCTTGCCCAGCTCCAGCGCGCCGGTAGAGGTGACAACGGTTTTCTCGTCGACCTCGACGCCCTTCAGCGTGGCGGATTCAGAGCCGGTGGCGATGATGATATGCTTGGCGTCATAGACCGTATCGCCGACCTTGACCTTGCCCGCTTCGGGGATGGTGGCCCAGCCTTTGATCCAGTCTACCTTGTTCTTTTTGAACAGGAATTCGATGCCTTTGGTGTTCTGGCCGATGACATCGTCCTTATAGGCCTTCATCGCGGTCCAGTCGACCGACGGCGACTTGCCCTTCAGGCCCATGGCGCTGAAGTTATGTTCTGCCTCGTGCAGCATGTGGGTGGCATGCAGCAGCGCCTTGGACGGGATGCAGCCCACGTTCAGGCAGGTGCCGCCCAGCGTGTCGCGCCCCTCGACGCAGGCGGTTTTCAGGCCCAGTTGCGCACAGCGGATGGCCGAGACATAGCCGCCGGGGCCGGAACCGATGATGATGACGTCATAGCTGGACATTGGGGTCTCCTGATTGAATTGGGCGATGCAGAACCGATGCACACAGCATGCACAAAGGATGCAGACGGGATACTTATAGCAAAGCGGCGATCAGCATGGAAACGGTGGCCAGAAAACCGGCGAACCAGATGACCGACCGCCAGGGCCGCCAGCCAAAGGCATAGGCCGGAATATAGGCCACGCGGGCGGCAAGGTAGACCCATGCGCAGACGGCGGTAAAGGGGGTGGCCTGACCGCCAAGAGTGACGACAAGGACGGCGAGGGTGAACAGGATCAGCCCCTCGAAGTGGTTGGCGAAGGCGCGGTGCAGTCGCCCGGTGACCGGGCGCATGTCGCGTGTCGGCTCTCTGTCGCGGGCGGAGGACGTGTAGCCGGTGCCAAGGTCGATATTGGCGGGCACGGCCATCAGCACGAACTGGATGGATTGAAGCAGACCGGCGAGGGTGAGGACGGTGAGTTCGGGGGTCATGGCGCGCCTTTGGACGAAGAGTAACCGCGGCCACCCCCCTGCCGCAATGGCGCAAGGGGGTGGCCGCCAACCTGTTTTTACAGATCCATCAACAGCCGGCGCGGATCCTCGAGCGCCTCTTTGACGCGGACGAGGAAGGTCACGGCGCCTTTGCCGTCGACAACGCGGTGGTCATAGGACAGCGCCAGATACATCATCGGGCGGATCACGACCTGACCGTTGATCGCCATCGGGCGGTCCTGGATCTTGTGCATGCCCAGAATGCCGGACTGCGGGGGGTTCAGGATGGGCGAGGACATCAGCGAGCCGTAGACGCCGCCGTTCGAGATGGTGAACGAGCCGCCCTGCATGTCGGCCATCGACAGCTTGCCATCGCGGGCGCGGGCGCCCAGCACGGCGATGGCTTTCTCGATCTGGGCAAAGCCCATCTGGTCGGCGTTGCGGACAACGGGAACGACCAGACCGGTGGGCGTGCCGGCGGCGATGCCCATGTGGACGTAGTTTTTATAGACCACATCGGTGCCGTCGATTTCTGCGTTGACCTCTGGCACTTCTTTCAGGGCATGCACGCAAGCTTTTGTGAAGAAGGACATAAAGCCCAGTTTGACGCCGTGTTTTTTCAGGAACAGGTCTTTGTATTCGTCGCGCAGTTCCATAACGGCGGTCATGTCGACCTCGTTATAGGTGGTCAGCATGGCGGCGGTGTTCTGGCTGTCCTTGAGGCGGCGGGCGATGGTCTGGCGCAGGCGCGTCATCTTCACCCGCTCTTCGCGGCTGGCATCATCGGCCGAGACCGGACCACGGGGCGCTGCGGCCAGAGGTGCGGGGGCCGTGGCGGCTTTGGTGCCGGCGGCCAGCGCCTTTTGCACGTCGTCCTTCATCACGCGGCCATCGCGACCGGTGGCGGTGACGTCGTCACGGCCAAGGTTGTTCTCGGCCATCAGTTTCTTGGCGGATGGTGCGTCTTCAACGTTTTTGCCCGATGCGGCTGCGGCCTTGGGGGCCTCGGTTGCGGCGGGCGCCGTGACGGCAGCGCCATCCGACGACAGCACGGCAAGCCGCGCCGAGGCGGCGACGGTGGTGCCTTCGGGCGCAAGGATTTCGACGATCACCCCCGCAGCGGGCGAGGGAACCTCTACGCTGACCTTGTCGGTTTCCAGTTCACACAGCATTTCATCCTGCGCAACGGTGTCGCCGACCTTTTTGAACCAGGTCGAGACGGTCGCCTCGGACACGGATTCGCCAAGGGTGGGGACCATGACATCGGTGGTTTTGCCGCCTTTTGCCGGTGCCGCCGCCTTTGGGGCGGGCTTGGCCGGTGCCTCTGCCGCACCTTCGGAGATCTGGGCCAGCAGCGCGTCAACGCCGACGGTTTCGCCTTCGGCGGCGACGATTTCGGACAGGACACCGGCAACGGGAGAGGGGACCTCTACCGTGACCTTGTCGGTTTCCAGCTCGCAGAGCATTTCATCGACCGCGACGGTATCGCCGGGCTTTTTGAACCACGTTGCGATGGTGGCTTCGGTGACGCTTTCGCCCAAGGTGGGGACGCGGACTTCGGTTGCCATGGTACTTACCCTTCGATTGTCAGCGCGTCGTTAATCAGCGCGGCTTGTTGTGCTTTGTGTTGGCTGGCCAGACCTGTGGCCGGAGAGGCGGCAGCGGCGCGGCCCGCATAGGATGCGCGTTTGGCTTTGCCGCCTTTGATGCGGCTGAGAACCCATTCGATATTGGGTTCCATGAAGGTCCAGCCGCCCTGATTTTTGGGTTCTTCCTGACACCAGACGACATCGGCGTCGGTGAAGCGGTTCAGTTCCTTGATCAGCGACATGGCCGGGAACGGATAGAACTGTTCCACCCGCAGCAGATAGACATCGGTGATGCCACGGGCGTCTCGTTCTTCCAGCAGGTCATAGTAGACCTTGCCAGAGCACATGACGACGCGCCTGATCTTGTCATCGGAGGCCAGTGTGGTGTCCGAATTGCCCTTTTCCGCGTCGTCCCAAAGGATGCGGTGGAACGAGCTGCCGGTGGTGAAATCCTCGAAGTTAGAGACGGCCATCTTGTGGCGCAGCAGCGATTTCGGGGTCATCAGGACCAGCGGCTTGCGGTAGCTGCGATGCAACTGGCGGCGCAGGATGTGGAAGTAGTTGGCGGGCGTGGTGCAGTTGGCAACGATCCAGTTGTCGCCGCCGCACATCGTCAGAAAGCGTTCCAGACGGGCGGAGGAGTGTTCCGGCCCCTGACCTTCGTAGCCGTGCGGCAGCAGCATCACGAGACCCGACATGCGCAGCCATTTCGCCTCGCCCGATGAGATGAACTGATCGAACATGATCTGCGCGCCGTTGGCGAAGTCGCCGAACTGCGCCTCCCACAGAACCAGGGTGTTTGGCTCTGACAGCGAGTAGCCGTATTCAAAACCGAGCACGGCATATTCCGACAACATCGAGTCGATGACCTCGTAACGGGCCTGCCCCTCGCGGATGTTGTTCAGGGGGTAGTAGCGTTCTTCGGTCGACTGGTCGATGAAGGCAGAGTGGCGGTGGCTGAACGTGCCGCGGGTGGAATCCTGACCGGACAGGCGTATTGGATAGCCTTCGAGTTCGAGAGAGCCAAAGGCCAGTGCCTCGGCTGTTGCCCAATCGAAGCCCTTGCCAGAGTTGAACATTTCGGCTTTGGTTTCCAATTGGCGGGCGACGGTTTTGTGCAGGTCGAACCCGTCGGGGGCGCGGGTCAGCGCGGTGCCGACTTCGCGCAGCGCCGCCTCTTTGACCGCAGTCTTGCCGCGCTGATATTTCTCGCCCTGCTTGTTCAGGTGCGACCAGCGGCCATCGAGCCAGTCGGCCTTGTTCGGCTTGTAGTCTTTGCCAGCCTCGAATTCCTCGTTCAGGCGGGCCTGAAACGCGGCTTTCATATCCTCGATCTCGCCCTCGGGGATCAGGCCGTCCTTGACCAAACGGTCGGTGTAAAGCTGAAGCGTGGTTTTCTGCTTTTTGATCGTTGTGTACATCAACGGGTTGGTGAACATCGGTTCGTCGCCTTCGTTGTGTCCGAAGCGGCGGTAGCAGATGATGTCCAGAACCACGTCCTTGTGGAACTTCTGGCGGAATTCGGTGGCAACGCGGGCGGCATGCACCACGGCCTCGGGGTCGTCGCCGTTGACGTGGAAGATCGGCGCCTCGACCATCAGCGCGATGTCCGTGGGGTAGGGCGACGAGCGCGAGAAATGCGGCGCGGTGGTGAAACCGATCTGGTTGTTCACCACGATGTGCATCGTGCCGCCGGTTTTATGGCCGACAAGACCGGACAGACCGAAACATTCGGCAACAACGCCCTGACCGGCAAAGGCCGCATCGCCGTGCAACAGCACGGGCAGAACGGTGGTGCGGTCGGCGTCATGGGCCTGAAACTGTTTCGCGCGGGCCTTGCCCAGAACCACGGGGTTCACGGCCTCGAGGTGGCTGGGGTTTGCGGTCAGCGACAGGTGGACGGTGTTGTCGTCGAACACCCGGTCGGACGAGGCGCCAAGGTGGTATTTCACATCGCCAGAGCCGTCGACGTCTTCGGGTTTGTAGCTGCCGCCCTGAAATTCGTTGAAAATCGCGCGGTAGGGTTTCGCCATGACGTTGGCCAGAACCGACAGGCGGCCCCGGTGTGGCATGCCGATGACGATTTCCTTGACGCCCAATGCGCCGCCCCGTTTGATCACCTGCTCCATCGCGGGGATCAGCGATTCACCGCCATCAAGGCCAAAGCGCTTTGTGCCCATGTATTTGACGTGCAGGAACTTCTCGAATCCCTCGGCCTCGACCAGTTTGTTCAGGATCGCGCGGCGACCTTCGCGGGTGAACGAGATTTCCTTGCCGTAGCCTTCGATCCGCTCTTTCAGCCAGCTGGATTGTTCGGGATCGGAAATATGCATGTATTGCAGGGCGAAGGTGCCGCAATAGGTGCGCTTTACGATGTCGATGATCTGGCGCATCGAGGCGAGTTGCAGGCCAAGCACGTTGTCGATGAAGATCGGGCGATCCATGTCGGCTTCGGTGAAGCCATAGGATTTCGGGTCAAGTTCGGGGTGCGGCGCGGTGTCGGCCAGTTTCAGCGGGTCAAGGTCGGCGGCGAGGTGGCCGCGAATCCGGTAGGCGCGGATGATCATCAGCGCGCGGATGCTGTCCAGGACGGCGCGTTTGATCTGATCGTCAGACACTTTGACACCGGCGGATTCTGCTTTGGCGGTGATCTTTTCGGCGGCTTTGGCCGGCTCTGCGGCCCATTGGCCATCCAGCGCGGCTGTCAGGTCGTCGTTCGGCGCGGGGGGCCAGTCGGCGCGCGCCCAGCTTGGGCCTGCGGCCTCGCGTTTGACATCCATATCCGCATCGCCAAGGGCGCTGAAGAACTGCTGCCACGCCTCGTCGACCGCATCGGGGTCGTTCGCGTAGCGGGCGTAAAGCTGTTCGATGTATTCCGCGTTATGCCCTTGCAGGAAGGACGAGGCGTGAAACTGGTCGTTCGCGGGATGGTCGGTCATTGGGGGACCTCGTGAGGGTTGGGACCGTAGGAGTTGGAAACGGGTTGCGAGGGGCGCGTCAGCCACCAAAGCACCAGAAAGGGAGAGAGGATGAAGACAATGACACACAGGCCAAGGACAATGGCAGTGATCCCGGACAGCGGGGCAGAGCCGATATCGGCCCCGAGACCCATCAGGCCGGCAAAGCTGCCCATGCCGATCATGACTATCATCGGGTAGAGCAGGAACAGGCCGGATTTACCTGTGTCATGCATGCGTCGCCATCCGGCAGAGATCGAGGGCAGGAAGGTGCCAAGGCCAAAGATTGCGGCAAGCGGCCCGTTCGAGCGGTATTCGAACGATCCGGGCGCGGTTTCAATGGTGGCGCTGCCGAAAACCAACGCGTCCAGAATGTTTGCCAAGATCGAGCCCAGAAAGACGAAAAGGATAAAATACCAATACTCGGGACGCGTGGCGCGCCCCGAGAAGGTGACGTATTTTCGAAAACACGTCTTTATGGCGTCGGTGAAGGACAAGGGCTTAGCCGATGGCCTTCAGGACAGCCTCGCCCAGAGTAGCCGGGCTGTCGGCCACGATGATCCCTGCGGATTTCATCGCTTCGATCTTGGATTCCGCGTCGCCCTTGCCACCGGCGACGATTGCGCCCGCATGGCCCATGCGACGGCCTTTGGGGGCTGTGCGGCCCGCGATAAAGCCTGCGGTCGGCTTCCAGCGGCCTTTTTTCCGTTCGTCCGCCAGGAACTGCGCCGCTTCCTCTTCGGCAGAGCCGCCGATTTCACCGATCATGATGATCGAGTGGGTTTCGGGGTCGGCCAGGAACATTTCGAGGATGTCGATATGCTCGGTGCCTTTGATCGGGTCGCCGCCGATGCCCACAGCGGTGGACTGGCCCAGACCGGAGTCGGAGGTCTGCTTGACCGCCTCGTAGGTCAGGGTGCCGGAGCGGGACACAACGCCGACCGAGCCACGCTTGTGGATGTGACCGGGCATGATGCCAATTTTGCAGGCGTCGGGCGTGATCACACCGGGGCAGTTCGGGCCGATCAGCCGCGATTTGGAACCTGCCAGAACGCGCTTGACCTTCATCATGTCCAGCACGGGAATACCTTCGGTGATGCAGATGATCAGTTCCATCTCGGCGTCGATGGCCTCGAGGATACTATCCGCGGCGAAGGGCGGCGGAACATAGATCACAGAGGCATTGGCGCCGGTGATCTCGCGGGCCTCGTGGACCGAGTTGAAGACGGGCAGGTTCAGGTGGGTCTGACCACCCTTGCCTGGGGTCACGCCGCCAACCATTTTGGTGCCATAGGCGATCGCCTGTTCCGAATGGAACGTACCCTGGCTGCCGGTGAAGCCCTGACAGATCACTTTGGTGTTTTCGTTTACGAGAATTGCCATTGGATTAACCTTTCACCGCTTTCACGATTTTCTCTGCGCCGTCTTTCAGGTCGTCTGCCGCGATCACGTCGAGGCCAGAGTTGCGGATGATGTCCTTGCCCTTTTCGACATTCGTGCCTTCAAGGCGCACGACGAGCGGAACCTTGAGGCCGACCTCTTTCACCGCAGCGATCACGCCCTCTGCGATCACGTCGCAGCGCATGATTCCGCCGAAGATGTTCACAAGGATACCTTTGACCTGCGGGTCGGAGGTGATGATCTTGAACGCCTCGGTGACTTTTTCCTTGGTCGCGCCGCCGCCCACGTCGAGGAAGTTGGCGGGTTCGGCACCGTAGAGTTTGATGATGTCCATCGTCGCCATGGCAAGGCCGGCACCGTTGACCATGCAGCCGATTTCACCGTCAAGCGCGATATAGTTCAGGTCGAACTTGGATGCGGCCAGTTCTTTGGCGTCTTCTTCGGTTTCGTCGCGCAGCGCCATGATGTCGGAGTGGCGGTAAAGCGCGTTGCCGTCAAAGCTGACCTTGGCGTCAAGCACCTTGAGGTCACCCTTGTCGGTGACGATCAGCGGGTTGATTTCCAGCATCTCCATATCCTTCTCGACGAAGGCTTTGTAGAGCAGGGCCATCAGCCCGACGCACTGTTTGACCTGCGCGCCCTCAAGACCGAGGGCGAAGGCGATGCGGCGGCCGTGGAAGGCCTGGTAACCGGCGGCGGGGTCAACCGAGAACGTCAGGATTTTCTCGGGGGTGGAGGCGGCCACTTCCTCGATGTCCATGCCGCCCTCTGTCGAGCAGACAAAGGAAACAGACGAGGTCTGCCGGTCGACCAGCAGCGCGAGGTAAAGTTCGGTTGTGATGCCCGAGCCGTCTTCGATGTAGACGCGGTTCACTTGTTTGCCGGCAGGGCCGGTCTGATGCGTGACCAGCGTGCGGCCCAGCATCTTTTTCGCCTCTGTCGCGGCTTCCTCGACCGATTTGGTCAGGCGGACGCCGCCCTTTTCGCCAGCGTCGGCTTCGAGGAAGTGGCCCTTGCCGCGGCCACCTGCGTGGATCTGCGCCTTGACGACCCAGAGCGGTCCGTCCATTTCGCCCGCTGCGGTTTTCGCGTCTTCGGCTTTGAGGACGACGCGGCCATCGCTGACAGGGGCGCCGTAGCTGCGAAGGAGTGCCTTCGCCTGGTATTCATGAATGTTCACGAAACTGTCCCGTTCTTAGTGCAATTCGCGGTCGTCATGCCACAGGACGGGGGTGTGGATAAACGCATTTCGACGCTGGGCGGGGGTTTGGGGTGATAATTCGTGCATTTGTGATCACAGGTCGAAAATGTGTGATCACAAATTGCGGATTCCAAAAGGAGTTGAAGTGATTCGGGGGCGCGATGCGTAAAATTAGCATGAAATGCGGGGGATTGATCAAGGTGGCGGGCGCACGTGCCGCGCGATTACTTTTGTCTCGCCCCCGCTGTGCGGTGGCTCGGGTGGCCTTCGGCGAGGATATTTGGACCAACAAGAGGGGAGTGGATAAAAAAAGAGCGCCGCAAGGGCGCTCTTTTGAACTTGAGGTGGCAGCAATCAGGCCAGCGAGGGATCGATTTCCTTGCAGGCGGCAACCAGACCTTTGACGGCGTCGACGGATTTGTCGAACATGGTCTGCTCGTCTTTTGTCATCTTGATGTCGACCACACGTTCGATGCCGCCGGCACCGATCACGGTGGGCACGCCGACGTAGAACCCGTTCAGGCCGAAGGCACCGTCAACATAGGCCGCGCAAGGCAGCACGCGCTTTTGGTCTTTCAGGTAGGCCTCTGCCATTTCGATGGCCGAGGTGGCGGGGGCATAGAACGCAGAGCCGGTTTTCAGCAGGCCGACGATTTCTGCACCGCCGTCGCGGGTGCGCTGGATGATCGCATCCAGCTTGTCCTGTGTGGTCCAACCCATCGACACAAGGTCGGGGAGCGGGATGCCGCCAACGGTGGAGTAGCGGGCCAGCGGCACCATCGTGTCGCCGTGGCCGCCCAGAACGAAGGCCGTGACATCGCGCATCGAGACGTTGAATTCTACCGACAGGAAGTGGCGGAAGCGGGCGGAGTCGAGAACCCCGGCCATGCCGCAGACTTTGTTCGACGGCAGGCCCGAGAACTGTTGCAGCGCCCAGACCATCGCGTCGAGCGGGTTGGTGATGCAGATGACAAAGGCGTTCGGCGCATGGGCTGCGATGCCCTCGCCCACGGATTTCATTACTTTAAGGTTGATGCCCAGCAGGTCATCGCGGCTCATGCCGGGCTTGCGGGCGACACCGGCGGTGACGATGCAGACGTCGGCGCCTGCGATGTCGGCGTAGTCATTGGTGCCCTTCATCACGGCATCGAAACCCTCGGAGGGACCGGATTCTGCGATGTCGAGCGCTTTGCCCTGGGGAATGCCTTCGGCGATGTCAAAGAGGATGACGTCGCCGAGTTCTTTCATCGCAGCGAGGTGGGCGAGGGTGCCCCCGATTTGTCCGGCGCCGATGAGGGCGATCTTTGGTCTGGCCATGAGTATGATCTCCGGTGGGTTTAATTTCGCCGTTTGCGTAGTCCTTTAGAACGGATCGCGCAAGAGTGCCGCGCCGCGGCATCCGGTTGAAAAGGGGATGCACAGGGTGCGTTATATCGGCTAAGGCAGTGGGATACTGCGGAAATTGCGGATTTGGAGTGGCCATGACGCTGGATGTGACGTTTTTTCTGTTTGCGGTTCCGGCGGTGCTGTTTGCGGGGATTTCCAAGGGCGGGTTCGGGTCGGGGGCGGCGTTTGCCGCCACGCCGTTCCTTGCGCTGATTCTGACGCCGGGGCAGGCAGTTGGTTTGATGCTGCCACTTTTGATGCTGATGGATGTGACGGCGCTGCGGCCCTACTGGAAGAAGTGGGACTGGACGTCGGCCAGAAATCTGATGATCGGAAGCGTGCCGGGCGTGGCGCTGGGCGCGGCGCTCTACGGGATCGCCAATCCGGATGTGTTCAAGCTGATGATCGGGGCTTTGGCGGTTGGATTTGTGGCCTTCCAGATCGGACGGAAACGGGGATGGATCAGGCCCGCGAGGCAACCGATGGGGCGCGCGGCGGGGATGCTGGCCGGTATGGCGGCGGGTTTTACCAGTTTTATCAGTCATGCCGGCGGGCCGCCCGCCGCAGTTTACCTGCTGTCCAAGCCGCTCAGCAAGACGGCCTATCAGGGCACCACGGTGCTGGTGTTCTGGGCGATCAACCTGATGAAATTCATACCCTATTTCGCGCTTGGTATCTTTTCGAAAGAGACCGCGCTGGCCAATGTGTTTCTGGCACCTGTTGCCTTTGCCGGCGTCTATCTTGGGGTCTATGCCCATCGCTTGCTGCCGGAGCGGATCTTTTTTGGCGTGACCTATGTGTTTCTGGTCTGCACCGGCACCAAGCTGATTGTGGACGCGTTAAGCTAAAGGTTCGGTGCGGAGGAGGGAGCGGGGTTGCCCGCGAGGGTTTCGAAGGCGCGCCCCGAGGCGACGAGGCAGGTGGTGCCGTCGGGCGAGGTGACGGTGATTGTCCAGGTTCCGGTGGTTGCGGAGGCGAATGTCTCCAGCACAGAGTTGTTCGAGGCAAGCCCGATGCTTTGCCGTGTTTCGCCGTAAGCGTCGGCCAGTCGGGACAGGACGTGGGCGCGGTCGGCGCAGCGGTCCAGAGGTTGCGCAAAGGCGTGCCCCGTCGCCAGTATCAGGGCGCCGAAGCCGAACGAGAGTAGGATGAACTGCTGTTTCATTGCCGATGTCCTTTTTCCGGGCGCCACCTGACTGTCCCCGATGCGCAAAGACTGCGCGACGGAGTGGAAAAATATAGTTAACGGGGCGGTCGCAGACTGGCCGCAGAAGTGCCGCGAAATCGCGGTTTAGGCAGAATTTCTGCATTGCGGCATAACGGACCTTGCGTAAAATTTCCTCTCGGCAATGATACGCGCAACAAAAGAAGGGAAGAGAATCATGAACATCGGCGCACGGCCTTATCGGTCGGTCTTGTATATTCCGGGCTCGAAAGAGCGGGCATTGGAGAAGGCAAAGACATTGGCGGTGGACGCGATCATCTTCGATCTGGAGGATGCGGTGTCGCCCGAGGAAAAGACATCGGCGCGACATCTTCTGGCGCAGTCGCTGATGGCCGGTGGATATGGTGCACGGGCGCGGATCGTGCGGATCAACGGGTTCGACACCGAATGGGGCGCCGACGATCTGGACGTGATTGCCGAGGCGGCGCCGGATGCAATCCTGTTGCCCAAGGTCAATTCGGCCTCGGATATCGAAGGGCTTGCCGCGAAACTGGACCTGCGGCCGCAATTGGCGGACACAAGCATCTGGGCGATGATGGAGACTCCGCGGGGCATCCTGAACGCAGCCGGGATTGCCGCGGCACCGCGCATGGCGGGGTTTGTGATGGGCACCAATGATCTGGCGAAGGATCTGAATACGCGGTTCCGTGCGGATCGTCTGCCGTTGATGATGAGCTTGCAACTGTGCCTTTTGGCGGCGCGGTCGGCGGGAATTGTGGCTGTGGACGGGGTTTATAACGCCTTTAAGGACGACGAGGGCTTGCGCGCGGAATGCGAACAGGGCCGCGATATGGGCTTTGACGGCAAGACGCTGATCCACCCCGCACAGGTGGACATCGCCAATGCCGCCTTCGCCCCGAGTGCGGCGGAACTGGATCTGGCGCGTCGCCAGATCGAGGCCTTTGCAGAAGCCGAGAAAAACGGGCAGGGTGTGGCTGTGGTCGACGGGAAGATCGTCGAAAATCTGCATATCGTGACGGCGCGCCAGACACTGGCACGGGCCGAAGCGATTGCCACAATGGAGACTATGATATGATCTGGCTGATCCTTGGTGTCGCGCTTTGGGCGGTGGCGCATTATTTCAAGCGGCTGTTTCCCGCGCAGCGCACAACGCTGGGCGACAAGGGCAAGGGCCTGATCGCGCTGGCGATACTGGCGTCGGTGGTTCTGATGGTTGTGGGCTATCGCGGCGCTGATACTGTTGACGTCTGGCAGCCGCCGGCGATGATGCGGCACATCAACAACCTTTTGATGTTGCTGGCGTTTTACGTGTACGGGGCAAGTGCCGCGAAGGGTGCAAAGGTCTGGTTGGGCACGAAAATCAGGCATCCGCAACTGACTGCGGTCAAGATCTGGGCGGTCGCGCATTTGCTGGTGAACGGCGATCTGGCGTCGATCGTTCTGTTCGGGGGTCTGCTGGCATGGGCTGTGGGATCGGTCATCATGATCAACCGCGCCGAAGGCCCCTGGGTGCGTCCTGCACAGGCCCCGGCAAAGAAAGAGGTCGTGCTGGTTACGATTTCATTGGTGATGTTCGGGATCGTCGCGGCGATTCATATCTGGCTGGGCGTGAACCCGTTTGGAGCGTGAGATGAAGATTTACCGGTTGCTGACAGCGGACGACACATCGGCGTTTTGCCACAAGGTCAGCCTTGCGTTGAGCAAGGGTTGGGAACTGTATGGCGATCCGACCTATGCCTATGACCATGCCAACGGCGTGATGCGCTGCGGGCAGGCGGTGACCAAGGACATCGACATCCCCTATTCCCCCGGCATGAAGCTGGGAGAGCAGTGATGAAGACGAACGCGGGGCGGTTTTTCGAGGATTACGCCGTCGGGCAGGTGATCCGCCACGCGGTGCCGCGCACGGTGTCGGGCGGCGAGCGGGCGTTGTATCACGCGCTGTATCCGGCGCGTCACGCGCTGTATTCATCGGACGAATTCGCGCGGATGTCCGGCCTTGGGGCCTCTCCTGTCGATGATTTGCTCGCGTTTCATGTGGTGTTCGGCAAGACGGTGCCGGATGTGTCTTTGAATGCGGTGGCCAATCTGGGCTACGCCGAGTGCCGGTTTCTGAAGCCGGTCCATGCGGGCGATACCCTGCGTTCGGTGTCCGAGGTGATCGGGTTGAAGCAGAACTCGAACGGGAAAACCGGCGTTGTTTATGTGCGGACCACAGGGCTGAACCAGCACGACGCGCCGGTGCTGGACTTTGTGCGCTGGGTGATGGTGCGCAAACGGGACGTGGATGCGCCCGCGCCCGAAACGGTGGTGCCCGATCTGGCGCAGGTCGTCGCGGCAGAGCGGCTGGCGATTCCGGCAGGCCTTGATTTTACGAAATACGATTTCACGCTTGCGGGCGAGGCGCACCGTTGGGGCGACTATGCCGTGGGCGAACAGATCGACCATGTGGATGGCGTGACCATTGAAGAGGCCGAGCACATGATCGCGACGCGGCTTTGGCAGAACACGGCCAAGGTGCATTTCGACGCGACAAACCGCGAGGATGGCAAGCGGCTGATCTATGGCGGGCATATCATTTCGATGGCGCGGGCGTTGTCGTTCAACGGCTTGGCCAATGCGCAGATGATCGCGGGTATCAACGCGGGCGCACATGCCAACCCCTGTTTCGCGGGCGATACGGTGCGTGCGTGGTCGCAGGTGCTGGACAAGGCGGAAACTGCGGCGCCCGGTGTCGGCGCCCTTCGCTTGCGGCTGGTGGCAACCAAGGGCGGCGCACCGTTCGCCTTGCGCGGCGACGACGGAAAATACCTGCCGCAGGTGCTGCTGGATCTCGACTATTGGGCGTTGATGCCGACTTAGACAGGGATTTTTGTGATCACTGATTGAAATTCCGTGATCACAAACGGATTTTTTTTGCTGCATGTGCGAACAAATTGCTCTGTGCGGGGCTCTGGCATCGTGACTCGCGGGAAATTTACACTATGGTCTGTAAAAACGCGCAGGCCAGCTGCGCCGCTGACGAAGGGATTTTACCATGGCTGACGTGAACCGGGGAAACCGGCCGCTTTCACCGCATTTGCAGATATATCGTCCGCAATTGACGTCGATAACGTCGATATTCACGCGGATCACGGGCAATGCCCTGTTGGTTGGCGCCTTGCTGATCGTCTGGTGGTTTCTGGCCGCATCCTACAGCCCCGAATATTTCGCCATCGCCAATGGCGTGATCACAAGCTGGTTCGGCGACCTTGTGATGCTGGGGTCGCTTTGGGCGATCTGGTATCACCTGCTGGCGGGGTTGCGTCACCTCTATTGGGACACGGGCCGCGGGCTGGAAATTGCAAAGGCCGAACGCCTTGGTCTGATCGTCATTGCGGGGTCGTTCATTCTGACCCTGCTGACCGTCTTTATCATTTAAGGAGCGCGGATATGGGTTATATGACCGACCGCAAACGCGCCAATGGCATGGGGTCCGCGAAAACCGGAACCGCCCGCCATTGGTCGATGACCATCAGCTCTGTTGCGCTGTTGTTTCTGGTACCTGCCTTTATCTTTACGTTCGGGTCGATCCTTGGGGCGAGCCATGACGAGGTGATCGCCTATTACGCGCAACCCTTCCCCGCGATCGTGGCCGGGCTGACGATCGCCGTGGCCTTTATGCATTTCAAAAACGGTGTCCAAACCATGCTTGAGGACTACGTTCATGGTCTGGCCCGCGAAATCCTGATCATCACGATGATCTGTATCAGTTATGCCGCCGCGGCGACGGGCCTTTTCGCGCTCGCCCGCATCGCGCTTTAATCTAGACCGGAGCACCCCTGATGGCTGCCTACGAATACGAAACACATGAATACGACGTTGTTGTTGTCGGTGCCGGTGGCGCCGGCCTGCGGGCGACACTGGGTATGGCCGAACAGGGCCTGCGCACCGCCTGCGTGACCAAGGTTTTTCCGACGCGCAGCCATACGGTTGCCGCACAGGGCGGCATTGCCGCCTCGCTGGGGAATATGGGGCCGGACCATTGGCAGTGGCATATGTATGACACCGTCAAGGGCTCTGACTGGTTGGGCGACACCGACGCGATGGAATATCTGGCGCGCGAGGCCCCCAAGGCCGTCTACGAGCTGGAGCATTACGGCGTGCCGTTTTCCCGCACCGAAGATGGCAAGATCTACCAGCGTCCCTTTGGCGGCCACACGACCGAATTCGGCGAAGGCCCGCCCGTGCAACGCACCTGCGCGGCGGCTGACCGGACGGGTCACGCCATTTTGCACACGTTGTATGGCCAGTCGTTGAAAAACAACGCCGAGTTCTACATCGAGTATTTCGCAACCGATCTGATCATGTCCGAAGACGGCAAGTGTCAGGGCGTTGTGGCGTGGAAGCTGGACGATGGCACCATGCATGTGTTCAACGCCAAGATGGTCGTGCTGGCCACGGGCGGTTATGGCCGCGCCTATTTCAGCGCGACCTCTGCCCACACCTGCACGGGCGACGGTGGCGGCATGGTTGCGCGTCAGGGTCTGCCGCTTCAGGATATGGAATTCGTGCAGTTCCACCCGACCGGCATTTACGGCGCGGGCTGTCTGATCACCGAAGGCGCGCGGGGCGAGGGCGGTTATCTGACCAACTCGCAGGGCGAGCGTTTCATGGAGCGCTATGCGCCGACCTACAAAGACCTTGCCAGCCGCGATGTGGTGTCGCGCTGCATGACGATGGAAATCCGCGAAGGCCGTGGTGTGGGGCCGGATGGCGACCATATCCACCTGAACCTGTCGCATCTGCCGCCCGAAACGCTGAACCTGCGCCTGCCCGGTATTTCCGAAAGCGCGCGGATCTTTGCCGGCGTGGACCTGACCAAAGAGCCGATCCCCGTGATCCCGACCGTGCACTATAACATGGGCGGCATTCCGACGAACTATTGGGGCGAGGTGCTGAACCCGACCGAGGGCGCGCCGGATCGGGTCGTCGAGGGCCTGATGGCCGTGGGCGAGGCGGGCTGTGCATCGGTGCACGGCGCGAACCGTCTTGGGTCCAACTCGTTGATCGACCTTGTGGTGTTTGGCCGTGCGGCCGCGATCAAGGCGGGTAAGGTCGTTGACCCCGACGCCCCCAACCCCGTGCTGAACAAGGCCTCTGTCGACAAGGCGTTCGACCGCTTTGACACCCTGCGCCATGCCAAGGGCGGCATCCCGACCGCAGAGCTGCGGATGGAAATGCAAAAGACGATGCAGGCCGACGCCGCCGTGTTCCGCACCGACAAGACGCTGGCCGAAGGCGTTGCCAAAATGGAAAACGTCGCCGCCAAGATGCATGACATCAAGGTCACGGACCGTAGCCTTGTCTGGAACAGCGACCTGATGGAAACGCTGGAACTGACCAACCTGATGCCCAACGCCTTGGCCACCATCGTTGCCGCAGAGGCCCGCAAGGAAAGCCGCGGCGCCCATGCGCACGAGGACTACCCCGATCGCGACGACAAGGTCTGGCGCAAACACTCGCTGGCTTATGTGGACGACACGAAGGTCCGGCTGGGGTCGCGTCCCGTTCATCTTGATCCGCTCAGCACAGAAGAGCTTGGCGGCATCGACATGAAAAAGATCGCCCCGAAAAAGCGGGTTTACTGATGCGCATCGTCCTTGCTGTGACGGCCGTCTTGTCCTTGTCGGCCTGCATGCAGACCGATCTGGTGGATGACGTGTCGCGCAGGGCTGCGAAATCGGTGGTGAACCCGATACTGGCACAAAGGTTGCCCGGGGTTCCGACAGAGCCGATGACCGATTGCGTCATCGACAATGCCACCTCGGGTGAGATCCTGACGCTGGCCCGCGCGGCTGCGATCGGGGTTCAGCCTGACACTTATGACACGGTTCTGGGCATCGCGAAGCGCCCCGAAACCATCCAATGTATCGCAACAAACGGGCTTGCCCCGTTCCTGACGTTGTAGGAGAGGCGAAATGGTTCAGTTTACGCTGCCTAAGAATTCCAAGATCACCACGGGCAAGACCTGGCCCAAACCCGAAGGCGCGACCAATGTGCGCAAGTTCCAGATTTACCGCTGGAACCCGGATGATGGAAAGACTCCGCAGGTCGATAGCTATTTCGTCGATATGGATAAATGCGGCCCGATGGTTCTGGACGCGTTGATCAAGATCAAGAACGAAATTGATCCGACGCTGACCTTCCGCCGCTCCTGCCGCGAGGGCATCTGTGGCTCTTGCGCGATGAACATCGACGGGATCAACACGCTGGCCTGTATCTATGGCATGGACGAGGTCAAGGGCGACGTCAAAATCTACCCGCTGCCGCATATGCCGGTGATCAAGGATCTGATCCCCGATCTGACGCATTTCTATGCCCAGCACGCGTCGATCATGCCGTGGCTGGAAACAAAGACCAACCGTCCCGCAAAAGAGTGGCGCCAGTCGGTCGAGGATCGTGAAAAGCTGGATGGCTTGTACGAATGCGTCATGTGCGCCTGCTGCTCGACGTCCTGCCCAAGTTACTGGTGGAACGGCGACCGCTATCTTGGTCCCGCCGCGCTGCTTCACGCCTACCGCTGGATCATCGACAGCCGCGACGAAGCAACGGGAGAGCGTCTGGACGAACTGGAAGACCCGTTCAAGCTGTATCGCTGCCACACCATCATGAACTGCGCGAAAACCTGCCCCAAAGGGCTGAACCCCGCCAAGGCAATTTCGTCGATCAAACAAATGATGGTCGAGCGTAGGGTCTAAGCGCCGGTCGCCCGTAAGATCTTTGAAAGGCCCCGATCGGTTTCGGGGTCTTTTTTGTTCCGACCCAAAGGAGAGGTCACAGCCATGCCGGTACTTCTGTTGCTGTTGCTGGCCGGTGTTCTGGCCTATCTGTGGATCAACCGCCGCGGCAGCACGCTGACCCGCGACTGTCGCTGGCGCCAGGATCGCAGCACGGGCGACGAGGGCCGCTTTTCCTGCGCCTTTTGCGGGGCAAGAGTGACGCTGCCAAAGGGAAAGACGCCGCGCGTCTGTCTGCGCAAGTCACAATAAGAACGCCAGCCCCTGAACGGGACTGGCGCGTCTTCTCACTTCACGGTCATCGGCGTCTCCCGCCTGTGCCCATTGCGCGGTGTGGCGTTAGCAATAGCGCTCGACGCCTTCGTACTGGGTATCAGCATATCGGTCGCCATCGGCAAAACCGGCAGGCAGAATGCGATTGATCGCAGCGCAATCGGCCTCTGTGAACAGGATGGTCGCGGCTTCGGCCAGTTCTGCCAGATGGGTGGCTGACCGGGTGCCCGGAATGCTGAAGACATGCGGCGCGCGGTCCAGCGTCCATGCAATTGCAGTGGCGGCGGGCGACCAGCCGCGATCCTGCGCAAATGTTTTGAAAGGCGCGATCATCTGTTTGTTGGCTTGATAGTTCGGGTCAAGAAACCGCGGTTGATTGGTTCGGATGTCACCTGCGGGAAAGTCGGCGCGATCGGGGAAGATTTTGCCGAAGACGCCGCGCCCGAGTGGCGAGAACGCGACAAAGGCGGCCCCGATTTCGGCGCAGGCGTCGATCAGGCCAAGATCCGGTTGGCGGGTCCAGAGCGAGTATTCGCTTTGCACGGCAGCGACCCGGTGCACCGTGTGGGCGCGGCGCAGTGAGGCCGGTGAAATTTCGGAAAAGCCGATCCCGCCGATTTTGCCTTGCTCGACGAACCGGCCCATGGCCCCTGCGACTTCTTCGATGGGGATGGAATGGTCGCGACGATGAACATAGTAGAGCGCGACGTGATCCACCCCCAGCCGTTTCAATGACGCGTCCAATGCGTCTTGCAGGTAGGCGGGGTGATTGCTGATGTGCCGCGTTGGCTGCGACACCAGCCCGCCTTTGGTGGCGATTGTGAACGCGGTCTTGCGGGTCTTGATGTAGTTGCCGATGACCTCCTCGGACAGGCCCTGTCCGTAGCGGTCTGCCGTGTCGAGGAAGGTGATTCCGAGATCAAGGGCGGCATCCAGACAGCGATGGGACTGGGTCTGGGTCGTGGCGCCGTAAACCCCGGCGAAGCTCATGCAGCCAAGGCCGAGGGCGGAGGTTCGGGGGCCGGACTGGCCGAGGGGACGTTCAAGCAAAGGCTGCCTCCAGTGCGATTTCGACCATCTCGCCAAAGCTTTGCTCGCGCTGGCTGGAGGGTAGGGCCTCGTGAGTGATCAGGTGATCGCTGATGGTGAGAACCGCAAGCGCCCGCCGGCCATAGCGCGCCGCGAGGGTGTAAAGTTCGGCCGCTTCCATCTCGACGGCCAGAACCCCGTGGCGCGTCAATTGTTCGGTCAGATCCGGGCGTTCATCGTAGAATGTGTCAGAGGAGAAAATCTGTCCGACATGGGTTGTCGTGCCCAATGCCGTCGCTGCGGTAAAGGCCGCAT
Source organism: Pseudogemmobacter sp. W21_MBD1_M6 (assembly GCF_052119585.1). Taxonomy (NCBI): domain Bacteria; kingdom Pseudomonadati; phylum Pseudomonadota; class Alphaproteobacteria; order Rhodobacterales; family Paracoccaceae; genus Pseudogemmobacter; species Pseudogemmobacter sp. W21_MBD1_M6. The sequence goes on along the minus strand of NZ_JBGQOJ010000001.1, from coordinate 271,894 downwards.
GCAGCAGCGACCAGTCGGCTGTCGGGGCGTAGTTCAGGTCCTTGAATATGCTGGCGGAGGGCGTTGAAACCGTCGAGGCGCTGATCGCGAGGATCACATCGCGCAGGTTTACATGGGGCTGCATGGCGCCGGCCGAACCGATACGGATCAGGGTTTGGGCGCCATAGTCACGGATCAATTCGTTGACGTAGATCGACAGGCTGGGCATGCCCATGCCAGAGCCCTGAAACGTGACCGGATGCCCGCGCCATGTGCCGGTAAACCCCAGCATGCCGCGCACGTTGTTGACCAGTTTCGGGGTATCGAGGAATGTTTCTGCCGCCCATTTCGCCCGGTATGGATCGCCCGGTAACAAAACCGTTTCGGCAATGTCGCCGGGGGCTGCGCCGATGTGGATGGTCATATGGATGGTCCCTGTCTGCTGCGTCCGTGGCGAAGTATATCAAGGGAATTTCCCGTGCACAGGGCGGACGCGCTTCGCGCGGGAGTATTTTGACCGAGAAGAATGACTAGGGGCAGAGAGAGGGCCAGGGGCGGTGATCAGCCGCGCCCGACGAACGGCATTTTTGTCGCCATGATCGTCATGTTCAGGATATTGGTGCCGAGCGGCAGGTTTGCCATATGCAGCACCGCCTCTGCCGCCTGCGACACGTCCATTGTATCGGGCAGGGGGGCGCCGGGATTTTCGGCCATGGCGCGGGTGATCAGCCCGTCGAGCAGGTCTGTGCGCGCGTTGCCGATGTCGATCTGGCCACAGGCGATGTCAAAGGGGCGTCCGTCTAGGGCGATGGTTTTGGTCAGGCCCGTTACCGCGTGTTTGGTGGCGGTGTAACAAACCGAGCCTTCGCGCGGGGTGTGGGCGGAAATGGAGCCGTTGTTTATAATGCGGCCTCCCTGCGGCGACTGGGTGCGCATCGCCCTGAACGCGGCGCGCGCGGCGATGAACATGCCGGTCAGGTTGACGTCGACGACCCGGCGGAAATCATCGACGGAGATTGTGTCGATTGTTCCGGCGGGGCCGAACATTCCCGCGTTGTTGAACAGGACGTCCAGCCGTCCGGCCCGCGCGGCGAACATTTGAAACGCGGCATCCACTGCCGCCTCGTCGGTGACATCGGCGGGTAGGACCACGGCGCGGGGATAGCCTTCGGCGATTGCGTTCAGGGGGTCTTTGCGGCGTGCAATCAGGCCGACGGTCCAGCCCGCGTCCAGAAACAGTCGCGCCGTCGCCGCGCCGATACCCGAGCTTGCGCCGGTGACAATTATGCTTTTGCTCATTCGAACATACCCTCTGATGTCAGTTCCAACCGTGCCGGTGCGCCCTTGAGATCATCGACCACAAGCGGCCCCGTGGGACGTGCCAGACGGTTGCGCACCACCCAGTGCAGCCGCGTTTCGGCCCGCGTGATCGCCACATAGGCAAGGCGTTTCCACAGCGGCTGGCCCGCCTCTGACCGGCCCATGCGCGCGGCGGCGAACAGATCGGGGGCAAAGACCTGCACATCGGGCCATTGGCTGCCCTGCGCCTTGTGGATGGTCACGGCCGCGCCGTGCAGAAAGGCGGCGCCCATGCGGGCGGCGAAGGGAATGAACGGCTCTTCCTCGTCGGGCATTTCGATTTTCACGATCGAGGCGGCGCTGACCTGCGGGTCTTCGGCGCCCATGACGTGCAGGCGCGAAAATCCCGGCTTGCGACCGGGCCCGAGGTAGACGACCTGCGCGCCCTTGATCAGGCCGCGCGCCTCTAGATCAATACGTTTCTTGCGGTGTTTCGCGGGCAATTCGATGCCGTCGCAAATCAGCGGCTCGCCCTCCAGCAAGGCATCCGCGGGGGCGCCATAGGCCGCGCGGAACGCCTGTATCAGGCGGATGCGCGTCGCATTGCGCCAGACCAGCACCGGGGATCGCGCCATCAGGTCAGCCTTGACCTGTTGCGCCACAATCACCCGGTCATCGCGGCGCGCGGCGTCTTCGATCATCCGCTCGAAATCTTCGAATCCGAGGTCGGGATCGGCCAGCGCATGCGCGAGGTCCAGAATGGGGTTGTCCTGCGCCTGACGGTGGATGCGCGACAGGATCAGCTTGCGCGCCTTGGGCAAGCGTTCAAACACCATCTCGCCCGCCAGACCCACCGGGGCAAGCTGTGCGGGATCGCCGAAAATCACCAGCGTCGGGAAGATCTCCTTCAGATCCTCGAACTGCTTTTCATCCAGCATCGAGGCCTCGTCGACGAAGCCGATATCCAGCGGATCGTCGCGCCGTTTCCAACCCAGAATAAAATCGGAACCCTTAAGACCTGCGGCGGCCATCGCGCCGGGCATTGATTTGTTCAACTGGAAAAAGGCAAATGCGCGGTCCAGCGCCACGTCGGTCAGCCCCTCGATCACGGGGCGGTCGCCGTTGCCGGCCAGCCATTCGGCTATCTTCTCGAATTCAGGGTCGTAGACGGGGGTATACAGTATGCGGTGAATCGTCGTAGCGGGCACCTTTTGGTTGCGCAGAACGCTTGCGGCCTTGTTCGTCGGGGCAAGAATGGCCAGCGTGCGCTTGTCCTTGCGCTTTTTCCCCTCATAGTCGCCGGACACCACCTCGACGCCGGCCTGTTCAAGCGCCTGATACAGGCGGGCAAGCAGCATGGTTTTGCCGGACCCGGCCTTGCCGATCACCGCCAGCGTGCTTTGGTTGCCGTCGCCCATCGGGGTCAGGACACTATCGTCCAGATCAATGCCCGCAGCCCGCAACGCTTCGGTTACGCGGTCAAAGGCATCGGCCTGATCTTCGGAGAACTGTAGGGCGGGAACGGTCATGCGGCGACACTACAGCGGGCGGAATGCGGGGGCCAGAGCGTTCAGGCGCTTCTTTTCACCTGCCTGTGTGCGCCAAAGGCCCGAAGGCACCAAAGGGCCGAGACCTCGGGCGAAATTCCCGCCTGCCGCGCCATCCGGTCGCGCAGGTTGGCAGAGTGGCCCCACAATCCCGCGCTGATCTGTGCGCGGCCATTGCCCGTCTGGCCGATCACCGTCGGCTGCCATCTCAGGCGTCCGTAAATCCGCACCATCCGCGCGTCGAACACACCGACCGATTGGCGCAGCCCGAACCATTGGCCCAGCTCTGCCCCGCCCAGCATCAATGCCGCCGCCGTGCGCGGGCCGGCGTCGCGCGACAGGCAAAAGCGGGTGGTTTCCCAGATGCGGGCATCGGTTATCGGTGTGCCGCCGGTCAGATGCCCGAAATGGTCATTGACCATGCAGGGCCCCGTTGTCGGCAAGAACCGCATTGACCCGCCGTGCCGCCCGTCGGGCCGCTGCCAGATCACATAAAGCGGGTTCAGCGCGTCGTATTCATCCTGCTCGAACCCGGCGGCATCGACCTGCACCTGCCAGCCAAGGCGGGTGTGAAACTGGTCAGCGCGGTCCCGGAACATGGTGTCGCGCAACTGCGGAAATTGGTGCAAATCGCACCCGTAAAGATACCGGATCATAACTGTTCCCCTGCCAGACATCTGGCAGCCGGACTAGCGGATCGGGGTTAAGGGGCCTCTAGCGGGCGCTTACATAAAGTTCCGGCAACGGTTTGGGCGGGCACGTCACAGAACAAGCAGCCCGCCTGCAAGCGCCTGCGCCACGGCGTGGGTCGTGTTCAGTGCGCCAAGTTTGAACCGTGCGCTTTCGATATAGACCCGCAACGTATGTTCCGAGATCGACAGGCTTTCGGCGGCCTGTGCCCGGCTATAGCCCATCGCCAGAAGCGTCAGCGCATCTGTTTCGCGGGGCGACAGGCTTCGGTGGCGGGTGGTGTCGGTGCCGCGCTCGATCTCTAGCGCCTTCTGGTTCACGAAATGCGCAACAAGGATCAGATCGCGCACGCGGTGTTCCGCATACCGCGCCCATTCATCGTCGCCGCAGCGGTGACTGACGGAAAACAGGGCAAACTGGCCGTTTGGCCCCCGGATCGGAACCGAGTAGCCCTGATTGCCGACACCGGCATCAATCGCCTCGCCCAGAAATGCCTTGGCCGGTTTCGACGACCAGTCAAGCCGCTTCCAGTCGACGGGGTGAAACCGCTGGTAGCAGCCCAGAACCACGGGGTCGACGCGGGCATAATCCTGATCCATGTAACGATCGACCCAATCGGCGCTATAGGTCAAGGCGGCGTATTGCTGGCCCGTGCTGTTGACCGAGTGGTAGACAAGATGTTCGACCTCGAACATGTCGCGCAGTGCGACAATCTCAGTCTGGAGATTATCAAGCGTTTTTGCCTGCTGCATACGCTCTATGAATGTCGCCAGTTCTTTGTTCGAGGTAGAACTTCCCGTCACGCGTCCCCCCATCTATCAACGCCAGTTCCGATGCCGCCACCAAAATGGCATCGTCGAGTTGTTCCGCCAGCGCCGGAAGTCCGTTGGCGTGGGCAAAACATTTCAAGTCGGCAAGAACGTCGATAATCCAGTCATTTCTCATCTCTAAATCTCGTTCAGATTGGTTAATGAAGTGTTAATACAACCTTAGCACGATTAACTTCCTCCAAAATACTCGCGAATAACAATTCCCCAAAAATAGCGGATAGATGGCAATCTAACCTATTGTTATTAAACGAATTGGCGCAAATAGAAAACGGCCGCCGCGATATTGTATCAATATCGCAAGCGGCCGTTTCAATTTCGTAAACAATTTAGGAAGAGATCAAAGCCCCTCGACGGCATCCTCGAAGGTCCGCAGCCCTGTGCGCGGCGATTGCACCAGCACGGCCATATTGCCCGGCTTATGCTCGTTCCGCAGCATTTTCATGTGTGCGCCGGGAATGTCGGACCACGGAAACACCTCGGACATACAGGGATCAAGACGCCGTTCCAGCATCAGATTGTTCGCCGCGCTCGCCTGTTTCAGGTTGGCAAAATGGCTGCCCTGCACGCGCTTTTGGTGCATCCAAAGGTAACGCACGTCGAACGTCAGGTTGTAGCCGGTCGTCCCTGCGCAGATCACCACCATGCCGCCGCGTTTGACCACAAAGACCGACACCGGGAACGTTGCCTCGCCGGGGTGTTCGAACACCATATCCACGTTATTGCCCTTGCCGGTGATGTCCCAGATCGCCTTGCCGAACTTGCGGGTTTCGTTGAACCAGTCCTTGTATTCGGGCGTGTTCACCGTAGGCATCTGACCCCAGCAATTGAAATCCTTGCGGTTGATGACGCCCTTGGCTCCCAAAGACATAACAAACTCGCGCTTGTCCTCTTCGGATATGACGCCGATCGCATTGGCCCCGGCCGTGTTGATCAGCTGGATCGCATAGGAGCCAAGACCGCCGGACGCGCCCCAGACCAGCACGTTATCGCCGGGTTTCAACACATGGGGGCGGTGACCGAACAACATCCGGTAGGCCGTGGCAAGCGTCAGCGTGTAGCAGGCGCTTTCCTCCCATGTCAGATGTGGCGGGCGCTTCATCAACTGCTGTGACTGGACGTTGGTGAACTGCGCGAATGATCCATCGGGCGTCTCATAGCCCCAGATCCGCTGCGACGGAGAGAACATCGGGTCGCCGCCGTTGCATTCTTCGTCGTCGCCGTCATCCTGATTGCAATGGATCACGACCTCGTCGCCCACCTTCCAGCGCTTGACCTTGTCGCCAACGGCCCAAACGATACCGGACGCGTCGGATCCTGCGATGTGGTAAGGGGCACCATGGCTGTCGAACGGGCTGATCGGCACGCCCAGCCCGGCCCAGACGCCGTTATAATTCACGCCCGCCGCCATCACCATGACCAGCACTTCGGTGCTGTCCAGCGACGGAACATCGACCACCTCGACCTGAAACGCCTTGTCAGGCTCGCCATGCCGTTCACGGCGAATGGTCCAGGCATACATCTGCTTGGGCACATGGCCCAGCGGAGGGATCTCGCCGACTTCGTACAGGTCTTTCATCGGTGCCTCATACATCGCACTCTCCGCTTTGGTATCCAGAGCCATTTTCAGTGTCCTTCAAATCAAACCATGCCGCAGCGCAGAATCAAAGTTTTCAGCGCATTTACCGGAGATTTAGAGGTGTGAAAGTAACATTGCAACCCCAGACATCTTATTTTTGAAATTTTATTGCGTTAAGGATTTCGATAATTGGGGCTTCGCGGTGGAAATTGCTGCATCCGCAACCAATAGATGCTCTACCGAATTGGCGTAATACCGCAAAAGGTGCAGCCCTGTTCCGGTCGGCGCATAAAGGTCGCCCTCTGCCGTCACCAGATTGCGCCGCAGCAGCGCCTGAAGCCCGAACCGGGCCGCATCGTCGATGTTGTCGCGCGGCAGATACACATGGGCGTCGCGCGCTTTTGCCCGCTGAACCACGCTGTCGCAGGCCGCGACAAGCGCGCTATGGGTGATTGGCGTTTGTTCCTGAAGCAAGGTGAAGGCGACCAGCGGAACCGGAAGAACCGGCACCACGTCGCGCACGCGGGACATCAGGGTTTCGCCCAATGCCTCTGTCGCGTCTTCGCCCGCTGAGCCGAGATAGTCGCGCAGCGACAAAGGTGTTCCGAAACTGACCGAGGCATAGCCGAACCGCACAAAACGCCCGCGCAGCCGCAGCCATATCTGCTTGGCCAGAACCAGCAGCGCGTTGACCGGACGGAACCGGAACTGGCGGTAGCCCTTGGTCGCGGCATCGGTCAGCACCTGATCTTCGAACACTTTGTCATAGTTCAGGGCCACGGGCACAAAGACCACGTCACGCGGCCCGTCCATGCGAAACCCCGTCAGGATATAGCTGAGCAATCCCAGCTTAGGCGCGCCGACGCGGCCATCAAGGCTAAGGCCACCTTCGGGAAAGATCGCCTGCGTCACGCCTGCGTCGGTCGCCATCTGCACATATCGCGCCAGGACGCGCCGATACAGAACGCTGCGCGATTTGCGGCGGATGAAATAGCCGCCCATGGCGCGGATCAATTGTTGCAAGGGCCAGATGCGCGCCCATTCCCCAACGGCAAAGGACAGGGCAGACCGTTCGGCCACCAGATAGGTGACCAGAATGTAATCCATATTGCTGCGGTGGTTCATCACAAAGATCACGGTCGCATCCCGGTCGATCGCCTCTAGCGCGGCCTCGTCGTATTGCCCCAATCGGACGCGATACAAGGACCGGCTTAGGACCTTTGCGGCGCGAATGGCAAAGCCGAAATATACCGAGGCACTGAACGAGGGCACGATTTCGCGGGCATAGCGTTCGGCCATTTCAAAGGCCACATTTTCCGGCACACCTTCGGTTCTGGCGTGCTCTACCACGGCCTCCATCACCTTGGGGTCATAGACCAGACGGTTGATCGTGTCGGACCGGCGGGCAAGGTTGAATGGTTTGATCTGAAGCTGAAGCCTGTGGTTCAGCCGGTCAACGGCCCGTTGCATCCGACGGCGAAAGAACCAGCGGACCGAAGGGAACAGAAAATGGCTCATCGCTGTGACGGCGGCAAAGCCAAGCACCACAACCAGAAGCCACAAAGGAAGTTCGACCGTTCTGAACATACCGGACCTTTGCAGGAAAAATCCCTGCGGTAAATCCGGCAAAGGCCGGGGCGGGTTCCGGGATGAATTTCGGGGGCGAGCGATGCTAAAATATAGCAAAGCCCATCGCAGGATCTTGCCGCAGTGCAGAAACTCTGTCTATTATCTTCTTGCGCAAATAAATCACTCAACGAAACATTCTTACCCGCCGACGGAGCCCGCTATGACCGAGACACACAAAGACAAACCCTGGTTGTTCCGGACCTATGCGGGCCATTCCACCGCCAAAGCGTCAAACGCGCTCTATCGCAACAACCTGTCCAAGGGACAGACCGGCCTGTCTGTTGCCTTCGATCTGCCGACGCAAACGGGGTATGACAGCGACCATATTCTGGCGCGGGGCGAGGTTGGCAAGGTCGGTGTGCCGGTCGCACATCTGGGCGATATGCGGGCGCTGTTCGACGATATCCCGTTGGAAAAGATGAACACCTCGATGACGATCAACGCAACGGCACCTTGGCTTTTGTCGCTTTATATCGCCGCAGCAGAGGAACAGGGGGCAGACATCGGCGCCCTGAACGGCACCGTTCAGAACGACATCATCAAAGAGTATCTGTCGCGCGGCACCTACGTCTGCCCGCCCGCGCCCAGTCTGCGGATGATCACCGACGTTGCCGCTTATACCCGCGAACACCTGCCCAAATGGAACCCGATGAACATCTGTTCCTACCACCTGCAAGAGGCCGGCGCGACGCCCGAGGAAGAGTTGGCCTTTGCGCTTGCGACGGCCACCGCCGTTCTGGACGACCTGAAGGGCAAAGTGCCCGCCAAAAACTTCCCCGAGATGGTCGGGCGGATCTCGTTCTTTGTGAACGCCGGCATCCGCTTTGTGACAGAGCTGTGCAAAATGCGCGCTTTTGTCGATCTTTGGGATGAAATCTGCCGCGACCGTTACGGGGTCGAGGACGCCAAATACCGCCGGTTCCGCTATGGTGTGCAGGTCAACAGCCTTGGTCTGACCGAACAGCAACCGGAGAACAACGTCTACCGTATCCTGATCGAGATGCTGGCCGTCACCCTGTCGAAAAACGCCCGCGCCCGCGCCGTGCAACTGCCCGCCTGGAACGAGGCGCTTGGCCTGCCGCGCCCATGGGACCAGCAATGGTCGCTGAGGATGCAACAGATCCTTGCCTATGAAACCGACCTTCTGGAATACGACGACCTGTTCGACGGGAACCCCGCGATCGACCGCAAGGTCGAGGCGCTGAAGAAAGGCGCAAGAGAGGAACTGGCGACGATTGACGGGATGGGCGGCGCCGTGGCCGCGATCGAATACATGAAATCTCGTCTGGTCGAAAGCAACGCACGCCGCATCGGCAAGATCGAAACCCGCGAAACCACAGTTGTCGGCGTGAACCGCTGGATGGAGGCGGCAGAAAGCCCGCTGACCTCTGGTGACGGATCAATCATGGTCGCCGACAAGGACGCGGAACAAGACCAGATCGACCGGCTGACCGCATGGCGCGCCGCGCGCGATAACGCCGCCGTGGCATCCGCGCTTCACAGCTTGAGGGCGGCGGCGAAATCGGGCGCGAATATCATGCCCGCCTCTATCGCTGCGGCAAAGGCGGGGGCCACCACGGGCGAATGGGGCAATGTCGTGCGCGAGGTCTTTGGTCAATACCGTGCCCCCACGGGCGTGTCCAAGAACCCGTCGAACCGCACCGAAGGGCTGGACGAGATCCGGGCCGAGGTCTCGGCGCTGGCCGCCAGATTGGGCCGCCCGTTAAAATTTCTTGTCGGCAAACCGGGGCTTGATGGCCATTCCAACGGTGCGGAACAAATCGCGGCGCGTGCGCGGGATTGCGGCATGGATATCACCTATGATGGCATCCGCCTGACGCCCGAGGAAATCGTGAACGCCGCGAAGAAGGACCGTGCCCATGTGGTCGGCCTGTCGATCCTGTCAGGCAGCCACATCCCGCTGATCGCCGAATTGATGGAGCGGATGCGCGATGCGGGCATGGGCGAGATTCCCGTGGTTGTCGGCGGGATCATCCCCGAAGACGATGCCACCCGGCTGCGCGCGATGGGCGTTGCCCGTGTCTATACGCCGAAGGATTTCGAGCTTAACCGTATCATGCATGACATTGTGGCGCTGGTAGACAGTGCCGGGATCGCGGCGGAATAGGACGCCCACCGCACCTGCCCCCCGCCGTTCATGGAGTGTCGCGGGATTATCCTTTGATATAGCGGAAAATCGCAGAGGCCCCCCAGCCCGCGCCTATGGCGATTGCAAGCGACAAAAGCCCGTAAGGCAGCGCGTGATCATGGGCAAGTCGGTAGAGCCAGCGTTCCAGCCCGACCTTGTGCACGCCGATCACTGTCGAATAGGCATTCACGACGGCACCGTCGCGCGTCAGGTAGATACGGGTGGTATAATCGCCCTCGATCAGGTTCGCAGGTAGGATCACGCTTGTCTGAAACAGGGTCTCGTCCTTCAGCAGAACAGCGCTTTCATTCAGCTGATACAGGCTGGACGCCTTGCGCACCCGGATCAGCGCATCTGTGAAGGTTTCCGCATTGGCAATTGTTTCGGGCGCGCCCACGGATCTGATCGCACGGGGGATGCTGATCTTATAGCGCAAATCCTCGGTGTTGCTAAGGACCTGCGCAAGGGGCGCGGTGGTTGACACAGAGTAAAAGCCGGGGGCTGCGTCGATCTCGACTGAATCGGTATTCACCCAGATCCCGGCCACCCGCGATTTACGGCGCATTGTCACGGCCTGATGCGGGCCGGACAGGGTGATGATCACCTCTAGCGGAGAGCCTGCGGGGATCGGCATTTCCCGTTTTACGGCCCCAAAGACCAGAATTTCCGAACCATCGAAATTCGCGTTGATCGACACGCGATCCTGGCTAAGGCTTGCCACGACCTGTTCCGCCCGGAGGGGCAGGGCGGCTAGCAATAGAAAGACGACAAGCCGGATCATAGGGTCGCGACCTTCCCGATGGAATAAAGTTCTGCGGGTTCGATCAGCAGATCCAGCGCCAGCTTGAAACAGACCGCAAGCACAAGCAGGGCCAGAAGGATGCGCAGTTGTTCGGCTTTCATCTTGCTGGCAAGCCGCGTCCCGATTTGCGCACCTACCACCCCGCCGATCAGCAGGAACAGTGCCAGCGGCAGATCGACGGTAAAGTTGGTTGTGGCATGCAGCAGCGTTGTGAAGGCCGTGACAAAGATGATCTGGAACAACGAGGTGCCAATAACCACCTTGGTGGGCATCCCCAGAAGGTAGATCATCGCGGGCACCATGATGAACCCGCCGCCCACGCCCATGATTGCGGCCAGCACACCGACCAGAAGGCCGATCAGCAGCGGCGGGATGACAGAGATATAAAGGCCCGAAATCCGGAACCGCATCTTGAGCGGCATCGTATGCACAAGGTTGCGAGATCGGCGCGGTTTTGTCGGGCCGCCGCGTTTCGCCTTGCGCAGGGCATTCACGCTTTCGACGAGCATCAGCGCGCCGATGCCCCCCAGAAACACGACGTAGAACAGCGTAACCAACAGGTCGACCTGCCCGATTTTGCGAAGCGCGTTGAACAGTTGCACCCCCAGGGCCGCCCCGACCAGACCACCCCCCAAAAGCACCAGCCCCATCCGAAGATCGACCGTTCTGCGTTTGAAATGGGCCAGCACGCCGGAAAACGACGAGGCAACGATCTGCGTCGCCCCGGTGGCCACAGCCACGGCCGGCGGGATGCCGATAAAGAACAACAGCGGCGTCATCAGAAACCCGCCGCCGACGCCGAACATACCCGACAGCACGCCAACTATTCCGCCCAATCCCAACAAAAGGAATGCGTTTACAGAGACTTCGGCTATGGGCAGATAAATTTGCATTGCTGGCCTACGGCACGAATGGGTTTTGTCACCTTTACAGAAGACTCTGCGGGAGACTCTGCGGGGGGTCTCATGGACCAACAGTGCGATACTTCGCAGGGAAACGTCCAGACCGATTGGCGCAAATAACTAGTCTAGATCACGTAAATACTGCCTCAGCGTCTTTTCAAGCTTTTCCGCGCCGATCGGGGCCATGGCCTTTGTGTGTTCGTGGCTGATGTTTTCATCGCTCATTCCCGCCGCCATATTGGTGATCGCGGATATGGCCGCGACCCTCAGCCCAAGGAACCGTGCCAGAATGATCTCGGGTACGGTGGACATGCCGACCGCATCGGCACCCAGAATGCGTATGGCGCGAATTTCCGCAGGGGTTTCGAACGAGGGGCCGGAATACCACGCATATACGCCGTCATTCAACGTGACGCCAACCGCCCTTGCGGCCTTTTTCAGTGCGGCGCGGATCATCGGGTCGTGGGCCGCGGTCATGGGCACAAACCGCGCATCGGTGGGTTCGCCGATCAGCGGGTTAAGCCCGGAAAAGTTGATATGGTCTGACAAAAGCATCAGTTCGCCCGGTGGAATGTCGCTGCGCATGGAGCCGGCGGCATTGGTCACGATCAGGCTGTCGGCGCCAAGCTCTTTCAGCACCTCCAGCGGAAGGCGCATCGCGTCGCCGCGCCCGCTTTCGTAGTAATGCGCCCGCCCGCCGAATACGGCAACGCGCACCCCTTCCAGCATACCGATCACCAGTTTGGGGTTGTGGCCCGACACGCCGGAATGCGGAAACCCGTCAAGGTCGGCATAGTCGATGGACACGCCGTCAACCGCCTCTGTCAGATGACTCAGACCGGAACCAAGGATCAGGCCAAGCCGCACAGGTGCATCGCCCGCCTTAGCACGAATCCGGTCGCCAAGGGTCTTAGCGTTCTTTGACATAGGGTTGGCCTCCGGCGCGGGGGGGGATGGCCTTGCCGACAAATCCGGCAAGGATAACGACAGTCAGGATATAGGGCAGCGCCTGCATGAACTGGTTTGGGATGATGAAGCCGCCAATCGAAAGGGTCTGGAACCGGTTGCCAAGGGCATCCAGCAGGCCGAACAAAAGACAGGCGGACAGCGCATACCACGGCCGCCATTTGGCAAAGATCAACGCGGCAAGCGCGATGAACCCGCGGCCTGCGGTCATCTCTTTTACGAAACCGGCGGCAAGTCCGGTGGACAGATAAGCGCCTGCGATCCCGCATAAAAGCCCCGCGATGATCACGGCAGAGTAGCGCAGGCGGATAACGGAAATTCCTGCCGTATCAACCGCCGCCGGGTTTTCACCCACAGCGCGCAGGCGCAGGCCGAACCGGGTGCGAAACAAGACATACCAGGTGACTGGCACCGCCATAAGACCGACATAGACAAGGACCGTGTGGCCCGACAGGACATCGGCATAGAACGGCCCGAAAACCGGCACGCCCTGCAACGCATCGGCAAAGGGCAGGGTGACGCTTTGGAACCGCGCGGGCCCGTCAAGCTGTGGCGTGCGCCCCCCCAGATTGAACCATGTGTCCCCGATCAAAACGGTCAGACCCGCCGCCAGAAAATTGATCGCCACGCCGGAAATCAGCTGATTGCCCCGGAATGTGATCGACGCGATGCCGTGGATCAGCGCCAGCGCCATGGACGCGGCGATGCCCGCCAGAAGGCCGATCCAGACATTGCCGTAGAGCGCGGCAAAGGCGGCAGAAAAGAACGCCGCAGCCAGCATCTTGCCCTCTAGCCCGATGTCGAAAATACCGGCGCGTTCGGAAAAAAGCCCGGCAAGACAGGCCAGCAGGATCGGGGTCGAGGCGCGCAAGGTGGCGTCAAGGATCTGGATCAGCGTCAGAAAATCCATCACGCGGCCCCTTTTCGCAGTTTCAGGAACATCTTTTCAACCGGCAACCGCACCATATTGTCCAATGCGCCCGTGAACAGGATCACCAGCGCCTGAATGACCAGGATCATCTCGCGGCTGACGGCTGGCATCTCGAATTCCAGCTCTGCGCCGCCCTGATACAGAACGCCGAACAACAGCGCGGCAAGGAACACCCCGAAGGGATGCGAGCGGCCCATCAGCGCCACGGCGATGCCGACAAACCCCGCCCCCTGCACGTTGTTCAGGACCAGGCGCTCTGCTTCTCCCATCACTGCATTGATGCCCATCAGGCCGGACAGCGCACCAGAAATCAGCATCGCGATCATGGTGATTTTGAACGGCGAGATGCCGGCGTAAACCGCGGCATCCTCGGAATGGCCATAGGCGCGGATGGCATAGCCAAGGCGCGTGCGCCAGATCAGCACCCACACAAGGTAGCAACACAGGATCGCCAGAAAGAATGCGATGTTCAGGGGCGCGGATTTGGCGAAGGGAATGCCGATCCAGCCGAACATATCATAGGCCGATGGCAAAAAGGCCCCGCTGGGAAACCGTGCGGTTTCAGGTGACATGCTGCCGCGCACCTTCAGCACCTCGACCAGCAGATAGACCATGATTGCCGACGCGATAAAGTTGAACATGATCGTGGTGATCACGATATGGCTGCCGCGCCGCGCCTGTAGATAGGCGGGGATCGCGGCCCACGCCGCGCCGAACAGCGCTCCGCCCGCGATGGCGGCAGGCAGCGCCAGGGTCCAATGCGGCCAATCGACCGACAAGCAAACCAGCGCCACGCCAAGGCCGCCGATATAAGCCTGCCCCTCGCCGCCGATGTTGAAAAGCCGCGCGTGAAAGGCGACCGAAACCGCAAGCCCGGTGAAGATAAAGTTGGTGGCGTAATACAGTGTATAGCCCCAGCCATAGCTGGACCCCATGGCCCCCTTCAGCATGATGCCCATGGCCGTGATCGGATTTTCCCCGATATACAGAACCACAAGCCCCGAGACCGCAAGCGCCAGAAACAGGTTGATCAGCGGGATCAGCAGGATATCGGCCCACTTCGGCATTTTATCCATGTCAGGTGGCCTTTCCGCTCATGCCGGCCATCATCAGGCCCAGTTCTTTTTCGTCCGTTTCCGACGGTAGGCGTTCGCCCATCAGGTGCCCGTCGAACATCACGGCGATGCGGTCTGACAGCGACAGGATCTCTTCCAGCTCGACACTGACCAAAAGGATCGCCTTGCCCTGATCGCGCAGCGCGACAATTTGTTGGTGGATGAATTCGATCGCGCCGATGTCGACGCCGCGCGTCGGCTGGCCGATCAGCAACAGGTCCGGGTTGCGCTCTATCTCGCGTGCCAGAACGATCTTTTGCTGGTTTCCCCCCGAGAAATTCTTGGCCGCAAGACGCGGGTCAGGCGGTCGCACATCGAAGCGTTCCATCTTGCCGACCGTATCCGCGCGGATTGCGGTATTGTCCATGACCAGCGCGTTCTTCTGATAGGCGGGATCATCGTGATAGCCGAAGGCGACGTTTTCCCAGGCGCTGAAATCCATGATCAGACCAAGGTGCTGACGGTCCTCCGGCACATGGGCGATGCCACGGGCGCGGCGCGTTCGGGCGTCCGAATGCTTGCCCGAGATGTCGATTTCCTGACCGTTGATCCGCACGATGCCGGTGCCGTCGGAAATGCCGCCCAGAACCTCCAGCAGGTCGGACTGACCATTGCCCGCAACCCCTGCGATGCCAAGGATTTCACCGGCCCGCACCCGAAGCGATATGCCCTTCAGGCGCTCGACCTTCTTGTCGTCGATGACGCGCAGGTTCTCGACGTCCAGCACCACAGCGCCGGGCGTGGCTGTGGTTTTTTCAACACGCAGCAAGACTTTGCGCCCCACCATCAGTTCTGCCAGATTGGCGGGAGAGGTATCGGCGGTTTTCACCGTCGCGGTCATCTCTCCGCGCCGCATGACGCTGACGGTATCCGTCACATCCATGATCTCGCGCAGTTTATGGGTGATCAGGACGATGGTTTTCCCCTCGGCCCGCAGGTTGCGCAGGATGCGGAACAGGTGGTCCGCCTCGGCGGGGGTCAGAACGCCGGTGGGTTCGTCCAGAATCAATATGTCGGCCTGACGGTACAGCGCCTTCAGGATTTCAACGCGCTGCTGGTGCCCAACGCCCAGATCCTCGATCAGCGCATCTGGATCGACTTCCAGTTCGTATTCCTCGGCCAATTGCGCCAGCAACTTTCGCGCCTTGGCAAGGGACGGGCGCAGAAACGCCCCGTCTTCGGCCCCCAGAACGACGTTTTCCAGAACCGTAAAATTCTCGACCAGTTTGAAGTGCTGGTGCACCATCCCGATGCCCGCGCGGATCGCCGCCTGACTGTCGGGGATCGCGGTCTTCTGGCCGCTGATGTAAATCTCGCCTGCGTCGGCTTTGTAAAACCCGTAAAGGATCGACATCAACGTCGATTTTCCGGCGCCGTTTTCACCAACGATGCCATGGATGGTTCCGCGGGCGACCGACATCGAGATGTCCTTGTTCGCCTGCACGGCCCCGAAGGCCTTCGAAATACCGCGAAGCTCTATGGCTGGGGCGGCAGTTGCCTGCCGCCCCGTTTCAGGGTTGGTCCCCATTTCCTGTGCCCTTACATGACCGGGCAGGAATCGTCCGACATATAGTCGTGAACAACCGTCTCGCCCGAAATGATGCTGGCTTTTGCAGCTTCGACAGCGGTTGTGATTTCCGGGGTGATCAGATCCTTGTTGAACTCGTCAACCGCATAGCCGACGCCTTCGGATTTCAGGTCCATGACCTGGATGCCGGTCTGGAACGACCCGTCGAGGCCGGTCTTGAAGGCGGTGTAAACGGCATTGTCCACACGTTTCATCATCGAGGTCAGAACCGAACCGGGGTGCATGAAGTTCTGGTTGCTATCCACGCCGACCGAATAGATGCCCGCATCGGCCGCCGCCTGCAAAACACCCACGCCGGTGCCGCCGGCTGCTGCATAAACCACATCGGCGCCCTGGCTGATCTGCGCTTTGGTCAACTCGCCGCCCTTCACAGGGTCATTCCAGGCCTCGGGCGTTGTGCCCGTCATGTTCTGGATGACCTTGGCATCGGGGTTGGCAGCCTTGACGCCCTGCACATAGCCGCAAGCGAACTTACGGATCAGCGGAACATCCATGCCGCCGATAAAGCCGACCGTGCCAGTCTTCGACGCCATGCCGGCGATCATGCCGACTAGGAAAGACCCCTCGTGTTCAGAGAATACGACCGACTGCACGTTCGGCTGGTCAACGACCATATCAACGATGGTGAACTTTGTGTCGGGGTAATCCGGGGCGACCTGCTCTAGCGTCGAGGCGTTCATGAAGCCCAGAACAACAACGGGGTTCGCGCCGCTTTCGGCCATCCGGCGCATCGACTGCTCGCGCTGCGCTTCTGACTGAAGCTCGGTCTCCTTATAGGTGCCGCCGGTCTCTTCGACCCAACGCTTTGCGCCGTTGAACGCGGCCTCGTTAAAGGATTTGTCGAATTTTCCACCCAGATCAATGATCAGGCCAGGCTCTGCCATGGCACATGTTGCGGACAGCGCAAGGGTTGCGGCAGCGCCCAGTAGTTTCTGCATCAGGGTCATAAAGTTTCTCCCGTTCGGTGTTAGGGGCGTCCGCCTTTTGCGCACATCATCCCGTAAGCAAGCAGATCATGAAACGATCATCGCCAAATAAGGCCGCAGCACCCCAACAGGGTCAATAGGAATTTGTCGCCTTATGTTCGAACTTGGCGGTTCTGCCCAAGGAATGGCAGAATGACGTAAAGTCAGGTTGCTTTCAAAAGCTTCTTCAGCACCAGTGCATCAATCGCCACGCCGGACGCCGGAAGGTAATAGCCCCGCCGCCGACCGGATTCGCGGTAACCGGCGCTGGTATAAAGCGAAATGGCCACAGGGTTGTTCGCCGCAACTTCCAGAAAGGCAGTGTCGGCACCCAGTGTCATCGCAACCCTTTCAAAGGCGTCAAGGGTGATGCGACCCAACCCTTTGCCGCGGGCCGCAGGGTGAACCGCCAGTGTCAAAAGCTCCACTTCGCCCGCCACTTCGCGCCCCATTGCAAGCGCGTGCTCGTCCCCGACGGTGAAAACACCCGGCCCCGTCAAAAGCGACGCGAATTCCGTCTTTGACCATGGGCGCGGGGTCTCAAAACAAAGCGCATGAAGCGCGGCCATGCGCGCGGCGCAAAGCGCCTCTGTCATGGCAGAAGAACGGGGGCTGGGTCTCGGGGCGGTGCCGCATCCGCGTCGCGGATATACAACGGCGCGGGGCGTTTCGTTTCCGTGGCAAACCGAAGGTGGGCAAGGCGCGCAATCGCCTCGGCCAGTGGAAACAAGGGCGGCACACCGGTCCCGCCGATCGCGGTCGCAAGGGCCGCACTGTCATGGCCGACGCAGGTGGCAGGGGGCTGGCCCTGAAACGCGCTGGTCAGAGCGGTTTCGGGGGCAGATACCCCGGCCCCGCCGATCCGTTGGGCATAGACCTGCCCACGGCGCGCATCGACGGACGCCATGACCGGCTGCGGCAAATCCAGGGCAAGCGCGTCGAACACAGAGACGCCGACCGCAGGCACCCCAAGCGAAAGCGCAAGCCCGCGCGCGGCAGACACCGAAATGCGGATGCCGGTGAAATTGCCGGGGCCCGTCCCAACGCCAATCGCGGCAAGATCCGCCCAGCCGATACCTGCGTCGGCCAACACGTCCTCAAGCAGGGGCATAAGACGTTCGGCCTGCCCCTTGGACATCTCTTCGACGCAGGACGCAACCAGACTGCCGTCCTTCAACAAAGCGGCCGCGCAATGCGCGGCCGATGTGTCAAAGCCCAGAACATAGGTTTCAGGCGGCAACGGGCCGCACCTCGATCACCTCGGGGATGTAATGCCGCAGCAGGTTCTCGATTCCCATTTTCAGCGTCAGAGTGGACGAAGGACAGCCCGCGCATGCTCCCTGCATATGCAGATAGACGATGCCGCGGTCAAAGCCGTGGAACGTGATGTCGCCGCCGTCCTGCGCCACGGCAGGGCGGACGCGCGTATCCAGAAGTTCCTTGATCTGGCTGACAATTGCACTGTCGGGCCCGTCATGATCCGCATGACCAGAGGCTTTCGCCTCGCCTTCGATTACAGGGTTGCCCGACTGGTAATGTTCCATGATCGCGCCAAGCAGTGCGGGTTTGATATGGTCCCACTCTGTCGCTTCGTCCTTGGTGACGGTAACAAAGTCATTGCCGAAGAACACAGCCGCAACGCCGTCCACCTTGAAAATCCGCGCCGCCAAAGGCGATGATACTGCTGCATCCGCACTTGGAAAGTCGGCTGTGCCAGCATCCAGAACGGTCTGTCCGGGCAAAAATTTCAGGGTCGCTGGGTTTGGTGTGGATTCAGTTTGGATAAACATGACGCGCCTCCGTTTGCCGTTCCGATATGGTCCTGACAGCCCCGCGTGTCAAGGTTTGGAACGGTTCTAAACGGGCCGTTGGCCTTATCCCGCACACTCATGTATCATTCTTCTCGGTGATAAATACTCACGCGCGTAGCGCAAAACCCGACGGCGCGTCAGCGCCGGAGAAAAAGGAATCGCGCCACAGGCGTGTCCTTTGGCTCAGGTGATCGCCTCCAGGCGTTCTTTTGACATCTCTCCAGGCACAATTGTAATCGGAATTGGCAACGTACCGGCGTTCTTGGTCAGTTGTGTCACCAGCGGGCCGGGGCCCTTGTTGCCGATCCCCGCCCCCAGAACCAGAACGCCGATCTCCTGATCGTCCGTGATCTGCGCGATGATCTCGGGTACCGCATCGCCTTCGCGGATCACCAGTTCCGGATCGACGCCCTGCTTGTCGCGCATCCATTTCGCGAAGACCTCGAAATGGGCCTCGATCCGTTCACGGGCCTCTTCGCGCATGATGTCGCCGACGCCGATCCAGTGGTTGAACTCGTCCGGCGGGATCACGGCCAGAATTGCAACGCCGCCCCCGGTGTTCGAGGCGCGCATAGCAGCAAAGCGCATCGCATTCAGGCATTCGCGGCTGTCATCCAGAACCACTAGGAACTTACGCATCGGGGATCTCCGGTTATCCGGCGCTCATCATGGCGCAGGCGGAAGGTTCGCGCAACTGCTCCCGCGCAGGCCAAAAGGTCAGGCTGCGCTATGGGCCCAATCCCAGTACAGCTCTCGAATGCGGCGGGTCATCGGGCCTTGTTGATAGATCGTGCCGTCGAATTCCTTGACGGCTGTTACCTTCATCATGTTCCCGGACAGGAATACCTCGTCCGCTGCCCTGAAATCGTCAAAGCTCAGGACCGTCTCATACACCTTGATGCCATCTGCCGCCAGATTGGCAATATGTCGGGCGCGGGTGATCCCGGCCAGAAAGGTTCCGTTCGGAACCGGGGTAAAGACCTCTCCATCCTTGATCATGAACGCATTGGCTGTCGCTGTTTCCGCGACATTCCCCAGCGCATCCGCGACCAGCGCATTGCCGAAGCCTTTGGATCGCGCCTCTGTCAACATGCGGGCGTTGTTGGGATAAAGACAGCCGGCCTTGGCGTTGACCACCGCATCTTCCATGACCGGACGCCGGAACCGCGTGGTGGTCAGCGTCGTGGCGCTGGTTGCGGGGGCCATCGGGATTTCCTCCAGACATATGGCGAATCCGGTCTGCCCGGGGCGGGGTACGATGCCCAGTTCGTCACCCTCCAGCGCCCAGTACATCGGCCGGATGTAGACGGCGGATGTCTTGGGGTAGGCGCGCAAACCCTCCCAGACGATGGCGAACATATCCGCGGCGCTGACCGTCGGCGTGATCATAAGGGCGCTGGCAGAGCGGTTGACCCGCTCGCAATGGGCCATCAGGTCGGGTGCGATGCCCTCGAAATAGCGTGCGCCATCGAACACGGTCGTCCCCAGCCATGATCCGTGATCGGCGGCGCGCATCACCGGAAGATCTGCGTTGTGCCAGGCGCCTTCGAAATAGGTGCGAATGTTGGTTCCGGTTGCCATGTCGTCCTCCCTTTGGTCTTTCGGGCAACCCTATCGGGAATAAAGGTCAGGCGTCCAGACCCAAATGTCGCCCCCGGCATGGGGTTGCCGGGGGCGATGGCGGGAAAGGGGAGGGGTGACCCCGAGGGCATCCGCCAGGGGTTCCGGCCTATCCGTGCCAAACCCTTCGGTCAGCAGGCTAAGCCTGTCGGATGACGGTTTTATGTCGTCAGGCGTTCAGTTCGGCCAGTAATCCCGGAATATCAAGCGGCTCATTTACCATCCTCAACGCGCCCGCCGCATCCAATGGCCACAATGCCTTTGGCCGGTCGCAATAAAGCTCTACCCCGTTGTTGTCAGGGTCGCGCAAATAGACGGCCTCTGACACACCATGGTCGGCGGCCCCGTCCAACTGAATCCCGGCATCCAGAACTGATTGCAGAACGCGCGCCAAAGCCGGGCGATCAGGATACAGGAATGCCGAATGGTAAAGGCCGGTGTGCCCCGGAGGCGGAGGTGTCGCCCCTAGGCTTTCCCAGGTGTTCAGCCCGATATGGTGGTGATAGCCGCCCGCCCCAAGGAACGCGGCGCCCTGACCGTAGTGCATTTGAACCTCAAACCCCAGCACGCCTTCATAAAAGGCGATGGCGCGTGCTAGATCGGAAACCCTGAGGTGGATGTGGCCGACACGCGTGCCGGCAGGAGCGATATAGGACATTGTGCGTTCTCCAGATGAGTGCAACCAAGATACGCCCGTTCCCGACAAACAAAAGGCCCGCTTTCGCAGGCCTTATGTGTGTTTTTGAACAATTCTGGCCGTGAATCAGCGCGATCGCACCATTCCGACGATGTCATAGGTCTTGGCCAGAATTGGGGCCGCGATGGCCTGTGCCCGGTCGGCTCCGCGACCAAGGATGCGGTCTATCTCGGCCGTGTCCTGCATCAGGCGGGCCATTTCCGTCGAAATCGGCGAAAGTTTCGCCACCGCCAGATCGGCAAGCATCGGCTTGAATGCGCCGAATTGTTTGCCGCCGGCCTCGGCCAGAACCTGATCCACTGTCATATCGGCCAGGGCCGCATAGATGTTCACAAGGTTCCGCGCCTCTGGCCGGTCCGCCAGACCTGCCGCCTCGGACGGCAGGGCGTCTGGGTCGGTTTTGGCCTTGCGGATCTTCTTGGCAATGGTGTCGGCGTCATCGGTCATATTGATGCGGCTGGCATCCGACGGATCGGATTTCGACATCTTCCTGGACCCGTCGCGCAGGGACATGACACGCGTCGCCGCCCCCTCGATCACCGGCTCTGTGATCGGGAAAAAGTCGACGCCGTAGTCATTGTTGAACTTGGTGGCAATGTCACGTGTCAGCTCGATGTGCTGCTTCTGGTCTTCGCCGACCGGAACATGGGTCGAATGATAGATCAGGATGTCGGCCGCCATCAGCGTCGGATAGCTGAACAGCCCAACCGACACCGCCTCTGCGTTCTTGCCAGCCTTGTCCTTGAACTGTGTCATCCGGTTCATCCACCCCATGCGGGCGACACAGTTGAAAATCCAGCCCAGCTGCGCATGTTCGGGCACCTGACTTTGGTTGAACAAAATGGATTTCTCGGGGTCGATACCGCTTGCGATGAACCCGGCGCACAGCTCGCGGGTGGCGCGGGCAAGGTTGGCGGGGTCTTGCCAGACGGTGATGGCGTGCAAATCAACCATGCAATAGATCGTCTCGATGCCGGTTTCCTGCATCGTCACGAAGCGCTTGATCGCGCCCAGATAATTGCCAAGGGTCAAACCTCCCGATGGCTGGATGCCTGAAAAAACGCGGGGTGTGTGGACCACCTCGGTCATAATGCCTACTCCGTCTGGATTTATATGTCCCGCAGGGTTATCGCTGGGGGACAATGCCGTCAACCAAGGGAACACCCTGCATGCAAGAGCCAAAGATCGAATCCCCGCTGAATCCGCTGCCTCCGGTTATCGTCGCCCTTGTGATGGTGATGGGCGGGATCGAAGCGGTTCTCAGCCTTGGTGCGAATGGACTGATCGGCGGTCCGGGGGCCGTGGGCTGGCGCCTGACGGCAATGCAGGATTACGCCTTTCTGAACACCGTATTTGACTGGATGATGCAAAACGGGCGATTTCCGCCGGAGCATCTGATGCGGCTCATAACCTATCCCTTTGTCCACTATAACGCGACCCACGCCATCATGGTGGTCGTGTTCCTTCTGGCGCTTGGCAAGATGGTGGGCGAGGTGTTCCGCGCCTGGGCGGTGCTGACCGTCTTCTTTGGCGCGGCGATTGGCGGTGCGCTGGCGTATGGCCTGCTGACCGGCGACCCGCGACCGCTCGTCGGCGGATATCCGGCAGTCTACGGCCTGATCGGGGCCTTCACCTTCCTGATGTGGATGAAGCTTGGTGCGCTGGGCGAAAACCGCAACCGTGCCTTCGTGCTGATCGGGTTCCTTCTGGGGATACAGCTGATCTTTGCGTTGTTGTTCGGCGGAGACCACACATGGGTCGCCGATCTGGCGGGCTTTGCCACCGGATTTGTTCTGTCTTTTGTGGTCAGTCCGGGGGGGTGGACCCATGTTCTGGCGAAAGTGCGGGGCAACTAAGACAGGGATTGAGTATTTGGACCGAGAAGAACATACAGGTTCTTCTTGGTTCAAATATCCTCGCGCGAAGCGCACCCAGAGCGCCCGAAGGGCGTGAGACAAAACAATCGCACGCGGCGCGTGCGCCCTTTGGATGCCTTACCGTTTGAAGGCGCGGCGGAATTCCGACAGGCGGAACGCCCCGGTCAACTGACCGAAAAGACCGTAGCTGATCATGCCGACCAGGATCAGCGCAAAAAGTGCAAAATAGCGCCACCCACTGCCCGCCAGAAGCGGCCCAAGCGCAAGTGTTGCCGCGAACAGGCACGCGCCCATCAGGGCCGACGATACTATAATCCGCATGATCCGGCGCTTGAAGCGGTCGTCCAGCGTCGCAGCCTCTCCCATATCCCGCGATCCGCGCCAGAGCAGACCCACCATCGCCCAAGAGGCCAGTGTCGTGCCAAGGGCGGCGGCAAGGTAGCCGATAACCGGGGCCAGACCGATGGCGAGCCCTGCGTTTACCGCCAGAGACACAAGCGCGAAATAGAACGGTGCCTTGGTGTTTTCGCGTGCAAAAAACAACGGCTGCAGTGCTTTTTGTAAGACGAAGGCGGGCAGGCCGAAGCCATAGATCGCAAGCGCGGCTGCGGTGGCCGCCGTATCGTCGGGGCCGAAGCGTCCGCGCTCGAACAGGACAGAGATCAGCGGAACAGGGATCACCATCAACGCGACGGCGGCGGGAATGGTCAATGCCAGCGACAGTTCCGACGCACGGTTGAATGCGTCGCGCCCCCCCTCGGTATCGCCCGCGCGCAGCCGGCGGGACAGATCCGGCAACAAGACCACGCCGATTGCAATGCCGACGACGCCCAGTGGCAGCTGGTACAGGCGGTCGGCATAGTTGAGCCATGCAATTGCGCCGTCGAAAAAGCTGGCGACCTGACGCCCGATCAACAGGTTGACCTGGACAACGCCGCCCGCCAGCGCGGCGGGGGCTGCGATCATCGCCAGACGCCTCAGTTCGGGCGTCATGCGTGGACGGCGCAGTGTCATGCGGAACCCGGCACGCGATGCCGCCCACCAGACCAGCGCAAGCTGCGCGATGCCGCCTATGGGGACTGAAAATGCCAGTGTATCGCCGATCTTCAGCCCAAGCGCGTGATCCATCGCGACGCCCAGCATGTCGGACGACGGGCGCCCCAAGGCGGCCCCGACCAGCACACCGATTATAAACACGACGTTCAGCAGGACCGGGGCCGCCGCTGCGGCAAGAAACCGGCCATTGGCGTTCAGGATACCCGAGACCAGCGCGCCAAGCGAGATGAACAGGATATAGGGAAAGGCGATGCGCCCGTATTCCACCGCCAGATCGAACCGTTCGTCCCCGGCAAAACCGCTGGCCATCATCCACACCAGATAGGGCATGAAGATGATGCCGATCACGGTAAAGACCGTCAGGATCAGCAGCATCCCCGCAAAGGCATCCTGCGCAAACCCTTTGGCATCCTCGCCGCCCTCGAGCTTTTTCGAGAACATCGGGATGAAGGCCATGTTGAACGCGCCTTCGGCAAAGAAGCGGCGGAACATGTTGGGCAGTGAAAATGCCACCAGAAACGCCTCGGCGATCGGGCCCGAGCCAAGGTAGCTGGCAATCAGGATGTCGCGGACAAAGCCAAGCAGGCGGCTGGCAAGGGTCCATGCCCCGACGGTCAAGAAGCCGGAGACGAGCCGTATCGGTTTCATTCCTCTTGTGCCCTTTCGGCGGCCTGCTCGATCGCGTCGCGCAGGCGTTTTTCCAAGGCTTTCTGTTTGCTCTCGCTGTGAAATTTCAGCCCGAACATGTCTTTGACATAGAAGGTATCGACGGCCTGCGCGCCGAATGTCGCGATGACGGCGCTTGCGATGTAGACGTTCGCATTGGCCAGCGTGCGTGTCAGATCGAACAGCAGGCCGGGGCGGTCGCGGGTGTCCACCTCGATGATGGTGTAGATTTCAGATCCTTCATTGTCGAAGGTGATCGAGGTGGGCACACGAAAGGCGCGCTCACGTTTCTTCAGCTTGTCGCGGTCTTTCAGGGCCTCGCGGGGCACCACTTCGCCCTTCAGCGTCTTGTCGATCATCGACCGAAGGCGGGGTAGGCGCGCGGTTTCATAGGGCGATCCGTCGGCATCCTGAATCCAGAACACCGCCGTGGCATACCCGTCCTTCGAGGTGTAGGTCCGTGCGTCGACAACGTTGGCACCGACAAGCGCAAGCGCCCCTGCCAGCCGCGAAAATATTCCGGGGTGATCAGCCAGCGCAAAGCACGCGCGGGTGGCATCGCGGTCTATGTCGGGTTTCAGATCGACGCGGATTTCATTGTCCTTGATGTCGCGCAGCAGCTTGGCGAAAATCACATGGGAACTGGTCGGCAGGCCTTGCCAGTAGGGGCCATAATGCCGCGCCGTTTCGACCCGCAGATCCTTCTTGTCCCAATCGGCCAGCGCCTCGCGCAGATCACGCTTTGCCTCGGTCTCGCGGGCGCTGCGGTTCAGGTCTTCCAACCCGGTTTCCAGCGCCGATGCGGTCTCGTTATAAAGACTGCGCAGCAACATGGCCTTCCAGTTGTTCCATGTACCGGGGCCGACGCCGCGAATATCGCAGACGGTCAGAACCGTCAAAAGGTCCAGCCGCTTGCGGGTTTTCACCGCCTTGGCGAAATCGCGCACGGTGCGGGGGTCGGCGATGTCGCGTTTTTGCGCCATATCGGACATCAGCAAGTGATAGCGCACCAGCCATTCCACTGTGTCGCATTCCTCTGGCTTAAGGCCAAGCCGCGGGCAGACCTTGCGCGCGATCTGTGCCCCCAGAACAGAGTGGTCCTCGGGGCGGCCCTTGCCGATGTCGTGCAGCAGTAGCGCGACATACAGGACTTTGCGGTTCACGCCGTCATGCAGAATACGCGAGGCAATGGGCAGTTCCTCGATCAGCTCTTCGCGCTCGATCTGCGCAAGGGTCGAGATGCACTGGATGATGTGTTCGTCGACGGTGTAATGGTGATACATATTGAACTGCATCATCGCGACGATCGGCTCGAATTCGGGCAGGAACGCGCCCAGAATGCCCAGCTCGTTCATCCGGCGAAGGGCGCGTTCGGGGTTGCCCTTTTTCAACAGCAGATCGGTGAAAATCCGCACGGCCTCTTTGTTGGACCGCATTTCGTCGTCGATCAGGTGCTGGTTCGCCGCCAGAAGGCGCATGGCATCGGGGTGCAGCAGCAGACCGGTGCGCAGGGCTTCCTCAAAAATCCGCAGTTGGTTCAGGTTGTCCGACAGCCAGCTTTTCGGGTCTGCCACGTTCAGGCGACCTTGTTCGACGATATACCCGTCCTTGACCTTGCGGCGCCTGCGGAACAGGCCGATCAGCATCGGCTCTTTCTTGGCGTGGATCGCTTCGAGTGAGGTCAGGAAGATGCGGGTCAACTCGCCCACTCGGGTGGCGTGACGGAAATAGTCCTGCATGAAATGCTCGACCGCCCGCCTGCCGCTGTGGTCCTTGTATCCCATCCGCTCTGCCACTTCGACCTGAAGGTCAAAGTTCAGCTGGTCCATCGCCCGGTTGGAGATCAGGTGCAGATGACAGCGGACGGCCCAAAGGAAGGTCTCGGCCTTGTCGAAGCTGTTGAATTCGTCCTGCGTGAACACCCCCAGGCGCACCAGTTCGGCAACGGTTTCGACGCGGTGCAGATACTTGGCGATCCAGAACAGCGATTGAAGGTCGCGCAGGCCGCCCTTGCCTTCTTTGACGTTCGGTTCAACGACGTAACGCTGGCCGCCCTGTTTTTTGTGCCGCGTCGCGCGTTCGGCCAGTTTTGCCTCGATGAATTCAGCGCCGGTGGTGTTGAACAGCTCGGACCAAAGCCGGTCATGCAGTTCCACAGCCAATGTGCGGTCGCCGCCCAGATAGCGGTGCTCCAGCAGGGCTGTGCGGATTGTGTAATCCTCTTTTGCCAGCCGGATCGAGTCCTTGATCGTCCGGCTTGCATGCCCGACTTTCAGGCGCAGATCCCACAGGATGTAGAGCATGGATTCGATCACGCTCTCGGCCCAGGGGGTGATCTTGTAGGGAGTCAGAAACAGCAGATCGACATCGGAATAAGGCGCCATTTCCGCCCGCCCATAGCCACCCACGGCAATCAGCGCGATCTTTTCACCGCTGGTCGGGCTGGGCAGGGGGTGCAGGTGACGCAACGCGACATCCAGCGCCATTTCGACAATGCAGTCAGTCAGGTAGGCATAGGCGCGCACCGTCGGACGCGCGTTTGCGGGGTCTTTGGCAAAGGCCGCCTCGATGGCCTCGGTTCCGGCGCTGCGGGCAAGCCCGAGGTGCTGTACCGCGACCGCACGAATTTCCCGCGCATCCGAGGTTTTCGCAATATCCGCCTCGATGCGGGCAGACACTGCGGCATGGTCGAACAAATCGCACGCCGGACAAATCATGTTGTCCGGCGTGCGGCGGGTGTTCAGGGATTGGACCGGACTAGAAACCGGCGCCACCGAAACTTCTTGGGGCAGGGTCAATGACTACAACCTGATTATTGCGGATCTGGGCGACCGCCATTCCCCGCTCATTAGACCCGTCGGGACGCAAACGGAAGATACCATTCACACCGACAAAGCCGGACCCTTGGGTCAGGGCGGCTGTTGTCAACGCATTGGCCTTGCCCGCCTTGACCAATGCGCCAATCGCGGCGATGCCATCATAGGCAAGGCCCGCGATCGGGTGCGGAGACGACCCGTAGGTGGCGCTATAACGCGCGTTGAATTGTGTGGTCATATTGGGGTCGGGCAGGGCGAACCAACCGCCCTGAACCCCGGGCAAGGCCAAGGTGGCGGCGGGAATATCCCAACGGGTCAGGCCGATATATTTTATGACGCTCGGATCAACCCGATTTTCCGGAAGGAGCTGTGCAAACAAAGGCAGGGCCCCGGCACTGTCTGCGGTGAAAAACAGCGCATTGGCACCGCTGGACTTGACGCGGGCGGCGATGCGGGGAACGGCATTGACCACACCTTCCTGCGAGAATTCATAGCTTTCGACACCGGCAAGCGTTGCATTGCTATTGGCGATGGCTTGTTGGATCGCCTGTCCGCCGATCTGTTCTGCGGCATTACTTCCCTGAACGACGAGGATATTATCGCGTCCCTGTCTGGCCGAATACTGGACCAGACGATTGGCCGTGTTCGCGAAGGTATTTCCCAGAACGAACAGGTTGCCCCCGGCGATCGAGGTGTTGTTCGAAAACGACAGAACGTTCACATTGCGGTTCGCAACAGCGACAGCGACCGCATTCGCGGCTTCGGCAAAAACCGGCCCAAGCAGGATTTTGGCCCCATCATTCACGGCAAGGGTCGCGACCTGAGCCGCCTCAGCCGCAGACGATCCGGTGTTGTAGACGCGCAGATCTATTCGAACTCCGTCCAGATCCGATATGGCCAGCCGCGCCGCGTTCTCCAGGCTTTTCGCCAGAATCGCATCGCCGGCGTCGCTTGACCCGCCAGGTATAAGCAGGGCGACCGGAACGGCGTCTCTGGTGTTGATGGTCGGGCCGCCGTTATTGCCTGTGCCTATGGCCACAGGCTCGCATGCGGCGAGCCAGACCATTGATAAAACAACAGTCAACCGGCTGGCCACCTGTCGGATGCGCGGAACGCGGGTCGTATTCAAATAGGAAAACATGACAAATTTAACTCCCTCGTGCGCTGATATGTGGCTAAAAGGCCTGAGCGCTTCAATCTTCATAATAAACGTCAAAAAGGGCGGGTCGAGTCATGAATCATGAAACCAAGCAATTGCCCGCCGGTCTGTACTTTGTCGCGACCCCGATCGGGACCGCAAGAGACATCACGCTGCGGGCGCTGGATACGCTGGCATCGGCGGATGTGATCGCGGCGGAGGACACCCGTACCGCCAAACATTTGATGGAAATCCATGGCATTCCCCTTGGGACGCGACCGGTGATTGCCTACCACGACCACAATGGCGCGGCGGTTCGTCCGCGATTGCTGCACTATCTGGCAGAGGGAAAATCGGTTGCCTATGCGTCCGAGGCCGGAACGCCGCTTGTCGCGGACCCGGGGTACGCGCTGGCGCGGGCGGCCATCGACGCAGGATATCCGGTGACATCGGCGCCCGGGCCATCTGCGATGATTGCTGCGCTGACGATTGCGGGTTTGCCGACAGACCGGTTCTTCTTTGCGGGTTTTGCGCCGCCAGCAAGCGGAGCGCGGAAAACTTTTTTGAGGGAACTGGCAGATATTCCCGGCACGCTTGTGTTTTATGAATCTCCTAAACGCGTTCAGAAATTATTAGGCGATAGTGTGCAAGTGTTCGGAGGTGGACGAGAGGCGGCGGTGTGCAGGGAACTGACAAAGAAGTTCGAGGAGGTTGTTCGCGGAACTTTGTCGGAACTGGTTGATGCCTTTTCGGATCGCACGGTGAAAGGCGAAGTGGTTGTGCTGGTTGATCGGTTGCGTATCGTGGCGGACACCGGCGAAAGTCTGGAAACAGCACTTCGTGATGCTCTGTTAACCCTGTCCCTCAAAGATGCTGTGGCAGCGGTGTCAGAGGCGTTAGATATACCAAGGCGCAAAGTTTATCAGGCAGCACTTGATATGGAGAAGAACAAATGAGCGGATCTGTCGGCTACCATGCCGGTTTGAATGCAGAAATTTCTGTCGCTGACCACTATGCGCGGCGCGGATGTCCGATTGCCGGGCGTCGCTGGCGTGGATCGGGCGGAGAAATCGACCTGATCGCGCGCGACGGGAATACCGTTGTGTTCATCGAGGTAAAGAAAAGCAAAAGCATTGCCCGGGCCGCCGAAAGAGTGTCGCGTCGTCAAATGGACAGGATCTATGCATCCGCCTCCGAGTTCATCGCAGGAGAGCCTATGGGACAAGACACCGATTTGCGGTTTGACGTGGCTCTTGTCGATGCTATCGGCAAGATCGAAATACTGGAAAACGCGTTCGGACAATAGGCAGGCATTGCACCGCTGCCGTCTCTGGGTCATGTAAGGGACGTCTGAAACGGAGGCCGCCAGATGTCGCTTAAAGTTGCATTCCAGATGGACCCGATTGGTCCGATCAATATTGACGCGGACAGCACGTTCCGCATCGCCGAGGAAGCGCAGCAGCGCGGGCACACGTTGTTCTATTACACTCCGGACAAACTTGCCTTCCAGAACGGGCGGATTACCGCACGGGGATGGCCATTGGAGGTGCGGCGCGTCAAGGGCGACCATTTTACGCTTGGGACGGAACAGGAAGTCGACCTTGGCGACTGGGATGTGGTCTGGCTCCGGCAAGACCCACCGTTCGACATGGGGTATATTACGACGACGCATCTTCTGGACATGATCCATCCGAAGACCCTTGTGGTGAATGATCCCTTTTGGGTGCGGAACTATCCTGAAAAGCTTTTGGTGCTTCAGTTTCCCGACCTTATTCCGCCAACGACAATCGCGCGCGACCTTCAGACGATCCGCAACTTCAAGGCGGAACACGGCGACATAATCCTGAAGCCGCTTTACGGGAATGGTGGCGCGGGTGTGTTCAGGCTTGACCCGAGCGACCGCAATCTTGCGTCGTTGCACGAGATGTTTACCGGGTTAAGTCAAGAACCGTTGATTGTGCAAAAGTTCCTGCCCGATGTGTCAAATGGTGACAAGCGCGTCATCCTTGTAAATGGCGAGCCTGTAGGCGCAATCAACAGGGTGCCTGCCACCGGAGAAACGCGGTCGAACATGCATGTTGGCGGACGCCCGGAAAAGGTTGGCCTGACGGCGCGGGATCTGGAGATTTGCGAGGCAATCGGGCCCACGCTGCGTGAAAAGGGGCAGATCTTTGTCGGGATCGACGTGATCGGCGACTATCTGACAGAGATCAATGTGACCTCGCCCACCGGCATTCAGGAACTCGAGCGGTTTGATGGCGTCAATATCGCCGAAAAAATCTGGCATGTGATCGAAGCAAAGCGCGCCTAATCGCTTGTGGCGAGGCGGTAACCCACCGCCTCTGCCACATGCGGGTGCCGCACCGAAGCGCTGCCGTCGAGGTCAGCAATTGTTCGCGCGACCCGCAACACCCTGTGATAGCCGCGCGCCGAAAGGCCGAACCGTTCGGCGACTTTCAACAGCAGCGCCCGACCTTCTGCATCCGGCGTTGCGATCTGGTCAAGCACCGCGCCTTCGGCATCCGCATTGACCCGCATATCGGGCCGGTCCGCAAATCGGAGCGTCTGCACCGCGCGCGCGTCTGCCACGCGGGCAGCCACCACACCGGAACTATCGCCGGATTCGGGCAGGTCCAGATCGGTGTAGGCGACGGGTGGAACCTCTATCCGCAGGTCGAAGCGATCCATCAAGGGGCCGGATATCCGGCCCAGATAATCCTCTCCGCACAGCGGGACACGGGCGCAGGCGCGGGCGGGATCGGTCATATATCCGCATTTGCAGGGGTTCGCGGCCGCCACCAGCATAAACCGGCAGGGATAACGGATATGGGCGTTTGCCCGTGCGACGACGACGGTTCCTGTCTCTATCGGTTGGCGCAGGGTTTCCAGAACGGCGCGGGGGAATTCGGGAAATTCGTCCATAAACAAAACCCCATTGTGCGCCAGCGAAATCTCACCCGGTTTGGCCCCGCGCCCTCCGCCCACAATCGCCGCCATCGAGGCGGTGTGATGCGGTTCGCGAAAGGGGCGGTTGCGGGAAATGCCGCCTTCGTTCAGCAGCCCCGACAACGAGTGGATCATCGAGGTTTCCAACGCCTCGATCGCGGAAAGGGGGGGCATGATGCCGGGCAGGCGCGCGGCCAGCATGGACTTTCCAGAGCCGGGAGAGCCGATCATCAGCACGTGATGCCGACCCGCCGCAGCGATTTCCAGCGCCCGCTTCGCGCGTTCCTGTCCCTTCACATCGCGCAGATCGCGGGCAAACGGGGGGCTCGATACTTCGCCCGGTTCGGCAGGGGGCAAAACATGCTGCCCGGTGAAATGCCGCACGACCTCGGCCAGCGTGGCGGGGGCGATGACCTGCGTTGCACCGACCCAGGCGGCCTCTGCTCCGCAGGCTTTCGGGCACAGCAGTGTCCGGTTTTCCGCAGCTGCGGCCATGGCGGCGGGCAGGGCGCCGATAACCGGAACAAGCGTGCCGTCAAGCGACAGCTCCCCGAGCGCCACAGTGTTTTCGGCGGCGTCGCGCGGCACTATCTCAAGCGCGGCCAATAGCGCAAGGGCGATAGGCAGATCGAAATGCGAGCCCTCTTTCGGAAGGTCGGCAGGCGACAGGTTGATCGTGATCCGCTTGGACGGCAGGGCGATGCTCATGGCGGTCATTGCGGCCCTGACACGGTCGCGCGCCTCTGACACGGCCTTGTCGGGCAGGCCGACAATGGCGAAGGCGGGCAAACCCGGGCTGATGGCGCATTGCACCTCGACAAGGCGCGCTTCTACCCCTTCGAAGGCGACCGTATAGGCGCGCGCTACCATGATCGTCCCCGCATTGCCTCTATTGTAAAGAGTTAACGCAAAAGTGGTTTACGAATGGTAAATCTCGGGCGGGACGGCGTCTTACACAAGCCGGTTGATCGGGCCCGCGTCCCAGCGACCTGTGGAAAACCGAATTTCGGTCACAGACAGGTTGTCGATCTTGTGGGACAAGGTTTTATAGGCGGTCAGCCCCAGCGCGCGCTGCACCTGTGTCAGGATGACCCCGAAGTGGGCAACCGCGATAATGTGGTCATGGCCTTGTGCGATCAGGTCATCGACTGCCGCCTTTACCCGCAGGGCGATGTCGTTCCAGCTTTCGCCCTGTGGCGGGCGGATGTCACCGGGGCTGTCCCAATAGGCGCGGATCAGGGCGGCATCCTGCGCCTCCACCTCGGCGAAGGTCTTGTTTTCCCAAGCCCCAAAATGGATTTCCCGAAGGCTCGCCAGATGGGGAAGGCGCAGGCGGTCCCCCTGAATGGCATCGGCGGTTGCGACCGCGCGGCGCAGGTCGGATGACACGACAACCGCCGCGTCGGGCAAGAATGCCTCCAGTCTTGACAGGCGACCGGTATCGGATAGATCGGCGGGCAGATCCGTCCATCCAACCATCGTCCTTGCGTGGGTCGGGCCGTGGCGCACCCACCAGATCGTGGTCATATGGCTCCGCCGGGCAGGGTGCCTTTCAAGACCAGCGGCAGCCCCGCCATGACGGTCACGACCAGATCGGCCCTTTGGGCGATGCGCTGGTTCAGCCCGCCTTGTGCGACGCGGAACCGCCGCGCCAGTTTGTTCTCGGGCACGATACCCGCGCCGACCTCGTTCGACACCACAACGACACGGGCGGGGCAGGCGGCGATCGCGTGCAAAAGGCGGTCTTGTTCCGCGTCCAGATCGGTTTCGGCCAGAATGTGGTTGCTCAGCCAGAAGGTCGCGCAATCCAGAAGAACGATGTCGCGCGCGCCAGCGCCTGCCAGTGCGGGTTGCACATCCAGCGGGGCCTCTGTGGTGCGCCAGCCTGCGCCGCGCTGCACCAGATGCGCCGCAATCTTTGCCCGCATCTCGTCGTCAAAGGCCTGCGCGGTCGCGAGATAGATCTTTTCCAGACCGCTTTTGACGACAAGCCGCTCTGCCAGACCGGACTTGCCGGAGCTGGCGCCCCCTAGAACAAAAGTTAACTTTGGCAACATAACAGCGAAACTTTCTGTGATCCGATCACGTTTCTACTTCGTAAACATATCAAAACGGACATTGAAGCAAAATTGGCATAACGCCTGGGAGTTTCGAAAATGGCGCTCGACGAATATGCAGACAAAACATTTTCCCGCCGTGCAATGAAGGCGGAAATGCTGGATGCCGAAACCGAACTGAAGTTGGCCTACGCATGGCGCGATCAGCGGGACGAAGCGGCGTTGCACCGTCTGATCACCGCCTACATGCGACTTGCGATTTCCATGGCCTCGAAGTTTCGGCGTTACGGCGCGCCGATGAACGACCTGATACAGGAGGCCAGCCTTGGACTGATGAAGGCGGCTGACAAATTCGACCCCGATCGCGGGGTGCGCTTTTCGACTTATGCGGTCTGGTGGATAAAGGCGTCGATCCAGGACTACGTGATGCGCAACTGGTCGATGGTGCGGACCGGGTCGACATCCAGCCAGAAATCGCTGTTTTTCAATTTGAAGCGGGTTCAGGCGCGGCTGGAGCGCGAGGCAAATGGCCGTGGAGAGCGTCTGGATCAGCACCAGTTGCGTCAGATGATCGCGACCGAAGTGGGCGTTCCCCTGCACGATGTCGAAATGATGGAAGGGCGTCTGGCCGGATCGGACTATTCGCTGAACGCCACCCAATCGGCAGAGGACGAGGGGCGCGAGTGGATAGATGCGCTTGTGGATGATGGCGTGCAGGCAGCCGAGATTGTGGAACACAGCCACGACACTGCCGCCCTGCGCGACTGGCTGCTTGCGGCCCTGCACAGTCTGAATGACCGAGAGCGGTTCATCGTGCGCGAACGAAAGCTGCGGGATGACCCGCGCACACTGGAAAGTCTTGGTGACGAATTGGGCCTGTCGAAAGAGCGCGTGCGCCAGCTAGAGGCGGCGGCGTTCGGAAAAATGCGGAAAAACCTTGAAAACCAGTCCCGGGAGGTGCTTGCATTCATCGCATGAAACATGCGTTCACAATTGCGGCTGTCCTGATTGCTTGGGTCACGACAGCCACGGCAGAACAGATCGGTGCGGATGGCCTGATAAACCTGCCGCCTGCGGATGTGGTCATTTTGGGCGAGATTCACGACAACCCGCAGCACCACGTCAATCAGGCAATCGCGGTGGCTGCGGTTGCCCCCAAGGCCCTTGTGTTCGAGATGCTGGACCCCGCTCAGGCGGTGCAGGCAACGCCTGTCGCGCGCCGGTCTCAGGCGGCATTGCGCGAGGCGTTGGGGTGGGACAACAGCGGCTGGCCGGATTTCGCACACTACTACCCGATCTTCGCCGCCGCGCCAAAGGCTGTGATTTATGGCGGTGACCTTCCGCGAGACGCGGTGCGTCAGGCCGTCAGGGGCGGAGCCATGGCGGTTTTCGGGCCACTTGCGCCGCTCTACGGGTTGGACATGCCCTTGCCCGAAGACCAGCAAGCCACCCGCGAAGCCGAGCAGATGGAGGCGCATTGCAACGCCCTTCCCCCCGATATTCTGGGCGGTATGGTCGAGGCGCAGCGCCTGCGTGACGCCGCCCTTGCCCGCGCAGTTGTGCAGGCGATGAAGGATACCGGCGGGCCGGTTGCGGTGATCACCGGGTCGGGCCACGCCCGCAAGGATTGGGGTGTTCCCGCCGTGCTTGCCCTTGCCGCGCCGGATGTGACGGTTCTGTCGATCGGGCAGATGGAAAGCCCGCCGGATGCGGATGCGGCCTATGATTTCTGGATCGTCACGCCGCCTGTCCCGCGCGAGGATCCCTGCGCGGGGTTCTCGACAAAGACCTGAACGCGGTTCGTGCCAATCTTGCCTGCGGGACTGAATGCCCATAGGGTCGGGGCGAACTTATTGGGATGCAGATCATGCTGGCAGGCAAACGTATTCTTCTGATCATCGGCGGCGGTATTTCGGCGTTCAAATCGCTGGATCTGATCCGCCGCCTTCGGGAAAACGGCGCCGTGGTTACGCCGGTGCTGACCAAGTCGGCCGAAGAATTTGTAACGCCGCTGTCGGTTGCGGCCCTTTCGGCGCAAAAGGTCTATCGCCACCTGTTCGATCTGACAGACGAGGCGGAAATGGGGCATATCGAGTTGAGCCGCTCTGCCGATCTGGTTGTGGTTGCGCCCGCGACCGCCGATCTGATGGCGAAAATGGCCGGCGGGCTTGCAAATGATCTGGCGTCGACGCTGCTTTTGGCGACGGACAAACGGGTGTTGATCGCGCCCGCGATGAATGTGCGGATGTGGGAACACGCCGCGACACAGCGCAACATCGCAACCCTGAAGGGCGACTGTATTTTGTTTGTCGGGCCGAACGAGGGCGATATGGCCTGTGGTGAATACGGGCCGGGCCGCATGGCAGAGCCGTTGGAGATCGTGGCGGCGACAGAGGCGGCGCTGATGGACGGGCCGCTGCGGGGCAAGCATGTGCTGGTGACATCCGGTCCGACGCATGAGCCGATTGATCCGGTGCGCTATATCGCCAATCGGTCGAGCGGCGCACAAGGCACGGCGCTGGCCCGCGCTTTGTCGGCACTGGGCGCGACGGTGACTTTTATCACCGGTCCCGCCGATGTGCCGCCACCCTTGGGCGTCAAGGTGGTCAGGGTCCAGACGGCGCGGCAGATGCTGGAGGCCGTTCAGAATGCGCTGCCCGCAGATGCGGCGGTGTTTGCCGCAGCGGTGGCGGATTGGCGGGTGGCAACAGAGGCCGCATCCAAAATGAAGAAAGACGGTTCCGGCACCTTGCCCAGGCTGGACTTTGCGGAAAACCCGGACATTCTGGCGACAGTGTCGCAGATGACGCAGGGCCGGCCGGCGTTGGTTGTGGGGTTTGCTGCGGAAACCGACGATGTCATCGCCCATGCGACGGCAAAGCGGCTGCGCAAAGGTTGTGACTGGATTGTAGCGAACGACGTATCGCCTGCGACGGGGATCATGGGCGGAACCGAGAACGCGGTGACAGTGATTTCGAAGGCCGGCGCAGAGGACTGGCCGCGCATGTCGAAGGATCAGGTCGCGCAGAAGCTGTCCACCTGTATTGCGCGGACCTTGGCGGGATGACTTTCATGCCTTCGGCGAGGATATTTTCAGAATTGAGAAAGGAAGAGTGCGCATGACAACCCCTGTGTTGAAAGTGCTGTGGGAAGAGGGCGCCGACCGTGACGTGGTCTTGCCCGCCTATGAAACCGAAGGCGCGGCGGGGGCTGACATTCGTGCGAACCTGCCTGTTGATGTGCGGGACAAAGGCGTGACGCTTGCGCCCATGGAACGGCAGATTGTGCCAACCGGGTTTCGCGTGGAAATTCCGCGTGGGTTCGAGATGCAGATCCGGCCAAGGTCCGGGCTGGCGTTGACGCACGGAATCACCTTGCCCAATACTCCGGGGACGATCGACAGCGATTATCGCGGGCCGTTGGGGGTGGTGTTGGTGAACCTCGGGGCAGAGCCCTATACGGTCCGGCATGGTGACCGGATTGCGCAGATCATCGTGGCCCCTGTGGTTCAGGCACAGTTTCAGGTGGTCGAGGTTCTGGACGAGACGGCGCGCGGCGCGGGTGGTTTCGGGTCGACGGGGCGCAACTGATGCTGTTGGTTCTGCTGCTTGCGGGTGGCATCTGGGGCCTTGGCGTTGTCATGAAGACCCCGAAAAATGCGCGTTGGACGATGATCGCGTTGCTTTATGTCACTGTTCTGGTGGGCCACGTTGTTTTGCCGGATGGCAACGGGCTGCGGATGGCTACGGGTGAAACTGCGGCCCCTTGGTTGATGTTGGGCGGGATCGCGGCGCTGGTTCATATCTATCGGCTTGGGCTTGTTCGGCTGCGGGGCAAGGTTCTGGCGAAAGATGCTCCTGTGGTTGCCACCGGCACCTTTGGCAGCACCGAGATCGAGCGTTACACCCGCCACATCATGCTGCGCGAAATCGGCGGCTCTGGTCAGAAGGCGTTGAAAAACGCCCGGGTTCTGGTGATCGGGGCGGGGGGGCTTGGCTCTCCGGTGTTGATGTATCTGGCTGCGGCGGGGGTTGGCACCATCGGCGTGATTGATGACGATGTGGTCGAGGCGACGAACCTGCAACGCCAGATCATCCATCAGGACGCGGGTTTGGGTATGCCCAAGGTGCACTCTGCCGAACGGGCAATGCAGGCGCTGAACCCCTATGTTCACGTGCGCCCCTACAACCGCCGTCTGACAAAGGACATCATCGAGGCGTTGTTTGCAGACTACGATCTGATTCTTGACGGCACCGATAATTTCGACACGCGCTATCTGGTGAACCGTGTGGCGGCCAAGCTGGGCAAGCCGCTGATCGCAGGGGCGTTGACCCAGTGGGAGGGGCAGATCAGCACCTATGATCCCGCGCGCGGCGGCCCCTGTTATCAATGCATTTTCCCGAAAGCGCCCGCCGCAGGTCTGGCCCCGAGCTGTGCCGAGGCGGGGGTCGCAGGCCCGTTGCCCGGCGTGGTGGGGGCGATGATGGCGGTCGAGGCGGTGAAGGAAATTACCGGTGCGGGTGTCGGTTTGACCGGGCAAATGCTGATTTACGATGCGCTTTACGGGGAAAGTCGTAAAATTGCGCTGAAACCCCGCGCTGATTGCCCTGTCTGCGGCAAGGGCTGATCCCTGGGGTTGGATGCATAAACCGCCGTGATCTGCACTGGTGCATGGCGGGCGGGCGCACTACGTTCGATGCAACCCAAGAACGGAGCGCCCCATATGACCAACCCGCTGCTTGCCGACTGGAACAGCCAGTTCGCCCTGCCCCCATTTGCCGCCATCAAAGACGACGATTTCAAGCCTGCGATGGAGGCCGCGATGGCCGAGGCGCGCGCGAATGTCATGGCAATTGCCAATGCGTCCGAGGCCCCGACTTTCGCGAATACGATCGAGGCGCTTGAACTGGCGGACGAGGCATTGGGCCGTGTGCTGTCGGTGTTCTACACCCTGGCCGGCAGCGATAGTAACCCTGTGCGCGAGTCATTGCAGCGCAGTTTTTCGCCGGTCCTTGCCGCCTACGGGTCCGAAATCACGATGAACGAGGCGCTGTTCCAGCGGATCGACACCCTGTGGCAGACCCGCGACACGCTGGGCCTGACAGAGGAGCAGATACGCGTTCTGACGCTGTCGCGCCGGTCTTTCGTGCGTTCGGGAGCGCAACTGAAAGGCGACGCCCGCGACCGACTGTCCGCAGTGAAAGAGCGACTTGCCGTGCTGGGAACGCAGTTTACCCAAAATCTGCTGGCGGACGAGCGAAACTGGTTCATGGACCTGACCGAGGCCGATGTGGGCGGGTTGCCGGAGTTTGTTGTCGCCTCTGCGCGCGCCGCAGGCGAGGAAAAGGGCGCGAAAGGGCCGGTGGTGACGCTGTCGCGGTCGCTGATCGTGCCGTTCCTGCAATTCTCGGCCCGCCGCGATCTGCGGGAAAAAGCCTATGAGGCGTGGTGCGCCCGGGGCGAGAATGGCGGCGAGACAGACAACCGGGCCGTCGCCGCCGAAATTCTGGCACTGCGCGATGAGCGGGCCAGGTTGCTAGGGTATGCCAGCTTTGCCGATTACAAGCTGGAAACGGAAATGGCCAAGACCCCTGCCGCCGTGCGCGCGCTATTGATGGCGGTCTGGGCGCCCGCCAAGGCGCAGGCGGACGCCGACGCACTGGTGCTGGAGGCAATGATGCACCGCGACGGCGTGAACGCCACGCTGGAACCCTGGGACTGGCGGTATTATTCGGAACAGCGCCGCAGGGCCGAACATGATCTGGACGAGGCGGCACTGAAACCCTACTTGCAACTCGACCGGATGATCGAGGCAGCCTTCGATTGCGCGGGGCGGCTGTTCGGTCTGACGTTCAAACCGCTTGACGTTGCCCTGTATCATGCGGACGCCCGCGCCTGGGAGGTCATGCGCGGCGACCGGCATATGGCGGTGTTCATCGGCGACTATTTCGCGCGTGGATCAAAGCGGTCCGGCGCGTGGTGCTCTACCATCCGCAGCCAGAAGACGCTGGGGGGCGATACGCGTCCCATCGTGCATAATGTGTGCAATTTTGCGAAACCTGGCAAAGGGGTGCCTGCCTTGCTGTCCTATGATGATGCACGAACCTTGTTCCACGAATTTGGTCATGCGTTGCACCAGATGCTGTCGGAGGTGACATACGAGAGCATTTCCGGCACATCCGTCGCCCGCGATTTTGTCGAACTGCCCAGCCAGTTGTTCGAGCACTGGCTGGAAGTGCCAGAGGTGCTGGCGAAATACGCGACCCACGCGACAACCGGCGCACCGATGCCGCAGGATATGCTGGATCGTTTGCTGGCGGCGCAAACCTATGACATGGGCTTTTCCACGGTCGAATATGTCGCCAGTGCGTTGGTCGATCTGGCGTTCCACGAGGCGGCGGCCCCTGCCGATCCAATGGTGCGGCAGGAAGAGGTGCTTGCAGCCCTTGGAATGCCCCACGCGATCCGCATGCGCCACGCGACCCCGCATTTCGCACATGTTTTCTCTGGCGACGGCTATTCCAGCGGCTATTACAGCTACATGTGGTCCGAGGTCATGGATGCCGACGCTTTCGCCGCGTTCGAGGAAAAAGGGGACCCCTTTGACCCTGAAACGGCGAAAAGACTTGAGACGTTCATCCTGTCGGCCGGTGGGTCGCAGGATGCAGAAGCACTATACACAGGGTTTCGTGGGCGTTTGCCCGGGGTCGGGGCCTTGCTGAAAGGCCGCGGGTTTCCGACTGCTGCATAATTCTTTGTTCTGAAAAATTCCTCGCCGAAGGCAAAAAAGTTTTCTGGCCTTCGGCGAGGATATTTAGAGAACAAAGAAGCGGAATTAGCGCGCGACATCCTTGTGGATGATCACATCTGTCTGAGGATAGGCCTTCAAGATCGCGCGGCGCAGGCTAGCGCCGATGGCGTGGGCCTGTTGCAGGGTTTGATCGCCATCTAGTTCGATGTGAAGGTTCACAAAGACAACGGCACCGGCGGTGCGGGTTTTGAGGTCGTGAAAGCCCCGCACTTCGGGCCAGTTGCGGGTGATCTCGGCGATCCCTTCGATCAGGGCCGGATCGGCGGCGCGGTCCATCAGGGCGTGCCATGCGGCCAGGAAGATGCGGGCGGACCCGAAGATCAGGATCGAAGCCGCACCAAGCGCCACAATGTTGTCGATCTGGGTCAGGCCAAAACGGCTGGAGGCCCAAAGCGACAGGATCGCGCCGACATTGGGCAGAAGGTCGCCCATATAATGCAGGCTGTCGGCGCGGACCACCCGGCTGCCCGTGCGCGTCGCGACGTGGCGCTGCCAGAGGACAAGCGCTATGGTCAGCGCGACAGAGGCCCCCATGATTGCCATGCCAGAGCCTTCGGACGTCAAGCGGGACGGGGTGGGTGACAAAAGCCGTGCGACCGCCGCCCATGCGATCACGCAGCCGGATGCCGCGATAAAGACGGATTGGCCCAGGGCTGCCAGATCTTCGACGGAGGAATGGCCAAAGGCGTGGTCCTCGTCTGCGGGGCGCGCGGCATACAGGATGGCGACAAACGCCACGAGCGACACCATAAGGTCCAGCGAGGAATCGGTCAGGCTTGCCGCGACGGAAAGAGATCCGGTTTGCCCCAAGGCCCAGAGTTTCAGCAACACCAGTGTCAGCGCGACAAAAACCGATGCCAGACCGGCAGAGATGTTCAGTTTGATGGACCCTGTCACGCTCATGTCGACCTGCCTTTGCAAAAGATGGAGGTTCGGCCCGTTTCGAATGGATCGGGCAAGCCGTCTATTCCCTGATCTCGTCAGGGTCGACGCCCCAGATTGCCGTTTTCCGGACCCAGCCGCTTTCGCCGCCGGCGGTGATGCGGCACCAATCGACAAGGCATTGGCCAAGTCGCGCAATCACGCCCGCCTCTGCTGTGGCATTCACTCCGGCCTGATTGTCTGGTTTTGCCCGTAGCGCCAGCATATTCTCGTCGACGATGACCGTTCTGACCCCGGACAAAAGCGAGTAATGCACCCAGCCCCCGGCACCGTCACGGTCCATGACGCGTCGCCAGTGGCCATATTCTGCCGTGATTTGCAGCGGCAGATCCTTATGTTTGAACACCCAGTCGATGCGGTGTGACAGGCTGGGTCCGCGCCGCACGTTGCCTTCGCTGGCCTTCATCGACACATAGCGCGGGATGGGCAGGTTCGTCACCTGTCCTTTGTCCTGCGCCATCGCACCGCTTGCCATCGCAATCGCCAGAATGGCACCGCCTAAAATATCCGAAACGCGCGTCATGTTCGATCCGCCCGACATTTGTCTGTCTGTGCCCCGACCCGAAGGCCCTGTTTTTTTGATGCTTTTCACGCCGCCCACTTGTGCCGCGTCCCGCTATCCGCCACTTTGGCATGTAAGGGCCGCGAAGGAAAGAAAAGGGAGATGGGACATGCCAGATAAGCGTCTAACTGTTGTCGTGACGCGACGGTTGCCCGAGGTCGTCGAAACGCGGATGAAAGAACTTTTCGACGTCGAGTTGCGCGACGAGGACACACCGTTGTCCAAAGACGAACTGGTCGCCGCGATGAAGCGATCGGACGTTCTGGTGCCGACGGTGACGGACACGATTGATGCGGGTATGATCGCACAGGCGGGCGACAAGCTGAAGCTGATCGCGAACTACGGCGCGGGTGTTGACCACATCGACGTGCAGACGGCGCGTCAGCGGGGCATACTTGTGTCCAACACACCCGGTGTCGTGACCGAAGACACGGCTGACATGACGCTGGCGCTGATCCTTGCGGTCACGCGGCGTATCCCCGAGGGTCTGGCGCTGATGCAATCGGGCAATTGGGCCGGCTGGGCCCCCACGGCGCTGTTGGGCGGGCGTGTCGGTGGGCGGCGGTTGGGCATTCTTGGCATGGGGCGGATCGGTCAGGCCGTGGCGCGGCGCGCGCGCGCCTTTGGCATGCAGATTCACTACAACAACCGAAAGCGGCTGCACGCAGATATAGAGGACGCGCTGGAGGCGACCTATTGGGAAAGCCTTGACCAGATGGTCAGTCGGATGGATGTGATCTCGATCAATTGTCCGCACACGCCTTCGACATTCCATTTGATGAATGCCCGGCGATTGAAGCTGATGAAGCCTTCGGCGGTGATCGTGAACACCTCGCGCGGCGAAGTGATCGACGAGAACGCGCTGACACGGATGCTACGCGCCGGAGAGATCGCCGGGGCGGGGCTTGACGTGTTCGAACACGGCGCGGAAATCAATCCGCGCCTGCGTGAATTGCGCAATGTGGTGCTGTTGCCGCATATGGGGTCGGCCACAGTCGAGGGGCGGGCTGAAATGGGCGAGAAGGTGTTGATCAATATCAAGACCTTTGCCGACGGCCACAGGCCACCCGATCTTGTGGTCCCGTCCATGCTATGACCAGTTTGCAACCGGTAGGTTCGGACGGGCAGCGCGTAATTTATCGCGAGGCAATGACCGACAATGGCCTGATGCCGCTTGTGCTGGACATTTATCTGCCCAAGGCAGACGCGCCGATCGGGACGGTTCTGTATCTGCATCCGGGCGGCTTTCTGAACGGTGATCCGTCGATGGCGCAGGCCTACACGGCAGAGCTTCTGGCGCAGGGGTTTGCGGTGGTGTCCGCGCAATACCGGCTAAAGCGCCATCTGGGGCATCTGACCTATCCCTTTGCCGGCAAAACCAAAAAGCTAAGAGCCGAGACGCCAGCGGAGTACAACCTGCCGATCAGGTTTATCGGAAGGGCGGCCCATACCGCGACAGAGGATGGTCTGGCAGCGCTGGACTGGATCGCATCGCACGGTGCGGCGCATGGCCTCAATACCCGGAACCTGATGATATTCGGGGTCTCTGCCGGGGGGATACTTGCCGCGAACATTGCCTTTCTTGCCCCCGCCCTTGGCATAACGCGCCCGCCCTTGTCTGCCGTGGTTATTCTGTCGGGGTCTTTGGCAAACCTCGCGATCTGCGACATGACCCGCGGGCCGGCATTGCTGTGGGCCCATGGGCGGACCGACACCAAGGTGGATGCAGGGTCGGCCATCGCCGCAGAGCAGGCGTGCCGGACCAGATCCGCCCCGACCCGGTTCTTGTTTATCGACAGGCATGCGCATGGCACCTATCTCTATCGGTCGCCAAAGGGATTGCCCGGTGCGGATGCCGTGTCCCGGCGCATGATTTTCTGGGAGTTCCTGAAAACCCACCACGCCCTCCCCGAGTCGTGAACCGCTGCCATGGACAACCGCGCGGCGGGTCGGTTTTGACGCGCTTTTAGTCGGCGGCACATGCTTGTTTCGACTGATTTGTGCTTAATTGCAGCCATATCCACTCGGTCAAGGACGATACCCTATGAAAACCCACGTCAAAGCTCTGGTCGTCGGCGGCGGCGCCATTGGC
The DNA here is from genome assembly GCF_052119585.1 of Pseudogemmobacter sp. W21_MBD1_M6. Classification (NCBI taxonomy): domain Bacteria; kingdom Pseudomonadati; phylum Pseudomonadota; class Alphaproteobacteria; order Rhodobacterales; family Paracoccaceae; genus Pseudogemmobacter; species Pseudogemmobacter sp. W21_MBD1_M6. The sequence continues at coordinate 227,835 of NZ_JBGQOJ010000001.1, read as the reverse complement.
ACATCAATCGCCTATCATCTGGCCCGTGCCGGATGGGACGATGTCATGCTGATGGAACGGGATGAGCTGACGTCGGGGTCGACATGGCATGCGGCAGGTCTGCTGCCGTTGTTCAACATGTCCTTTGCCACCACACATATCCATAAATACTCGGTCGAGTTCTACAAAAGCCTGGAGGCGGAAACGGGTCTGAACGCCGGATTCGCGGTTGTCGGCAACCTGCGGATGGCCCAGACGAAAGAGCGGATGGATGAATACATGGTCTATGCCACCACGGCAGAGACCTGCGGCGTGCCCTTCGAATGGCTGACGCCCGCGCAGATCAAAGAGCGGTGGCCGTTGATCAACACCGACGACCTGAAGGGCGCGATCTATCACACCTCTGACGGTTATATAAATCCTGCCGACGTGACGCAGGCCATGGCCAAGGGCGCACGGCAGCGCGGGGTTATCATCGAACGAAAATGGCAGGTCGATGGCTACGAGTGGACGGGCAGCCATTGGAATGTGACCTGCACCAAGATGATCGAAAAGGGCGGCAACCTTGTCCCGTCGGACGAGCAGGTCGTCGTTCAGGCAGAACATGTTGTGACCGCCACGGGCAACCATGCGCAGCGCACCGCCAGAATGCTGGGCATCAAAATTCCCGCGATCCCGGTAGAGCACCAGTTCATCGTGATGGATCAAGACCCCGCATTGGTCGAGTTCCGCAAAACCCACCCCGAGCATCCGGTGATCCGCGATGCCGATGCGCAATCCTATGTGCGCGAGGAGCGGGGCGGCTGGATTTTGGGCGTCTACGAGAAGCACGCGCCTGCGCGGTTCGAATACGGTGTGCCCGACAGTTTCCGCGCCGACCTGTTCCAGCTGGATCTGGACCGGATCGAGGACCAGTACGCCGCGATGATCCACCGGATTCCATCGTGCGAGGAGTCGGGCCTGAAGGACGATTTCAATGGCCCGATCTGCTACACCCCCGATGGCAACCCGCTGGTCGGTCCGGCCCCCGGATTGCGCAATATGTGGCTGGCCGAGGGGTTCTCGTTCGGGATCACAGCGGCGGGCGGCACGGGCTATTACCTGGCGCAGATGATGGTCAACGGCGAGGCGGAGATCGACATGGCCTCGCTTGACCCCAAGCGCTACGGCAATTGGATGACGACCGAATTTGCGGCCCGCAAGAACGAAGAATGCTACGAACACGTCTACATCCTGCACCACCCCGACGAAGAACGCCCCGCCTGCCGCCCGCTGCGCACCTCGCCGGCCTATGACCGTCAAGCAGTTCGTGGCGCGCAATTCGGGTTTGTGAATGGTTGGGAGCGCCCGAACTATTACGCGCCCATGGGGTTCAACGACCACGACGCGCGGTCTTTCCGCCGTGGCGGATGGTGGCAATATGCGGTGGAAGAGGCTAAGGCGATCCGTGAGGGCGTGGGCCTGATCGACGCGACCGCCTTTACCAAGCATATCGTCAAAGGCCCCGGTGCGACGGCGTTTCTAGACTGGTTCACCACCAATAAACTGCCGAAAGTGGGCCGGATCAACCTGACCTATGCGTTGACCTCTGCGGGCACGACGCGAACGGAATATACGATCGTGCGGTTGAAGGACGACGAGTATTATCTGGTCTCGGCAGGGGCATGGACGGATTATGACGCCGACTATCTGCGTAAGGCAATCGAGGACAAAGAGGCGGAGTTCGGCCGGATCGAGATGCAGAACGTCACGACGCAGTGGGGTGTCTTCGCGATTGCCGGACCGAAGTCCCGCGATGTTCTGAAGAAGGTCATCAAGGACGCAGAGCCGGAAACGGCCCTGTCAAACAAGCGGTTCCCCTGGTTGTCTGCGCGCCCGATCGAGCTGGGCATGTGCCCGGTCAACGCGATCCGCGTCGCCTATACCGGCGAGCTGGGCTGGGAATTGCATCACCCGATCGAGATGCAGAATTACCTGTTCGACCTGCTGGAAAAGGCAGGGGCAGAGTTCGGGATGAAGCTGGTGGGCGCAAGGGCGCAGAACTGGCTGCGGCAGGAAAAAAGCTATCGCGCGTTTGGCACCGAACTGGGCCGCGATGCGACGCCTATCGAGGCCGATCTGCCGCGCTTTGTCGATCTTGGCAAAGGCTTTCACGGCAAGGATGCGATGGTGGCGACCGGCGTGCGGTCGAAATGCGTGACGCTTTTGATCGATGGCCCGGCGGATGCAGACCCATGGGGCCGCGAGGTTCTGTTTGCCGAAGACGGCACCCGCGTGGGGCGTTTGACGTCGGGCGGCTATTCGGTGGCCTTTGGCACGTCTATCGGCATGGGCTATGTGAAGCCGGAGCATGCGGCTGTGGGGACGGTGTTGAAAGTGCGGATGTTCCGCGAATTGTGGACGGCAACCGTGGTCGAGGACAGCCCCTATGATCCGGCGAACACCACGATCCGTCTGGACGGATAAGACAATAGGGCGGCCTTTTCGGGTCGCCCTTTTTTTTAGGGTGGCGGAGGCGCGTTCCGCGCCATTTCTTTTATCTCGCCCCTTTCAGGGGCTCGGGTTTTGCGCTTCGCGCGAGAGTATTTTTGCCGAGAAGAACGTGGAACGCCGGTCTTTGGCGTCGCTGTCGGCTATGCCTCCTCAAGCCTGTCGGTCGCGGGGGCGGGCGTTGGGGTGAGGGCCGTGATCTGCGCATATAGGGTGTCGTCAAAGGTCAGTGCCAGCGCATCGAGCGAGGGTTTCAGTTGATCGGCAGTGCGGGCGCTGATGATCGGGGCGGTGATGGCCGGATTGCGGGCGACCCATGCGACGGCAAGCGTGGCGGGATGGATGCCGGTTTCGGCAGCCAGATCTGCCAGATTGCGGGCCGCGTCGTGCATCCACCCAGGGCCATAGCGGGCAGCGTAGCGGCCATCCTCGGCCAGACGACCTGCGCCGCCATTGTTGTATTTTCCGGTCAGCAGGCCCCCGCCAAGCGGTGAATAGGGCGCGACGGCGATACCTTCGGACAAGGCCATCGGCAGCAGTTCCACCTCTGCCTGCCGTTTCACGAGGTTATACATCGGCTGCATGATGTCGATCCGGACGCCCAGTTTTCCGGCAACCGCCTGTGCCTTCATCCCTTGCCAGGCGGAAAAGTTCGAGACGCCTATATGGCCGATCTTTCCTGCGGATTTCAGCCCTGCAAGTGCGCCGAAGGTTTCCTCAAGTGGAACATCTGCATCCCAGCGATGCAGGTACAGGATGTCGATGTAATCCATGCCCAGACGTCCGCGGCTGATTTCGAAACCGGTCAGGATGTTATGTGCCGATGATCCGCCTTCATAGGCGGCTTTGGTGGCGATGATCAGCGAGTCGCGCTCCGATGCGGCGAATTCACCCAGCAGGGTTTCGGATGCCCCGCCGGTATAGACAAAGGCGGTGTCGAAGAAGGTGATTCCGGCTGCGCGGCAGGCGTCGAACATGGCGCGTGATGCGGTTTCGTCGGCAGGACCGCCGAACTGCATCGTCCCGAAACAAAAGCGCGACATCGGGGTGCCGTCGGCGGAGGTGATGTGCGGCATCATGCGCGGTCTCCTGATTGGGCTTGCGCTGATCCTCTCACACGAAAAAGGCCCGCGCAATGCGGGCCTTTTCCAATCTCTGGAATTTCAGCTGTCTTAGTTGGGGATGTCGCCGGTGATGCCTTCGACATAGAAGTTCAGGCCGGCCAGCGTGCCATCGTCAGCCGTTTCGCCGTCTTTGAGCCAGACCGATCCGTCCTGCTTGTTCAGCGGGCCGGTGAACGGGTGATAAGCGCCTGACGCGATCATGTCCTTCAGCGCCTCGGCTTCCGCTTTTACGTCCGCAGGCACGGCGTCGGTAATCTCGCCGATGCCCACCATGCCCGGTCCAATGCCGTCCCATGTGTCGGTGCTGGTCCAGGTGCCATCCATGACCGCCTTGACGCGGGCGATGTAGTAGGGGGACCAGTTGTCGATGATCGAAGAGACACGCGGGCTTGGCGCATATTCCGCCATATCGGATGCCTGACCGAAGCAGATCACGTTGCCGGCTTTTTCAGCTGCAGCGCAGGGTGCGGTGGAATCGGTGTGTTGCAGGATCACGTCGGCGCCTTGTTCGATCAATGCAGTTGCTGCGTCAGCCTCTTTCGCGGGATCGAACCAAGTGTAGGCCCAGACGACCGAGAATTCGACGTTCGGGTTGGCCTTTTTCGCGTGGATATAGGCAGCGTTGATGCCGCGGATCACTTCGGGGATCGGGAAGGACCCGATATAGCCGACTTTGTTCGTCTTGGTCATCTTGGCAGCGATCAGGCCCTGAACCGCGCGCCCCTCGTAGAAGCGTGCGGAATAGGTCGAGACGTTGTCAGCGCGCTTGAAGCCGGTCGCGTGCTCGAATTTTACATCGGGGAATTTGGCCGCGACGTTCAGCGTCGGGTCCATGTAGCCGAACGAGGTCGTGAAGATAATGTTCGCGCCGGACAACGCCATCTGAGTCAGCGCACGTTCTGCGTCGGCGCCTTCGGGCACGTTTTCCTGAAAGAACGTCTCGACCTTGTCGCCGAATTCGGCTTCGACCGCAAGACGGCCCTGGTTGTGTTCGTGGGTCCAGCCGCCGTCGCCGATCGGGCCAACGTAGATAAACCCGGCTTTGACCTTGTCCATGCCTTCGGCCAGAGCAGGGGAGGCCACACCCAACGCAAGGGTCGCGGCCAGAATGGATTTCAACATTTTCATAGTATCTCCCTAAGGTTATGACGGGCACAGCGGCCCTTTTTGTGGCAGGACCCCGTCAGGACGAGGCGTGGAAAATCTTACCCAGCGAGGCGGGTGCGTTCAATGAGCGTCCGCGCCCGCGAGCAGACATGATGACCAGCACAAGGATGGTTATCAGATATGGCGACATCGACAAGTATTCGACGGGTATGGCAAGGCCCGCAGCCTGCAAATTCAACTGCAAAACCGTCACGCCGCCAAAAAGATAGGCACCCAGCAGGATGCGGCCCGGTTTCCAGCTGGCAAAAACCACGATCGCCAAGGCGATCCAGCCCGCGCCAGAGGTCATGCCCTGGGTCCATTGCGGCACGCGGATCAGGCTGATGTAGGCCCCACCCAGACCGGCGCAGGCACCGCCGAACATGATCGCCAACAGGCGGATCCGCACCACCTTGAACCCCAGAGAATGCGCCGCATCGTGGCTTTCACCGACCGCGCGCAGCACCAGACCCATGCGGGTATATTTCAGTACGGCCCAGACAACCGCCACCAGTGCGATCGAGACATAGACCATGGCGTCATGCTGGAACAGCATGCGCCCGATGACAGGCAGATCGGACAGGACCGGAATATCCAGATCGGCCGTCGCAGGCGGTTTGATCCCGACATAGCTTTGCCCGATCAACGACGACATGCCCAAACCCAACAGGGTCAGTGCAAGGCCCGCGGGCACATGGTTGGCCAGCAGCAGTTGCGTTAGAACCCCGAACAACAGCGCCAGAACCGCGCCACCGGCGGCCGCTGCCGCAAATCCGATCAGCGGGCTTTGGGATTCCACGGCAACGGCAAAACCGCAGATCGCGCCGATGATCATCATCCCCTCGACGCCCAGATTAAGCACGCCTGCGCGTTCCACGACCAGTTCACCGATCGCGGCCAGCATGATCGGGGTAGAGGCCACCATCAGCGAGGCAATCAGCAGGATTGGATCTATACCATAAATCATGATGCCACCTCTGGGGTGCCGAACCGCACGCGGAAATTGATCAAGACCTCGAAGGCCAGCAGGAAGAACAGCAACATGCCCTGAAACGCCTGAATCGCTGCCGAGGGCAGCCCCAGCATGAATTGCGCCAGCTCGCCCCCGATATAGGTCAGTGCCATCAACAGCCCCGCCAACAGGATACCGACCGGATGCAACCGGCCAAGGAAGGCGACGATGATTGCCGTAAACCCGTAACCAGAGTTGAAATCGATGCTGATCTGGCCCGCAGGCCCCGATACTTCGAACAACCCTGCAAGACCTGCCAAGGCACCCGACGTGCCCAGGCAGACAAGGATCAGCCGCTTGGGGTTCACACCCGCAAACCGCGCGGCGCGGGGGGATTGGCCGGTCAGCCGGATCTGGAACCCCAGCATATGCCGGTTCAAAAGGATGTAGGCAAAGATCACCGCGATAAACGCGGCAGCAACGCCCCAATGCATACCCGTGCCCTTGATCAGTTCAAGGTTGGCAGAGGCCGCGTATTGCGACAGGTTGCGCGAACCGGGAAAGCCGCCGCCCTCCGGGTTGCGCAACGCACCCAGTGACATCGACGCCAGCAGCGCCTCGGCCACATAGACCAGCAAAAGCGACACAAGGATCTCGTTGGTGTTAAAATGGGTCTTCAAAATCGCGGGGATCATCGCCCAGGCCCAGCCGCCCAACGCGCCCGCGATCACCATCAGCGGAAAGACATACCAGACGTCCAGCGGGTAAAACGCCAGCCCCATGGCCGCGCCGCAAATGGCACCGATGATATACTGCCCCTCTGCCCCGATATTCCAGATACCCGCCCTGAATCCCAGCGACAGACCGATCGCGATCAGGATCAGTGGCCCGGCCTTCACCAGCAATTGCGGGCGCGAATAGGATGCGAATTGCGCGTTGAACAGCGGATCCCAGAAAATCGTGCGGATCGCCTCGAACGGGTCTTTGCCCAGCAGCGCGAACATCAACCCGCCCGCGATCATTGTGGCCAGAACCGCCAGCAAGGGCGTCGCCACAGTCCATATCCGCGACGGCTGTGGCCGTTTTTCAAGCCGCATCATGCGCCGTGCTCCTGATACTTTGTTCTGAAAATACTCTCGCCGAAGGCGGACCCGTCATTCCGCAACATGGGCGACCTCCATATCATGCGCACCGCCCATCATCAGGCCGATTTCATCCACCGTCAGGCCAACGGCATTGCGCAGCGGGCTAAGACGGCCCTCGTTCAACGCGCCGAACTGATCCGAAATTTCCATCAGCTCGTCCAGATCCTGACTGATCACGATCAGGGCGCAGCCCGCCGCCGCCAGATCCAGCAACGCCTGACGGATCGCCGCCGCAGCAGAGGCATCGACCCCCCATGTCGGCTGATTTACGACCAGCACATCGGGGCGCTGCAAAATCTCGCGCCCGATGACGAATTTCTGCAGGTTCCCCCCCGACAAGGACCGCGCCGCATTGGCCGGTCCCGGTGTTCGCACATCGAAATCCTTGATGATCCTGTTGGCAAAGGCACGTGCCCCGCCCCAATCCAGAAACCCGTTCTTTACCAGACCTTCGCGCAGGGCGCCGGTCAACATGGCATTCTCTGTCAAACTCATATCGGGTGCGGCCGCATGGCCCAACCGTTCCTCGGGGGCGGTCAACAGCCCCTGCTTGCGCCGCGCATTCGGGCCAAGATGCCCGATGGGCTCGCCCTTCAGCCTGACACAGGCCCCCGCCGACAGCGTCTCTCCCGACAGGGCCGCCAGCAGTTCGTCCTGACCGTTGCCCGCGACGCCGCCGATGCCAAGGATCTCTCCCTGCCGGACAATGACGTTGATGTCCTTCAGGGATGTGCCGAACGGATTGACCGAATTCACCGACAGATGCGTCAGTTGCAGGGCCACATCCCCCAGTTCTTTTGTCTCGCGGTGCGGCACATGCAGCACCTGTCCCACCATCATTTCCGCCAGTTCCCGCGCCGATTTCTCGCGCGGGTTGCAGGTGTCGACAACCTTGCCCAGCCGCAGGACGGTGGCGCTGTCGCACAGCGACCGGATCTCTTCCAGCTTGTGACTGATATATAGTATGGCCGTGCCTTCCGCGCTGAGCTTGCGCAGGGTCTTGAACAGGATGTCGACCTCTTGCGGGGTCAGGACACTGGTCGGCTCGTCCATGATCAGGATCTTGGGGTCCTGCAACAGGCAGCGGATAATCTCGACGCGCTGACGCTCGCCCGCCGACAGTTCGCCCACCAGACGGTCCGGGTCAAGCGGCAGGCCATAGGCCTCTGACACCTCGCGGATACGGGCGGCCAGATCGCGCATCTTCGGCGGGTTTTCCATACCCAGCGCAATATTTTCGGCCACGTTCAACGCATCGAACAGGCTGAAATGCTGGAAAACCATCGCAACACCCGATGCCCGGGCCGCACGCGGCTCCGACGGCTCGAATGGCGCCCCGTTCAGCACCATGCGCCCCGCGTCGGGCCGCACAAGGCCATAGATCATCTTGACCAGCGTGGATTTCCCCGCGCCATTTTCGCCCAGCAGGGCATGCACCTCTCCCGCTTCGATCGCAAACGACACATGGTCATTCGCCACCACGCCGGGATAGGCCTTGGTCAGCCCCTCGACCGACAAAAGCACCGTCTTCTTCCCCGTCATTGTCCCTGCTCCTTGATGGAGTTCTGTTGTCTGTTCCCCGAAAGTAGCCTTGATACCACACCCACGGCAATGGCCTGCGGATGTTTGCCAAGGTCAGGATCGCCTATCGGGCAGGCAATGCGCGAAATTTGTGCATCCGAATGGCCCAGTGCGGCCAACCGCTTGCGAAAGCGCGCCCGTTTCGTGGCCGAGCCAATCAAACCGGCTGTGGAAAACCCTTGTGACAGAACGCGGTGGCACAGGTCCAGATCCAGCGCATGGGAATAGGTCAGGATCAGGTGTTCGGCATCGGGTGGCGCATATCGCACGACATCTGCGGGATTGGCGGCGGGCAACAGGGTGACGCCGTCAGGGGGATCGGCGGGGAACCGGTCTGCGCCGGTGTCCACCCAGGTGATCGCGAACTCGGGCAGGGGCGCCAGAACCGCCACAATCGCCCGCCCGACGTGGCCCGCGCCGTAAACCCACAGCGGGCGGGTTGCGCGGGTGACGGGTTCTATCATCCAGCCGTCCAGCAAGAGCGGCGAAACCGGCGCGCCGGTGCCGCGTGCACGGGTCAATATGCGCTGCACCGCAAGGCTGGCATCGCGCCCGTCGACCGATCGCGCCACCAGTTGACCGCCAAGGCCCGCAACCCGCTCTGCGTCATAAATCTCTGTCAGCAGCGTGACCGTCCCGCCGCAGCATTGCCCCAGCGCAGGCCCCAAAGGCACGCGCCGCAGCCCCTGCGCCTCAAAGGCCCGCGCTGCTGCATCGAACTCCAAAGCCCCGCCGCCGATTGTGCCCGATTGCCCGCCCGGCCAGACCAGCATGGCCGCACCGGTTTCACGCGGGCTTGACCCGTCGAAGGCTGCAATCACCACACGGGCAACACGCCCATGCGTTGCGACGGCCTTGCGCAGGCCCTCCAGATCAAAGCTCACGGCGCCCTGACCCTGTTGACGGCGGCCAGCACACGCTCTGCCGTGGCGGGCGCGTCCAGCGCGGGATAGGCATCGCCGCAGGCGGCCACCGCGTCCGACAGGGCCATCAGGGCGGATATGCCCAGCATCAATGGCGGTTCCCCGACGGCCTTTGACCGATAGATCGTTTCTTCGATGTTCTCGCCGTCCCAAAGGTCGACATTGAAAACATCGGGGCGGTCCGAACAGGCGGGGATCTTGTAGGTCGAGGGCGCGTGGGTTTTCAACGCGCCCTTGTCGTCCCAGACCAATTCCTCTGTCGTCAGCCAGCCCGCGCCCTGAACATAGCCGCCCTCGATCTGGCCAATGTCCAGCGCGGGGTTCAGCGATGCACCTGCGTCATGCAGGATGTCCGTGCGCAGGATGCGGTTCTCGCCGGTCAATGTGTCGATCACCACCTCTGTGACCGCCGCGCCATAGGCAAAGTAAAAGAACGGCCGCCCCTGACCCGCGACGCGGTCCCACTCGATCTTGGGGGTCTTGTAGAACCCCGTGGCCGACAGGCTGATCCGGTTTTCATAGGCCAGTTTGACCGCATCCGCAAAACTGTAGCGTTCGGCACCGACGTGCACTGCGCCGTCCTCGAACCGGACCGCCCAGATTTCGGATTGGTGCAGAACCGCCAGAAACGCCGCGATCCGCTCTTTGATCTCGTCGCAGGCGGCCAGAACGGCCATGCCGTTCAGATCCGACCCGCTGGAGGCCGCCGTGGCCGAGGTATTGGGCACTTTGCCGGTGTCCGTCGCGGTGATCTTCACCCTCGAGATGTCCACGCCAAACCGGCTTGCCGCGACCTGTGCCACCTTCTGGAACAGCCCCTGTCCCATCTCGGTGCCGCCGTGGTTCAGATGGATGGACCCATCCTGATAGACATGCACCAGCGCGCCCGCCTGATTAAGATGCGTCAGTGTGAAACTGATGCCGAACTTGACCGGTGTCAGGGCAATGCCGCGCTTCAAAATACGCTGGTTTGCGTTCCATTCGCTGATTTCCGCCCGCCTGTCGTGGTATCTTGATGTTGCGGCCAGACGCTCGACAATCTCGTCCCCGATGAAATCTTTCACCTCCATGCCGTAGGGCGTCACATCGGGCTTCTTTGTTCCTGAAATATCCCTGCCGGAGGCATAAAAGTTCTTTTGCCGTACCATCAGCGGATCGGCCCCCAGATGGGCCGCGATATGGTCCATCACACGCTCTATCCCGACCATGCCCTGCGGCCCGCCAAAGCCACGAAAGGCCGTGGCGGACTGGGTGTTGGTTTTCAACCGGTGCGACGTGATCCGCGCATGCGGCAGGTTATAGGCATTGTCGGCGTGCAACATGGCGCGGTCGGCCACTGGCAAGGACAGGTCCTGCGCCCAGCCGCAACGCATCAGATGGGTGAACTCGACCCCCGCCAGCCGCCCCTCGGCGTCGAAACCGGCGCGGTAGTCAATCCGCAGATCGTGGCGCTTGCCGGTGATGATCATATCGTCGTCGCGATCATAGCGCATTTTGCAGGGCTTGCCCGTCAACCGCGCGGCGACAGCACAGGACACAGCCAAGGCGTTGCCCTGCGATTCCTTGCCGCCAAACCCTCCGCCCATGCGCCGGATTTCCACCCGCACACTGTGCATCGGCACGCCCAGTGCCTCTGCCACTTTGTGCTGGATTTCGGTGGGGTGCTGCGTGGATGAATGAACCACCATATCCCCGCCTTCTTGTGGCAGGGCCAATGCGGCTTGCCCTTCCAGATAAAAGTGCTCCTGACCGCCGACCTCCATCTGCCCCGACACCACATGTGTGGCACCGGCAATCGCGTCGCCAGCGTCGCCTTTGGTCCAGATCACCGGTCCGGCCTCGAAGCGGCTGTTGGCGGCAAGCGCCTGATCAATCGTCAAAAGGGCGGGTTTTTCGGCATAGGAAACCTTGCCCAGCCGCGCCGCCTTGCGCGCGGCCAGATGGCTGGTGGCAACCACAAGGAAGATCGGTTGGCCAAGGTAGTGAACCGAACCCGTCGCCAGCAGCGGCTCGTCATGGGCCGAGGGCGAGACGTCATTGGCAAAGGGCAGGTCGCTGGCTGTCAGCACGGCCACCACGCCCTCGGCAGAGCGCACCGCGGCAAGATCCATCGCGGTGATGTCGGCATGGGCCACAGTGGACAGGCCGAACGCCAGATGCAGCGTGTTCGCGGGCAGCGGGATGTCATCGACATAGCGGGCCTGACCGGTCACATGCAGGGGGGCCGCATCGTGGGGCAGGGGGCGGGACACGCTCATTGTGTCACCTCCAGCACGCGGGTGGCTTGGCCCGTTTTTTCCAGATAATAGCGCAGCAGCATGCCTTGCGCCGCGGTCAGGCGATAGGCGGCAGAGGCCCGCATATCGCTCATTGGTTGGAAGTCCTGCGCGAATTCCGCCTGTGCAGCGCTGATCGTGGCTTCTGTCCAGTCCTTGCCGATCAGGGCGGTTTCAACGGCCGCCGCGCGCTTGGGTGTTCCGGCCATGCCGCCAAAGGCGATGCGCGCGGCAAAGACCTTGCCATGCTCTATCACGATATCAAAGCAGCCGCAGACTGCCGAAATATCCTGATCGAACCGCTTGGACAGCTTGTAGCATTTCAGGTTGTCGATCTGGCGCGGGAGTGTCACCGCCTCGACGAATTCGCCCGGTTGGCGGTCTTGTTTTCGGTAGTCGAGAAAGAAATCCTCGAGCAGGATATCGCGCCGCGCGTCGCCTTTGCGCAGGTGCAGGCGGGCACCAAGCGCGATCAGCGCGGGCGGCCCGTCGCCGATGGGCGACCCGTTGGCGATATTGCCGCCGATTGTCGCGACGTTGCGCACCTGAACCGAACCATACCGGCGGATCAGTTCGGCGAAATCGGGGTGGTAGGGCGCAATCGCGGCCCCCAGATCGGTCATCGTTGTCGCCGCCCCGATACGGATTTCATCCGCCCCGATCACGATCTGCTTCATCTCGGTGATGTTGTTCAGAAAGGCCAGCGGGCCAAGCCTGCGCAGGTCCTTGTTGACCCAAAGGCCGACATCCGTCGCCCCGCCGATCAGAACGCCGTCGGGATGCGCCACGCACCATGCGGCAAGGTCGTCGGTGGTTTCGGGCAGATAGGCGTTGTCGTCCTGGGGCACTTTGCCGACATGGTCCAGATTCTCGGTCATCCAGTCGGGCACGGGGCTGGTCGCCGCGGATTCTGCCGCACGGACAATCGGGGCGTAACCGGTGCAGCGGCACAGGTTCCCGGCCAGCTGATCGTCGAAATCGGTACGCCCGTTCAGATGCGCCGTGGCCATCGAGACCACAAACCCCGGCGTGCAGAACCCGCATTGCGAGCCGTGATGATCGACCATCGCCTGTTGCACCGGATGTAGCGCGCCGTCCGGCCCCGCGATCCCTTCGACCGTTCGCACTGCGCGCCCCTGAAGCTGGGGCAGGAACAGGATACAGGCGTTCATTGCGCGGGCGCCGTCGGCATCGGTGACCATAACGGTGCAGGCGCCGCAGTCACCCTCGTTGCAGCCCTCTTTGGTGCCGGTCAGTCCGCGATCTATCCGCAGCCAATCCAACAGCGTGCGCGTGGGCGATTGCCCTGATACGCGCACAGTTTCCCCGTTCAGAAGAAACGAAACATCCATAGTGAAACCTGCCGCGTTCTCTTCGTCCAAGGCTTTGGCACGCCCACCCGATGCGGCGGAAAGCAGGTCGTGCGCCTTTTGTCCGAGTTCCAGAGAAGCGCGGATTCGCGGCTTTGGCAAGAGAATCCGCGCTATCCGCTAAAAGGGTCAGGCGTGCTGCCGGATTTTTAGGCGCTGGTTGCACAAAATTTATGCTTACTCTTCAAAGGCTTTCGGCCAATGCGGCCAGTTGGTCGGTCGCGGCGTTCCAGCCGACATAGAACCCCATTTCCTCGTGGGCGGCGCGGTCTTCCTCGCTTTTGTGCCGGACCTCGGCGCGATATTCGGTTCTGCCGTTGTTCGGCTCAAAGGTCAGAAGCGCGGTGAAGAACGGCTTGGCAGAGGGGATCCAGCCTGCCGTCAGCGTGTCGGTAAAGACAAAGCGGCGGTCGGGCTCGAAATCCAGAATGCAGCCTTCGGTCGGGTGCATCGTGCCGTCGGGCAGCTTCATATTGGTGAAGAAACGCCCGCCGCGGACCAGATATATCACCGCCTCTGTGGTCTCGACGGGCTTTGGCGCGAACCACTGTTTCAGCAACTCGGGCTTGGTCCAAGCCGCGTAAACCCGGTCTGGCGTCGCGTTGATTGTGCGGGTGATTTCCATGTTGAACAGTTCGATTTGTCTCAAAGGTCTTGCTCCTGTTGCGGATAGGCGCTCAGCCGGGCTGGCTGCCCCTCCCGTAATTGACGTTGCTGGCTCAGCCAGTGCTCGGCCTCGGCGATCCGGCCCGGTTCAATCCGGCAGGTGCGCACACGGCCCTGTTTTTGGGTGCGCACGAGACCGCAGTGTTCCAGCACTTTAACATGTTGCAGAAATGACGGCAGCGCCATGTCGAATGGCTCTGCCAGTTCTCCGATGCTGGACGGGCCAATCGCCAGCCGCGCCAATACCGCGCGGCGGGTCGGATCGGCCAATGCGCGAAAGACGGAATCGAGGTTGGCGTTATGGTTAGTCATATGCCTTTGTATATGCGAGACCAAGATTGATGCAAGTTATCTGGCGGCTGACTGCGGTTAAATTCTGCTGATACCTCTTTGTTCGCCTTCCCCCCGCCCGCTTGCTTGTTTACTCTGGCCGGATGACCAAAGATCCGCGATTCATCCACCTTCGGGTGCACACCGAATATTCGCTTCTTGAAGGCGCGGTTCCGGTGAAAAAACTGCCTGCCCTTTGTGAAAAGATGGGCATGCCTGCGGTGGCGATCACCGATACGAACAACATGTTCGCCGCGCTTGAATTCTCGGTCGGCGCATCGGGTGCGGGCATTCAGCCCATCGTCGGCTGCCAGATCAGCGTCACGTTTGAGGCGGTGACCCCCGGCGAGCGGCAAAAGCTGCCTGCGCCCGTGGTTCTGCTGGCCCAGAACGAGACCGGTTATTGCAACCTGATGAAGCTGAACTCTTGCGCCTATCTGGACGCACAGGGAGAGTTACCGCAGGTCACCGTTGACGAACTGCAAAACTATGGCGCGGGATTGATCTGTTTGACGGGTGGGGCTGACGGCCCTGTCGGAAAACTGATCCGGGCCGGGCAAATGCCCCGTGCGCAGGCGTTGATGACGCGGCTGCATGCGATCTTTGGCGATCGGCTGTATGTCGAGTTGCAACGCCATCCGGGCGAGGGGGGCCGCACCACAGAGGCAGAGCGCGCGACAGAGCAGGGCTTTGTCGAGATGGCCTATGCGATGGACCTGCCGCTGGTCGCGACGAACGACGTCTATTTCCCAAAAACCACCATGTACGAGGCGCATGACGCGCTGATCTGCATCGCCGACGGGGCCTATGTCGATCAGCAGGAACCACGCCGCCGCCTGACCCCGCAGCACTATTTCAAGTCGCCGCAGGAAATGATCGCGCTGTTTGCGGACCTGCCGGAAGCCATTGAAAATACGGTTGAAATCGCCAAGCGTTGCGCGTTCAAAACCTACAAACGTGACCCCATCCTACCCAAATTCGCCGATGACGAGGTCGTCGAGCTGCGCCGTCAGGCGAAACAGGGGCTTGTCGAGCGGCTAAAGGTCATTCCCCATGCCGCGACGGTCGAGGAATACGACGCGCGGCTGGAGTTCGAGCTGGGCATCATCGAGGGCATGGGGTTCCCCGGCTACTTTTTGATTGTTGCCGATTTCATCAAATGGGCCAAGGATCACAACATCCCCGTTGGTCCGGGCCGTGGTTCGGGGGCGGGTTCGCTTGTGGCCTATGCGCTGACGATCACCGACCTTGACCCTTTGCGCTATTCCCTGCTGTTCGAGCGGTTCCTGAACCCCGAACGTGTGTCGATGCCCGACTTCGACATCGACTTTTGCATGGACCGCCGCGAAGAGGTGATCCGCTATGTGCAACAGAAATACGGGCGCGACCGTGTGGGGCAGATCATCACCTTCGGCGCGCTTTTGTCCAAGGCTGCCGTGCGCGACATCGGCCGCGTGTTGCAGATGCCATACGGGCAGGTGGACCGCCTGTCCAAGCTGATCCCGGTCGAGGGCGTGAAGCCCGTCAGCATCGAAAAGGCGCTGGCAGACGAGCCGCGCCTGCGCGAAGAGGCCAAGAACGAGGAGGTCGTCGCCCGGCTGCTGGACTATGGCCAGCAGGTCGAGGGGCTGTTGCGCAACGCCTCGACCCACGCGGCGGGTGTCGTGATCGGCGACCGCCCGCTGGACGAGCTGGTGCCGCTGTATCAGGACCCCCGATCTGATATGCCTGCCACCCAGTTCAACATGAAATGGGTCGAGGCGGCTGGGCTGGTCAAGTTCGACTTTCTGGGGCTGAAGACCCTGACCGTGATCCAGAACGCGCTGGACCTGTTGCGCCTGCGCGGCGTCGATGTGGATATCTCGCTGATCCCGCTGGACGATCAGAAATCCTATGAACTTTACGCCAGCGCGAAAACCGTCGCCGTGTTCCAGGTGGAATCCAGCGGCATGATGGACGCGCTGCGGCGCATGAAACCGACCTGCATCGAGGACATCGTGGCGCTTGTGGCGCTGTACCGTCCCGGCCCGATGGAAAACATCCCCACCTATTGCGAGGTGAAAAACGGGGTGAAAGAGCTGGAGTCGATCCACCCGTCGATCGACCATATCCTGGCCGAAACCCAGGGCATCATCGTCTATCAGGAACAGGTGATGCAGATCGCGCAGGTCATGGCGGGCTATAGCCTTGGTGGCGCCGACCTGTTGCGCCGCGCCATGGGCAAGAAAATCGCCGAGGAAATGGCCAAGGAACGCCCAAAGTTCGAAAAGGGCGCAATGGCCAACGGGGTCGAGAAAAAGAAAGCTGCCGAGGTTTTCGACCTTCTCGAGAAGTTCGCCAACTACGGCTTCAACAAATCCCATGCCGCCGCTTATGCGGTGGTCAGCTATCAGACGGCATGGTTGAAGGCGAACCATCCGGTGGAATTCATGGCCGCGGTCATGAACTGCGACCTGCATCTGACCGATAAGCTGAGCGTCTATAAACAAGAGGTTGACCGTCTGGGCATCGAGGTTATCCCGCCCTGCATCAACCGCTCTCAGGCGCTGTTCAGCGTGTCGGAAGGGCGCGTTGTGTACGCGCTGGGGGGGCTGAAGAACGTCGGCCTCGAGGCGATGAAACTGATCACCGAGGGCCGCAAAGACAGCGATGGCCACGAGAAACCGTTCCGCGATCTGTTCGATGTGGCCCGCCGCGTTGACCTGAAACGGGTGGGCAAGCGCCCGATGGAAATGCTGGCCCGCGCCGGTGCCTTCGACGAGCTGGACCGCAACCGCCGCCGCGTGTTCGACAGCCTCGATGCGCTTGTCAGTTATTCCGCCGCGATCCACGATCAACGCGGCTCGTCGCAGGTGTCGCTGTTTGGCGAGGCGGGCGACGATCTGCCGGAGCCCCGTATCGTGGGGTTGGATGACTGGCTGCCGGGTGAGCGTCTGGCCGAAGAGCATAAGGCCATCGGGTTCTACATGTCTGGCCATCCGCTTGATGATTACATGTCGGCACTGCGGCGCAAGGGCGTGCTGACGCTGGCCGAAGTCGAACAAAAGGCCCAGAACGGTGCCGCCATCGTCAAAATGGCCGGCGCGGTGTCCAGCAAGCAGGAACGCAAATCCGCCCGTGGCAACCGCTTTGCGTTTGTGTCCCTCTCCGATCCGTCCGGCCTCTACGAGGTGACGGTGTTTTCCGATACGCTGGACGCGGGCCGCCAATATCTTGAGACGGGAATGAATGTCGTGCTGACCGTCGAGGCAACGATGGAAAGCGAACAGCTGAAACTGCTCGCCCGTGCCATTCAGCCCATCGACAGTGCCGTCGCCGATGCGGGCGCGATGGGGATCAAGGTTTATGTCGACCGCGAGGCCGCAATTGTTTCCGTCGCAGGCCTGCTGCGCCGCGCGCAGGCAGAGGCCAAGGGCCGCATCAAAGGCGAGGTCACATTCTGCCTGATGGATCCGGGCCTGCCCGGAGAGGTCGAGATTGCCCTTGGCGATGATTTTCCCGTCAACCCGCAGATCAAGGGCGCGATCAAATCGCTTGGCGGGGTTCTGACGGTCGAGGATTTCTGAAGCACGCCCCCTTCGGGTGCCTCAATGGCCGACCATGTCAGGGTCGCGCGAAAAAGCTGGCTATATCCGCCGCATTTGCTAGCGTTTGCGAACGCTTGGGCGAGACCGCGCGCTGGCCAGAAATTCTGGTCGATGACGGGCACGTGGTGGCCGGTAAAACATGAAAAGGTGCTGACCCATATGGCCCAAGCCCGAAAAGTCATTATCACCTGCGCTGTGACCGGCGCGATCCACACCCCGTCTATGTCGCCCTACCTGCCGATCACGGCGGATGAAATCGTGGATGACGCCCTGAAAGCGGCAGAGGCAGGCGCGGCCATCCTGCATCTGCACGCGCGCAACCCCGCGACAGGACAGCCCGATCAGACACCAGAAGGGTTCGCCCCCTTCCTGTCGCGGATCAAGCAAAGCACCAATGCCGTGCTGAACATCACCACCGGCGGCAGCCCCTTCATGAAGGTCGAGGAACGCGTCCGCCCTGCCGCGACCTTCAGCCCGGAAGTGGCGTCGCTGAACATGGGGTCGATGAATTTCGCGCTGTTCCACCTTTTGGATAAATACAAGGAGTTCAAATTCGACTGGGAGGCAGAGTTCCTCGAGAACTCGCGCGATCTGGTCTTCCGAAACTCGTTCAAGGACATAGAGTATGTCCTGAAAACTTGCGCTGAAAACGGCACAAGATTCGAATTCGAATGTTACGACACCTCGCATCTCTATAATCTCAAACACTTTTATGACCGCGGGTTGGTCAAGGGGCCGCTGTTCATCCAGTCGGTGTTCGGCCTGCTGGGCGGGTGCGGTGCGCACCCCGAAGATGTCATGCACATGAAACGCACGGCTGACCGGCTGTTTGGCGATGACTATCGCTGGTCGGTTCTGGGGGCGGGGGCGAACCAGATGCGCGTCGCGGCGCAATCCATTGCGCTGGGCGGGAATATTCGCGTCGGGCTGGAGGATTCGCTTTGGGCGGGGCCCGGAAAGCTGGCCAGATCCAACGCGGAACAGGTCACTCTTGCGCGCCAGTTGATCGAAAGCCTTGGAATGCAGGTCGCCACCCCGGACGAGGCACGGGGCATGCTGGCGCTGAAAGGCGGCGATCAGGTCAACTTCTGATCTTGTCGCCCGTTGGCTCTCTCTTTTTGGTCTAAATATCCACTTACCAGTGCGGCGGCTTTTGATCCGCCAGGGGGATAGACCCGCCCGCATCCAGTTCGCGCCCGGCCTCGCGCTCCATCAGCATGGCAACGCGGTGTGTCAGGCGGGCAATCTCGGTATCCTGCCGCGTGACGATATCCGACAAGTCATCGACTGCGCGCGTCAGATGGGCGATTTTCTCTTCGAGGTGGGTCAGGTCTGTTCTCATGCCCGCGCCTTAACACGTTCGCGGATACCGGGCCAAGGGGCATGTAACGGCGCAGCCGCCTTGCCCCTGTGCCGCCCATCGGCTAGACCGCGCGCAACCGATCCACCAAGGACCAGACCCAGATGGCCAAGGAAAAGAAACAACCCCGCCCGAAGGCAGAAACGCCCAAGGGTTTTGTCGACTATTTCGGCGCGGAAGTGACCGATCGCAAGCAGATGCTGGACCAGATTGCAGAGGTCTATCACCGCTATGGCTTCGACGCGCTCGAAAGTTCTGCGGTCGAGACGGTTCAGGCGCTGGGAAAGTTCCTGCCGGACGTGGATCGCCCGAATGAAGGTGTCTTTGCCTGGCAAGAGGACGAGGACGGCGACAAGGGGGACTGGCTTGCCCTGCGCTATGACCTGACCGCGCCTTTGGCCCGTGTTTATGCGCAATACCGCAATGACCTGCCGACGCCCTATCGCCGCTATGCGATGGGCCCTGTCTGGCGCAACGAGAAGCCGGGACCGGGCCGGTTCCGGCAGTTCTATCAATGCGACGCCGATACGGTCGGCGCACCGACAGTCGCCGCCGATGCAGAGATTTGCGCGATGCTGTCGGACACGCTGGAAACCGTCGGAATTCCGCGCGGCGACTACATTGTGCGCGTCAATAACCGCAAGGTTCTGAACGGCGTCATGGAAGTGGCGGGGGTGCTGGACCCGTCCGACCCCGCGCGTTTCATCCACGAACGTGGCATTGTCCTGCGTGCGATCGACAAGCTGGACCGCCTGGGTCTGGACGGTGTGCGCGCCCTTCTGGGCGAGGGGCGCAAGGACGACTCTGGTGATTTCACCAAAGGGGCCGGTCTTGGGGCCGAACAGGCCGAGATCGTTATGGGGTTCATGCAGGCTAAACGCGCGACAGGCGGCGAAACGGTGGCGTGCCTGCGCGATCTGGTCGCGGGATCGGTGACCGGTCTTGCGGGGGTGCAAGAGCTGGAAACCATCGCCGAACTGATGGATGCGCAGGGCTATGGTGCCGACCGGATCGACATTGATCCCAGCGTCGTGCGCGGCCTTGGCTATTACACCGGTCCTGTTTACGAGGCCGAACTGACGTTCGAGATTTTCGACGAGAAAGGCCGCAAGCGGCAGTTCGGGTCGGTCGCGGGCGGCGGTCGCTATGACGATCTGGTCAAGCGGTTCACCGGGCAGGAAGTGCCGGCAACGGGCGTCTCGATCGGCGTTGACCGCCTGCTGGCCGCGCTGCGGGCCAAGGGGCGGATGGACAAGACCGTTCAAGGCCCCGTGGTGGTCACCGTGATGGACCGCGACCGCATGTCGGATTACCAATCCATGGTCGGGGAACTGCGCGCGGCCGGTATCCGGTCCGAGGTCTATCTGGGCAACCCCAAGAACTTTGGCAACCAGTTGAAATATGCCGACAGCCGGAATTCTCCCGTTGCGATCATTCAGGGCGGGGATGAGGCGGCGCGGGGCGTTTTGCAGATCAAGGACCTGTATCTGGGGGCCAAAATCGCCGAAAGCGCAAGCGTCGAGGAATGGAAGGCGCAGCCCGCGCAGACAGAAGTGCCACGGGGCGATCTGGTCGCCGCAGTGCGTGAAATATTGAGCAATTACAATGTCTGATACCTTTCCAAAAGCCATGGTTCGCGCCGAGGCACAGCGCCTTATGGCATTTTTCGAGGCGTGCGGCGGCGTGCCGGTCGAGGCGGACATTCTGCAACCGGCGGATCTTTTGCTGGATCTGTATGGCGAAGATATCCGCGCCCGCGCATTTGTCACACGCGACCCTGTGCGCGGGGAAATGATGTTGCGGCCCGACTTTACCGTTCCCGTTGTGCAAATGCATATGGACGGTGGCGCAGACCCCGCACGTTACACCTATGCGGGCGAGGTGTTTCGCCGGCAAGAAGATTACTCGACCCGGTCGTCCGAGCATATTCAGGTTGGATACGAGGTCTTTGATCGGACCGATCCCGCCGGGGCGGACGCCGAGGTTTTCGCGCTTTTCTCTGAAATTCTGTCGCCGCTGGGCCTGCGTGCGGCCACGGGTGATATCGGCATACTGAAGGCGGCTGTCGAAGGGCTGTCCACGACCCCGCGCCGTAAGGCTGCATTGCTGCGCCATATCTGGCGCCCGCGCCGGTTCCGCGATCTGCTGGACCGTTTCGGTGGACGCGCGCCCGTTCCGGCCAGCCGCAAGGCGCTGCTGGGGGCGGTGGCGGATGGCATCGCACCTATGCTGATGTCCAACGGCCCGATGATCGGGTTGCGGTCGGAAGAAGAGATCGCAGCGCGAGTGCAGGCCTTGCTGGATGATGCGGCCACACCGCCGATTTCCGTGCTCGAGGTTGAAATTCTGGACGACATTCTGAATTTGCGGGAAACCTCGCGCAATGCGCTGGAGCATTTGCGCGACATCGCGGTGGATTTGCGGACGATCGCGCCCGCCGTGCACCGGATGGAAGCGCGGCTGAATGCCATGGAACAGCGCGGTGTCGATGTGGATAGCCTTGATTTCGAGGCCAGCTACGGGCGCACGACCATGGAATATTACGATGGTTTCGTCTTTGGCTTTTATGCTGAAACGCGGCCTGACCTGCCGCCGGTCGCAACCGGTGGTCGTTATGACGCGTTGACCCATCGTCTGGGGCATGGGCGTTCCATTCCCGCAGTCGGCGGGGTTGTCCGCCCCGAACTGGTTCTGGTCGTAAAAGAGGCACTGGCATGACTGTTAAGCTGGGCGTGCCGTCCAAAGGGCGGCTGATGGAAAAGACCTTTGACTGGTTCGGCGCGCGTGGTGTCGAGGTGCGGCGCACCGGATCGGAGCGCGAGTATGCCGGTGCGGTTGAAGGTATGGACGGCGTAGAGCTGGTTCTGCTGTCGGCGGGGGAAATTCCGCGCGAACTGGCCGCCGGGCGCATCCATCTTGGCGTTACGGGGTCCGATCTGGTGCGCGACAAACTGCCCGTCTGGGAAGAGCAGGCGACAGAGCTGGCGGAACTTGGCTTTGGTCACGCCGATCTGGTTGTCGCGGTGCCCAAAGCATGGGTCGATGTCGATACGCTGGATGATCTGGACGCCGCCGCCGCCGCCTTTCGGGCGGTGCACGGGTTCCGGATGCGCGTGGCGACAAAATACCACCGCCTGATCCGCGAGTTTTTCAAGGCCCACGGCGTGGCCGAATACCAACTTGTCGACAGTCAGGGGGCCACCGAGGGCACCGTGAAAAACGAAACCGCAGAGGCGGTTGCCGACATCACATCCACCGGCGAAACCCTGCGCGCCAATCACCTGAAACTGCTGTCCGACGGGCTTGTCCACAAGTCACAGGCGACGCTGTATGTGTCGCGCAAGGCCGAATGGACCGACACGGATCGCACCATTCTGGCGGATCTGATGGCGCGGCTGCGGCTGAGCCTTCCAGACCGGACCTGACAAAAGGGGGCTATGCGCCGGGCCTCGTTGCAGAGCCGGGGCCCAAGGCCTGCTTTCCCTTTTCCCGCCGTGTTCGCGCCACGCGAACAAACTCGGCGCTGCCTTGGTCCGACGTCGCCCCGAAACGGGTTGTCGTGCGATGTCGGGGGCGGCTGTGGCACCTGAGCAAGACAGGATCGACCACCATCAGCGCCGTTGTTCCCGCCTTCAATGGCCCGTCCCGGTTGGCATGGGATTTCAACTGATCAAACAATAGCCAGAAAACGGAGTAGCCTGCGCAAACCCTGATTTTTGCGTTCCAGGCAAGACCTATATCTCCCAAGAAAATAAAGCCTATCGCGATAACAGCCTGAAGCTGTAAAAATGTGAAGCATGCGCACTAAATACATAGCTTACACAAAGTTTTCCACCGATAGGCCGAAGACAAGAAAAACCGCACAAAGGGCGGGTTTCTTCTGTAAAATTGCAGGTGTCAATCCCGGTGGGAAATTGGTCAGTTTTCGGTTTGGGCGGCGCCTTGGCGCGCTTGCTTTCCATATAGCTGACGCGTGCCTTGGCGCGCTGGCCGCAGGCCAGCCCTTTTGATCCCGAGTTTATGGAGATCAGGTTTGGGCTTTGCGGCTTTCGCGCAGCCGGAAGCTTTCGCCATTCATTTCGAGGATGTGGACGTGATGGGTCAGGCGATCCAGAATTGCGCCTGTGAGACGCTCTGAGCCGAAGACCTCGGTCCATTCATCGAATGGCAGGTTGGAGGTGATGACGATGGAGCCGCGCTCGTAGCGTTGGGAGATGACCTCGAACAGCAACTCGGCGCCGGTCTTGCTGAGCGGAACGAAGCCGAGTTCATCGATGATCAGCAGGTCCTGGCTGACCAGCAGCTTTTGCAGACGCTGCAGGCGCCGTTCATCGGCAGCTTCGATCAGTTCGTGAACCAGGGCGGCAGCGGTGGTGAAGCGGACCTTCAGACCCTTTTGGCAGGCCGCCAGTCCGAGCCCCAGGGCAACGCGGGTCTTGCCGGTGCCGCTCGGGCCCAGGGCGATGACGTTCTCGCGCCGGTCTACGAAGGCGCAGCGAGCCAGTTCCATGGTCAGGGCCTTGTTCAGTGACGCAATCACCTTGAAGTCGAAGCTGTCCAGGCTCTTGGTTGCCGGGAACTTGGCGTCCTTGATCCGGCGTTCGATCATCCGGCGTTCGCGCTCAATCAACTCCAGTTCACAGAGCCGCAGCAGGTAGTGAACATGGTCCTTGTTCTCCGCCGCGCATTGCCGTGCCTGCTTGTCGTACTCGCTGTTGAAGGTCGGCAGGCGCAGCTTCTTGAGATGATGCTGCAGCAGGACCTGTGGCGTATCGGTCATACCATAGCCCTGGACATCAACGCATTGTAGCTGGCCGGGTCCGTCGTCTCGACCTGTGCCTTGGGCAGATAGGGATAGATGTCGAGATCAAGCCGCGGCGGACGCTTCTCGATCCGGCACAGCACGAGATGCTTGACCGCGTCGTAGCCAATGGTGCCGTGGCCGAGAGCGTACTTGATGGCGCCATGAACATGGGCCATCTCGAAGGTCTCCAGCAGACGCAGAACCTGGACGTACTCGCGCTTGCCCTTCTTGCCCATCCGCGCTTCCAGCAACCGGTGCAGGGTGGCGAACTCGGCGGGCAGGTCCCAGCCCTGCAGCGGCGCCGCCTGATCCAATGCGCCGACCTTCTGCTCCAGCAGAGGCAGATAGTGCATCGGATCGAAGACCATGTCAGCTTTCTCGTAGGACCGGCGGTGGCGGGCGATCACCTCTGCGCCGCAGCCGATGACGACCTCATGGACGTAGCCCCGGACCTGAACCTCGTGGTGTGCGTAGGCAACCGGGACGGAATAATCGTTGCTGCGATAGCGGACCATCGAGATCGACGTCGCCCGCGTGCTGACCTTCTCGCAGGCATCATAGGGCGTGGGCGACAGTGCCATCAGCGCATCCAGGCCGCGCATCAGACGGTCGCCGATCGGCTCTGAATGACCACGCACGGTATCGCCTTGGCGCCTCAGGCATTGTTCTTCCAGCCGGGCATTCAGCTCATCGAAGCTGTTGAACCGGGGCGCTGGTACGAGAAAGTTCCGTCGTCCGTAGCCGATCACGCCTTCGATATTGCCTTTGTCGTTGCCCTTTCCCGGACGACCAAACTTGTCGTCGAACAGGTAATGCGACTGCAACTCGGCAAAGGTTCTGGTCCTCTCCCGCTTCCCGTCGCCGCAAATCCTGACAACAGCGATCGAGGTGTTGTCATAGAGGATCGACAGCGGCACGCCGCCGAAGAACGCAAAGGCGGAGACATGCCCGTCGCAGAATGCCTCGGTCGTCTCGGCAGGATAGGCCTTGATGAAGAACGCCTCCGAATGCGGCAGCGCCATCGCAAAATAGTGCAGCTTGCACTCGACCCCGTCAATCACACCAAGCGTCTCGCCAAAATCCACCTGCGCGTGACCGGGCGCGTGCGACAGCGGGACGAACACTTCCTTTGATCGGCGTTGCTTCTGGCGGACATAATCCGTGACGATCGTGATCCCCCCAGTGAAGCCATGCTCGTCCCGTAGCCGGGCATGGATGCGCTTGGCCGTATGCCGCTGCTTCTTGATGACCCGTTTGTCGTCTTCCAGGATCTGATCGGTAATCAGAATGAACGGATCAAGCTTCGGGCGGACAGGCAAAGCAGTTCGCCGATACCCTGGGGGCACGGAATACAGCAGGATCTTTGCCACCGTTTTGCGGTCGATCCCGTAAAGACGACCAGCTGCACTTTTGCTCATACCATCAACATGGCAGGCCCGACGGACACGATTGTATAAGTCCACAGAATACATCTCCCCACCCTCCGCTCATCGGCTTCAGGTGTCAGATTGCGGAATTTTACTCCGCGACGGTCAGATCATTAGACCGTTTCTGTGGCCATTTTGTCTCCGGGATTCACACAGACTAACGTCGTGCGGGGTCTTGATTGCCACGATGACTTCCGTGACCGCATCAACGGCATCTTGGGAAAGGTTACGACGCGCCCCTTCGCGCTTAGCAAATCCGATCAGGTGTTCTTGCGTCAGACCCCTCAGCTCGGTGGGAGGGCATCGACTCAGGAAAGGGGCTGACAGACCGCGCAGGCTATTGGCTGTCAGCACCCAAGTGATCCAGGACATATCGAAACCAATGCGGAAGTACGGACATGACCAATGACGCGCGGTGGACCTCTCAAGGAGGGGCAGCAAACCCTCAGTCAGAGAATACCGCTGACCACCAGTCGACTGGACCTCCCCTGCCTTCTCAATCTCGTCGACCACGATCACAGGATTCGCAATCTGAGAGGCCATGATACTTTCCAGAACCTTGCCTGGGCCCGCTGATCCCCATCCCTTTTGAGACCCCGTAACCGCAAATGAGGCGGGCTCCCCGTGGCTTCGATGATCGTCGTCGGCACGGAGATCTGATCCCCCAACAGGCGGGCAAAGTGGCTTTTGCCGATCCCGGGCGGACCAACGAGGAGCAATGGCCTCAGGCGGGGCGCAGCATCACCATTGCGGACTGAGGCACGCATGTCGTGCCAAAGACGCTCTGTTGCAGGAGCCATCCAGGGCATCTCCGTGTGTAGGCGACTGGCGATTTCGTCGGCGCGGTGCTCGGTCTCTATGCACTTTGGACCTGCACCCCCTCGGAAAACCTGCAACTTGCGGCGATCTTTGTCGTCGAGATGGTCCATGCCTGATCGGCGTGAAACGGCGCTGAGATAGGCTGCCTCCCTCCGCCTTATTTTCAGCCGATCGGCTTCGGACAGCGCGTATTCGAATTTTGGGCTACCGATCCGTTCTCTGAAGTTGTCTAGGAATATCTTCAGACGACGTTCGATGTCATAGGCCGAAGGCAGGTTGTGATCCGGGAAAGTGACGTCGGCAAATTTTATGCGTGGCATTGAATGTCCTCTCATATCCGGCACGCCCAACTTGTGGCGGCCAGCATCTGGCAGCGTGTGGCTGCCATGTTTCAACAAGAGGATCCGGATCCATGGGAACTTAATGAGAACATTTTGTGAGGTCGGTCAACCTCAGCGCCGGGAGTTCAGCCCTGAAACGAAAATGCCGACCCTCTCGGATCGGCATTTCTCAGTTTCAACAATTTCAATGACTTAGCTATCAGTGGTCACTTAAGCCCCACCCAAAGGTCGTTTTTTTGGGCTAAATGGCTCTCAATTGCCCCCCATAACACGTCATCAATTATCTTTTTGCAAGCATCAGCCGCATTTGGAATAGCCGCAGCTTGCGCAGGTCATGCACCCCTCGACCATCCGCAGTTCATAGCCGCCGCAGGACGTGCAGGCCTTGCCTTTTGGTTTGCCGCTTAGTGGAACGATCGCGGACTGAGGGTCGGATTTCAGGCCCATGCCTGTGCCTTCGATGAAGCCGGTACTGACCAGATGTTGCTCGATCACTCCGCCGATCGCCGCAAGGATGGATGGCACGTATTTGCCCTGCATCCATGCCCCGCCGCGCGGATCAAAGACGGCTTTCAGCTCTTCCACGACAAAGGACACGTCACCGCCGCGCCGGAAGACGGCTGAAATCATCCGCGTCAGGGCAACCGTCCATGCGAAATGCTCCATGTTCTTGGAGTTGATGAATACCTCGAACGGGCGACGGTGGCCGCTGAAGATGATGTCATTGACCGTGATGTAAATCGCGTGCTCTGAATCGGGCCACTTCAGCTTGTAGGTCGCGCCCTCCAGCTCGTTCGGGCGATCCAGCGGTTCGGTCATATAGACCACATCCGCGCCGCTTTCGGCTTCGATGACCTTTTCGGAGCTTGCACTGACCGACAAAACGGACCCGGTGACCGCGTTGGGGCGGTAGGTGGTGCAGCCCTTGCAGCCCTGATCCCAAGCCGCCATGTAGACGTCCTTGAACTCTTCAAAGCTGATGTCTTCGGGGCAGTTGATGGTTTTGGAAATCGAACTGTCGATCCATTTCTGCGCCGCCGCCTGCATCTTGACGTGATCCATCGGTGCCAGCGTCTGGGCGTTGACGAAATAGTCAGGCAATTCTGCGTCACCGAATTTTTCGCGCCACATCTGAACGGCGTAGTCGATGACCTCTTCTTCGGTCCGCGATCCATCTTTTTGCAGAACCTTGCGGGTGTAGGCATAGGCGAACACAGGCTCGATTCCGGAACTGACGTTGCCCGCATAAAGGCTGATCGTGCCGGTTGGCGCGATCGAGGTCAGCAGCGCATTGCGGATGCCGTGGGTGCGGATCGCCTCGCGCACGTCCTCGTCCATCGCCATCATTGCGCCGCTTGCAAGGAACTTGTCGGCGTCGAACAACGGAAACGCGCCCTTTTCCTTCGCCAGTTCGACGGAGGCCAGATAGGAGGCCCGCGCGATCTGCTTCATCCAGGCCTCGGTCTGCGCCGCGCCTTCGTCAGAGCCATAGCGCAGCCCGACCATCAACAGCGCGTCGGCAAGGCCCGTCACTCCAAGGCCGATCCGCCGCTTCGCCTGCGCCTCTTGCCGCTGCTGTTCCAGTGGAAAGCGGCTGGCATCGACCACGTTGTCCATCATCCGCACGGCCGTCGCCACCAGATCATCCAGCGCCGCCACGTCAAGGCTTGCGCCCTTGCCGAAGGGGTCAGCCACCAGCCGCGCCAGGTTGATAGAGCCGAGCAGGCAGGCGCCATAGGGTGGCAAAGGCTGCTCTCCGCAGGGGTTCGTCGCGGCGATCGTCTCGCAATAGGACAGGTTGTTCATCGCGTTGATGCGGTCGATGAAGATCACGCCGGGTTCGGCATAATCATAGGTCGACTGCATGATCTTGTCCCACAGGCCGCGCGCATCGACGGTGCTGTAGGTCGTCCCGCCAAATTGCAGATCCCACGACGTGCCAGCCTTTACGGCGGCCATGAAATCATCGGTGATCAGGACGCTGACGTTGAACATCCGCAACCGCGCCGCGTCGGATTTTGCCGTTATGAAATCGTTGATATCGGGATGGTCGCACCGCATGGTCGCCATCATCGCGCCGCGCCGCGACCCTGCGGACATGATCGTGCGGCACATTGCATCCCAGACATCCATGAACGACAGCGGGCCGGAGGCATCCGCCGCCACGCCCTTGACGCCGGCGCCTTTGGGGCGGATCGTCGAGAAATCATAACCGATGCCGCCGCCCTGTTGCATTGTCAGCGCGGCCTCTTTCAGCATTTCGAAAATACCGCCCATGCTGTCCGGGATCGTGCCCATGACAAAGCAGTTGAACATGGTCACGGTGCGCGCGGTTCCCGCCCCGGCTGTGATCCGGCCCGCAGGCAGATATTTGAAATCTTCCAGCGCACCAAAGAATTTCTCTTCCCATTTCGCCGGCTCTTTTTCGACGACGGCAAGGGCCTTGGCAATGCGGTGCCACGTGTCCTCGACGCGCAAGTCGATCGGCTCTCCGCCCGCCTCTTTGAAACGGTACTTCATGTCCCAGATTTGTTCGGCGATGGGGGCGGTAAAGCGGCTCATTATAGAATCCTTTGGCAGCAGGGGAGCGATGGTGATAGGGCGCTGACGACAGAGGGTCAATTGCCATCCTACCATAAATCGCTATTGTTGACCACTTAAAGAGAGCCACATCTTGGGGGTCAGCATGGCGAACACCATAAATCTGGTAAAATTATGTGTCGGAGCCGAGTCGGTCGAGGATCTCTTGAACTGGCAAGCCCAACGCCGCGCGCAGAATTCCGCAGACCTTCCGCGCCACGTCACCCGCATGTGGCCCAAGAAAGACGAGGAACTGCTGAACGGCGGCTCTTTGTATTGGGTCATCAAGGGCGTGGTGCTGGCGCGCCAACGCATCGTCCGTCTGGACGAGGTCATTGGCGAAGACGGAATTCGCCGCTGCGGTCTGGTGCTGGAGGCCGAGGTTATCCGCACAGAGGCAATGCCGAAACGCCCGTTTCAGGGCTGGCGCTATATGGCCCCCGCCGACGCCCCGCGCGATCTGGCCAAGGGGCGCCGCGGCGACGATAGCCTGCCCCCGTCGCTGGTCGCGGCCCTGTCGGAAATCGGACTGCGCTAGGCCGATCACGAAGGCAAAAGGCCGGACATGCCACGTCCGAAGGTGTGATGCCCTGCGCGCCCCGCCAGCGCAGCCCAAGGGGCGGACGACCCTGGTTCAAACAAGGGCACCCGAAGGTGCCCTTTCGAATGTTGGCGCGGTTTGTGCCTCAGCTTGGGATCTTGAATACCCAGACCGAACCGCCCTGATTGAGGTAATTGACCTTTTTGGCCACTTCGCCCCCCCAAAGGGGAACAGCCCCGCCCCATCCGGACGTTACAGCGATGAACTGCTCGCCGTCCTGCTCCCAGGTGATCGGCTGGCCCACGACGCCTGATCCGGTTTGAAAGCTCCACAGCTCTTTGCCGGTCTCATCGTCGAACGCCTTGAGATACCCCTCGGGTGTGCCGGTAAACACCAGCCCGCCAGCGGTTGTCATGACGCCGGCCCAAAGTGGTGCGTTGTTCTTGTATTCCCATTTGATCTCGCCCGTGTTCGGGTCAATCGCTTTCAAAGATCCGATATAATCCTCGAACAATGGCTTGATGGTAAAGCCGGCCCCCATATAGGCGGCACCTTTTTTATAGGTGATCGGCTCGTTCCAGATGTCCATGCCCCATTCGTTGGATGGCACATAGAACAGCCTGGATGTTTGCGAATAGGCCATCGGCATCCAGTTTTTACCGCCAAGGAACGACGGAACGGCAAAGACGGCTTTGCCTTTTCCGTCAGCGCCATCCGCAGGGTTACCCGGACGATTGTCTTCGGCGTAGATCGGGCGGCCGGTCTCGTCGATGCCCTTGGCCCAGGTGATATCCTTGACGAAGGGGCTGGCCGAGACGAACTTGCCGTCTTCGCGGTTCAGGACGTAGAAGAACCCGTTCCGGTCAGCGGTGGCAAACCGCTTGTTGTTGTCCTTGTCCTCGAAGCGGACCATTTCGTTCACACCGTCAAAGTCCCAGCCTTCGCGCGGGGTGGTCTGAAAGTGCCATTTGATCTCGCCGGTGTCTGGATTGATGCCGATCCGGCTGGCCGCGTATAGGTTGTCGCCGGGGCGCAAATGGCTGTTCCATGGCGATGGGTTGCCGGCACCGAACACAAGCGTGTCCGTGTCGCTGTCGTAAGAGCCGCCCAACCATGTGGCGCCCCCGCCGGTTTTCCACATGTCGCCTTCCCAAGTGGCGTTCAAAACGCCGGTCATGGTGCTCTCGGCGCCCTTGTATGTGCCCATGTGGCCTTCGATGACCGGGCGGGTCCAGACCATCTCTCCGGTTTCGGCATCCCGCGCCTGCACTTCGCCGACGATCCCGAATTCACCGCCGGAATTGCCGGTTATGATCAGACCTTTGACGATAAGCGGTGCGGCAGTGTAGCTGTAGCCCGCTTTGTAATCCGCAATTTTTTCGCGCCAGACGACATCGCCGGTTTTCAGGTTCAGCGCGACGATACGCGCATCCAGCGTGCCAAAGTAGATCTTGTCGCCATAGATCGCAGCGCCACGGTTGACGACATCACAGCAAGGCAGGATGCCCTCGGGCAAACGCGCGTCGTATTGCCAGATTTCCTCTCCGGTTTTGATGTCGATCGCATACAATCGCGAGTAGGATCCGGTGACATACATCACGCCATCATAGACCAGCGGCTGCGCTTCTTGTCCGCGTTGCTTTTCGCCGCCCATGGAAAACACCCATGCCGGAACAAGCTTTTTCACGTTGTCCTTGTTGACCGCATCAAGCGGGCTGAAGCGTTGCAGATCGCGGCCCATGCCATTCGTGACGACCTGATTGGTCGTCATCTGGTCATTCGCCAACATGTCTTCTGTGACGCCAGCGGCGTTCTCGGCGGCAAAGGCTGAACCGGCGAACAGCAGCGCTGTCGTGGTTGCCAGTAATAGTCGTTTCATGAGGTCCTCCCGACATATGAAATTCGTGCGGCCACTATTGCCGAGTCGAAATTGTGGGGATATTGAACAAAGGTCGTATGCGGTTTCGGACCTACTGCTTTGGTCGCATAGAACGCTTTTCGGGATTTGCTAGGCTTGGCGCAAAGCATTGTCTGGGAGGACATCATGAAATTCTTGCACATCTTTTGCGGCCTGTGTCTGCTGGC
Source organism: Pseudogemmobacter sp. W21_MBD1_M6 (assembly GCF_052119585.1). Taxonomy (NCBI): domain Bacteria; kingdom Pseudomonadati; phylum Pseudomonadota; class Alphaproteobacteria; order Rhodobacterales; family Paracoccaceae; genus Pseudogemmobacter; species Pseudogemmobacter sp. W21_MBD1_M6. The sequence continues at coordinate 196,309 of NZ_JBGQOJ010000001.1, read as the reverse complement.
AGGGCAGGCGGGTGCGGATACCTTGCGCGCCGCGGTTCTGGAAATCGGAACGGTCAACTGGGAACTGGACACGATCAAGCATAACGGCTTCGACACCCGGAACGGTTTTGACCTGAAATTGCGCAATGTGGCAAACAATGCCGCAACGCAGATCGCGTTTCAGGGCGGAGATGTCGATGTCATCGTGTCCGACTGGATCTGGGTCGCGCGGCAACGGGCCGAAGGGCGTGATTATGTTTTCATTCCCTACTCCAAGGCGGTCGGGAACATCATGTTGCCCGAAGGGTCCGACATCACATCCTTTGAACAATTGAAAGGCCACAAGATCGGTATCGCGGGCGGACCACTGGACAAAAGCTGGATCATCCTGCGCGCCTATGCCCAGTCAAAATACGGGTTCGACCTTCAGGCCGAGACGGAACAGGTCTTTGCCGCGCCGCCGCTGATCTTCAAGGCGGGCCTGTCGGGCGAGGTCGATGCGGCGATCAACTTCTGGCATTTCGCGGCCAAAATGGAAGCGGCGGGAATGACCTCGCTGATCTCGGTGTCACAGGCGGCAGAGGAGTTGGGGCTGGACCCCGAAACGCCGTTGCTGGGCTATGTGGTCAAGGGCGAAATGCTGACCGGGCATCCTGAACTGGTGCAGGGTTTGCGGAACGCGTCGCACGCGGCAAAAGCACTTCTGGCGAGTGACGACGCGGCATGGGACCGTCTGCGCCCGATGATGAACGCAAAGTCGGATGCCCAGTTCGCGGCCCTTGTCGCCGGATTTCGTGCGGGCATTCCGACGAAAGGCGATGTGGACGAACTCGCCGCAGGCCGCCTGTTGAAGGTGATGTCGGATCTGGGAGGGCCAGAACTGGTCGGTAAGGCAACACGCCTGCCAGAGGGCTTGTTTGTCAATTAAGATGCCAACACGCCCCGCGCGGCATTATCTTGTGACGGTTGCGTCACTGACGGGGCTGCTGGTGCTTTGGGGTATCGGCAGCCTTGTTCTTGCCGAACCAAGCATTTTTCCCGCCCCTTGGGTTGTGGCGCCGCTGGTCTGGGCGGAACTGGTCCACGGTCAGTTGCTGTTTCACATGGGCGCGACACTGGCGCGGGTCGCGGCGGGATTTGTCATCGCGATGACCGTCGGAAGCGCCATAGGGATCATCATGGGGATGTGGCGCAAGGCGGATCGCTGGATGGATCCGGTGCTTGTCGTGTTTCTGAATCTGCCCGCGCTTGTGACGATTGTTCTGTGCTATTTGTGGATCGGATTGGGCGAGGCCGCCGCCATTACGGCGGTTGCGTTGAACAAGATCCCCATGGTCGCCACCATGATGCGAGAGGGCGCGCGGGTTCTGGACCCCGCCCTGACCGACATGGCGCGTGTCTTTGACATGAGCCGCGTGTCACGCCTGCGCCATATCGTTCTGCCGCAATTGGCACCCTATTTCGCAGGGGCGGCGCGTGCGGGTCTGGCGTTGATCTGGAAAATCGTTCTGGTCGTTGAATTTCTGGGTCGTTCCAACGGGATCGGATTCAAGATCCATCTTTATTTCCAGCTTTTCGATGTGGCCATGGTCCTTGCATACTCGCTTAGCTTTGTCGCGGTGATGCTGGTGATCGAAAAGCTGATCCTGCAACCGATAGAGCGCCGCGCCAGCGACTGGAGGCGCGCATGATGAAGGTTGCGATCAGGGGCAAATCCTTTGGGGGTCGGGCCGTTCTTGGGCGGGTCGACTTTGCGATCACCCGAGGCGAATGCGTGGCGATCACCGGACCTTCGGGGATCGGAAAATCCACCCTGATGCGGATCGTGGCAGGGCTTGACCGGCAATTCGACGGGACCATCACACAGCCCGCGCGTTTGGCGATGGTTTTTCAGGAACCCACCCTGATGCCCTGGCGCACTGCCGTCGACAATCTGATGTTGACGACGGGCGTTGCCCGCCCCGCTGCGCTGGCGGCTTTGGCGGATGTGGGGTTGCAAGACCACGGCGACCTGTTCCCGCGCCAGCTGTCCCTTGGGCAGCAGCGCCGTGTCGGGTTGGCGCGGGCGTTCGTGGCAAGACCGGATCTGTTGATCATGGACGAACCCTTTGCCTCGCTGGACCCCGCGCGCATAGAAGATTTGCTGACCCTGACGGCCCGTCTGATCGCCCGGTATCAACCCGCAACGCTGTTTGTCACCCATGTGCAGGACGAGGCGCGTAGACTTGCCGACCGCATTTTTCTGCTGGACGGCGCACCCGCGACGCTGACGCAAAGCGCATAGAACATGTTGAAGTATTTCCAATTGTCGGGGTTCAGGGCCGCCGCGTCATCGCCGAAAACGGGTTCGGTCAGTGCCGGGACAATCATGCAGCCATCGAGTAAGGATGTGTTTCATCGGTTGCTCCTATCGGCTTCGGGTGAAACCGCGTTCGGGGGAATAGCCGTAAATCGCGATCAGCCCGAAGACGACAAAGGCAAGGCTGGTCCAAAGACAGGCTGCGCCATTGAATTGACCGTAGGCGGCAAAGCGGATCAGCTCTATCGCCTGTGTCAGCGGGTTGACGGCACAGATATTGCGCAGAAGGTCCGATGCCTCGGCCATTTTCCACAGCGGATAAAGCGCGGTGGACAGAAAGAACATCGGGAAGATCACAAAATTCATCACCCCTGCGAAGTTCTCCAGCTGGCGGATGTAGGACGATAAAAGCAACCCCAATGTTCCCAGCATCAGGCCGGACAGGATCAGCGCGGGCAGGATCGCGACATACCCGATCGCGGGCAGCGTGATGCCGAATGCCGCGGCAATGGCCAGAAAGGCATAGACCTGCAAAACGGAAATCAGCACCCCCGCCAGTAGCTTGCAGAACAAAAGCCACCATCGCGGCAGCGGGCTGGTCAGCAGCAACCGCATCGCCCCCATTTCCCGGTCATACACAAGGCTCAGCGCGGATTGCATGCCGTTGAACAACTGGATCATGCCGCAGAGGCCCGGAACGATGTAGACCTCGTAGGTGATATAGGTTTGATAGGGTGGCATGATCGACAGGCCAAGCGCCGCGCGGAACCCGGCGGCAAAGACGATCAGCCAGACCAGCGGCCGGACAAGTGCTGCGATGAACCGTTCGCGTTGCAGGACAAAGCGCTGCGCCTCGCGCAGGGTGATGGCCCAAAGGCAGATCAGCCATCCGGTCATGCGATGCTGCCCTCGGTCAGCTCGGTGAACACCTGCGCCAGATCGCGACCTTGCGTGATGTCGGATTTCAGACCATCCGCGATGATCCGCCCGTGGTGCAGCACGACCACCTGATCTTGGTCGCGGATCTCGTCGACAAGATGCGTCGCCCACAGCACCGATACCCCGTCGCAGGCAAGGTCGTGAACGTGGTTGGTTATGCTCAGGCGGCTTGCCGCATCAAGGCCGACAGTGGGTTCATCCAGCAACAGCACCGACGGGTCGTGGATCAGGGCGCGGGCAATTTCCATCCGGCGTCTGTGTCCGCCATTCAGGGCGCGCACTTTTTCGGTGGCGCGACCGGACAGGTTCAGGCGGTCCAGCGCGGCGTCTATTTTTATCCCGGCGGTTTTGCCACTAAGCCCGCGCAGGGCGGCGGCATAGGTCAGGTTGCGCCTGACCGAAAGGTCCAGTTCCAGCGTTGGGTGCTGGAACACGATACCGATCTGGTTCAGGGCCAGATGTGGGGATTTGGCCAGATCGTGACCCGCGACGGACAGATGGCCCTGCCGCGTGACCAGCAATCGGGTCAGAAGCGCGAACAGCGTGGATTTTCCCGCCCCGTTCGGCCCCAATAGCGCGGTAAACTGTCCCTTTGCGGTTTCAAATCCAACCTCGTCCAAGGCCCGCCCGGACCCGTAGCTGAAACTGACATCCTTCAGCAGCAATCCGGTTTTCATGTGCTATTCAACGGTTATCGAAAGGCGCTGCAACGCGCCGTTTCCGGGCACGCCAAGCTCGTATTGGCCGGGCTTTATGGCGATGAACCGGATGTCCAATGTGCCCGCCCCGTCAAACTCGATGCTGCTGACCCCAAAGGGCCGGATCTCTATATCTTCCACTACCAGCTCATCGACCCAGATCGCCCGAAAAAACCCGGACCCCTCCAGCGCCAGTTCGCCCGACCCGTCGGCGATGATGCTGGCCTTGTAATGGGTGCCCGATTTCAGCACCCAGGGGGCGTCCGACAAAGGGGTGCCGACGGACAGGGTCAACGGGGCAAGCGTTACGGTGTTGCCCTTCGACATCAGGCCGGCCATGCCGAAGTTCCCTTCGGCTGTGGCGGTCATTGTGCTGAATGCCAAAACGGCGGCGATGCAGGGGATCAGTTTCATCGGTTGTTTATGCTCCATCAAGGTCGGGTCGCCACGCCCCAGGGAAAGCGCCCGACCTTGATCGTCTTGATCGCGGTCAGGTTTTTGACGTCAATCACCGTCACATCCCCGGATACGCCGTTGGTGGTGAACAACCGGCTGTGATCGGGTGAAAAGGCCATGTGCCAGACCCGCCGCCCGACAAGGATATAGCCGCTGACCTGATAGGTTTCGGTGTCGATCACAGCGATGTGGTTCGACGGCCCCAGCGCCACGAAAGCGGTCTTGTTGTCGGGGAGCATCCGGATGCCGACCGGCTGTATCTTGTCCGGGTGGACGCCTTTGATGGCAAAGTCGATCTTGGCCAACTGCGACTGATCTGCGGTGCTGAACACCGTCACCGTGCCGCCGACTTCGGCGCTGACCCAAAGCTCGGTTCCGTCCTTGACGAACTCGGCTGCGCGCGGGCGGGCATCGACCAGTGTATTGGCAAAAATCTGATGCGTTGTCGTATCGATCCAATGCGCCATGCTTGTGGTTTCAGAGGTGGTGATGGCGATCTTTCCATCGGGGCTGATCGCCATGCCTTCAGGCTCTATGCCAACGTCGATCTGGGCGACAACGCGGCGCGTGTCGACATCGACAACCGTTGTGATCGCGTCATTTTCGTTGGCGATATAAAGGTGATGATCGTCGGGATGCAGGACAAATTGTTCGGGGTCTTCGCCCGAGGGCAAGTTGTGCAGGATCTTTCCTGTGTCAGGGTCCAGAACCTGCACCGCGTCACTGTCCGAGGCACAGATGAACAGCGTTTTATAGTCCTTGGAAAAGGTGATGCCCCGGGGCCGCTCGCCCACGTCGATGGTGCGGGTGACCTCCAGCGTGTCCAGATCTATCACGCTGACGGTATTGTCCTTTTCATTCGTCACCCATGCCTCTTGCGCAGGGGCGGTCAGCGGCAGGCATGTCGCAAAGAGGAAGGTGGCAAGACGTTTCATTCAATTCTCCTGAAAGGCGGTGCATCTGGATTCAGGCCGATCCAGGCCCAACGTATCCAGTTCATTGACCCGGTGCAGGAACCCGTCCAGCGGGGCCTGTGCCACCAGAGCGCGGGGCTGGACCAGCGGGATGGGCTGACGTAGCTGCCCGTTCCACGACCGGAACGACAGCTTGCGTCCCTTGAATGCCGCCAGTGAAAAGCTGTCCGACAGCATATAGCTGCGCAGCGTCGCGGGATCATCGGAATTGGTGCGTGTCGCCGCCTCGCCAATCGCGCGAACCGCAGCCCAGGCCGCATAGTCAACCGGCCCCATCGCGCGCCCCGAATGATCCATGAACCGGTTCTGCAACTGCTCGGCCCCCCATTGCTCTACCACCGGTGACCAGGCCGCGGGGGTCAAGCCCTCGGAACCGGCCACGGGGCGCGGAAGCCAGGTGTTATAGGCGATATACCGTCCGAAATCACCCAGCTCGTCCGCGATCAAAAGCACGTCGTGGTCGGAAAAATCCTGCGTGAACAGGGGCACCTCCTGTGCCGCGTTCCGGCGCATGTCCGCGTTGAAGGCCCATGTCTTTTCGCCGCGCAGACGGATACCGAACTTGGTCAGCGAATGCCTCAACGCGTCGGCATAGGCGTGGTCTTGCGGGTGGTCGCCCGAAATCAGGGCCGCATCCTGCAGGCGCCGCATCACCAGGAATTGCGCCAGCGCATCGGTCAGCATTCCGCGACTGGGCAGGGTGTGCAGCACATTGGCGCGGCAATCCGTATCCCGCAGGGCCATGTCGGGCGCAGAGGCGTTGAACAGGATCGCATCCTGTGCTTCGGGCAGGTCGGCAAGCGCCAGCAGGCCATCGGCGGTGGCATTCACAACCAGAAGCCGCGCGCCCGATTCCAACGCGGCGCGGGCAGCACCCAGAAAATCCCCGCCGATGTCGGTGACCACACTGTCCAGCGTATAGCGGTGTTTCAGGAATTTACCGGTTGTCAGGTTCTCTGCCAGGGCAAGCTCGGCCCCCGCGCGACCGGTGTCCAAAGGCGGGTCGTCAAGGTTCGACAGGGTCGGCGGGCGTTGCACCCGCTCTTCCAGATAGGTGACCCTGACGAAGACATCTGCCTGCGCCTGAAGGCAAAGACCAAGCCAGATCATAAGGGCCAGTGTGAACTTGTGCATTGCCGCCTCCCGTTGCGGAAAGCCTATCAGCCAACACCGAAAGACCGATATGCGACCAAAGTCGATGCCGCCTAGTTCTAAGGTCGCATGGCGGAAATATTCGAAATTTGCAGAATAGGCAGGCGAACATTCCAAGGGAGAAACCTGCTATGACGTCCGAGAAAACCGCATTGCACCGCCTGAAAGACATCAGCGTTTTTGCCAAAGTGCTGGGCGTTTCCGTCTTTCTGGCCTCTCAGGCGGTCGGCCACGGGAACGTCACGCCACAGCCGGTGGATACCGATGCCTTGCCCGATGTCGGCGAGGACTGGCTTGAGGAAAACCCATACCGGTCTGCGGATGAGGCTGTCTGGCTGAAGGCCGTCGAGGTCGGATCGTCGGGCTTTAACCAGAACTGCGCGCGGTGCCACGGGCTTGGTGCTGTGTCGGGCGGGATTGCCCCCGACCTTCGGTATCTCGAGGCCAATATCGACGGCGACGAATGGTATCTGGAACGGTTCCAGCACGGATATACGCAAGAGGGAATTACCAAGATGCCCGCGTTCGGCGAGCTGTTGGGGCAAAAGGCGGCCTGGGCGATCCGGACCTATGTTGAAACCCGCCCCGAAGACGGCGCAATGGACCCGTTCGCGCCGCGATTGAAAGAAATCCGCGACGATCTGTTGGCAAAGTCCAAGGCCATAGATGCGGGGTCCGCAACGGCTGCGGATTTTCTGGCTGAAACAACGACCTATATCAAAGAGCTGAACGCAATTTCCGCGCAGGTTGTCACGGCGTCGGGGGCAGAGCGGGCGGATTCCATTGCGCGCGAGGCGGTTCTGGCGCTGGACGGTCGAGACAGCAGTTTCCTGTCCGCGTCCGAAACACTGACCGTCGGTCTGTCGGCGGCGGAATGATCGGGCGCTGCGCCAAGGCGTTTGCGACGGCATGTGCGGCCGTGTCCTTGACGGGCACGATCGCTTTCGCACGATGCGAGGATCTTCCCACCGGACTTGATGCTGTGCAGCGTCCGCAAAACATGGACAGAACAGAGGTCGGGCAGGACTATGATACCATTCAGGATCAAGGGTTTATCCGCATCGGTCTTTACAACGATTTCGCCCCCTATTCGTGGAAGGACGAGGCAGGCGTGCATGGGGTCGATGTTGTTCTGGGGCAAAGGATCGCAGATTATTTGCAGGTCGAGCCGCATTTCGTTTTTTTCGACGCGGATGAAAATGTGGGTGCCGATCTGCGCAACTACATCTGGAAAGGGCATTTTCTGGACCAGCAGGTTGTGAACGTGATGATGCATGTTCCCTACAATAACGATTTTGCCTGCCGAAACGAGATGGTGGTTTTTACCGGCCAGTATTTCGTCGAGAACATCTCGATCGCCTACCGCAAGGACGTCTATCCCGAGGATGCCCCGGTGCCTGCCTACTTTCGGTTTGACAAGGTCGGGGTCGAAAATGACTCGGTAGCCGATTTCTATCTGTCGGGACTGGCGAAGGGGCAGATATTGCCGAACCTTGTTCATTTCACGACCCCCGCGGGTGCGATGGCCGCGTTATCCGCCGGCGAGGTGTCCGCCGTGATGGGCGCGCGGGCGCAGCTGGAATACGGGCTGACCGATGCCATGGCTGTTCACGCGCCACCCTATCCGGGGCTGGTCTCCGATAAATGGACATTGGGCGTGGCGATCCGCCAGAATTTTCGCCAGCTTGCCTATGCGGTCGATGATGCGATTGCCGCAGCGCTTGCCGATGGATCAGTGGCGGCGGCGTTCGCAGCTCAGGGGCTAAGCTATACCGCGCCCGACCGTTAGAGCGTGTTGCATCAAATCAAACGCACCACAGCCTAGAACCTGCCATAGGTGACGATCCCGCCGTCCGCGTCCTGCATCATCGCGCCAGTGCCGCCGCTGGCCGCCAGAACCTGTGCGATCTCTGTGCCGGGCGTCAGAACCAGTGCGGTTGACAGGCCGTCGGCAATTGTCGCGGTTGGTGCTTTTACAGTGCAAGACGCCCAGACGGGCGGCACCGGCCCGCGCTGCGGATCAATGATATGGCCGATCCCCGAACCGCCGAATTGCAGCGCCGAAGGGGTCGAGGTGGCGATCGCCCCGCGGGTCATCTGCGTGGTGCCGATCAGGTCGCCGCCCGACCCGCCTATGCCCAGCGTCCAGCTGCCGCCAAAGGCGCGGAACTCGCCAATATTGATCAGGCAATCGGTATAACCTTCGCGGGCCAGAAGCCCCGCAATCGCATCGGTCGCAAACCCTTGAGCGATGCCGTTCAGGGTCAGTGCCATGCCGGGTTTTGCAAAGCGCACAAGGCCGGGGGATACGACAAGTCCGGCCCACCCGACTTTGGCCTGTGCGGCGGCAAGGGTGGCCTGCCCAGGGCCCGGCCTACTGGTGGCCAATGCGTTCCACACGGGCTGCACCGTCGGGTCAAAGCGGCCGGATGTCGTTTCATTCAGGCGATGACTGTGGCGCAGGATGGCAAGGATGTCTGCCGGCGGATCTGGCAGGTGGCCTTGCTTGTTCAGGCGGGAAATGGCCGAATTCGGGCGGAACAGGCTGAACTGGTCTTCAAGCCGGGCGAGACGCGTTTCGACATTTGCAAGCGTGGCCTTGGCCACCTGCGGTGACACCCCACGCAACGAGATCGTCACATCCGCCCCAAGGGCGATACCGCGCCACCTGACATCGCGCGCCTGTGCCGCCGCGCGCAAGGGCAGGGCGGCACAGGCAGAAATCGCCAGAAACCTGCGCCTGTCCAGGGTCATCTGGTCACGCCTTTTCTGACGGCAAGGATCAGGGGGACGCATTGGTCGGGGGCGTCGTGGATGGTGATGCAATCGAGGCATTGAAAGCAGTCGTCATACTTGATTGATCCATCCTTGCGGATTGCCTGATAGTTGCATTTCACCTTGCACAATTGGCAGGGGGTTCCGCATTCGGTGCGCCGCGGAATCCATCCCCGTCCACGGATCAGGCCGCCGATTGCCATGACCGCGCCCAAGGGGCAAACGTAGCGGCAAAAGCCCTTGAACAGGAACATCCCCAGGATCAGCCAGAACGCGGCATAGGCCACATAGGCCAAGTCGCGGATAAAGTAGACGGTCACGGCGGTCTTGAAGGGCTCTATCTCGACCAGTGTGTCGCTGATCTGCGGAGCAAGGAACAGGCTGGCGATCAGGCCGGCAAGGATCAGGTATTTCAGCTTTTTCAGGCGCGTGTCCCAGCGGTCTGACAGGGTGATTTCGGGCAGGCGCAGCAGGCGGCCAAAATGATGCGTGAATTCCTGCATCGCACCAAAGGGGCACATCCAGCCGCAGAAAAAGCCCCGCCCCCACAGAACGAAGGATACGATCACCACGCCCCAGATCATCAGCGAAAACGGATCATACAGGAGAAAGGAAAAGCTCTGCCCATGAACCGCCGCGCGGATCACGCCAAGCACGGTCACGATCGACAGCTGCCCTTGCCCCCACCAGCCGACATAACCGATGACGCCGGCCAGAATGGTCAACCGAAGGGCGGTGAACCCGCGCAACCCAGCAAGGCGCGACTGCGCGAACAAGAGCGCGATAACCAGTGCCGCCAGAAGCGGGGCCAGAACCAACAGGTCCGGCTTGCGGTTGCGCAGCGCCTCTTGCCACGGCGGCAATGCCGCGACAGTGGGGGCGCGTTTGAAAAAACGCTCTGGTGTGCTGTGGGTCAGGTTGAATTGCTGTCTGCCGACTTCCGGCAGGAACGTGCCATGCGCGCGCTCTGCGTCAAGCCCCAGTTGCCAGGGGGCTGTCGGGTCAAATCCAAGCCTGCGATCTGTCCGCAGGATCATGGCGGTTCCCTTTGGAACCCCGTCTTGCAGGCGAACGTCCAGATCGGCATCCCGCAAGGCCAGCGGCAGATTGTTCTGCGTCAGCGCGATCAGGTCCGGCGCGGTGTTGCGGATGAAATCCCCGGACATCAGGCCATGGCGCCCGGCCTCGATCAACAGCAGCGGTTCATCCTGCGTCGATATTGACATGAAGGTCTGTAATTCGGCAAAGCCACGCGCGGTCAATACCGCCTTGGCGATGGAGGCGGGCCCAAGATCGACAACCCACAAATCCAGATAGGCCGCTTCGGGCTCTGCCAGCGCGACCGCGTCATCGTCCCGCCAGATTGTGTCTGTAAAGGCCTTTTGCAGTTGCCTGTTGTCCACGCGCAAATGTGCGGCGATGCCTTTTTCGACCAGATCGTTCCAGTTCAGGTCTTCGGAATATTCGATGTCTGGTGCTGCTGCGGGCCTGCGTGCGATGCCTTGTATTTTCTCGCGGGCAATCGACAAGGCTGCGGCAAGGATGCTTTCATGGGCGATGCGGACAGAGGCGGTCGCCTTGGTCACCCCGTCAAGGTAGATCATCGAACCGCCATGGCTGTCGCCGCCATAGGGCACCCCGACAGCAAGGGAATCGGACACCGACAGCCCGCGATATTGCGCGACAAACTCGCGAAATGGGGCCTCTCCCAGGCCCGAGACGAAGATCGGTTCGTTCTGGGTCAAAAGGTCTGCTTTCAGGAACTTACCTTCAACATCCATAACCACCAGAATGTTGATCGGCGCGCCGGAAAAGCCGGGAAGGGGGGCCAGCGCCTCGGTCTGGAAGGCGTAGCCGGACAGGACCGCGTCCATCCCCACTATTGCGTAAACGCCGGGGTCCAGTTCGTCGCCCAGAAAGAACGGCGGTTCGATGCGGGCCTCGATCTGGGTCCGGTCCAGTATCTTCGCCTGTCCCGTTGCGCATGTGACCGCAAGCGCGGAAAGCACGGCCAAAAAGGAAACGGCGACATCGACCAGAAGCTTTCTCATGCCCGAAATCTATGGGCGGGGCGGCATCTGTTCTATGCGACTTAGGTCCTATTGCGCTAACGGCGCCCCGCGATGGGGCGGCTCGCATCCTCAAAGAGCCTTCTGACGGCCTTATTCAGACCCGATTCAGACGCAATTCTTTTCCTGTGTGTGACGGTCCTGCACTAGTGTGTCGGTGCGTTCCTTATTACAGCCCTGTGAAACCCTGTTTCGCGCCTACTTCGATCGGACACTTTGAATGCGTATTGCTCTTTTTGCCGTTTTTTGCGGATTGCTCCTGACCATGGCGCCAACCGTGGGGGATGCTCAGGACCGGGTTCGCCTTGGTACGGGGCGCCTGTTCACCAATGACCTTCTGGGTGACGGCGATGACCGGTGGCGCACCGGATCATATGTGGTCAGCGGTATTCGCGGGCCGGAATGGACGGGCAGCCTGCCGACATCATTCGGCGATATCCTTGAATTCCGCCGCCGCGGCGAAGTCATCGCACCCGACAACCTCAGCAACGGGTCATACCCGGATCGCCGTTACGCGGGTGTTCTGTCCTTCGGTGTGCATACCCACTACCGCTACAAGTCCACGGAAATCTCGGTGGGGGCCGATCTGGTGGCCGTCGGCAAACAAACCGGCCTTGGGACGTTGCAAACCAAAATTCACGACGTTGTCGATGCGCCAAGGCCCGGCGTTCTGGATGCCCAGATCGGCAACGGCTTTTACCCGACGGTTCTGGTCGAGATGTCACAACCCCTGTCGTTCGGCGATACGGTCCTGCTGCGCCCCTTCGTTCAGGGACAGGCCGGTGTCGAGACCCTGATCCGGGTGGGGGCCGATGTCATCATCGGGCACTTCGGGCAGGGTGACCTGTTGCTGCGCGACGTGACGTCGGGACAACTCTATCGCGGTGTTGCAACGCCGCAGCCCGGATATTCGGTTCTGTTCGGAGGCGATATCGCCAAAGTCGAGCGCAGCGCCTATCTGCCCGGTGCGGACGGCTATGTCCTGACCGATACCCGCGACCGGCTGCGCGCCGGCATCCATTGGCAGGGTGAAAAAACAAGCCTGTTTTACGGTGCGACTTGGTTTGGCAAGGAATTCGAGAGCCAGGCTGACGAGCAGGTCGTGGGCTCCTTGCGCGTTAACTTCAAGTTCTAATTGCAACACTATGACAAGCTGATCTTTTTCTGGAAAAGACCGGCTTTGCAGATCAGGTGCCTCGTGCTAATCTGCCGTTAATTAAAAAACGATCAGGCAAGCAGTACAGGCACAAAGATATGAAAACGGGCGCTATCGGCACGTTTGTCATCTCATGGAACCAGACGGAAGTGGACGGAACAACCGCCCCGCCGTCAGAAGCAGTCAGCGTCGGCGCCACATGGCGCTGGACGGGGGAAACCGTTCGTGTGGACGGATCTCATGGCCCGTTGGTTCTGGAGCAGGCAGACGATTTTGAAGATTTGCACAGGCGCGCAGCGCGCTCTGTGCGACGGATGATCGGCACGGCCCTTCGGCCCGCACACTCTCCCATATCCATGGATTTCGATGATCCCGTGATCGAGGAGGGCTTTGTTGTCACCGACGGCAGGCGCAGCTTTAGCTTGACGGTGATTGACATCGGGCATGGGAAAACACCACTGGTGATGTTTCTTGGATCGGTGCCTCCGGCGGATACCGACCTGTGGGTCGTTCAACGCAGCGCAGAGGGGGTGCCGTCGCGCCGCACTGCGACTCCCTCGGGCGGCGTGATTTGCTTTACCCCCGGCACCCGTATCGCGACGCCGGATGGCCCGCGCCTTGTGGAGGAGCTGCAAGAGGGCGACCGGATACAGACCAAGGATGACGGCGTTCAGGACATCCGCTGGGTCGGCTCTCGCAAGATCAGCGGCGCGCGACTTTACGCGATGCCGTCCCTGCGCCCTGTCCGCCTGAAGGCGGGGGCCTTGGGCGATGAAGAGCCGGAGGGCGATCTGATCGTTTCGCCGGAGCACCGTGTGTTGATCAAGGGCCGTTCGGCAGAGGCGCTGTTCAACGCGTCAGAGGTGCTGGTGGCGGCCAAGGATCTGGTGAATGACCGGACCATCCTGTTCGACCATGCGGCAAAGGATGTGACCTATATCCATCTGCTGCTGGACCGGCACGAGATTGTCTGGGCCAATGGCGTCGAAACCGAAAGCTTTCATCCCGCCAATGCCGCCCTTGATACGATTGACGACGTGCAGCGCCGGATGTTGTTTGACCGTTTCCCCGACCTGCGGGTCGATGCGTTCACCTTCGGCGACTATGTGCGTCGCAACCTGTCGCCATCCGAGGCGGCGCTGCTGCGCCACAGGGCGGCAGTGTTCCGTTAAGGATGTGTCATAATACGCTGCGGGCCGCGCCTTTTACGTGGCTTGCTGTTGACTCCCGATCTGCAATCCATATAAGCCGCGCTGTCGGGTCCTTCGGGGCCCGATATTTCATTGGTGTTGGTGGTCCCTGCAAGGGGATGCCTGTCGGCCGAAAGGCAAAGGACAACGCCCTTCATAGCATCCCTTGCGGGTGCGCCCAAAGAAGGAGATCAGCCGTGACCAAACGCACGTCTGCCAAGTACAAAATTGACCGCCGGATGGGTGAAAACATCTGGGGTCGTCCGAAATCCCCCGTCAACCGTCGTGAATACGGCCCCGGCCAGCACGGTCAGCGCCGCAAGGGCAAATTGTCCGACTTCGGTATCCAGCTTCGCGCGAAGCAGAAGCTGAAGGGCTATTACGGCGATCTGACCGAAAAGCAGTTCCGTCGCATTTACACCGAAGCCGAGCGCGTAAAAGGCGACACCGGCGAGAACCTGATTGGTTTGCTGGAGCGTCGTCTGGATGCTGTTGTTTACCGCGCAAAGTTCGTGCCGACTGTTTTCGCGGCCCGCCAGTTCGTGAACCACGGCCACGTGACCGTGAACGGCCAGCGTGTAAACATTCCGTCGTACCGCGTCAAAGAGGGTGACATCATCCAGGTGCGCGAAAAGTCGCGCCAGATGGCTGTGATCATCGAAGCGATGGCTTTGGCCGAGCGTGACGTTCCCGACTACGTCGAAGTTGACAACTCCAAGATGAAGGCAACCTTCGTGCGGACCCCCGCGCTGGGCGATGTTCCTTACCCAGTGGTCATGGAACCGAACCTCGTCGTGGAATACTACGCGAAAAACTAATCAGGTCTGCCCCGCGCAGATCCAAAGGGTCGCCTTCGGGCGGCCCTTTTCCGTTCATGCCCCGTATGTGCGGATCGTCGCGCCGGTTCATTCCATCTGGCAATGGCGTTGCTGGCCCGCTATTAGGGGCGAAACATCCGGGGACGCAGCATGGCAAGACAGATCAAACCGCAGTCGGGTATCATGGACATCGCGCTGTATCAAAGCGGCGAAAGCCAGATCGGCGACCGCAAGGATGTGGTGAAATTGTCGTCGAACGAAAATCCGTTCGGGCCCAGCGAAAAGGCGATGGAGGCCTTCCGCCGCGCCGCTCATACGCTGCACCGCTATCCGCCGACCGACCACGCATCGCTGCGCCGCGCCATTGCCGAGGTCTACGGGCTGGACGCGGACAAGATCATTTGCGGCGTCGGATCGGACGAGATTATCACCTTTCTTTGCCAGGCCTACGCAGGCCCGCGGGACGAGGTTCTTTATACCGAACATGGGTTCTCTATGTATCGCATTTCCGCCCTTGCCGCCGGTGCCAAGCCGGTCGAGGCAAAGGAACGCGAGCGTGTGACCGATGTCGATGCCCTGTTGGCCGCCTGCACCGATAGAACCCGTCTGGTCTTTATCGCCAACCCCAACAATCCCACCGGCACGATGATCGGAGGCAATGAATTGTCGCGTCTTGCGGACGGGCTGCCGCCCAAGGCCATTCTGGTGCTTGACGGGGCCTATGCCGACTATGTCGACGGCTATGACGCAGACACGTCACTGGTCGAATCCCGCGAGAATGTCGTCGTAACGCGCACCTTCTCCAAGTTGTATGGTCTGGGTGGGTTGCGGGTTGGCTGGGGCTATGGCCCGCAGCCGATCATTGATGTGCTGAACCGGGTGCGGGGGCCATTCAACCTGTCCACCGCAGCCCTTCAGGGGGCAGAGGCCGCCGTGCGTGATCAAGATTACGCCGCCAAATGCCGGGCTGAAAACACCCGGATGCGGGCCTGGCTGGCAGAGGCATTGGCAGAGCTTGGCGTGCCGTCCGATACATCCTGCGCGAACTTCATTCTGGCGCGGTTCGCATCCGAGGATGAGGCGAACGCCTGTGATGACTACCTGCGGGGCGAGGGCATTCTGGTGCGCCGTGTGGCGGGCTACAAGCTGCCCAATTGCCTGCGCATTACGGTCGGTGACGAAGCATCGTGCCGACGCGTGGCCCATGCGGTTGCCGGTTTCAAGGGACAGCGGTAATGGCGCAGATCTATGATCGTGTTGCCCTGATCGGTCTGGGGCTGATCGCCTCGTCGATGTATTGGGCGATCAAGCGCAGCGGGTTGGCGGGCGAGGTTGTGGGCTATGCCCGCACCGCCGAGACCCGCGCGACCGCGCGCGAGATCGGTTTGTGCGACCGGATTTGCGAAACCGCCGCAGAGGCCGTTCAAGGGGCCGATCTGGTGGTTCTTTGTGTGCCGGTCGGGGCTATGGGCGCTGTTGCCGCCGAAATCTCCAGTGCGCTGAAACCGGGGGCCACCGTCACCGATGTCGGCTCGGTCAAGAAGGCGGTGATTGATGCGGTGGGGCCGCATATTCCCCTGGGCGTCAATTTCATTCCGGCGCATCCGCTGGCCGGCACGGAACACTCCGGCCCGCGCAGCGGCTTTGCCGAACTCTTTGACAACCGCTGGTGCTTGCTGGTGCCAACCGATGGCGCCGACGCACAAGCCACGCAAAAGCTGCGCAGCTTGTGGGAGGGCATGGGGGCCAATGTCGACGAAATGGACGCAGAGCACCACGATCTGGTGCTGGCCGTCACCAGCCATGCGCCGCACCTGATCGCCTACACGATGGTTGGCGTGGCCGACGACCTGCGCCGCGTGACCGATAGCGAAGTCATCAAATACTCTGCTGCCGGGTTTCGCGATTTCACCCGTATCGCGGCATCCGACCCGACCATGTGGCGCGATGTGTTTCTGAACAACAAAGAGGCGACACTGGAAATTCTGGGTCGCTTCACCGAAGAGCTGTTCGCGTTGCAACGGGCGATCCGCACCGGCGACGGTGACCATTTGCACGCCTATTTCACCCGCACCCGCGCGATCCGTCGCGGTATCGTTCAGGCGGGGCAGGACACTGACGCGCCCGACTTCGGTCGCGCCAAGGCCAAGGGATAACAGATGCGCCGCTTGCTGATTTCCCTTGTGCTGACATGCCTTCCCGCAGGCCAGATCTGGGCCAGCGCACCGGATATTTCTGCCGTTCCGAAACCGCGCCCCGATATGTTGTCCGGGGCGCAGCTGGACGATGTGGCACCTGTCATGGGGGCATTGACGCCTGTCGCGGTCAAACCTGTCTTGTCTGGCTTGCCGGGCCTGCAATCCTCTTTGCGGCCTGTGGGGCGTCCCGCTATCGTTAAATCGCTGGTGATGGCAAGTGTCCGCACCAAACCCTCGACCGCGATTGTTCTTGGAAGCAAGGGCGCTGTTTGCGGTGATCCTGCGATCAGGGGGCAGGCCCTTGCACCCATCGTCGGGCGGATCAAGGGGTGCGGTCTGGATGCGCCCGTCAAGGTCACAGCCGTTGACGGCGTCGCCTTGTCCATGGCCGCAACGATGGACTGCGCGACGGCAAAGGCGCTGAAGTCATGGGTTGTGAAGGGGGCAAAGCCTGCCGTTGGCAAAACCGGTGGCGGCATCAAGTCGTTGCAGATCATGGGGTCCTATTCCTGCCGCGCCCGCAACAACCAGAAGGGCGAGAAGATTTCCGAGCACGGTCGCGGCAAGGCGATCGACATCGGCGCCATCAATCTGGTGGATGGAACGTCGATTTCGGTGCTCAAGGGGTGGCGCGACCCCAAGCAGGGCAAGATACTGGCCAAGATGCACAAAGGCGCCTGCGGTCCTTTCGGGACCGTGCTTGGCCCGAAGGCGAACGCCTTTCATCAAGACCATTTCCATTTCGACACCGCCCGTTATCGCGGCAGCAATTACTGCCGCTAGAACGGTGTCAGACGCGGGGCTGGCCCTAACGGGATCGGTCCAAAGCTGACCATGCCGTTCTGAAAAGCCAGCGGCACATCCAAGACGTCGGGATCGCCGGACATCGACGCCAGAATGGTCATCGCGTTTACGACCGTGGGGGCTGTTTCCCTGGGGATCAGGCCTGCGGCAACGGCAACCTCCAGCAGTTTGCGCCAGTTCTTCGCGCTAACGTCCAGCTTTCCGGTCAGGATGCCGGCGCTGTCCACCGTCAGCACGCCTTGCGCCCCGATGTCGATCATGCCCCATGTCAGGTTGAACCGGTTCACGCCGATTTCCGTCAGGGCGGGGCGCTTGCCTTCCAGTGCAAAGCGGTCCCATGGCGCGTCAAAGCCCAGACTGCTGTCGATCTTCAACCGCTCGATCACCGGCGACAAGGTGCTGTCGGGGTCCAGCAGTGCCAGCACATGGTCGGGCAGGGCCAGCGACAACGACTCTAGCGCGACGTCGTGAAACCCCTTGCGCGTTGCGGTCAGGCGGGTCGCGAACCGTGCGTCGGCGATACCCAGTTCCCATCCGGCGTCAGATGTCAGCGCAAGGTTTTTCACCACCACGCTGGAGTGATCCAGCGCCAGCGACGGCCCCGCCTTGAACACGGCGGACCCGCGCATGTCGTCCGATGTGACGGCGATGCTTTCGCTTGGTGTGATGAGGGTCTGCTCATTTGGCCAGACCGCAATGATATGGGTCGGCTTGTAGCTCAGCGTGAAAATCTGGAAGAACGGGGCCCGCCAGCCCAAACCGGACACAGGGTCGGTCATATCGACGTCGGTCAGTGTTGTGTCGAACCTGTTGGGAAAGCCGCCGGTTGACAGGTCGGAATAGCTTACGTCCCAGCCCCGCGATTGCTGCTGTGCCAACCACGTCGCCAACCCGCGTTCGACCGCAGTTGACCCGACAAACCAGTATCCGCCCCAAAGCGAGGCGGCGACAAGAACCAGCACCATTAATCTGCGCATCTCTGCCCCTTTAATCCTGAACCTCACTGGTGTTTATAGGGGGGGCAGGCGAAGGACCAGACAGATGCAGCATGACCCGCTTTGGATATTTGGCTACGGCTCTTTGATGTGGAACCCGGGTTTCGACTTTTCCCAGCGTCGCGTGGCGCGGCTGTCTGATTATCACCGGACGTTTTGCATGCGATCTATCCATCATCGGGGCACAGAAGACCACCCCGGTCTTGTGCTGGCGCTGGACGAGGCGCAGGGCGCGCAATGCGACGGGCTTGCCTTTTGCGTGCCGCCCGATGCCGCCAGCCGAACGCTGGACTACCTGCGAGAGCGGGAGCTGATCTCGTCTGCCTATCTGGAGGTGACATTGGGCATCACCCTGCACGATGGCGCACAGGTGCAGGCGGTGACCTATGTGATCGACCGCGATCATGTGCAATATTGTGGTGGCCTGCCGTTGGAAGAACAGGCGGGCATCATCGCGACAGCCGTCGGCGGGCGCGGTCCGAACACGGAATATCTGTATAACACAGCATCGCACCTGACCGAACTCGGGATCGAGGATGCCGATCTGACATGGCTTGCAGGCCGCGTAAGGTGCCTTGCCAATTAGCGAAATTCGATGTTGGCTTAAGCGTTCAATGCCCCTATCGTGAGGGTAACAATAATAGCGTCAGGATACGTCCCGATGGACAAACCGGGTCGCGAGGCCGAGCCGTATTTCTCTCAACCTGTACGTCAGATTTTTCTGATGCTGATGGTTATCGTTCTGGTTTCTTTCGGGGCATACGTCGCGTTGCCCGCGCTGGGACCGGTGTTTCTGGCAAATCTATATCTGAACGGGTTCATCCTGTTTGTGTTCCTGATCGGTGTGCTGTCTTGTTTCTGGCAGGTCATCCAGCTGATCACCTCGGTTAGCTGGATCGAGGGCTTTGCCGCCGACCGGAAAGGCCACGAGTTGACACAGGCACCGCGTTTGCTGGCGCCTCTGGCCGCGCTTTTGCGGACGCGTGCGGTCAAGATGCACATCGGGTCTTCCTCTGCCCGCTCTATTCTGGACTCTGTCGC
Organism: Pseudogemmobacter sp. W21_MBD1_M6; assembly: GCF_052119585.1. Lineage (NCBI taxonomy): Bacteria > Pseudomonadati > Pseudomonadota > Alphaproteobacteria > Rhodobacterales > Paracoccaceae > Pseudogemmobacter > Pseudogemmobacter sp. W21_MBD1_M6. Next base: position 176,766 of record NZ_JBGQOJ010000001.1, on the reverse strand, counting down.
GACCCGTATCGACGAGGCGCGCGATATCACCCGTTATATCGTCAGCCTTTTGATTTTCCTTGGTCTTTTGGGCACGTTCTACGGCCTAGCGACCACGGTTCCCGCCGTTGTCGAGACGATAAAATCCCTTGCGCCCACGCCGGGCGAAGACGGGATGGAGGTGTTCGGTCGTTTGATGAACGGTCTTGAAAAACAGCTTGGCGGTATGGGTACGGCGTTTTCTTCGTCGCTGCTGGGGTTGGCGGGTTCGTTGGTTGTCGGCCTGCTGGAGCTGTTCGCGGGGCACGGTCAGAACCGGTTCTACCGCGAACTGGAAGAATGGCTGTCGACAATTACCCGGCTTGGGTTTTCGTCCGGTGATGGCGAAAGCAGCGGCGATCAGGGCGTCATGACTGCGGTTCTCGACCAGATGTCACAACAGATGGAAGCCCTGCAAAGCATGTTTGCGCAGTCCGATGTCAGCCGGTCTCTGGTCGACGAACGTCTGGGCACGCTGGCGCAATCGGTTGAACGGCTGACGGTCAAATTGGGGCAGCCCGACGAGGGCCTGATCCGCCTTGCCGAAGGGCAGGAACAGTTGGTTGCTTTGCTTTCGGCGCAGGCACAGGCACAGGACGGCGGTGACCAAGTGGATGCCGAAAGCCGGATGCGGCTGCGCAGTATCGACGTGCAATTGCTGCGCATCCTCGAGGAAATGGCATCCGGTCGGCAGGAAACAATGGCGGATCTGCGCAATGATCTTGGCCAGCTGACAAAGGCGATCCGCCAGTTGGCCGCCCCCGTCGCCGGACGCAGAGGCTAGCGCGATGGCCCTTAGCCGCAGAACCGGACAACGGCTTCAGTCCAATATCTGGCCCGGTTTCGTGGATGCCATGACGGCGCTTTTGCTTGTGCTCATGTTTGTTCTGACGATTTTTATGGTGGTCCAGTTTGTTCTGCGAGAGCAAATATCGGGGCAGGAAACCGAACTGGATAATCTGGGCGAACAGGTGCGCGGGCTGGCGCAGGCGCTGGGTCTTGAAAACCGCAAGGTTGCCAATCTGGAGGACACGCTTGCCGCCGCGCAATCGGATGCGGAACGGCAGTTGGCCTTGATCGCGACCCTGACCGCGCAGACCGAACAGCAAGGCAGCGAACTGGCACAGCAACGCGCGGCGATCACAAGTTTCGAGGCACAGGTGGCCAACCTTCTGGCAGAGCGTGACAGGGCGTTGGGGCAGGTCGCGGATCTTGAAACGGCGCAAACGCGACTGTTGTCCGATCAAGAGGCGTTGAACCTTGCACTTGCCCGCGCCCGCGACGAGATCGACGCGAATACCGAGGCCGCCCGCCTTGCCGCTGCCCGCCGTGCCGCGCTTGACGCTCTTGTCGCCGATCTGCGCGCACGCGCCAAAGACGCGGATGAAACGGGGGCTGTGTTGGCGGCCAGGGTGTCCGAGCTTCAGGAAAAGCTGACCGAGGAGGAAGCGAGCAGGCTGGCCGAGGCGGAAGCCGCGCGTCTGCTGCGTGAACGACTGGCAAATGCCGACACGGAATTGACCGCCATGACACTGGCGTTGGAAGAACAGCGCCGCCGCGCAGAGGAAACGCTAACCCTGCTGGCCGCAGCCGAGGCGACGCGCGAAACCTTGAACATCAAGTTGGCAGCCGCGTTGTCGGATGTGGAAACGCAAAAGGCGGCCTCGGCGGACCGGCGTGAAATTCAGGCGCAACTGGCATCGGCGCTGGCTGCGAAGTTATCGGCAGAGCAGACCGCGCAAAGCACGCTGACCCAGACGCAGGAGCGCGCCGCCCTTCTGGCCGCCGCAAACAAGGCCCTGTCAGAAGTCGAGGCGAAATCGGCCGAGGACCAACGCAAGCTGGCGCTTTTGAACGAACAGGTTGCCGCTCTGCGCACGCAGCTCGGGTCGCTTCAGGCGGTTCTGGATGCGTCGGCCAGCAAAGATGCGGCGGCACAGGTTCAACTGGAGGCGCTTGGATCGCAACTGAACACCGCCCTTGCGCGCGTCGCATCCGAGGAAAAACGTCGCGCAGAATTGGAAGAGGCAGAGCGCAAGCGGCTGGAGGCCGAGGCACAGGCGCTGGCGGCCGAGGCGAAAGATCTGGCGCGATACCGGTCAGAGTTCTTTGGCCGCCTTCGCGACGTTCTGGGGGCGCAGGAAGGCGTTCGCATCGAAGGCGACCGCTTTGTGTTCTCGTCCGAGGTTTTGTTCCAGACCGGCGAGGTGAACCTTTCTGAAGCGGGTAAGGGAGAGATCGCCAAAGTCGCGGCGATCCTGCGCAGCGTCTCTGGCCAGATCCCACCCGAAATCGACTGGATCATCCGCGTCGATGGCCATACCGACAATGTGCCGTTGTCAGGTCTGGGGAAATACCGGAACAACTGGGAACTCAGTCAGGGGCGCGCCCTGTCTGTGGTGCAATATATGGTCGATTTTCTGGGCATCCCACCGAACCGGCTGGCCGCGACGGGCTTTGGCGAATTTCAGCCGGTGTCTACCGGAACCACACCCGAGGCCCGCGCCCAGAACCGCCGTATCGAGCTGAAGTTCACCGAGAAATAACTATCCTTCAACGCGGATTGTCACGCGCCGGACGCTAAGAATGGCGCCATTGCGCGTCAGCCTTGCCTCTCCGGTGTAGGGCCCCGCAGGCCATCCATCGGCTTTCAAAGGCTTGCCGACAGCGCGAAAGAACTGGGCCTGAATGCGGGGTAACACGATGGATTGGTTCACGATTTCCCCTTTCGGCCCGTTGATCGAAAGGTCCATTGTGTCGCCCTGTTGCCCGCCATAGGCGAACCCCCAGACGACAAGGGCAGGGGCATCTATTGGCAGAACGTCCCGCCCCGCAAGGCCCGCCTTGACGTCATCATAGCTGGGAACGGCGGTTGAAAGGCCCACGGAAACGATCCCGCCAGCGCTATAGGGTATGTCCGTTTGCCACATGGACGCGGGGGGCTGTGTGCCGCAAGTGGACAGGCTATCAGGGGCGAATGGGTCGACGATCTGTCCATTCCTGCGGACCGACAAATGGACATGGGGGAATTGGGTGCGCCCGCTTAGGCCGACCTCGCCCAGCACCGCGCCCTTGGTCACCCGCTGCCCCTTTTCGACGATCAAAGAGCCGAGCTTCATATGGCAATATTGCGTTTCCCACCCGTCGCCGTGGTTTATAGCCAGCCCGTTTCCACATTCAATCCTGGACACATCCGGCGCACCGGCCGTGCCAAAGGCCACATCCGGCACCTGATCGCGCGTTGCCATGACGACACCTGCGGCAGCAGCCAGAACATCGACACCCGCCTGCATATCGGCAAGGGTGGTCAGTGCGAAATCCGTGCCCTTGTGCCCGTCATAGGTCAAGGCACCACAAGTGAAATCCTGCGCCCCTTCGGTTGGATCTTGATCTGTGTATTGCTGGATATAGCAGTTTTCCCCAAGCGTGCAGTCAATCGGCAAATCAATGAGAAAATCCTTTGCGGCCAAGGGGGCCGCAAAGGTTATCAGGATCAGGCTGAGAAAGCCGCGGATCACTCTGCCGTCAAAAGAGGCGGCTTGTCGCCGGTCAGTCTTGGCTTTGCCAAGCCTTCGGATTGCAGGTCGATCTTGCCGTCCTTGACGCTGACTTTGACAAGGCCACCCTTTGCCAACTTGCCGAACAACAGTTCCTCGGCCAGCGGTTTCTTGATGTACTCTTGAATGACCCGACCCAAAGGTCGCGCACCCATCTTGTCGTCATAGCCCTTGTCAGCCAGCCATTCGGCGGCCTCGCGGGTCAGTTCGATGGTCACATGGCGGTCCATCAACTGAGCCTCCAACTGCAAAACGAACTTGTCCACCACTTGCAGGATTACCTCTTTCGGCAGAGGAGCAAAGCTGATGACCGCATCCAGACGGTTGCGGAACTCTGGCGTGAAGGTCCGCTCTATCGCGGCCGTATCCTCGCCCTCGCGGCGTTCCCGGCCAAAGCCGATTGCAGCCTTCGCCATATCAGAGGCACCTGCGTTCGATGTCATGATCAGGATCACATTGCGGAAATCGACCGCCCGGCCGTTGTGGTCTGTCAACTTGCCGTGGTCCATGACCTGTAGCAGGATGTTGAACACATCGGGGTGTGCCTTTTCGATTTCGTCCAGCAGCAGCACACAATGCGGGTGCTGGTCGACGCCGTCAGTCAGCATACCACCCTGATCAAAACCGACATACCCCGGAGGTGCGCCGATCAGGCGAGAAACGGCGTGTTTTTCCATGTATTCCGACATGTCGAACCGCAAAAGTTCAACACCCAGCGTATCCGCCAGTTGTTTGGCGACCTCTGTTTTGCCGACGCCGGTGGGACCTGCGAACAGGTAGTTCCCGATGGGTTTCTCTGGTTCGCGCAGACCCGCACGGGCCAGTTTGATCGCTGAGGACAGGGCAACGATGGCCTCGTCCTGACCGAATACGACGCGCTTCAGCGAGACTTCGAGATCGCGCAGAACCTCTGCGTCGTCCTTCGATACGTTTTTCGCCGGAATGCGGGCGATCTTGGCAACGACGGCCTCAATCTCTTTTGTGCCGATGGTCTTGCGGCGTTTGGATTCGGCGACCAGATGTTGGGCCGCACCCGCCTCGTCGATCACGTCGATGGCTTTGTCCGGCAGCTTGCGGTCATTGATATAGCGGGCTGCCAACTCGACCGCAGTCCGGATCGCATCAGCGGTGTATTTGACCGAATGATGTTCCTCGAAATACGGCTTCAGCCCCTTCAGGATCTTAATCGAATCCTCGATCGAGGGCTCATTCACGTCGATTTTCTGGAACCGGCGCGACAGGGCACGATCCTTTTCAAAATGCTGACGGAATTCCTTGTAGGTGGTGGACCCCATGCAGCGCAGTTTGCCGCCCTGCAACGCAGGTTTCAAAAGGTTGGACGCGTCCATCGCGCCACCGCTTGTGGCACCGGCCCCGATGATGGTGTGAATTTCATCAATGAACAAAATGGCATCGGGATGCTTTTCCATTTCGGTCATCACGGCTTTCAGGCGTTCTTCGAAATCGCCGCGATAGCGGGTACCGGCAAGCAGGGCCCCCATATCAAGCGAATAGATCGTGGCATGTGCCAGAATTTCCGGCGTTTCGCCCTGTACGATCTTGCGTGCCAAACCTTCGGCGATGGCGGTTTTTCCGACACCGGGATCCCCCACCAGAAGCGGGTTGTTCTTGCGGCGGCGGCACAGCACCTGAATGCAACGTTCCACCTCGTAGTCGCGCCCGATCAGGGGGTCGACATCGCCCTTGCGGGATTTTGCGTTCAGATCGACGCAGTATTTCGCTAGCGCGGAGTCCTTGCCGTCGCCTTCGGTTGTGGCGGTGTCCTCTTCCATCTCGGACGCGCCCGTCACCGGACGCGCCTCGCCGAAATCGGCGTCTTTGGCTACGCCATGGGCGATGAAATTGACCGCGTCGTAGCGGGTCATGTCTTGCTCTTGCAAGAAATAGGCGGCGTTCGACTCGCGTTCGGCAAAGATGGCGACCAGCACATTGGCGCCGGTCACTTCGGTCCGGCCCGACGATTGCACGTGGATCGCGGCGCGTTGGATCACACGCTGGAACGCGGCGGTCGGCACGGCCTCGGACCCTTCGACGTCTGTGATCAGGGTCGCAAGATCATCGTCTATGAACTCGACAAGTGTGTCGCGCAGCTGTCCCAGATCAACGCTACAGGCCCGCATGACGCGCGCGGCGTCCGGTTCGTCGATCAGCGCCAGAAGCAAATGCTCCAGCGTTGCGAGTTCGTGTTTGCGTGCGTTGGCAAGGGCCAGCGCAGAGTGGATCGCTTGCTCGAGTGTGTTCGAAAATGAAGGCACGCTGCGTGCTCCTTTTTTTCTGGCCGGATCAAGGGCAGACCCCCGATCAGACTGTGGCCTCATTCCCTTAAAGTTCGGTGTTATTTCCGGCTCTTCAAGGGGTTTCTTCTAAATTCTCATCACTTTGCCTTTTTACTGCAAAAAGTGATCGGAAGAATGGCGAGAAACGCAGTGACACCGCTGTTTCCGTCCTTTGGTGAAAGCGATCAGATACCCATGCCGTGGCCTTCTCCGCTTATATCACACTAGATATGCCGATGTAGCGAAAGAGAAAACAGCAGGGAACAGCATTGTGAATGAACGCATCCTGTAGCCTCTTGAGTGTCGCCCATTGTGACCCTTGGTGCAACATCTGCTGACATCCAATGATGGAATTTTTCAGGAATGGGAACAAGATGACACACATCCCCCGGTCTGTCGCCGCGTCCCGCAATCGAGTGGCCCGCGAACAACCTGTGTTTGACCGCGAACCGCAGGGGGTGAATGAAGTCGTGGCAATATCCCGCGGCTTGGGTATGATCCGCAAAGCAACCTAACTGGACCAACGAGGCCGGATGCATCTTGATGTCGTTGACCTGAGGAATTTCTACTATCGCACCGGCCTTGGCCGCGCGGCGCAAAGGGCGATCCGTGATCAAATCACGTCGCTTTGGCCCGAGGCAAAGGGCCAGACGGTTGCGGGCTACGGTTTTGCCGTTCCATTGCTGCGCCCCTATCTGGAGGACGCGCGCAGGGTTGTCGGCCTGATGCCCGGACCGCAGGGGGTTATGCCGTGGCCTGCGGGGATGTTGAATGTCTCTGTCTTGTGCGAGGAAACGCTGTGGCCGCTTGACACGGGCAGTGTCGACCGGCTTGTCGTGATGCACGGGCTGGAAACCAGCGACAATCCCACAGCTTTGCTGGAGGAATGCTGGCGCGTGTTGGGCCCGGGGGGGCGGGCCTTGTTCGTTGTCCCCAACCGTGCAGGCCTTTGGTCACGCCGGGATGCGACGCCTTTCGGGTTTGGCCGGCCCTATAGCCTTGGTCAGCTGGAGGCCCAGCTGAAGCTGAACCGCTTTGTTCCCGAACGGCATGTCGCCGCCCTGTTCCAGCCGCCATCGCACCGGCGGTTCTGGTTGCGGACCGGACCGATGTGGGAAAAGGCCGGGCGCCGGATTTCCAATTACTACGCCGGGGGGGTGCTGATGGTAGAGGCATCAAAGCAGATCTATGCGCCGACGCGTCCGGGATTGCCCGCCGCCGTGCGCCGGCCGTTGCGTGTCCTGGAAGGGATCGGCATTGCAGAGCCGGCCCTGACCGGCCGGTCACAGCCCGGCTGATCGCGGGGCCGGGCGCACGGGCGGGCGGGTGGCGGATTCGGGTAAAAAAACATGATTGCGCTAAATGTCGGGGCCTATAGGATGCGCAATAGGTCGCACCTGGACGCGCGGGCCTTATTTTGTTGATCCGGGCAATGCCGATTTCGTGAGGTAGGCGGTTGCGGGGTGAGGTGTCCTCTGCTATCACCGCGCCGATTTCAGTGCATATCGTGACGGTATGCGCCCAGAACTGCCCTAGCTTGCCGCACGGCAAAAAAACTAGGGCTCTATGACTTCGGAAGGGTGGACGTGTCAGAACCAGCTTCGATCTCAACCGGCATTGCTGCGCGTTACGCCATAGCCGTTTTTGAACTTTCAAAAGATGCCAAGGGCCTGAAAGGGCTCGAGGCCGACGTTGACGCGATTGACGTGGCACTGAATGACAGTGCCGATTTCCGCGACCTGATTTCGTCGCCGATGTATTCGCGTGACGACCAGACCAAAGCGCTGGCCGCATTGTCTGCAAAAATGAAACTTTCCACATCGGTGGCCAATACTTTGGCCCTGATGGCGCAAAAACGTCGTCTGTTCGTGCTGCCGCAGCTGATTTCCAGCTTGCGCGCGCTGATCGCCGAGGAAAAAGGCGAAGTGACGGCTGATGTCACCGCGGCCAAGGCGCTGACCAAGGCGCAATCGGACAAGCTTGCCAAAACGCTGACCGCGTCTATTGGCAAGGATGTGAAAATTAATCTGGCCGTTGATGAATCCCTCATCGGCGGTCTTATTGTTAAGGTGGGCTCGAAGATGATCGACACGTCGATCCGTTCCAAGCTCTCCAACCTTCAGAACGCAATGAAAGAGGTCGGATAAATGGCGATCCAAGCTGCTGAAATTTCTGCTATCTTGAAAGAGCAGATCAAGAACTTTGGCCAAGACGCTGAAGTTGCCGAGGTTGGCCGTGTGCTTTCCGTTGGTGACGGTATTGCGCGGGTCCACGGTCTCGACAACGTCCAGGCGGGCGAAATGGTCGAGTTCCCGGGCGGTATCCGCGGAATGGCGCTGAACCTCGAAACCGACAACGTCGGTTGCGTTATTTTCGGCTCCGACCGCGACATCAAAGAGGGTGACGTTGTCAAACGCACCAAGTCCATCGTGGACGTTCCTGCCGGCAACGCCCTTCTGGGGCGCGTTGTGGACGGTCTGGGCAACCCGATCGACGGCAAAGGCCCGATCAAGGCAACAGAGCGCCGCGTTGCGGACTCGAAGGCGCCGGGCATTATCCCGCGTAAATCGGTGCACGAACCAATGGCAACCGGCCTGAAATCGGTTGACGCCATGATCCCCGTTGGCCGTGGCCAGCGCGAGCTGATCATCGGTGACCGTCAGACCGGTAAGACCGCGATCGCGCTCGACACCATTCTGAACCAGAAGTCCTATAACGAGGCGGCTGGCGACGACGAGAGCAAGAAACTGTACTGCATCTATGTGGCTATCGGTCAAAAGCGTTCGACCGTTGCCCAGCTGGTGAAGAAACTGGAAGAGACCGGCGCGATCGCATACACGATCGTTGTTGCTGCGACCGCATCCGATCCTGCGCCTATGCAGTTCCTTGCACCCTATTCCGCCACCGCTATGGCTGAGTTCTTCCGTGACAACGGCCGCCACGCTTTGATCGTTTACGATGATCTGTCCAAGCAGGCTGTGTCCTATCGCCAGATGTCCCTGCTTCTGCGTCGCCCACCAGGACGTGAAGCCTACCCCGGCGACGTGTTCTACCTCCACTCGCGCCTGCTCGAGCGGTCGTCGAAGCTGAATGAAGACAACGGCTCCGGCTCGTTGACCGCTTTGCCGATCATCGAAACCCAGGGTGGCGACGTGTCCGCGTTTATTCCGACCAACGTGATCTCGATCACTGATGGTCAGATCTTTCTGGAAACCGAACTGTTCTATCAGGGCATCCGTCCTGCTGTGAACACCGGTCTGTCCGTTTCCCGCGTGGGCTCGTCTGCCCAGACCAACGCGATGAAATCGGTTGCCGGTCCGGTGAAGCTGGAATTGGCGCAGTATCGCGAAATGGCGGCCTTTGCCCAGTTCGGTTCCGACCTTGATGCCTCGACCCAGAAACTTCTGAACCGTGGCGCCCGTCTGACCGAGTTGATGAAGCAGCCACAGTATTCGCCGCTGAGCAACGCCGAGATCGTTTGCGTGATCTATGCAGGCACAAAAGGCTACCTCGACAAGATTTCCGTCAAGGATGTCAGCCGTTTCGAAGCAGGCCTGTTGAACCACCTGCGCAAGAAACACGCGGACCTGCTGGACTTCATCACCAAGGAAGACCCCAAAATCAAGGGCGACGCCGAGGATAAGATCAGAGCGGCTCTTGACGCATTCGCTGCTGACTTTGCTTGATCGTGGCCAGGGAAGGATTGGATAGATGCCAAGCCTGAAGGATCTTAAGAACCGGATCGTCAGCGTGAAATCCACGCGGAAGATCACGAAGGCCATGCAGATGGTTGCCGCGGCGAAACTTCGCCGCGCGCAGGACAGTGCCGAGGCGGCGCGCCCCTATGCGCTGCGGATGAATGCCGTGATGTCGGGTCTTGCTGCCTCTGTTGGTGGGTCGGACTCGGCGCCGAAGTTGTTGTCGGGCACCGGCAGCAACAAGGTGCACCTGCTTGTCGTCATGACGTCAGAGCGCGGCCTGTGCGGCGGTTTCAACTCGTCGATCGTAAAAATGGCCCGTCTTCATATCGCAAAATTGCGTGCCGAAGGCAAAACGGTGAAAATTATCACCGTGGGCAAAAAAGGCCGGGAACAGCTTCGCCGTGAAAACGGTGATGCGATGATTGGCCATGTCGATCTGACCGAAGTGAAGCGTGTCGGCTATGTGAACGCGCAAGCGATCGCAAAAGATGTGCTGACCCGCTTCAATGCAGGCGAGTTCGACGTTGCTACGCTGTTCTACAGCCGGTTCGTGAACGTGGTCAGTCAGATCCCGACAACGCTGCAGGTTATTCCTGCGTCGTTCGAGGAAACGGCCGAGGAAAGCACGCTTTACGACTATGAACCCAGCGAAGAGGGGATCCTTGCAGACCTCCTGCCACGCGGTGTTGCCACGCAGGTTTTTGCGGCGCTTCTCGAAAATGCGGCCTCTGAGCAGGGCGCACGGATGAGTGCGATGGACAACGCCACGCGGAACGCCGGAGAGATGATCGACAAACTGACGATCCAGTACAACCGGACCCGTCAGGCGGTTATCACCAGCGAGCTGATTGAAATTATTTCGGGTGCGGAAGCACTCTGACGAAGCGGAGAAACGACATGGCAAAAGCAATGGCAGTCGGCAAAGTCACGCAGGTGATTGGCGCCGTCATCGACGTTCAGTTCGGGGATGAACTTCCCCAGATTCTGAACGCCCTGATTACGGATAACAACGGCCAGAAACTGGTTCTGGAAGTGGCGCAGCACCTTGGTGAGAACACCGTGCGGACGATCGCTATGGGCGCGACCGAAGGTCTGGTTCGCGGCGCGAAAGTGACCGACACAGGCGCGCCGATCTCGATGCCCGTTGGCAATGCGACCCTGGGACGGATCCTGAACGTCATCGGCGAACCCGTTGACGAAAAAGGCCCTGTGAACGCAACGGAAACCCGCCCGATCCACCGCGACGCACCAGCGTTCGACGAACAGGCGACAAGCTCCGAGATTCTGGTCACCGGCATCAAGGTCATCGACCTGCTGGCACCCTATTCCAAGGGTGGTAAGATCGGTTTGTTCGGCGGTGCCGGCGTGGGCAAGACGGTTCTCATCATGGAACTGATCAACAACATCGCCAAAGTGCACTCTGGCTTTTCGGTATTCGCCGGTGTGGGCGAGCGGACGCGCGAAGGCAACGACCTGTACCACGAGATGATCGAATCGGGTGTTATCGTTCCCGACGATCTGGAAAAATCCAAGGTGGCGCTGGTCTACGGCCAGATGAACGAGCCGCCAGGTGCACGTATGCGCGTCGCGCTGTCCGGTCTGACATTGGCAGAGCAGTTCCGCGACCAGTCCGGCACCGACGTTCTGTTCTTCGTGGACAACATCTTCCGCTTCACGCAGGCCGGTTCCGAAGTGTCCGCTCTTTTGGGCCGTATTCCGTCCGCTGTGGGCTACCAGCCAACGCTGGCGACCGACATGGGCGCCCTGCAGGAACGTATTACTTCGACCAAAGCCGGTGCGATCACCTCGGTGCAGGCCATCTACGTGCCCGCCGACGATTTGACCGACCCTGCGCCTGCGACATCCTTCGCCCACCTCGACGCAACCACGGTTCTGTCGCGCGCCATCTCGGAACTGGGTATCTACCCCGCCGTTGACCCGCTCGACTCTACCAGCCGTATTCTCGACCCGACCGTTGTCGGCGAAGAGCATTACCAGGTTGCCCGCGACGTTCAGGGTGTTCTTCAGCGCTACAAGTCGCTGCAGGACATCATCGCCATCCTTGGCATGGACGAACTCAGCGAAGAAGACAAACTGTCCGTGGCACGTGCGCGTAAGATCCAGCGCTTCCTGTCGCAGCCGTTTGACGTGGCAAAGGTCTTTACCGGCGCAGACGGCAAGCAGGTTCCGCTGGAAGAGACGATCAAATCGTTCAAGGCCGTTGTGGCCGGTGAATACGATCACCTTCCCGAGGCAGCCTTCTACATGGTTGGCGGTATCGACGAAGTGATCGCAAAAGCCGAACGCATGGCTGCTGACGCAGCATAAGGGAGCCGATAATGGCCGATATGATGCAATTCGATCTGGTATCACCCGAGCGCAGCCTTGCGTCGTTTCAGGTGTCGGAGGTTCAAATCCCCGGCGCCGATGGCGATCTTACGGCGATGCCGGGCCATGCGCCCACAATCACGACCCTGCGCCCCGGCCTGTTGAAGGTCGTTGCAGGTAGCGAGACGCATGAATACCTTGTGACCGGCGGTTTCGCCGAAATCACGGCGGCGGGTGTGTCCGTGCTGGCAGAGATGTCGCTGCCACGGGCCGAAGTCACCCGAGGTCACGTCGACAAGCTGATCGAGGACGCCCAGGAGGCGCATAAATCAGCCGGCGAAGAGACCGTGGATGCCGCTGCCAAGCTGCTTGCGGACATGGTTGCGATTGGCGATCACATCGGTCTTTCCTGATCGGTTTCGTCACAACGTTTTTGAAAGGCCCTGCATGTTGCGGGGCCTTTTGTTTTTTATGTTTCCATTTGCGCAAGTATTGCCTGATAGATGATATCCGGAAGGATTTTATATGCGGCGAATAAACAGACATCTGACCGGGATCGACAACGGCTCGATTATCCTGTTTTCCGACTATCAGCACGATGGTGTCATGTGGACCGGCAAGGGGCCACGTGAGCTTCGCAAGATTATAGAATTCGACAACCCGTTCGCGTCCACTCCGACGGTTACGGTCAGTATTTCAATGTGGGATTTCGACAAGGAATCCAACCAACGCGCTGATATATCGGCGGAAACGGTAAACCCCGACGGTTTTGTCATCGTGTTCCGGACCTGGGGCGACACCCGAATTGCCCGCATTCGCGCGGATTGGCTTGCCATCGGCGAGGTCATGGGTGACGAGGATTGGGACGTCGTCTAGCGCCCCAATCCCGGCATTTTTGGCTTAGTCGCGGGCGTACATGCCTTCGTAGATCGGCACTAGCGTTTCATGGTCGAACAGCGACGAAACCGATGTGCCGTTCCAGATGTTCAGGATCGCCTGTGCGAACATGGGCGCTGTCGGAACGATCCGGATGTTATGCGCATTCTTCACCGCATCGGTTGGCTCTATCGAATCAGTGATGACCAAAGACTTCATCACAGAATTCGTGATGCGGTCGACGGCGGGGCCTGACAGAACGCCGTGGGTGATGTAGGAATGAACCTCGCTTGCCCCGCTTTCCATCAGAACTTCGGCGGCCTTGCACAGGGTTCCGGCCGTGTCGCAGATGTCATCCACGATGATGCATTTCTTTCCGGTCACGTCGCCGATGACGGTCATTTCAGCGATCTCGCCGGCTTTTTCGCGACGTTTGTCCACGATGGAAAGGGGGCAACCGATCCGCTTGGCAAGTTCCCGCGCGCGGGCCACCCCCCCGACATCAGGAGAGACGACCATCACATCGTCCAGCTGTCCCTTGAACATTGCCTGAATATCCAGCGCAAAGACCGGTGCGGCGTAAAGGTTGTCGACGGGAATATCGAAGAAACCCTGGATCTGAGCGGCATGCAGATCCATCGTCAAAACCCGTTCGATCCCGGATTCGACCAGCATATTCGCCACCAATTTGGCAGAAATCGGCGTCCGCGCCTTAGACCGGCGGTCTTGGCGGGCATAGCCGAAATACGGGATCACTGCGGTGATGCGCGCTGCGGACGACCGGCGAAGCGCGTCCGCGATGATCAACAGTTCCATCAGGTTATCGTTCGCCGGGTTCGATGTCGGCTGGATGATGAACATATCCTCGCCGCGGACGTTCTCATAGACTTCGACAAAGATTTCCTGATCGTTGAACCGCTCGACGCGGGCGTCAACCAATCCCACATTCATGCCGCGGTGCATCGACATGCGGCGCGCAACCGCAGTTGCAAGCGGTCGGTTGGCGTTGCCGGAAATCAGTTTCGGTTCATTCATGACAGGCATGTAGCAGGTCCCCAAGATGGCAGTCTGTGACAACAGTGTGAAGGTTGACACCGCTTACCACCCGACTACGGTCGCGGCAAACCTTGAGGCACCAAAGGGGAATAAAATGGCCCATATTGACTACTTTTTTGCGACAGTTTCACCTTTCACCTATCTGGCCGGTCGCAGGCTGGAGGAGATTGCGTCGAAACACGGCGCAACCGTCACCTATAAACCGCTTGATGTCGTCGCCTTGTTCGGGCGCACGGGGGGGACCGCGCCGAAAGACCGCCACGAATCGCGCCAGACATACCGGCTTCAGGAACTGCGCAGACTGTCGGCAAAGACCGGCCTGCCGCTGAATGTCAAACCGGCGTTCTGGCCCACCAACCCCGCGCCCAGTTCATATGCGATCATCGCCGCGCAATCGGCTGGCGGCGGCAATTTGTCAAAACTGGTACATTCCATGACCAAAGCATGCTGGGCCGAAGAAAAAGACATCGCCCGCGACGATGTTATCCGCGAGATGCTGGCAGATGCCGGGTTTGATCCGGCTTTGGCAGACAAGGGGCTGCTGCAGGGGGCCGACACGTATGCGCGCAATCTGGAAGAGGCTGTTATGCGCGGTGCATTCGGGGCACCCTTCTACATCACCGACACGGATGAGCGGTTCTGGGGGCAGGACCGCCTCGAGGATCTGGATCTGCATTTGTCTGGCAAGCTGTAGATCTGCGCGGGGCAAGCCCGGAACGGGCGGTCCCACCGCAAGACCCACGTCTATTCATAGAACAAAGAAATCAGGGACGGATCAGGCCGATAAATGTATCGATGTCCTGATCTGTCGTCGACCAGGAACAGACCAGACGGGCCGATACAGGGGCGTCTTCTGGCCCGTCCAGTGACTGGTTGGACGGCCAGAAAAAATACTCGGCACCGCCAGCATGGGCGCGCCTATGGCCGCCGCGTGGCCAAGAGGCAAAAACCGCGTTCGCCTCTGTCGGGTGCAAGAGGGTTGCGCCCTTTATGGTCAGCATCGCGTTTGAAAGGCGGGCTGCGGCGGCATTGGATTGTCTGGCCAGCTGCAGCCACAGATCGTCCTGAAGATAAGCCTGCATCTGCGCCGATAGATAGCGGTGCTTGGAAACCAGATGCCCGCCTCGCTTGCGGCGAAGTTCGAATTCCCATGCCTTTTCCGGGTTGAAGATCACGACCGCCTCGACCCCGATCAATCCGTTCTTCGTGCCGCCAAAGGACAGGACGTCTATGCCGGCCTTCCACGTCATTTCGGCGGGGGTGCAGCCAGCGGCCACCAGTGCATTTGTGAACCGTGCACCATCCATGTGGCAGGGTAGCCCGGCGCCCTTGGCGATGCTGGTCAGGTCTGCAATCTGGGCAGGCGAATAGACCGTGCCGCATTCGGTCGAGTTGGTGACGCTAAGCATGCCCCTTTGGACATTGTGCACCCCCGCGCGACCGGCAAAGCCGATGGCCTGTCGCAATCCGTCGGGCGAGATGCGGCCGTGCTCTCCGTCGATCAGGACCAGTTTCGCGCCGCCGGTATAGAACTCTGGCGCGCCGCATTCGTCCTCTTCGACGTGGGCATTCCTGTGGCAAAAGACGCTGGCCCAGGGCGGGCAACAGATGGCCAGAGACAGGGCGTTTGCGGCTGTACCGGTGGCCACCAGATAGACGGCTGCATCGGGGGCCTCGAATATCTCGCGGATGCGGGTGCGGACGCCGTCCATGATGGGATCGGTGCCATAGGAGGAGACATAGCCTTCGTTGGCTCTGGTCAGCGCTTCCAGCACCTGCGGCGGCACAGGCGAGGTGTTGTCAGATGCGAAAAAAATCAGATGTCCCCTTCTATCACGTAGTCTTCCCATTCCTCGAGCGGCACCTCGAATTCCGGCACGGTCCAGCCGCGCACGGACATGCCCGCCTCATGCACCGATTCAGCCGTGCCCGAAATCAGCGGGTGCCATGGCGCCAACTTTTGACCCTCTTGCAGCAGTCGATAGGCGCAAGTGGAAGGCATCCAATACCCGATTTCGCCGATGTTTTTCGGGGTCAGAACCACGCATTCCGGCACGAATTTCTTGCGGATGTCATACTGGGCACAGCGGCATGTGCTGTCGTCCAGCAGGCGGCAGGCGATGCGGGTGAATACAACGTCCTGTGTGTCCTCGTCTTCCAGCTTGTTCAGGCAGCATTTGCCGCAGCCGTCACACAGCGCTTCCCATTCGGGCGCGGTCATGTCGTGCAGCTTGATGTTTTCCCAGAACTGCGGACGCAGGCCTGTG
The DNA here is from genome assembly GCF_052119585.1 of Pseudogemmobacter sp. W21_MBD1_M6. Classification (NCBI taxonomy): domain Bacteria; kingdom Pseudomonadati; phylum Pseudomonadota; class Alphaproteobacteria; order Rhodobacterales; family Paracoccaceae; genus Pseudogemmobacter; species Pseudogemmobacter sp. W21_MBD1_M6. The sequence goes on along the minus strand of NZ_JBGQOJ010000001.1, from coordinate 160,666 downwards.
CGGTCTATCGGGTCTTTCATCGGGGCAGCCTAACGGTAAAAAAGCGAAAGGAAAGGGCGGTCAGAGACCATTCAGTATTTCACGTGCACGCATGCAGTCGGCATCCATCTGCACGATCAGCGCATCAAGGCTGTCGAACTTCAGCTCCGGTCGAAGGTAGTCCACCAGAGCGACGGACAGATGCGCGCCATAAAGATCACCCTTGAAGTCGAACAGGAAGGTTTCCAGGTTCGGCAGGTTTTCCCCGAACATCGGGCGGACCCCGATCGAAGCGGCACCTTTATAGGTGCCCTTGTGCGGGCCAGTCAGAACATCGACCGTGACAGCGTAGACGCCGAATTTCGGCGGGTGCAGACCGGCAATCGACATATTCGCGGTTGGATAGCCAAGGTCGCGACCGCGTTGATCGCCGCGGATCACTTCGCCTTCCATGCGGTGCCAATGGCCAAGCATCCTTGCGGCATCGGCGGGGCGCCCGTCGGTCAGGGCCTGACGGATCGAGGTCGAGGACACCTCGCCTTCGTCCAGCGCCACAAGGTCGGCGATGGTTACGCCAAATCCCATGGTTTCGCCAAAGGATTTCAGGTCGGTCGCGGTGCCTGTGCGCCCGCGGCCAAAGCAAAAGTCAGAGCCGACGACGACATGTTTCAGCCCAAGTCCGTCCGCGATGACGGTGCGTGCGAATGCGTCTGCGGATAGACCCGCCAACCCCTTGTTAAAGGCCAGTTCATACAGACGCTCGACTCCCAGCTTGGCAAGGCGGTTGGCTTTTGCCTCGGCGTTCATCAGGCGAAAGGCGGGGGCGTCGGGGGTAAAAAACTGCCTCGGGTGCGGCTCGAACGTCAGGATGCCAAGAGGACAGCCGATGCGCTGTGCCTGCGCCCGCGCAATGTCGATCACGGCGCGATGGCCCAGATGGACGCCATCGAAATTGCCGATTGCGGCGCTGGCGCCCCGGTCTTGATCGCTGACAAACTGAAAGTCTCGAATGATCCGCATAGGGCGAATTACCGCCCCTGCGCCGCCTCTGCAAGCCTCAGTCGAATTTACGGCTCGGGGCAAGGACCACCGCCTCGCCTTTCAGGACGATTTTACCGCCGACGGCACAGTGGCAATCCATCGTGACACGACGCTTGGCGTAGTCGATTGCGGTCACTTTGACCTCGGCAAAAACCATGTCGCCGGGGCGCACGGGGGCCATGAATTTCAGCGTCTGGCCAAGGTAAACCGTGCCGTGGCCCGGCAATTGTTCCCCGATCACCGCCGAAATCAGGCCAGCGGTCAGCATGCCGTGGGCGATACGCCCTTCAAAGATCGTATCGCGGGCATAATCGTCATCCAGATGCACCGGATTATGATCGGTCGATATTTCTGCGAACATCTGGATATCGCGGTCGGTCACCTGCTTGCGCAGGTTGCGGCTCATGCCGATTTCGATGTCTTCGATGCAAATCGTTCCACGGGGCATGTTATCGAGCATCCGCTGTTCCTGACATGGCAAGGTAATTAATTGACCAATTTTGTCGTATCTTGGTAATATAATTACTTTGCAAGTGCAGCAATTGCAAGCGTTTCTTAGGTCAACGCAGTTGCCCTATTGCAAAGCTCGGAGACATCATTTCCTTTTTAAGGTAATCACTTAGCGCATCCGGGTCGGGTTGGTGCGACGTTTTTGTCTGCTCTGCCGCAAGCCCGCCGCTGATGAACAGGGAATCAATGTCCTCGCCCATCGCGCCTTTAATATCGGTCTGGATACCGTCGCCGATCGCAAGGATGCCGATGTTTGGCACATCCACGCCAAGGGCAGCCAGCCGGCGGCGGGCAAGGTCGTAGATCGGCGGAAAGGGTTTGCCGAAATACAGGCTTTCGCCGCCCATTTCCGTGTAAAGTTGCGCCAAAGCGCCTGCGCACCATTCGCGCGTTTCGCCGCGATCCACCACGATATCAGGGTTGGCGCAAAGCAGTTTCAGCCCCTTTGCCTTGGCATATAGAAAGTCGGCGCGATAGACTGAAGGATCGGCCATAGGATCGAAGGGGCCCGCGCAAACGATGCCTTCGGCCTCGGCCAGTGGAACCTGCTGGATATCGATGGCATCCTCGACGATCTTCAGGGGGGTAAAGAACGCCAGATCCCGATCCTCGCCGATGAAATAGACCTTTTGCCCAACGATTCCGCGAAACATGGCGGCCCGTGCGCTGTCACCCGATGTTGCGATCGTGTCCCAGCAGTCATCGGGCACGCCCATGCCCTTGATCTGATGTGCGACGCTGTCACGGGGGCGGGGCGAGTTGGTGACAAGCACAACCTTGCCGCCGCCGGCCTTGTAGGTATGCAGGGCGGCAACGGCCTCTGGCAGGGCGGAAATGCCGTTGTGGACGCAGCCCCAAAGGTCGACGAACAGCGCGTCGTAACGGTCGGAGATCTCGGAGAGGGAGGTGATGATCTGGGTCATTGGGGCCTCGAAAATGGCAGTGTGAAATCCATGCACAACCTATGCACATACCGTATGTATCGTATGTGACGTAAAAAAGGGGCGCCGAAGCGCCCCTTTCCCCGAATTATTTCAAACGATCACATCGCAAGAACGGGGATGATCTGCTTTTTGCGGCTCATCACGCCGGGCAGCACAACAAGATCGCCGGTGACCGTCGCGCCAAAGCTTTTCTCGGCGATCCGCTTGACCAGATCATTGGGCACCAACAGGGTGGCCTCCTCGTTCAGGATGTCCACGACGAACAGCAGAACCTGATCGGCGCCGTCCTCCTTTGCGACCGTTTCCATGGATTTCATCAGGCTGTCCTTGCGGTCCAGCACGATCTTGGGCGCAGTGGTTTCCAGAACCGACACGCGGAACCGGGTGCCTGCGATTTCGTATTCCTTGCTGTCCATCCGAAGCAATTCCGCGTCGGAAAAGGCCGAGACGTCGGATTTCGCCTCAAACAGCTCTGCCGCAAGATCGGGAATGGAAACGCCCAGGTCTGCCGCCAGTTTCTCTGCCACGGCGCGATCATGCGGCGTGGTGGTCGGGCTGCGGAATTCCAGAGTGTCGGACAGGATGCAGGACAACATCGCGCCGCGAATGCCCTCGGGCATTTTCGCCGCGTCGTCGCCCATCAGGTCGTGCATGATGGTGGCGGTGCAGGCCAACGGGCGGATGGTGATGTCGATCGGACCCCTGGTTTTCAACCCGCCGGCCAACATATGATGGTCGATGATCTGAATGACATTGGCATCGTTGATCGATGCGGGCAGTTCGGCGGGATTGTTGGTGTCGACCACAACGCAGGTATCGTCGGCGGTCACATCCGCGATGATTTCCGGCTTGTCGAGGGTCCAGCGTTTTAGCACAAAGGCGGCCTCGGTGTTCGGTTCGCCCAGCAATTTGGCGGCGGCAGGGGTGCCTTTGACTTCGGTCAAATACCAGGCCCAGATAATCGGGCTGCCGGTGCTGTCTGTGTCGGGGGCCTTGTGGCCAAAAACTTTGATCATGTCACTGTCCATTGGATACGCTGTTTCGCATCCTTATAGGCAGGCTCGCAGCCGTTGTCACGATGCCCCGCATGAGACCATTTGACATCGCTGCGGCGCCTTCGGAAATTCGAGTATTTGGACCGAGAAGACCCTGCATGTTCTTCTCGGTCCAAATACTCATCTTTTCTTGGTCAAGGATTTAGCTGACATCCATAGGTCGGCGCGCTAAGACAGCCCTATGACCAAGACGCGCGAGACAGACCTTTACCCACCGATCAAGGCGCATTTGCAGGCGCAGGGATACGAGGTGAAATCCGAAGTGGGGGCTGCGGATGTTGTGGCCATACGCGGCGACGAAGCCCCTGTCATCATCGAACTGAAAGTCGGGTTTTCTCTGTCTCTGGTGCATCAGGGCATCGCGCGGCAAAGCGTGACCGACGCGGTCTATCTGGCTGTTCCGCGCGGTACGGGGCGGGTTTTTTTGAGGGCGATAAAGGACAACGCGGCGTTGTGCCGCCGTTTGGGGTTGGGGTTGATCACGGTGCGGCCGGGGGATGGTCTGGTCGAGGTGCATCTTGACCCGGCGCCGTTCGTTCCGCGCAAATCGGCGGTCAGAAAGACCCGGTTGCTGCGTGAGTTCGCCCGACGCGAGGGCGATCCGAATACCGGCGGATCGACGCGGGCGGGGTTGGTGACGGCCTATCGTCAGGATGCGGTGCGTTGTGCTGCGGTTTTGCGCGATCTGGGCCCGGCCAAGGGTGCGGTGGTTGCCAGCGCCGCAGGGGTCAAGGCCGCGACGCGGATGATGGCCGAGGATCATTACGGCTGGTTCGAAAGAATCGCCAAGGGGATCTATGCTTTGACTCCGAAGGGCGAGGCAGGGCTGTTGCGGTATGGCGCGCCCGCAGATTGGTGTGCAGGTAGTCCCACAGATCGGCCCGCAGATCCACCCCCGGACGCGGTTCGGTAAAATTCCGCGCATTCTGTGTTTTTATCTGCTGGGCTGCCGTTGACAGGCGGGGGCGGCTTCCTTACCTACGGGTCGTTATCACTCGCATCGTATGAGTGCTAACGACACACAAACTTTAGAACCAAGGGAGCGTTCTGACATGGCATTCACACCGTTGCACGACCGTGTACTGGTCCGTCGTATTGAAGGCGACGAGAAGACCAAGGGCGGTCTGATCATTCCAGACAGCGCAAAAGAAAAGCCGGCTGAAGGCGAAATCATCGCTTGCGGCGAAGGCACACGCAAAGATTCCGGCGAGCTGATCGCAATGGCCGTCAAGGCCGGCGACCGTGTTCTGTTCGGCAAATGGTCCGGCACCGAAGTCACCGTTGAAGGTGAAGAGCTGCTGATCATGAAAGAAAGCGACATCCTCGGCATCATCGCCTGAGATCGCTTGTCTTGAAATCAATCAATTTAAGGAGCTACACACATGGCTGCTAAGGACGTAAAATTCGGCACCGATGCGCGCAATCGCATGCTCAAAGGTGTCAACATTCTTGCGGATGCTGTCAAAGTAACGCTCGGCCCCAAAGGCCGGAACGTTGTTCTGGACAAATCCTTTGGCGCACCGCGCATCACCAAAGACGGTGTATCGGTTGCCAAGGAAATCGAACTGGAAGACAAGTTCGAGAACATGGGCGCGCAGATGGTCAAGGAAGTTGCTTCCCGGACCAACGACGAAGCCGGTGACGGCACGACCACTGCGACCGTTCTGGCGCAGGCGATCGTAAAAGAGGGCATGAAGTCGGTTGCGGCTGGCATGAACCCGATGGACCTGAAGCGCGGCATCGACCTGGCAACCGCCACGGTTGTCGCAGCGATCAAGGCCGCAGCTCGTCCCGTCAGCGACAGTGCAGAAGTTGCACAGGTCGGAACGATCTCTGCCAACGGTGAAACCGCGATTGGCCAGCAGATTGCAGACGCGATGCAAAAAGTCGGCAACGAGGGTGTGATCACCGTCGAAGAGAACAAAGGCCTCGAGACCGAGACCGATGTCGTCGAAGGCATGCAGTTCGACCGTGGCTACCTGAGCCCGTATTTCGTGACCAACCCCGAGAAAATGATCGCCGACCTCGACGACGCGATCATCCTGTTGCACGAGAAAAAGCTCTCGTCGCTGCAGCCAATGGTTCCGCTGCTCGAGTCCGTGATCCAGTCGGGCAAGCCCCTGCTGATCATCTCGGAAGATGTCGAAGGCGAAGCACTGGCGACTTTGGTTGTCAACAAGCTGCGCGGCGGGCTGAAAATTGCGGCCGTCAAGGCACCTGGCTTCGGCGATCGTCGCAAAGCCATGCTGCAGGACATCGCAATCCTGACCGGCGGTCAGGTGATTTCCGAAGATCTGGGTATGAAGCTTGAAAATGTCACGATCGACATGCTGGGCACCGCCAAGAAGGTCACCATCACCAAAGACACCACCACCATCATCGATGGTGGCGGCGAGAAAGCCGAGATCGAGGCACGCGTGTCCCAGATTCGTGGCCAGATCGAAGAGACCACATCCGACTACGACCGTGAAAAGCTGCAAGAGCGCGTTGCCAAACTGGCCGGCGGTGTTGCTGTTATCCGCGTTGGCGGCATGACCGAAATCGAAGTCAAAGAGCGCAAAGACCGCGTTGACGATGCCCTGAACGCGACCCGTGCGGCCGTGCAGGAAGGTATCGTTGTGGGCGGTGGCGTTGCTCTGATCCAAGCGGGCAAGAAGCTGTCCGGCCTGAAAGGCGCAAACTCCGATCAAGACGCCGGTATCGCGATTGTCCGCAAGGCACTCGAGGCACCCCTGCGTCAGATCGCGGAAAACGCAGGCGTTGACGGTTCCGTCGTTGCCGGCAAGATCCGCGAAAGCGACGACCTGAAGTTCGGCTTCAACGCGCAGACCGAAGAATATGGCGACATGTTCAAGTTCGGCGTGATTGACCCTGCCAAGGTTGTGCGTACGGCTCTGGAAGATGCAGCCTCCATCGCGGGTCTGCTGATCACCACCGAAGCCATGGTTGCCGACAAGCCGTCGAAAGACGGCGGTGCAGGCGGCGGCATGCCTGACATGGGCGGCATGGGCGGCATGATGTAATCAGACCTTCGGGTTTGACGGTAAAGGGCATCCCTCGGGGTGCCCTTTCTTTTTTACCCAGGCGGAGGCGCGTGCCGCGCCAATTCTTTTCTTGGTGCGCTTCGCGCGAGAGTATTTTTTCCGAGAAGACCCGCAAGCTTTCTTTGTTCTGTAAATATCCCCGCGCGGAGCGCAAATTGCACGAAGTGCCAGAAGAAATGGCGCCGAAGGTGCCTCTATTTACCTGTGGTTTTGTGGTGGTACCCCAAGGGCGATGTGATTGCCCTATTGCATATGCCGGTTTTTACGCTTTGGTTGCGGCATGCGCCTGATCCTCCTCACCTCGCTTACAATGATCGCTTTTGCGGCAAATTCGGTGTTGAACAGGCTTGCGCTGGCTGATGGCGCGATGGGGCCCGCAAGCTTTGCCCTGATCCGGCTGACTTCGGGTGCCTTGGTGCTGGTCGCGCTTTGTGCCTTTGTTCAGGGGCGGTTCAGTGCCAGGGGGCGGCACAGGATGGCCGGGACCGCGTCTTTGGCTTTGTATATTCTTGGGTTTTCCTTTGCCTATGTCAGTCTTGACGCCGGTGTCGGCGCGTTGATCCTGTTCGGCGGCGTTCAGGTGACCATGTTCGGTGGCGCGGTGATGGCCGGAGAGCGACTGCCCCGGTCGCGCTGGCTGGGGGCCGCGCTGGCGTTTTCGGGGTTGGTGTACTTGATGTGGCCAGCCGGCGCCCTGCGTCCCAACGGGGCGGGCGCGCTTTTGATGGTATTTGCGGCCTTTGGGTGGGGGGTGTATTCGCTATTGGGGCGGGCTGTCGGGAACCCTTTGCAATCGACTGCGGCGAATTTTCTTTTGGCGGTTCCGATCGCGTTGATCGTCTGGATCGCCTTGCCGGACGCCGTGACCGCGCGCGGTGCATGGTTGGCGATGGTGTCTGGCGTTGTCACTTCGGGGTTGGGGTATGCGCTGTGGTATACGGTTCTGCCTCGTCTCGGGGCGTCGCGAGCGGCGATTGCGCAGCTGACGGTGCCGGTCATAGCGCTAGCCGGGGGGATTGCCGTGCTGGGCGAAGGGCTGACCCTACGGTTCGGGGTCGCTTGCCTTTTGGTGATGGGCGGCGTCGTGATCGGATTGGCGCCTCAGCGCACGATAACTTCCAGCGGGTCGTAGGTGATTGCATGCGGGTCGCCCCATGCGGCTGCGGGCAGGCTGTCGGGCTTGAACCGGATCGAGGCAAGGTCGTCGCGGCTGAAAAACCGTCGGCGCGTCACGATGCCTTCGGGGTCGCGCCATAGGTCGGACAGGTGCCCGCTTGTGATCGTGCAGCGGAAATAGACATCGACCTGATGAAAGCCGGTGCGCGGGTCGTGGAATTCATTCACAAGCGCGGGCAGCCCGATCTGGATGCTCAGCCCGGTTTCCTCGTGGATTTCGCGGTGCAGGTTGTCGGGCAGAGAGGCCCCCGCGTCCACGCCGCCGCCCGGTGCGCACCACAGATCGCTTTTGCTGCCGGCAAAGGCGTTCACCAGCAAAAGACGGTCCTGATGCAGGATCAGGGCGCGGACGGCAATTCTGGGAGAGCGGGGTTTCATCGGGCAACTTTGGCCCTTGCGGCACGGTTGCGCAAGTGGTGCTCGCATCTGGCGACCGAGAAGACTATGTTCCGGATCATGCGTTTGATGTTCGCCCTCGTTTTTTGCCTATTCCCGATGACCGCGCGGGCGGATTGCGTCGTTCTGTTGCATGGGCTGGCGCGCGGGGTGAATTCCATGCTGATGATGGAGGAGGCGCTGCAGGCGTCCGGCTATCAGACGGTCAATGACGGCTACCCTTCGACCGATGCCGATATCGCGACGCTGGTCGCCTTGGCCTTGCCGTCGGCGGTGGCAAAGTGCGGCGACGCCACCACCCATTTTGTAACCCATTCGTTGGGGGGCATTCTGCTTCGGGTCTGGCTGGAGGATCATCGTCCAACCCATATGGGGCGCGTGGTGATGATGGGGCCGCCCAATCACGGGTCGGAATTGGTGGATGCCTTTGGCGATCTTGGCCCGTTCCAATGGCTGAATGGGCCGGCGGGCTTACAGTTGGGCACAGGGCCGCAAAGCGTGCCGAACCGCCTGCCACGGGCCAAGGTCGAATTGGGTGTGATCGCGGGCGACCGGACGCTGAACCCGTTTTATTCGGCGATGATTGGCGGGCCGGATGATGGCAAGGTGTCGGTCACATCGACCCGTGTGGCGGGCATGAATGACCATATCGTGCTGCCGGTCACCCATACGTTCATGATGAACAGCCCTTTGGTGATCGCCGAGGTGATCACCTTTCTGCGTCAGGGCCGGTTCGACCATGATATGACATTGGGGCAGGCGATTGCCGCCACCCTGCCGACCCTTGGGTTGGATTAACCGGCTGGCCCCAGGATGCGGTTGATGTGGCCCATTTTGCGCCCCGGTTTGGCGTTGGCCTTGCCGTAAAGGTGGATCGCGACCGCGCCGTCTTTGGCAAATTCGGGGATGCGGTCTATGTCGTCCCCGATCAGGTTCAGCATCTCGACGTCCAGTTGCCGCTGGCCATCGCCAAGCGGCCAGCCCGCGACGGCGCGGATGTGCTGTTCGAACTGGTCGATGGTGCAACCGTTCTGCGTCCAGTGGCCCGAATTATGGACGCGGGGCGCGATTTCGTTGACGATCAGGGCTGTGGGTGTCACGAACAATTCCACCCCCATGACGCCGACATAGTCCAGCGCGTTCAGGATCCTGGCGGTGATCAGCACCGCATCCATGGCCTGCGCGTTCGGCAGTTTCGCGGGAACGGTGGTGGTGTGAAGGATGCCGTTTTGATGCACGTTCTGCCCCGGATCGTAGCAGGACACCTGCCCGCCGACCCCGCGCGCGCCGATGACAGAGACCTCTTGGGTGAAATCGACAAACCCTTCGAGGATGGCAGGGGCACCGGCCAGATCGGCAAAGGCGCGTTCGGCGTCGTCGGGCGACATGATCCGCGCCTGTCCCTTGCCGTCATAACCGAAGCGGCGGGTTTTCAGGATGGCGGGCGTGCCGATTTCGGTGATCGCGGCATGCAGGTCGTCCAGCGTGTCGACCTGCGCAAAGGGCGCGGTGGACAGGCCGAGCGATTGCAGGAATTCCTTTTCGGTGATGCGGTCCTGACTGATGCCAAGGGTGCGGCGATTGGGGCGGATCGGTTTCAGCCCCTCGAGCGTATCCAGCGCCGAGGTCGGGATATTCTCGAATTCATAGGTGATGACGTCGACCGACTGCGCAAAGGCGGTCAGGGCGGCGATATCGTCATAACCGGCGGTGGTCACACGGTCGGCCACATGGCCGGCGGGCGGGTTGGCGCCTGGCTCGAAGATATGGGTTCTGAAGCCGAGGCGCGAGGCCGCGACAGAGAGCATGCGGCCAAGCTGCCCGCCGCCAAGAATGCCGATGGTCGCACCGGTCGCAAGGATGTCAGTCATCTGTGGGTTCGTCCGGAATAGAGGCGGAAAGGGCGGCGCGCCAGTCATCAAGGCGTTTGGCAAGGGCGGGGTCTTGAAGCGCGAGGATCGCTACGGCCATCAGGCCCGCATTGGCCGCACCGGTCGCGCCGATGGCCATTGTGGCCACGGGATACCCCTTTGGCATTTGCAGGATGGAATAAAGGCTGTCGACGCCGGACAGCGCCTTGGTCTGGACCGGCACACCGATCACGGGAACGCGGGTCTTGGACGCCATCATTCCGGGAAGATGCGCGGCACCGCCCGCGCCCGCGATGATCACCCGAAGCCCACGCGACACGGCGGTCTTGCCGTAGTCCCACAGGCGGTCGGGGGTGCGGTGCGCCGAGACGATTTTTGTCTCGTATGCCACGCCGAGCGCATCCAGAATCTCTGCTGCTTCTTTCATGGTGGGCCAGTCGGATTGACTGCCCATGATGATGCCTACTTGTACCGTCACGCGATGTGCCCTTCGTCAATTGAGCGGGCACTATAACCGCTTCATCCGCCTACGCAATAATGTCGGGGGTCAAGCGATCCTCGAGCTGGGCGATGCGGTCTTTCAGGCCCAGTTTCTGCTTCTTCAGGCGGCGCAGCGTCAGCTGGTCGCTGCGGCCGCTTTCCTCGAGCGCATGAATGGCGGCATCCATGTCGCGGTGTTCGCGGCGGACCATCTCCAGCTTTACGCGGAGGATCTCGTCAGAGTTCATTTCGTTGGCAGCGTTCATGATGCGAGTCGTCCGTTTGAGACCTTTGACGCTACCCCTTTTTCGGGCTTTGGCAAAGGCCCAGACGTGCGGCGCACCCTTGCAGGCGGCAAAGTCTATCCCCATATTTCCAATACGGTCGCCTGACGGGGCCGTTTTGCACAGTCGCTTGGCGTAAGGACGTGTCTATGACGAAACTGACATTGGGTTCACATCCCTTTCTCTTGGGGTTTGAACAGTTGGAACGGCTTGTCGAGAGGACAGCCAAATCCGGTAACGACGGGTACCCGCCCTTCAATATCGAGCAGACGAGTGATCTGAGCTATCGCATCACGCTGGCCGTGGCCGGGTTCCGGGACGAGGATCTGTCGATCACCGTCGAGGACAGGCAACTGGTTGTCCGCGGGTGCCGAAGCGAAGAGACCGACACGCGAATCTATCTGCACCGCGGCATCGCGGCGCGGCAGTTCCAGCGGTCTTTTGTTCTGGCTGATGGCGTGGAGGTGGGCGAAGCGATCATGGAAAACGGTCTTTTGCATATCGATTTACGGCGCATGTTGCCCGAAACCATTGTGCAGACGATCAAGATCAAACGTAGTTGAAGGGGAACCAGATATGGATACCAAATTCGATTTCGGGCCGCAAAAGGACGATCGTATTGTCTATATCCGCGCGGTGGATCGCGCAGAATTGCCGGTCGAGTTACAAAAGCAGATCGAGGGCGATACGCCGCTTTATGCGGTGCACCGTCCTGATGGAGAGCGGCTTGCACTGGTGCAGGGGCGTCGGTTGGCGTTTGCGCTGGCGCGCGAGCATGATTTCGCACCGGTGACAGTGCACTAGGTCTGATCTAAAGGACGCGGCGCTGCGCGCGCGATTGTTCTTGTCTCGGGCCCTGCGGGCCCTCGGGAGTGTGCGCTTTGCGCGGGGATATTTTTACCAAAAAGAGATTAGAGTGAAAGACGCCCCGATCAGAGGACCGGGGCGCTTTGCGGTTTTGATCAGCCTTTGATCAGGCCCATGGATTCGAGTTTCAAAAGTACCTGATGGGCGCAGTTGTCGACATCGTGGTTTTCGGTTTCGATGCGCAACTCGGGGTTTTCGGGCACGTTGTAGGGGTCGGAAATGCCGGTGAATTCCTTGATCTTGCCCTCGCGCGCAAGCTTGTAAAGGCCCTTGCGGTCGCGGCGTTCGCATTCCTCGAGCGAGGTTGCGACGTGGATTTCAAGGAAGGCACCGAACTGTTCGACATCTTCGCGCACGGCACGGCGGGTTGTGGCGTAGGGCGCGATGGGTGCGCAGATCGCGATGCCGCCGTTTTTGGTGATTTCCGAGGCGACATAGCCGATGCGGCGGATGTTCAGGTCGCGATGTTCCTTGCTGAATCCCAATTCGGACGACAGGTTCTTGCGCACCAGATCGCCGTCAAGCAGCGTGACCGGACGGCCGCCCATTTCCATCAGTTTCACCATCAGCGCGTTGGCGATGGTTGATTTTCCCGAACCCGAGAAGCCGGTGAAAAACACGGTGAAGCCCTGCTTGGACCGTGCGGGACGGGTGCGGCGCAGCTCGGTGACGACCTGCGGGAAGCTGAACCATTCGGGAATTTCCAGACCTTCGGCCAGACGGCGACGCAGTTCCGTGCCCGAAATGTCCAGAACGGTTGCGCCTTCCGGCACTTCGTCTGCGGGGAAATATTGCGCCTTTTCCTGAACATAGACCATGTGTTTGAAATCAACCATTTCCAGGCCGATTTCGGTTTCGTATGTCTTGAACAGGTCTTGCGCGTCGTAGGGACCGTAGAAATCCTGACCTGCGCTGTTTTTGCCGGGGCCTGCGTGGTCGCGGCCGACGATGAAATGGGTGCAGCCGTGGTTCTTGCGGATCAGGCCATGCCACACGGCCTCGCGCGGGCCGGCCATGCGCATGGCAAGGTTCAGCAGCGACATCGTGGTGGTGGACGACGGGTATTGGTCCAGCACCGCCTCGTAGCAGCGGACGCGGGTGAAATGGTCGACGTCGCCCGGCTTGGTCATGCCGACAACGGGGTGGATCAGCAGGTTGGCCTGCGCCTCGCGGGCGGCCCGGAATGTCAGTTCCTGATGTGCGCGGTGCAGCGGGTTGCGGGTCTGGAAGGCGACGACCTTGCGCCAGCCGACCTTGCGGAAGTAGGCGCGCAGTTCGTTGGGGGTATCGCGGCGGGCCTTGAAATCATAGTGCACGGGCTGCTGGATGCCGGTGACAGGGCCGCCCAGATAGACAGCGCCCGCCTGATTGTGCAGGTAGTTCACGGCGGGGTGGGCGGAATCATCGGCACCAAAGACCATCTCGGCCTCGCGCGCTTTGTTCGGGATGTATTTGTCGGTGACTGACATCATCGCCAGAATGACGCCTTCCTGATCGCGCAGCGCGATGTCCTGGCCAACCTCGACCTTGGCGGCGAAATCCTCGGAGACGTCGAGCGTGATCGGCATCGGCCAGAGCGAACCGTCTGCCAGACGCATGTTTTCCACGACGCCGGTATAATCCTTTTCCGTCAGGAAACCCTTGAGCGGGTTGAAACCGCCGTTCATCAACAGCTCCAGATCGCAAATCTGGCGCGGGGTCAGATCATGCGAGGTCAGTTGCGCTGCTTCGACCTTCAGTTTCTGGGCGGATTCGTAAGAGACATATAGCTCCGGGATCGGGGAAAGATTGGCAATAGACATGATTACTCTCGTTTTTACGCTGCTATAAATGCACGGCCAGACCGCGCCCTCGGGCGTCGGATAGACCCGTAATATGGCCAAATTCAAGCAAACCCGCGTCTGATTTTGAATTTGAGGCGAAAAAGTTGCCTTTTGGGCCGCTTTTGGAACCTTATTCCTCTTGCTCTGCCAAAAAGCGTTCAGCGTCCAGCGCGGCCATGCAGCCCATTCCGGCGCTTGTGACGGCCTGACGGTAGATGTGGTCTGTCAGATCACCCGCAGCAAAGACGCCGGGAATCGATGTGTTGCAGGTGCCGGGTGTGACTTTGACGTAGCCACCGTGGTGCAGGTCCAGTTGATCCTTGACCAGTTCGGACGAGGGCGCGTGGCCGATGGCGACGAAAAAGCCGTCGCAGGGAACCAGCGTGATCTCGCCGGTTTCGACGTGGCGCGCACGAACGCCGGTGACGCCCAGCGGGGCCTCGGTGCCGACAACCTCCTCGACGGAGTGGTGCCACATCAGGTCTACCTTGGGGTTTTTGAACAGGCGGTCCTGAAGGATCTTTTCGGCGCGCAACGTGTCGCGGCGGTGGATCAGGGTGACCTTGGAGGCAAAGTTGGTCAGGAACAGCGCCTCTTCGACGGCCGTGTTACCGCCGCCGATCACCACGACCTCTTTGCCGCGATAGAAGAACCCGTCGCATGTGGCGCAGGCCGAGACGCCGAAGCCCTTGAATTTCTCTTCGGTCGGGATGCCCAGCCATTTCGCCTGTGCGCCGGTCGCAAGGATCAGCGCGTCACAGGTGTAGACCGTGCCGCTGTCCGATTGCGCGGTGAAGGGGCGTTTGGACAGATCCACCGACGAGATATAGTCCGCGATCACCTCTGCGCCCATGGCCTTTGCGTGGGCTTCCATCCGAACCATCAGATCGGGGCCCTGCACCTCTGTGTCGCCGGGCCAGTTCTCGACCTCGGTGGTGATGGTCAGCTGCCCGCCGGGTTGCAGGCCCTGCACCAGAATGGGGTTCAGCATGGCGCGGCTGGCGTAGATGGCGGCGGTGTAGCCTGCCGGGCCGGAGCCTATGATCAGAACTTTGGTGTGACGCGCGTCGGCCATGGCTGGGTCCCTTTGGAAAAATCGATTGCGACGAATGATATAGACGCGCAAGAGGCGGACGAAAACCCCGCCCGGCGGAATGGCCGCAGTTCAATCGGGTTTCGGGCGGGTGCGATAATTTTATTGCGTGATCGTGAAACATAATTGCGCATTTTCGGGGCTGCGCCTATTATCCGCAAAAATCGAGCAGAGAGAACAGATGTCAGCAGCAAAACTAGACCCGATCGACCGCAAGATCCTTGCCGAGTTGCAGGCGGACGGGCGGATGACGAATGTCGAGCTGGCCAAGCGCGTCGGCATTTCTGCACCGCCCTGCCTACGCCGCGTGCGGACGCTGGAGGAGGCGGGATATATCCGCGGGTATCACGCCGATGTGGACGCCCGCGAGTTGGGTTTTGAAGTGCAGGTTTTCGCCATGGTCGGGCTGCAAAGCCAGGCTGAGGTGGACCTGTCCGCATTTGAGGAAAAATGCCGGAACTGGCCATTGGTGCGCGAGTGCCACATGCTGAACGGCGAAGTCGATTTCGTGTTGAAATGCGTGGCCCCCGATTTGTCCACATTCCAGAGCTTTCTGACCGAACAGCTGACATCGGCCCCCAATGTGGCCAGTGTGAAAACCTCGTTGGTGATCCGGTGCGCCAAGGATGATCCGGGCGTTCCGTTCGAGGTGCTGGAAGCGCGGCTGTCGCGGTCGTCTTAGGCCGCGCCACGGCTTTCCTGATTTTCGATCGAAAAGCGCGGATAGGCCAGCGGGCCGAAACCGTCCGTGCAGGTCAGATGCGGATAGAGCGACATCAGAAGATTGCGCATCTCGAAGGCCAGCGCGCGAATCGCGGGGTGGCCGGGATGGCTGCTTTCGACGTCGACGCCATTGGCGCGGATGATCTGGTGGCGCGCGAAGGCCAGATGATACAGCCTGACCGGCGTCACCGGGGTCACACTGATGACCATTTCGCCATCCTCGAATTCCCGCCCCAGGGCCAGCCCGCTGTCCGTTCCGCTTTGCGCGCGGCAAGATGCGTGGCGGTGCAGGACGCGGGCATAGGGGCCCAGAACCAGATCGGGCATCGGGCGGCCAAGGCCAAGGCTGTCTGTCGTCAGGCGGGTCAGGCGGCCCATCTCGGGGGCTTGGCCCTGTGCGTCTGGGATCAGCAGCATCGACCCGATCCAGAGCAGGGTCTGCGCCCCGTTGTCCAATGTCTGGATCTGCATGCCGGGCAGCAGGTCCTCGACGGCAACAGGGCCTGACCCCGTCGCGATCAGTGTGCCACGCGCCAAGGCCGCAAAACCGGATTCGAACACCGGAAGGGCAGGGGCGATTTGCGATGCTTGCTGCACGCAGCCGTTTCCGTCGAGAAACGCAATGTCATATTTCCGGGTTCTGGGGGCGGCACGTCGGGGGGCAAGCTCTGCGCTTGTTGTCCAGCCGGTCGAGGGAACGCGACGTGTCAGCTGCGCCGAAACGGGCGCCTGTGGCGGGGAATACACCATGCATCTGGTCCTTTGTGTCTGGCCGCACCCGCGCCGGTCCCCACCGATCCCTGCAAGTGCAGTATTTCAATATCGGACACGATCGCAGAACAGCGGCGTGATTGTCAAAATCCAGACGGGTTTCGTGTGCATGGATCGCCCAATCGCGTCAGGATTGCGACGACTGTTTCCGGTCAGAGGCTTTGTTCGCCACATTCAGGACGCATACCCCCCGAATCAGATCGGCCGCAGCACCGGGGGAATGCTGCGACCGATTTGGTCCGTTTAGGACCCCGACGGAGGGAGAGACGTCAGGCCCGAACGGTCTTGGTTGTGGATTTGCTTGATGCTTCGGCGGCGCGTTTCGCCTTGAATGCCTCGCGGCGTGCACCGCGGGCCCATGGCATCGCAGGCTGACCCTTTGCGGCTTCTTCAAGGATTGATTTCATCCACCGTTTTTGCGTTTGCATCAGACTGCTCCGTGTTGTTGTTTCGTGCCCGTCATTGGGTATGACGCTAATTTCGCTGATCATTCTGGCATCCTCGTGACCGCGGGGCAAAAAGTTCGGGGCGCCGGGAAAAAACATTGCGACATCGGGCGCGTCCGGTTCGAATTGCGCTGAACCCCTTTATTTAAAGGTGCTTTTGCACGGTTTCTTGCAACAGTCGGGGGTGCCGTGGGCGCATTGTTTCGCGGTATGTGTCGGAAATGGGGCGCGCTGCGGTCAAATCTTCGCCACGATTGATCCGATATGGGGGATTGGATTGGGTAAATGCCAGCCCGTCGTTTCGCGCTCGAATCGCGGCAGGGTCGTCGTCAGAGACGGATCGCGGACAGAAGGCGGCCATAGTCGGCCTGATTTAGGTGAAAGCAGCGGCGGTAGGAATAGAAGCGCTCTGCGTCGGAATAGGTGCAATGCCGGATCCATCCCGCATCGCCCACTCTGGCCTCGCGCAGGCGGAACAGGCCGAAGGCGGGCAGGTCAAAGTGCACCTTCCCGTTTTTGCCAGACGAAAAGAACCGCGAATAGGCGGGATCCTCGTCGATGAAGCGTTCGAGAAATTCCTGGCCGACCTCGTAGGATTTCTGGCTGATGGTGGGGCCGATCGCCGCGTGGATGTCCTCGCGCCGTGCCCCAAGGGCCTCCATCGCGTCGATTGTCGCCTCTATCACTCCGTAAAGCGCGCCTTTCCAGCCCGCGTGTGCCGCCCCGATCACACCGGCTTTCGCGTCGGAAAACAGGACCGGCTGGCAATCGGCGGTCAGGATCGCAAGCGCCAGACCGGGCGTCGCGGTCACCATACCGTCGGCGCGGGGGGCCGCACCGCCAAGGGGGCCATCGACGGTGACAACATTGGCAGAGTGGATCTGCTGAACCGTCACCATATGCGGCAGGTCCACGCCGAGCGCCTGCGCGGCGCGTTCGCGGTTGATGTTGACGATGTCGGTCTGGTCCGTCGATCCGTGCCCGCAGTTGAGGCCCGAAAACACACCCGACGATGCCCCGCCCTTTCGCGTGAAGAAACCGTGTTGCACGGGGCCAAGCAGATCGGAGGTCAGAACTTCGAGCGTCATGTGTCAAATCCGGCGGGCGGGGGCGTGCCCGGTGGGTATATGCCGATTGCCTGAAACAATGTGCCCATCTCGTCAGGGTGCGTTAACCGGCGATGAGCTGCAATATGACCGGACAGGGCCGCCCCGTCCAGATGCCGCGCAAGCGATTGCGCACGGCCGGTGATCCCCAGCCGCTCCAGAACCACGCCTTGCGCCGTCATTGCCGTCGAAACAGCCGGTTGTGCGTATTTTGCAAGCACTGCAAAATCGACATGGGCGGTCAGGTCGGCCTGTCCGGGGTGGGCCAGGGGGGCGTCGGGGGCGTGGGATTTCAGCGCCTGAAGCGTATCGCCCAGCGAATTCCAGCCGCCGTAATCCACGATCAGCGCCGCGCCGCCGTGGGCCGCGATGCGGATACCGATCTGTTCCATGATGGCGGGTGCGGCGGGGCAGACTTCGACCAGATCGCCGTTTGCGGTGTCGGCCAGCCGGTGCATCAGGGCCGCGACCGGCGCCGGAGCGGCAAGGCCGAAGGTCAGCGCGCCGTCTTTCACCCCGACCTGCCGTTCGCGCCACGCGGGACCGGTGCGGATAAACTGGCGGATCGGCAGGGCGTCGAAGAACTCGTTCGCCACAAGGAAAAGCGGCGCGTCGGGCAGGGTGGCTGCGGTGTAGTGCCAAGTGACGGGGGCACCCCGCAACGCGTCGCGCTGGCGGGCACGCAGCACCGGCGAAGCCTCTACCAGATGCACCTTTGCCGCGTCATGGAAGCCTTTGATGGATGTTGTCGCCCGCAGGACATCGGCCATCAGGGTGCCGCGCCCCGGCCCGAGTTCTGCCAATGTGACGGACGCCGGCGCACCCTGATCCAGCCAGCTTTGCGCCAGACACAGGCCCAGCATCTCTCCGAACATCTGGCTGATTTCGGGGGCGGTGGTGAAATCGCCCTGTGTGCCGAAGGGATCGCGGGTGGTGTAATAGCCGTGGTCGGGGTGCAGCAGGCAGTCGGTCATGTAGTCGGCGACGCTGATCGGCCCGGTCGCGGTGATCCGCCGGATCAGAAGATCGGCAAGGGCAGTCATGCGGGAGGGCGCCCCGATGCGCGGGCGCGCCAGACCAGAATGCCGCCAAGCAGGATCATCGGCAAGGACAGCACTTGGCCCATGGTCAGGCCCGCACTGCCCCATTGCACGACATGGCCCCATGGGTTGCCCGCCGCGATGAATTGCGCATCGGCCTGACGGAAGAATTCAACGATGAAGCGCGACAGGCCATAGCCACCAAAGAACAGGCCGGTCAGGGCTGACGGGGTTTTCAGCCAGTCCATGCGCCACGCAAGGAACAGCAGAACGCCGCCAAGGATCAGCCCCTCCATCCCCGCCTCGTACAGTTGCGAGGGGTGGCGGGCGCAGACGCCGACCCAATCGGGCGGGCAATCCTGCGCCCGGTCGCCCGGAAAGACCACGGCCCATGGCGCATGCGATGGCCGCCCCCAGAGTTCGGCGTTGATAAAGTTGGCTATGCGGCCCAGCAGCAGGCCGGGGGCGACGCTGACCGCCATCATGTCTGCCACGCTCCATGTGGGAAGGCTGTATTTCCGGCAATAGATCAGACCTGCGCCGATCACCCCCAGAAGCCCGCCGTGGAACGACATCCCGCCCTCCCAGATCACGGGGATTTCTGCGGGGTTGGCAAGGTAATAGGCGGGTTGGTAAAACACCACATAACCCAGCCGCCCGCCCAGAACGACGCCCAGAATGACCCATGTCAGCAGATCCTCGACCTGTTCGGCGGTCATGGGCGCGGAACCGGTCCACAGGCGCGGGGCGCGGACCATAGCAACCACCATCCGCCAGGCAATCAGTAGCCCCGCGATATAGGCCAGCGCATACCAGCGCAGGGAAAAGGAAAAGCCGCCCAGCGGGATGGTGAAAATCTCGGGCGAGATATCGGGGAAGGGGATGACAAAATGCATGCCGCCTTTGGGCCACCACCCTGCGTCGAAGTCAACCTTGAGATTTCGGCGGATCGGGCCCATATAGGGGTCAAACGCAATGCCGGAGGCCGCGATGCAAAGCCGCAATAAAGTATTCGATGACATTTCCAAGCTGATGACCAACGCGATGGGCGTGGCCCAGGGGGCCAAGGATGAGGCCGAGAACGCGATGAAAAGCTGGGTTGACCGCTGGCTTGCTGACCGGGATTTCGTCACGCGCGAAGAATTCGACGCGGTGCGCGCGATGGCGCAGAAGGCCCGCGAAGAAAACGAAGCGCTGAGGGCGCGTCTGGATGCGCTTGAGGCGTCCGACAAAAAAGCCTGAGCCTTATCAGACTGCGATATTCCGCAAAGAACGCGCCCTATGTGGCGCGTTCTTTCATTCTATGTGCGGCCAATGTGCTGCTGCCTGATTGCCGCTGGTGCGGCCTATGCGGCAGAAACCACTGGATAACTCTGCTTTTGCGGTGATTTCCTGTGCACAACTTTAAAAACCCCCTTTACAGAAACGCGCTTTAGGCACACCATATCTAGTAAGAGCCAGAATGGTTTTACATGGTTCTTGTAGATGCACCCAGCTATGGTGGACACTTTCCCATCTGACGCTGCACAAAGAACGAGGCAGGCATGGCCCTTTCAGAGCAGTATCTCGAGACCGAAGATCTTCACCCTATCGACATCGTCGAACATATCGCCGAGCACCACGAGTGGGACTTTGACCGTGTGGCCGATGACCAGATCGCCATGGCTGTCGAAGGTCAGTGGCGCACTTATTCGATCACGCTGGCATGGTCCGGCTACGACGAGACCTTGCGCCTGATTTGCACCTTCGAAATGGAACCGCCAGAGGATAAGTTGCCCAAGCTTTACGAGGCGCTGAACGCGGTCAATGACCAGCTTTGGGCAGGGGCGTTCACCTATTGGGGCGCACATAAGTTGATGGTCTATCGCTATGGTCTGGTTCTTGCCGGGGGGCAGATTGCCGGACCAGAGCAGATCGACACGATGATCAACGCCGCCGTCAGTGCCGCCGAGCGCTACTACCCCGCGTTCCAATTGGTGAACTGGGGCGATCAATCGGTTGCGGATGCGATGCAGGTCGCCATTGCAGAGGCCTACGGGCGCGCATAGTCTGTCCCCGATTTAAATCGGGGGATATGACATGGACATGAACGACGTACGCGACCGCGGCCTGGTGCTTTTGGGGTGTGGAAAGATGGGGTCGGCCATGCTTCAGGGGTGGTTGGCCGGCGGGTTGCCTGCCGCGTCTGTCTGGGTTCTTGACCCTTACCCAAGCGACTGGTTGCGTGCGCAGGGCGTGCACCTGAATGTCGACCTGCCCGAAAGCCCCGCGATTGTGTTGATTGCTGTCAAACCCCAGATGATGGCCGAGGCCCTGCCAACGCTGGCCGCGATGGGCAACAGCAACACGCTGTTCCTGTCGGTGGCTGCCGGCACATCCATCGCTTATTACGAAGACGTGCTGGGTGCAAAGACGCCGATTATCCGCGCCATGCCGAACACCCCTGCCGCCATATCGCGCGGGATCACGGCGATCATCGGCAACAACAACACAACCGAAACACAGATGGAACTGGCCGAGGCCCTGTTGCGGGCGGTGGGGCAGGTGGTGCGGCTGGAAAACGAGGGCCAGATCGACGCGGTCACCGGCGTGTCGGGGTCCGGCCCCGCCTATGTGTTCCATATGATCGAAACGATGGCGGCCGCTGGCGTGGCGCAAGGCCTGCCAGAGGCGCTGGCGATGCAGCTGGCCAAGGCAACCGTTGCGGGCGCAGGCGCGCTTGCCGAAGCATCGGACGAGGACCCG
The DNA here is from genome assembly GCF_052119585.1 of Pseudogemmobacter sp. W21_MBD1_M6. Classification (NCBI taxonomy): domain Bacteria; kingdom Pseudomonadati; phylum Pseudomonadota; class Alphaproteobacteria; order Rhodobacterales; family Paracoccaceae; genus Pseudogemmobacter; species Pseudogemmobacter sp. W21_MBD1_M6. The sequence goes on along the minus strand of NZ_JBGQOJ010000001.1, from coordinate 139,272 downwards.
GGCACACTGCGGGTCAATGTCACCAGCCCGAACGGCACGACGCAAGCGGCGCTGGAGGTGCTGATGGACCCCGAGAACGGATTTCCTGCGCTGCTGAACCGCGCGGTCAAAGCGGCGGCAGACCGCAGCCGGGAGCTGGGGAAATGACGATAGGCTACAACGACTTCGAGGCGGTCGACGTCCGTGTTGGCCGGATTGTGCAGGCAGAGCCCTTTCCCGAGGCACGCAAGCCCGCGATCAAACTGCGTGTCGATTTCGGCGGCGAGATCGGTGAAAAAAAAAGCTCTGCCCAGATCACCGAACATTACCGGCCCGAAGACCTGATCGGGAAACAGGTGCTTGCCGTGGTCAATTTCCCGCCCCGCCAGATCGGCAAATTCATGTCCGAGGTTCTGGTGCTGGGCATTCCCGATGAAACCGGAGAGGTCGTGCTTCTGACCCCCGACAAAGATGTGCCGATTGGCGGAAGGATGTTTTGATGCCCAGTGTTCTTATTACGCGCAAATTGCCCGATGCGGTGCTGGATGCAGCACGCGCTGCGTTCGACATCACGGTCCGGGACGATACCGCACCGATGACATCCGCAGAGGTGACCGCCGCCCTCACGGAATATGATGCCGTGCTTCCAACTCTGGGCGATCCCTTTACGGCGCAAGCATTCGAGGCGGTGAACGCCCCGCAGTGCAAGCTGTTGGCGAATTTCGGCGTGGGTCATAACCACATCGATGTCGCGGCCGCTGCGGCAAAGGGCATTGTGGTATCCAACACACCGGGGGCTGTGACCGACGCGACGGCGGACACCGCGATGACGCTGATCCTGATGGCGGCGCGGCGCGCTGGCGAAGGGGAGCGGATGGTGCGCGCCGGGGTGTGGGACGGGTGGCATCCGACCCAGATGCTGGGCCTGCATGTGACGGGGAAAACCGTCGGCATCATCGGAATGGGGCGCATCGGCAAGGCAATCGCCAAGCGCTGCCACTTCGGCTTTGACATGGATGTGGTGTTCTACAACCGCTCGGCAGTTGCCGATGCAGGGGCGCCGGCCCGGCAGCTGGCGACATTGCGCGACGTAATGGCTGCCGCCGATATTGTGGTTGTCGCTGTGCCGGGGGGCGCCGCAACGCGCCACATCATCGACGCGGACGCCCTTGCCGCGATGAAGCCGACAGCTTTTCTGGTGAACATCGCGCGCGGCGACGTTGTGGACGAGGCTGCTTTGATCTCAGCCTTGCAGGCGGGGCAAATCGCCGGTGCGGGGCTGGATGTCTACGAGAAGGAACCGATTGTCCCTGATGCGCTGCGCGCCCTGGAAAATGTGGTTCTGCTGCCTCATCTGGGCACGGCAGCACTCGAGGTGCGGGTGTCGATGGGGTTGATGGCGGTAGACAATCTGAAGGCATTCTTTAACGGGCAACCTTTGCCGAATGCCGTTTGAGGGCGGATCTTTCCCGTTCTTCTCGGTCCAAATACTCTCGCGCGAAGCGCAAAAAACTTTCTGAAAAGTTTCGCCTGCGGCGCGGATATTTGAAGAACAAAGAAGGCCGAAGGGCTGCCTAACGGTCGCCGACGGCCTCTCTCCAGTGGGGGCGGCACAGCGACACATAACGGTCGTTGCCGCCGATTTCGACCTGTGCGCCGTCCTTCAGGACGGTGCCATTTACCGCCTTTCGGACTACCATCGTGGCCTTTTTGCCGCAGTGGCATATCGTGCGCACCTCTCTCAACTCGTCCGATAGCGCCAGAAGTGCGGCTGAACCGGGAAATAATTCTCCCATGAAATCAACGCGAAGGCCGTAGCACATCACCGGCACCTTGAGGTCGTCGACGGCGCGGGCGAGTTGCCAGACTTGGGTTTTTTCCAGAAACTGCGCCTCGTCGATGAACACGCAGGCGCAGGGGCCAAGGGCCAGCCGCGCTGCGATTATTGCGAACAGGTCTTCACCGGATGCGAAGGTGTCTGCCGCGTCGCCGATTCCGATGCGCGAGGCGATTTTTCCCTGTCCCGCGCGGCCGTCGAATTGCGCGGTGATCAGATAGGTGTTCATTCCGCGTTCGCGGTAGTTATGCGACGCCTGTAGCAGGATCGTCGATTTTCCCGCGTTCATCGTCGAGTAGTGGAAATACAATTTTGCCATGCTGCTTGCTAGCCGCGCCGCAATGCGGGATCAAGTGGCTGTTCGGAATAACGCGGTGCCTTTCCGGCAGTCGTTAACGGTGAAACACTGAGAGACCCGAACAGGCTTGTACTTCGCATGTTCAGGTCTCTCGAACCGATTAAATACATTGATTGGGTCCGCCGCAGCACTGCACGAAAATTCCGGCCCTGATGTCCCCGCAACATCAGGTTAACGACGAACCCTACTAAAATCGGCAACGGGAGACCGACCACTCACTACTGTGACGCACTATTGCCACCTTTTATAAATGACAAATCCTTACCATCGCATTAATGGGAAAAGGGCATGATAATTCCCCTCGCGTGATCGAGAGGCATATTAAAGGTCAAGAAATGGGTTCTGCGGGTAACTATTTGAAAAAGCATACCGAGGCACTGGTCAAGGATGTCGGGCTGGAAGCGGCCTGTGCCTTGACCGGAAAGTCAAAGGCGACGCTGGGGCGGTATTATTCCGATGCGGTTGAACATGCGGACCGTTTCATGCCGATCGACGCGGTTGCCGCGTTAGAAGAGGCGGCGCGATTTCCACATGTTACCAGCGCCTTGGCCGACATGCGGGGGATAACCCTGTCGCATGATCAGGACCGCAAGAACACCAGACGGGGCGGCGTGAATTCTGACGTTGTGGCGCTAAGCCAGCGGTTCGCGATGCTGATGGCCGAATACAACGAAAGCATTCAGGACGGCGTGATCTCGATCAACGAGGCGAAACGCCTGCTGCGCGAGACGCTGGAATTGCAGCATGTTCTGATCGACATGAAGCTGCATCTGGAAGACGAAGCGACCTGAGGCGGCGTTTTATTCGCTCCATCCGTGAACATGCACGTCGCGGCCGGAGTGGCCGTGCAGTATCTTGACGGCCATATCCTCGTGTTCCTTGTCGCGGGTGCGCACCCATAGCAGGATGCCACCGTTGCGGATTTGCCGTTCGTAATAGTCGTTGTGCTGTTGCCCTACGCGTCGCGCCAGCAGCGTTCCGATCACTGCGGCAGGGCCGCCCCCGACGGCAATCGCCGCTATCGAGGCCGCGAGGGTGCTGAGGGGCGTCAGCATCGCGGTCATGGCGATGGCAGACCCGAGGAAAAAGAACCCGCCGATGATCGCGCCTTCCAGTTCGCCGATGGCCTCTTCCGAGACAAAGGTGGCCCTTGGTGCTTCGGGGTTATCCTCTAGTTCCCTGGCCTGCCAATAGGCGCTGCCGAGTTTCTCTTCCATTGCGGCCTTTTCGCCAAGAAGGCTGATTTCGTCGCGCCGGAAGCCGGACATGCGTAGGTCATATATGGCGGCCTGAAGCGCCTCGGCGCTGTCGAACACGCCGACGGCTTCGGGCATTTCGAGAACGGTTGTCGGGTATGTTTTCTTCGTGTGGGGCATGGTCGTCTCCGCCAATGGGTGCGCCTATCATAGCGATCGGACGGCGCGGCGAATTGACGGGGGTCAACGCGGAAGACGCCATTCGGGGATAAGGTGTGGCGCATTGGTCGCCCGGTCTTTCGGGCGGCGAAGTGATGGAGGATGCATGGATATGTCTTATCTTCGGATCGGTGGGGCGAGCGCGTTGATGGCTGCTGCGGCCCCTGCGTGGGCGCAGGGTTACGACCACCCGCATATGGGCTATGACGGTTTCGGCATGGTGATCGGGCCGCTGGTCTGGTTGGCGGTGCTGATCCTGTTGGGGATCGGCATTGTTGCGCTGCTGCGCTCGCTTGGGGTGACGATGACCCAGCGGCAGAGCAGCGCCGCGCTGGAGGCGCTGAACTTGCGGTTTGCCAAGGGCGAGATGGACGCCAAGGAATACGAGGAGCGCAAGAAGGTCTTGATGGGGTAGGCGCCGGCAAGGATTAGATCCTGAAACCTGCCGAGGTGATATCGCAGGCCCGCCAGTGCGGCGGAGCGGGGCAACAACGAACCGGCGTTCGGCGAGATCACGGGGTGGGCTATTCTCCTGGGAATTAATGTGGTAATAAGTTCTTATGTGAATACTGGCTGTGAAGCCCGTAGCGCCATAAGGAAAGACTGCCATGTCGATCAATTCGTCCAGACCCGACGCGGTGTCAGCGGCATCGGTTCTGTCCAAGGCCGCGCTGAACGCGGCCCGCTTGATGAAGATGACGCAGGCAGAACTGGGGGCGGTTGTGGGGCTGTCGCCGCCGACGATCTCGAATATGGCGCGGCATGGAGCGCCTTTGCCGCCGGACCCCAAGAAGCAGGAGCTTGCCAAGCTGTTCCTGCGGGTTTTCAGGTCATTGGACGCTATTGTCGGCGGGGACCATGAGACGGCGGCCTCGTGGTTGCGGAACCCGAATACCGCGATCGGAGAGGTGCCTTTGACTGCGATGAAGCGGATCGACGGGCTGGTCACGGTTCTGGAATATCTGGATCAACGCCGTGCCCCGATTTGACCTGTCACCTTTAGGGGGGCGCGTCTGGCGCTTTGCCGAAGCGCAACATCGGGTTTCGACGATGAAACTTGTCGATTCCCTTGATGAGCAGACCTTGCTGGAGGAGCTGCTGGACGAGACCAAGCCACCGATTCCCGAAGAATGCCGCAACCTGCACTGGCTGTTCTTTACGCCCTTCCGGTATCGGGCGCGGCAGGCATCGAGATTTCGGCGCAAAGGCGCAAGCGCGGGCGTTCTTTATACGGCGGAAAAAATCGAAACGGCAGCGGCGGAAATGGCCTTTTACAAGCTGCTGTTCTTTGTCGAAAGTCCGGTGACCCGTTTTCCGCTGACAGTTCAGGAGATGACGGCGTTTTCGCTGGACTTCGAAACCGCGCGTGGACTGGATGTCGGGAGGCTACCCCATTGCGACAATCCGGGGCTGTTTGACCCTGTGGATTACACTTTGGCCAATCAACTGGCGGAATATGCGCGGGCCGAGGGATGCGAAGCGATCCGGTATCCATCGGTTCGTGCGCGGGACCGGGGCGCAAATGTCGCGGTGATGACCTGCGGAGCGATCAAAAGCGAGATGCCCGCCAGCCGGGAAACCTGGCGGTTTCGGCTGGCGGAACATTCTGTTTTCGCGGTCGGAGACGAGCGGAACGTCAAGCTGGAGTTCAACTATTCAGACTTTACCGAAGACCCGCGCATCGCGAATTATCTGTCGCGTTGAGGTGGGCAGGGCGCAGCCTTACCCCTGCAAGGCCCGCACGCCGACTTCGCCTTCGCGCTCTTCGCGCATCGCCAGTGCTGCGGCGTGAGAGGCTGCGGCGGTGGTGAAGTAGGGGATTTTATCGTAGAGGGCGACCGCGCGGATGTCGCGGCTGTCTTCGACGGCTTGCGTGCCTTCGGTGGTGTTGAAGACCAGCGCGATCTGGTGATCTTTCATCTGGTCGACGATGTTCGGGCGGCCTTCGTAGACCTTGTTCACCACTTCGGCTGTGACGTTGTGCTCCGCCAGGAACGACGCGGTGCCACGGGTGGCGGTGATGGTAAAGCCAAGGTCGACAAGGATTTGCGCGGCCTCTGCTGTGGCTTCGGTTTTGTCCATATCCTTGACGGAGATGAAAACGCGGCCCGACTGCGGCAGGATCGTGCCTGCGCCCATCTGTGCCTTCAGGAAGGCGCGGGCAAAGTTGCGGTCCCAGCCCATGACCTCGCCGGTCGACCGCATTTCAGGCCCGAGAATGGTATCGACGCCGGGGAAGCGGGCGAAGGGCAGAACCGCCTCTTTCACCGAGAACCACGGTGTTTGCGGATCAGCCAGTTCCATCGGGTCGCCCTGCGGCAGAACATCCATCGGGCCCGCCTTTGGATCGTAGGGCGCGCGGGTTTTGAAGTTGGTCAGCGGCTCTCCGGCCATGACGCGCGCGGCGATCGAGGCGATGGCGCTGTCGGTTGCCTTGGCGACGAAAGGTACGGTGCGCGAGGCACGTGGGTTGACCTCTAGCACGTAGATGTCGCCGTCCTTGATGGCGAACTGGACGTTCATCAGGCCGACAACCTTGAGCCCGAGGGCGAGTTTGCGGGTCTGGACCTTCAGTTCTGCGATCATCGCGGCATCGAGCGAGTAGGGGGGGAGCGAGCAGGCGCTGTCACCCGAATGCACGCCGGCCTCTTCGATGTGCTGCATCACGCCTGCGACATGCACATCGGTGCCGTCGCAAATGGCGTCCACGTCGACCTCGACCGCGCCGATCAGATAGCTGTCAAGCAGGACGGGGCTGTCACCCGAAACCACGACGGCCTCTGTGATGTAGCGTTCAAGCTGGGCGTCGTCGCGGACGATTTCCATCGCGCGACCGCCCAGAACATAAGAGGGGCGGATCACGAGAGGGTAGCCGACGCGCTTGGCGATTTCAAAGGCCTCGGCGCCGGAATGGGCGATGCCGTTGACCGGCTGGCGCAGGTTCAGGTCTTGCAGCAGGTGCTGGAACCGCTCGCGGTCCTCGGCCAGGTCGATGGCGTCGGGGGTGGTGCCAAGGATCGGGATGCCTTCGTCTTGCAGGGCATTGGCAAGTTTCAGCGGGGTCTGGCCGCCGAACTGGACGATGACGCCGTGAAGGGTGCCGTTTTCCTGTTCGACGCGCAGGATTTCCATGACGTGTTCGAAGGTCAGTGGTTCGAAATACAGGCGGTCTGAGGTGTCATAGTCAGTCGAGACGGTTTCGGGATTGCAGTTGACCATGATGGTTTCATAGCCTGCGTCGGTCAGCGCGAAACAGGCGTGGCAGCAGCAATAGTCGAACTCAATCCCCTGACCGATCCGGTTGGGTCCACCGCCAAGAATGACGACTTTTTTCTTGTCCGACGGGCGCGCCTCGCATTCGACTTCGCCCATCATCGGCTCTTCGTAGGTGGAATACATGTAGGGCGTCTGCGCCTCGAATTCGGCGGCGCAGGTGTCGATGCGTTTGAATACGGCATTGACGCCGAGGTTGCGGCGGGCGCGGCGGACCTGACCTTCGTCGCGTCCGGTCAGCTTGGCCAGACGGGCATCGGTGAAGCCCATGATTTTCAGCTTGCGTAGGCCCTTTTCGGTAACGGGCAGGCCGGCGGCGCGGACCTCGGCCTCGGCGTCGATGATCTCGCGGATACGGGACAGGAACCAGGGATCGAACATGGTGACGGCATGGATTTCGTCGTTGCTTAGCCCAAGGCGCATGGCCTGCGCGATAACGCGGATCCGGTCGGGGGTCTGTTGCGACAACGCCTTTACGATGGAGGATTTTTCCGGCGCACCGTCGATGGTGATCTCGTCAAAGCCGGTCAGGCCGGTTTCCATGCTGGCCAACGCCTTTTGCATGGATTCGTGGATGGTGCGGCCGATGGCCATGACCTCGCCCACGGATTTCATCGCGGTGGTCAGTTCGGGCTTTGATCCGGGGAATTTCTCAAAGGCAAAGCGCGGGATCTTGGTGACGACATAGTCGATCGTCGGCTCGAACGATGCGGGGGTCACGCCGGTGATGTCGTTATCCAGTTCATCAAGCGTATAGCCGACCGCCAGCTTCGCGGCGATCTTGGCAATCGGGAACCCTGTGGCCTTGGACGCCAGCGCGGACGAGCGCGACACACGGGGGTTCATTTCTATCACGACCATCCGACCATCGGCGGGGTTGATCGCCCATTGCACGTTCGATCCGCCGGTTTCGACGCCGATTTCGCGCAGCACGGCGATAGAGCCGTTGCGCATGATCTGGTATTCCTTGTCGGTCAGGGTCAGCGCGGGGGCGACGGTGATGCTGTCGCCGGTATGCACACCCATCGGATCGACGTTTTCGATCGCGCAGACGATGATGCAGTTGTCGGCCTTGTCGCGCACGACTTCCATCTCGAATTCTTTCCAGCCGAGCAGCGATTCATCGACAAGAATCTGCGCCATCGGCGAGGCATCAAGACCGGAGCGGCAGATCCGCTCGTAGTCGTCGCGGTTATAGGCGACGCCGCCGCCGGTGCCGCCAAGGGTAAAGGCGGGGCGGATGATGGCGGGCAGGCCGACGTATTCGATGGCGGCGACGGCCTCGGCCACGCCAGCGTTTATATCGTATTTGCCGTTCGCCATCTTAGGTGCAGAGACGATCGTGGCCTTGGGGTTTTCCAGCCCGATGCGGTCCATCGCCTCGCGGAAGAGTTTGCGATCTTCGGCCATTTCGATGGCTTCGCGGTTGGCACCGATCAGTTCGACCCCGAACTTTTCCAGCACACCCATGTCGGCCAGCGCCAGAGAGGTGTTCAGGCCGGTCTGCCCGCCCATGGTCGGCAAAAGTGCGTCGGGGCGTTCGATTTCAATGATCTTGGCGACGATTTCGGGGGTGATCGGCTCGATGTAGGTGGCATCGGCCATATTGGGGTCGGTCATGATGGTCGCAGGGTTCGAGTTGACCAGAATGACGCGGTAGCCTTCCTCGCGCAGAGCCTTGCAGGCCTGTGCGCCGGAGTAGTCGAACTCGCAGGCCTGACCGATAACGATTGGGCCGGCTCCGATGATCATGATGGAAGAAATGTCGGTTCTTTTTGGCATGTCGGATGTCCCCAAATCGCAAATTCTTGCGGGTTATAGACAGATGACGCCCCTGTGCAAGGGTCGAATCGGGGATTCCGGCGATGCGCGGTCCTTGTGACGTAATCGGGTGGAAAATGGCCGTTCGGGGCACTGGTCAGCGTGGCCGTGCGGGATTAGGTATGCTGCGTGATCTGATAGGGTGCCGTGCGTGGAAATTTTGTTCGAACAGGGGCCGGACGGGCGGGCGGCGGTGTTTTCCGCGCCTGAACGGGTGATCCTTGCGCGGGACGCGGATCAGGTGGCGGACGCATTGGCGGATGTGGCCGCAGCGCAGGCGGCGGGGCACTGGGTTGCGGGATATGCAAGTTACGACATGGGCTATGCGCTGGAACCGCGTCTGGCGGCGGTGACGCCCGGGGGGCGGCGGTTGCCGTTGCTGCGGTTCGGTGTGTTCGGTCCGCCGGACGAGGCGCGGGCCGAGGCGATGTTGCGCGACAGTGGTGCGGCGGCGCTGGGCCCGATGCGCCCCTTGTGGAGCGAGACTGACTACCGCGCCGCCTTCGACCGTGCGCACGCCTATATCGTGGCGGGCGATATCTATCAGGTGAACCTGACATTCCCGATGGAAGGCCCGGCGCGCGGCACGCCCTTGTCCATATACTGCGCACTGCGGGCACAGCAGCGGGTGCCTTACGGTGCGTTGGTGCTGCAGGACGGATTGCCCGCACTTTTATCCCGCTCGCCCGAGTTGTTTTTCCGCATTGATGCGGCGGGGCTGTTGCAGACGCGCCCGATGAAGGGGACGCAGCCGCGCGGGGCGACCCCTGCGCAGGACGAGGCGTTGCGGGCGTTTCTGGCGCATGACCCCAAGAACCGCGCCGAGAACCTGATGATCGTCGATCTGCTGCGCAACGACCTAAGCCGCGTGTCCGAGGTGGGCAGCGTCAAGGTGCCGGAGCTGTTCTCGGTCGAAAGTTTCGCGACGCTGCATCAGATGACGTCGGTTGTGCAGGGGCAATTGGTGCCGGGCACCGGGATTGATGATGTCCTGCGGGCGCTGTTCCCCTGCGGCTCGATCACCGGCGCCCCCAAGGTCCGCGCGATGCAGGTGATCAGAGAGCTGGAGCCGTTCCCGCGCGAGGCCTATTGCGGCGCCATCGGCTGGGTGGCCCCCGATGGGCGGGCCGAATTCAACGTCGCGATCCGCACTTTGATGTTGCAAGACGGCAGGGCGACCCTGAACGTGGGCGGCGGCGTGGTCTATGACAGCACCGCCGCATCGGAATACGAGGAGGCCCTATGGAAAGCGCGTTTCGCGACGGGATTGCCCCCGGCCTGACCCTGTTCGAGACGGTCCGCTGGACGCCCGAGGGGGGCGTTTATCTGCGGGCGCGGCATCTGGCGCGGTTGGCGGGGTCCGCCAGGCGGCTGGGGATTGTGCCGCGCGGGGTCGAGGTGGCGATGAACGCGGTTTCGGGTGACGGGCCGTTGCGGGTGCGGCTGGATGTGGCGTTGGACGGGGCGGTTTCGGTGAAAACGGCGGTGTTCGTGCCATTGGCGGCGGGGACGGTGTGGCGGCTGGCGCTGTCGGACAGGCGGCTTTGGTCGCATGACCCGTGGCTGGGGGTGAAAACCAGCCGTCGCGCGACCTATGATGCGGCGCGGGCGACCCTGCCACAGGGGATCGACGAGGTGATTTTCGCGAACGAGCGCGGCGAGATCTGCGAGGGGGCGATCACCTCGATCTTTGCGGATTTCGGGCAGGGAATGGTGACGCCGCCCCTGAATTGCGGGCTGTTGCCGGGGGTGCTGCGGGCAGAGCTGTTGGCCAGCGGGCATGCGTCCGAGGCGGTTTTCACCCCCGATGACCTGAACAAAGCCCGCCGGATCTGGGTCGGGAACGCCCTGCGCGGCCTTATCCCGGCGGAATTGACGGGTTCGCCTTGACTTAGGCCCTTGGGCGTTGTGTATCGGGGCCGACCGTTTTCGCCCAAAAGGGGACCCCTGATGCACGCCTTTCGTAGCCATACCTGCGCTGACCTGAACTCTTCCCATGTGGGCCAGACGGTGCGTCTGTCCGGTTGGGTCAATCGCGTGCGCGATCATGGCGGCATCTTGTTCATCGACCTGCGCGACCACTACGGCATCACGCAAATTCTGGCCGACCCCGACAGCCCCGCGTTCAAGGACGTGGAAAAGGTGCGCGCCGAATGGTGTATCCGCATCGACGGCGAGGTAAAGGCCCGCGCGGCGGCGTTGGTGAACCCCAAGATCCCGACCGGCGAGGTCGAGGTGTTCGTGCGCGGGCTGGAGGTGCTTGGCGCGTCCGAGGAACTGCCGTTGCAGGTGTTCGGCGATCAGGAATACCCCGAGGAGACTCGCCTGAAATACCGCTTTCTTGATCTGCGGCGCGAAAAGTTGCAGCGCAATATGGTGCTGCGGTCGGATGTCGTGGCCTCTATGCGGCAGCGCATGTGGGCGCGCGGGTTCAAGGAATTCCAGACGCCGATCATCACGGCATCCAGCCCCGAAGGCGCGCGCGATTTTCTGGTGCCGTCGCGGCAGCACCCCGGAAAATTCTACGCCCTGCCGCAGGCGCCGCAGCAGTTCAAACAGCTGTTGATGGTGTCCGGCTTTGACAAATACTTTCAGATTGCGCCCTGTTTCCGCGACGAAGACCCGCGGGCAGATCGCTCGCCCACCGATTTCTACCAGCTTGACCTCGAGATGAGTTTTGTCGAGCAGCAGGACGTATTCGACACGATCCAACCCGTTGTCGGCGGGATTTTCGAAGAGTTCGGCGGCGGCAGGACGGTGGACCAGACCTGGGAGCAGATCAGCTATAAGGACGCGGCGCTGTGGTATGGCACCGACAAGCCCGACCTGCGCAACCCGATCCGCATGCAGGTTGTGTCCGAGCATTTCAAAGGCTCGGGGTTTGCGATCTTTGCCAAGTTGCTGGAAAACGAAGGCACCGAAATCCGGGCCATTCCCGCGCCAACCGGCGGCAGCCGCAAGTTCTGCGACCGGATGAACGCCTTTGCCCAGAAAGAGGGCCTGCCGGGGATGGGGTATATTTTCTGGCGAGAAACCGATGGCGTGATGGAGGCGGCAGGCCCCCTGGCCAAGAACATCGGCCCCGAGCGGACCGAAGCCATTCGCCAACAGCTTGGCCTTGGTCTTGGCGATGCGGCGTTCTTTCTTGGTGGCAAGCCGGGGGCCTTTGAAAAGGTCGCGGGGCGTGCACGCACCGAGATCGGCACAGAACTGGGCCTGACCGACCTGAACCGCTTTGCCTTTGCCTGGATCGTGGATTTCCCGATGTACGAGGCGGACGAGGACAGCGGCAAGATCGACTTTTCGCACAATCCGTTCTCGATGCCGCAGGGGGGCATGCAGGCGCTGGAAAACAGCGACCCTCTGGATGTTCTGGGCTATCAATACGATCTGGCCTGCAACGGCTACGAGCTGATTTCGGGGGCGATCCGGAACCACAAGCCCGAGATCATGTTCAAGGCCTTCGACATTGCCGGTTACGGCGAGGACGAAGTGCGCAAGCGGTTTGGCGGCATGGTGAACGCGTTCAAATACGGTGCCCCGCCGCACGGTGGCTGTGCCGCAGGGATCGACCGGATCGTCATGCTGCTGGCCGACGAGGCGAACATCCGCGAGGTTATCCTGTTCCCGATGAACCAGCGTGCCGAAGACCTGATGATGGGGGCCCCGTCGGAGCCGATGAACGAGCAGATGCGCGAGCTGGGCCTGCGGGTTATTCCGCAGGACAAGGCGTAATACCGCACCGGCCTTGCGGCTGTGATGTTGAACGATACAGTTTACAAGCCAGACCGGCGCGATCCGGTCTGGTTTTTTTCTGTTCGGTTGGGGATAAGGGGGAACGGGCGGATATGTTGTAAAAGGGAAATTTTGGCGGCGTATTGCTTTAATTTCAGGCCTTTATTGCATGTTTTGTGATCAGTGCTTTTCGCGCCACCGTCTTCGGAATTAGCCCTTATAGGCGTATTCGTCGCTGACGGTTATTGTGTCGATCACTTCGGCAGTGTCGGTTGAAATGCGCATCACACCGGACGACAGCGTCGCCAGAATTGCAACGCCCAGCATGACAATACCAGAGGCGAGGACGATCCAGTCGATCGTCACATTGCCGTTTTCGTCTTTTGCAAATCGCTTCAGTTTGTTCATTGGTTACTCGCTCACTCTTTTAAATGGCAATAATCGAAACGCGGTGTCGATCCGCAATATCCATCTTTTGCCTTTGAAATGCGTCAGGAATGCGGAACGCCTGCATCGTGTTCGGGACGCTTTCAGGGTTTGATCGGGGCGAATACGGACAAGTTTATTCACTGGACGCGCCTTTTCGGAGGGCTATTATTTGAGTAGAACAAGGACAGGTGAGTATCGGTATGACAGAGAAGTTCGGGCAGGCGCTGCCGCATTGGGTGCCGCCGCCGCGCCCCGAGGGTATCCCCTTGACTGGGCGATACGTGCGTCTTGAAAAACTGAATGCGGATGCGCACGGCGCGGATCTGCACCGCGCAAACAGCGCCAAGGATGCGATCTGGGATTACCTGCCTTACGGCCCCTTTACCTCGGCTGCCGGGTACCATCGCTGGCTGCGCGACGTCACCGAAGGACAGGACCCGCTGTTCTATGCCGTCCAAAATCTGGAGACCGGCCATTGGTCCGGCGTTGCCAGCTATCTTCGGATCACGCCCGAGGCCGGTTCCATCGAAGTCGGGCACATCAACTTTTCCCCCGAATTGCAGCGGACCCGTGCCGCGACCGAGGCGATCTATCTGATGATGGCCTGGGCGTTCGATGCCGGTTATCGTCGGTTCGAGTGGAAGTGCAATGCGCTGAACCTGGGGTCGCGCCGCGCGGCGGAGCGGTTTGGCTTCAGTTTCGAGGGGGTTTTCAGGCAGGCGGCGGTAGTCAAAGGCCATAACCGGGATACGGCCTGGTTCGCGGCGATCGATGCGGAATGGCCAGCGTTGAAAGAGGCGTTCGAGGCTTGGTTGGCGCCGTCCAATTTCGATGCTGATGGGCGGCAGTCCGAACGTCTGTCCGATTTGACGGCGCTGGTCAGGGTTTGTGATGACCCGGCGTTGCGGTTCTAGACAGCGGCCCGTTGTTCCAGGCGTTCCTGCACCATGCCTGCCACGCGGGCGAGATCGGACCGAAAGGGTCTGCCCGCCGCGCGGTGTTTGACCAGTACCGAGGCGGCAATTGCCAGATCGCGGTCGTTCGCGCTGCGCGCGACACCCGCCAGAAACTGCGCGATATAGTCCAGCGTCCGGTCGTCGGAACTGTTGGTCATCACATCGACCACATGGGCCATGTCATCAAGATAGGCGATCATGTCGGGATGGATTTCGTCCTTTGACAGAACGCGCGGCCCGATCGGGCGACGGTCAAGCGGCAGAGTGCCAAGAACCATCTGCTGGAAGGCAGCAAGGCTTTCTAGGGGTTTGGGAAGAAACCCGTCGGCCCCTGCCGCGAGTGCGGCGGCTTCGCCGCCGGTGTCGCCGCTGGTCGCCAGAACGGTGGTGATGCGGGGCCGCGCGCCGGCCAGTTCGCGGATCAGGTCCAGCCCCGATCCGTCGGGCAGGCCCAGGTCGATCACCATGACGGCAGGGCGGTAGACCCGCAGATGCAGTTCTGCCGAGCGCAGGCAGTCGGCCCGCCTGATCCGCGCCCCGCTGCGCAGGCACAACAGGCGCACCGCCTCGCGTGCGAAACGGCTGTCTTCGACCACCAGAACAGTCAGCCCCGCCAGAGGCTGCGTTGCGCTGGGCTGGTTGGCACGTGCGTAGTGGTCAAGATCATCCGTCATGTCGGCCCCCTTGGGTTGCGATGATTCCCAGTTAAGCCGCGTTAGTCCTAATGTCGGGTTAACAACCCTGCGGGCATGCGTCTTTGCGCCGCTTGCACGGGGCCTTTGGACAGGACATAACGCGGGCAACCCTGACCAAAGGAGCCCTGATATGATCGGTCGTCTCAACCACGTTGCCATAGCCGTTCCCGACCTTGACGCGGCCGCCGCGCAATACCGCGGCATGCTGGGTGCCAAGGTCGGCGCACCGCAGGACGAGCCAGATCACGGCGTCACGGTGATTTTCATCGAGCTGCCGAACACCAAGATCGAGCTTTTGTATCCGCTGGGCGAGAACAGCCCTATCAACGGCTTTCTGGAAAAGAACCCCTCGGGGGGGATTCACCATATCTGCTACGAGGTGGACGACATCATGGCGGCGCGGGCGCATCTGTTGGCCGAGGGCGCGCGCATTCTGGGCGGCGCAGAGCCGAAGATCGGTGCCCACGGCAAGCCGGTTCTGTTCCTGCACCCCAAGGATTTCAACGGCACATTGATCGAACTGGAACAAGTCTGATGTCCATCACCTCTGCAATCGTTCTGTTCGCCGTGCTTTGGTTTCTGGTGTTGTTCTGTGTTCTGCCCTTCGTCAGCCATACCCAACAACAAGAGGGCAAGGTCGAGCCGGGCACGCATGCCTCTGCGCCGTCCGATTTCAAACCGCGCCGGGTGGCCATGCGGGTGACGATGATCACCGCCGTGCTTTGGGTTCTGCTTGGTGGCGTGATCCTGTCGGGTGTGATCACGGTGCGGGATTTCGACGTTATGAACCGCCTTGATCCTTTGCCAACCTTTGGACCAAATGAGTAAAGGTCGCAGCCCCCAGTATCGGCACGATCAGGTTCAACAGCGGCACCGACAGCGGTAGGGCCATAAGAATGCCGGCCAGCCAGATCTGGGCTTTGTGGCGGTCGCGCAGCCGCTTTGCCCCGTCGCGCCCCAGACGGCGCATCGCGACCAGCTGAAAATATTCGCGCCCCAGCAGAAAACCGTTCACGGCCCAGAAGATGAATGGCGCCAATGGCGCGAACATCAGGTAGAGCACCAGAGCGGCGATGTTCACCACCACCAGCAATGCGAAAAAACCCAGTGTATCCTGAACGATCTCGGTCACGGGAATGCGCGGAACCGGCGGCAGATGGGGATAGTGCTTTTCTTCGACTGCCTTCGCGACATCCTCCAGAAACAGGCCGGTGAACGCCGAGGCGACAGGGACCATCAAAAACACCGACAGCCCCATCATCAGCAGGATCGACGCGCCCGACACCAGTTCGTGCACCCATTGGACGGACCCGATCCAGGGCAGGGTCATCGTGTCGGGCACAAAGATCTGGATCGCCCCCAGAAACAGCGCATAGATCCCGAACAGCAGCGCCACAGTCAGGCCAATCCCAACCCACAGCACACGGCGAAAGCGCGGGTCGGTGATCTGCCCCAGCGCCTTCAGGAAATCGCCAAGGATCATTCGGATGCCCATGTGGTTATCGCGTCCAGATCGGGGCGCGGGCGGTCCGGCGGGGCGCTGGTTTCGGTGCCGATATGGATAAAGCCCGCGACGCTTTCGTGGTCGCCCAGCCCCAGCCCCTGTTCGACAAAGGCGCGGTCGTGGCTGACCCAGCCGGACAACCAGTTCGCGCCCCAGCCCGCGGCAAGCGCCGCATTGACCATCGCGAGGCAGACCGCGCCTGCGGAATAGACCTGCTCAATCGCAGGAACCTTGTCCGAGGGCCTGGGGCAAGAGACAACCGCGACCGCCAGCCCGGACTGCGCGAACTGGTCGCGCCCCTTGGCCATTTTTTCGCCGTCAAGACCCAGCGCGGCCCCGCGTGCGACGGCAAGGGCGGCCAGGCGGTCAAGCGCGGCGCGGTCCAGCACGACAAAGCGCCATGGTTCCAGTTTGCCGTGGTCGGGGGTGCGGGCGGCTGCGGTCAGGATCGGCATCAGCGCCGCGCGGTCAGGATAAGGGCCGGTCATCGTCTTTGCCGGACGAGAGCGGCGGGTCAGCAAAAAATCCATCGCTGCGGGGTTTGGCGTAAGCATGCAAATCTTCCTGTTGTTTCCACCGATGTCGGCCATTCCCGCCCGAATTTCAAGGTCTTGACGGTTGGGAATGACGCGGGCCAAAGGCCGGGCTAGAAAAAGAACCCGGCCAGGTCTGTGATCACCCCTTCGGCAAAGGCATCGAACCGCGCCAGGGGTTGCCGCGCGGCAAAGGTCTCTGCAAAGGGATCGGGCGCGTCGATGGCCGAACCCGACAGCGTTTGCAGAACGGCATGGCCGCAGAACGGCACATAAACCTCGGAATAGCCGCCCTCGTGGACCAGAACCAGACGCCCGCCGCAAAGATCTGCCGCCGCCTCTGTCACCATCTCTGTCATCCGGCGAAAGGTATCGGCGGTGGCCATCATCCGGCCCAGCGGATCAATCGCCGCCGCATCATAGCCGCAGGCGACGATGATCACATCGGGCCTGAACCGCGTCAGTGCCGGCAGGGCCAGACGTTCCATCGCCTGCAAATACAGCCGGTGCCCGCCGCCGGGGGGCAGGGGGATGTTCATGTTCGCGCCGCGCCCCGCATCCGCGCCCCTGTCGCCGGCGTCGCCGGTGTCCAGCGGGTAATTGTATTCCTGATGTATGGAAATTGTCAGAACCTCGGGGCGGTCGTAGAAAATCGCCTCTGTCCCGTTGCCGTGGTGCACATCCCAGTCCAGCACAGCCACCCGGTCGGTCATTCCCTCTGCCAGCGCCGCCTCCACCGCTATGGCGATATTGGCCAGCAGGCAGAACCCGTTCGGCATCTCGGGCAGACAGTGATGCCCCGGCGGGCGCGACAGGGCATAGGCGTTCTGCGTGTCCCCGTTCAGCACGGAATACAGCGCGCCCTTGGTCAGCCCCGCTGACAGCGCCGCCAGTTCGAACCCGCCGCGCCCGAATGGCGCGCGCAGCCCCAATTCGCCGCCGCCCGCATCCGACAGCTTTTTGAAGGCGTGCAGATATGCCGCGGGATGGACCCGCACCAGATCGTCCAGCGTCGCCGCAGGGGCAGACCGCGCCTGAAGGTCGTGGATCAACCCGGTCACATCCAGCAGGTTCTTCAACCGCCGCTTTGTTTCCGGGCTTTCGGGCAGGCCACCTGCGGACATCGGTTGCACCAGCCCGCCCACCGGCAGGGTCAGGGCATAATTGCCGCCCGCATGCCAGAATGACCGCTCGTCCCAGAAAAACCCTGTGCGCATTCCGCTCTCCTTGCCTGCCTCCGGCGATCCTAAACGCCCATCCGGCCCCGAACCAGCATCTCTTTGCCGATCTTGGTTCTAAAAATATCCTCGCGCGAAGCGCATAGACCTTTTTGGCCCGCCCTGAACCGGCTAGCCTTTGCCGGGCAATCCCGCGCCCTGAAGAGACACAACACCCCATGACCCACCCAACACTTTCCCATCTGGCAAAGGACGGCGCCGAAATCGCCGTGCGCGTGACGCCCAAGGCCTCGCGCAATCTGGTGGTCGAGGAAGGGGGCGTGATCCGCGTGTATGTCACCACCGTGCCCGAGGACGGCAAGGCGACGGCGGCGGTGGCAAAGCTTTTGTCAAAGGCGTTGGGCGTGGCCAAAACGCGGCTGGTGCTGATCCGTGGCGCCACATCGCGCGACAAGGTGTTCCGCATCGACGGCTAGGAGGTGGGTTGCCGTCTGTAGACCCCTTCGGGCAGGTCCAGCGCCGCCGAAAGATCGCGCAGCTGGTTCAGTGACAGGGTAACCTTCTGCACGGTCTCTGAGCGGGGGTCCAATTGCTCTACGGTGATGCAATCCTCGAAGGCGTTGATCGTGATGTCTTCCTGCAAATGCACAGCCCCCTCGTCGACAAGGGTGATCACGGTCGCGTCGAAGTCATGCTCGATGGTAAACATGACCCAAGCTTACGACAGCCGCACCGCAATGCAAGCCCCGCGTCACACCCGATGGGCGGCGGACCGCACAACCGCGTGAGTGTTGTGCATTTGGGGGGTGGAGGCCGCGCCAAGGTCTGCTAGTTTCACGCAAGCCAGAATGGCACAGAATACAGAATAACGAGGTGGATATGCGCGGAATTGGTCTTTTGGTGGTGCTTGGTCTGGCGGGATGCGTCGAGGTTGTGGCCCCTGCACCCGCACCGCAGCAACGGGCGCAGGCCCCCGCGCCTGTCACCCGGTTGAACGCCGACACCGCCGCGCGGAACTTTGCAACCGTGGTCAGCCGCGTCGAGCCGGTGGCAGAGGCCGAGTGCCGCGCGCGGACCAGTAACACGGATTGCAACCTACAGATCGTGGTCGATGACCGCGCCGGCGAACCACCGAACGCCTATCAGACGCTCGACAAACAGGGCCGCCCGATCATCGCCTTTACCCTTGCGCTGATCGCCGAGGCGCAAAATCAGGACGAGCTGGCGTTTATCCTTGGTCACGAGGCCTCGCACCATATCGAGGGGCATATCCCGCGCGGGCAGCAGTCGGCGCAGACAGGGGCGGTTCTGGGCACGCTGTTGGGGGCCGCGCTGGGGATTGAGGGGCAGGGGCTGGAAACCGTGCAGCAGATCGGCGCGACCGTCGGTGGGCGGCGGTTCTCGAAGGATTACGAGCTTGAGGCGGACAGCCTTGGCACGGTGATCGCCTATAAGGCGGGCTATGATCCGGTGCGGGGCGCGCAGTATTTCGCGCGCATCCCCGACCCCGGCAACCGCTTTTTGGGGTCGCATCCGCCGAACGCGGCGCGGATCGACACAGTGCGCCGAACAGCCGCAGGGCTATAGCGGCCTTGCGCCAGATCGAGGGGGTCGTCAGTGACCGCGGGTCGAAATACGCGGTATCCGGCGGCCTCGTGTCCAGCCGCGACGAGGTGGACGCCTTTCTGAAGACGCTGAAGCAGGCAAAGAAATACGCAAAGGCCACGCATAACACCTGGGCGGTGCTGCTGGACGATGCGCCGCTCAAGAACGACGACGGAGAGTCGGGCGCGGGCATGGTGATCTTGCGGATGCTGGAGCGCGAGGGCCTGCGCAACCACGTGATCGTGGTGACGCGCTGGTATGGCGGCAAGCATCTGGGGGGCGACCGGTTCCGCCATGTGCAGGACTGCGTGCGGGTCTATCTGGAAGCCGAAGCCGCCGCCTGACCCGCACACAGGGTTCAGTGCTTGGCGTGGGTCAGGAACAGCCAGGCCATCAGGGCGGTGCCGGTCAATGTGACCAGCGACCCCACAATCACCAGACCTTCGCCGCCGCCGGTATCGACGACGTATTTGCCCGACACCAGCAACACGGCGCCGATCTGGTAGACCCACAACTGAATACCCGCCACCCGCGAGGCCCCCATCGTCGGCCAGCTTCGGTGCAACAGCCCGAACAAGGCCGACAGGACAAAGCCGACAAGATTGGCATGGGCATGGGTGTTCGTCAGATTTTCCTGCGCAGTGATGCCCATATAAATCCCGAACGCCATACCAAACAAAAGCCACGCAAAACCGAAGAGAACATAGGTACGATCAACTTCCACAATCCGTCCCTCCCTTGTTTTCCGGGACGCATATCTCAGGCTGGTCCCGATGCTACGTGGCGGGAATAGTGCGCCCGAATGCGGGATTTTTCAATGGGGGGCGCAGACCGTCGATATTGGACGGTCCGAGAAAAAGTGGGCGCGTATTTACTCGCGCCCACGGATGTCTATCGCTTGGGCTTCTTGTTCGGCGACTGAGTTAGCGCCGATGCCGCAACAGATTTAACTTTCGCTGGAGTTTTGGGGTTGCGCAGCAAAGACGATGCTATCTTTGCCACTTTTTTGGAGGTTTGCTCTGACTTACTCATAATGCAAAGTACCCTCGAATTTTTGAGGAAGAGTGTTTGCGAAGCGGTGACCATTGATCACTTCTGAAACACGTCCCTGATTGATTGCTCCAAGGACTGCGGCAATCTGAGCCTGATTTAATTGGGTGTAGTGCCACAGCCATTTAATATGAGCAGCGAGGGTTGTGTTCAGTCTGGGACTACTGTTTTTTACGGGAGCGTACGCCAAAATAATCTTCCTTCTATTAGTTGAAGGCGGCCATTGAACTATGATGCGTAAGGATATATCCTATTTCCATACACTGGAGGATTTACCTAAGCATCGGTCGCTTATAGCTACCGTTTCTTTTCCTTCTAAAAGCGGAAATGCCCTGCAAGGCACTTCCGCTTTTTTTATCTTAGGAGGTTTTGCAGTTGACCACAACCGTTAAGGGATATGTTTAATCTAGTACTGCCTACTGCCGTCTAAACCATAAAACAAAGGCGTGTCAAGCCTTCAGAGCGCTAATATGTGAAGCCTCACAATGGTTTTATTTCGAGAATCGTTCATCTAGTGGTTCTTGAAGTCGGTCGCGCAATAGGTTGATTCGCACCTAAACAACCGTTCCCCACAGATCGTACTCGCTCGCCTCGTCCACTTCCACGGTCACAAGATCCCCGGCCTTCAACCCTTCGAAGCCTTCGTCGATGAACAGGTTGCCGTCGATCTCGGGGGCGTCGGCCATGGTGCGGCAGGTGGCGCCTTCGTCGTCGACGCTATCGACCAGAACCTGACAGGTGGTGCCGACTTTGACCTCCAGCTTGGCGGCGGAAATGGTCTGGGCCTTTTCCATGAACCGGTCCCAACGCTCTTGCTTGACCTCGTCGGGCACATGGTCTGGCAGGGCGTTCGACCGTGCGCCCGCGACGTTTTCGTATTGAAAGCAGCCGACGCGATCCAGTTGCGCCTCGTCCATCCAGTCCAGCAGGGTCTGGAACTCTGCCTCGGTCTCTCCGGGATAGCCGACGATAAAGGTCGAGCGCAGGGTGATGTCGGGGCATATGGCGCGCCAGGCGGCGATTTCGTCCAGCGTGCGGGCGGCGGCGGCGGGGCGGGCCATGCGTTTCAGAACGCCGGTGTCGGCATGCTGGAACGGAATGTCGAGGTAGGGCAGCACAAGGCCGTCCGCCATCAGCGGGATCAGGTCGCGCACATGGGGGTAGGGGTAGACGTAGTGCAGCCGCACCCATGCGCCGAACTGGCCCAGTTCGCGGGCAAGGTCGGTGATGTGGCTGCGCACCTGCCGGTCCTTCCACGGGTTCATGTCGTAATTGCGGTCAAGCCCGTAGGCGGATGTATCCTGAGAGATGACCAGCAGTTCCTTGACGCCCGCCTCTACCAGCTTTTCCGCCTCGCGCAGGATGGCATGGGCGGGGCGCGATTGCAGCAGGCCGCGCATGTCGGGGATGATGCAGAACTTGCACTTGTGGTTACAGCCCTCGGAGATCTTGAGGTAGCTGTAGTGGCGCGGGGTCAGGGTGACGCCGGTTGCGGGCAGCAGGTCGATGAACGGATCGGGCGAGGGCGGGATGGCGCTGTGCACGGCATCCAGCACCTGTTCGTATTGGTGCGGGCCGGTGACAGCCAGGATGTTGGGGTGGTGTTCGCGGATATAGTCGGGGTCCGCGCCAAGGCAGCCGGTGACGATGACCTTGCCGTTCTCGCGCAGCGCCTCGCCGATGGCGTCCAGCGATTCCGCCTTGGCGCTGTCGAGGAAGCCGCAGGTGTTGACGATGACTGCATCCGCGCCCGTGTAGTCGGGGCTGATCGCGTAACCTTCGGCGCGCAGGCGGGTCAGGATGCGTTCGCTGTCCACCAGCGCCTTGGGGCAGCCAAGGCTGACCATGCCGATGGTCGGCTGGCCTGCGCGGGGGGCGTCGGAAAACTTGGCCTTGGGCGCAAGATCGGGGCGGAGGTTGGGCGGGTTCTGGGTCATGGCCGCGTATATAGGCGCGCGGGCGCTGCGGGGGAAGAGGGGTTGATATTGCGGGGCGGGGCGCTGCCGCGAATGATCCGCCGCAGCGAGGATAAGTTTTTCGTATGCAAGCATTCACATCTATGATTTTGTGAGTCTCACGCCACGACACACACAACACGGATCGGCGGCGTGTCCTTTGTTTGGGGCAAGGGGTGCGACCGGCCGGCGAACACCTTGGGAGGTGACTCAATGACTGAATACAGAACAACCCGCGCTTTTGCGGGGCTGATGGCGCTTGTCGCGGCGACGGTGCTTTCGGCAAGCGGTGCCAGCGCGACCGAAGGGTATTTCGCGCTGGGGAATGACGCGGTGCAGCGGGCGCAGGGCGGGGCGGGCGTGGCCCATTCGGTGAACGCGATGTCGGCCACCGTGAACCCCGCGGGTATCGTCGATGTGGGGCGCGAATTGCAATTGGGGCTGGAACTGTTTTCGCCAAACCGCGGGTTCGAGGCCACCGGAACAGGCTTTGTCCCGGCCACGTCCTTGCGCAGTGACAAGCCGTTATTCCCGATCCCGAACTTTTCATACAATATGCCGCTTGCGAATGGCGATGTGTTCAACATTTCGGCCTATGGCAACGGCGGGATGAATACGACCTATCCTGTGGTCTCTGCCGGATGCGGATCGGTCTATTGTGGCGGGCCTGCGGGGGTCGATCTAAGCCAGTTGTTCGTCTCGGCCACCTATGCGCGCAAGGTCGGCAACCTGTCGTTCGGCATCTCCCCGACACTGGCGGTGCAGGCGTTCAGCGCCGAGGGATTGGCAGCGTTCAGCGGTGTGTCCTCCGATGCTGCAAAACTGACCGATAACGGGCGCGACTGGTCCCATGGCTTTGGCCTGAAGGCAGGGATGCAGGTGGATCTGTCCGACACGCTGCATTTCGGGCTGGCCGCGCAGACCAAGATGAAGATGTCGAAGTTCAAGAAATATGCGGGCCTGTTCGAGGATGGCGGCAGCTTTGACATTCCCGCCTCTTTTACGGTCGGGGTGGCCTGGGACGCGCGGCCGGATCTGACGCTGATGGCCGATTATCAGCGGATCTTTTACAGCGGGGTCGGGGCCATCGGCAACGCGGGCAATGCGGGTCCGCTGGGGGCAAAGGGCGGCGCGGGGTTCGGCTGGGATGATATCGGGATTATCAAACTGGGGGCAGAGTGGCGCAAAAGCGACCGTATGACGTGGCGCGCCGGTTACGCCTATTCCGAAAACCCCATCGGCCCCGAGGATGTCACGTTGAACATCATCGCGCCGGGGGTGGTTCAACACCATCTGACGGTCGGCGGCAGCTACAGTCAGAACCAGCGGGACTCGTTTGATTTTGCGGTGACATATGCCGTGCCGAATTCTGTCAGCGGGCCAGAGGTTACGCCGGCTGGAACAACGCCGGGGTCGTCCATCAAGATCGACATGCATCAGGTCAGCGCGACACTTGGCTGGTCGCGCAAGTTCTAGGCGGGGGCGCGGCACCCGCCCTGTGCGCATCGACGCCGGGGCGGGGGTGGGCGCGCGAAGGCGGGGCAGTGTTTCACCGCAGGCGACTCGGCGCTTGATTCTTTGGTGAAAGCCCCTATCACTGCGCCCACCCGTAGTGGCTAGTTGCCATAACGTCACAGTATCTAGCTAAACATCGCGGGAAGCAGTCTGCGGTTTTGAAAATTATTATGTTTCGCCGCACAGTCCGGCGCGAACACTATCCGGTGCGACCACACCCCGGATGTGGAACCTTTCAGGAGACACCGGATGGCCCTGCCCCTGTGCAAAATTGCGACACTGTCTGCGGCTGTTCTGGCTTCGGTTCTTGGATTGAACGTCGCGGACAGAGCCTGGGCGCAGAACGTCGGTCTTGATGGTGCCTATGATGCGGATGTGCCTGATCCAATGGACAAGGCCGGGGACGCGCCGGTCGGCAGCATCTCGGCCGGGCTTGGGTATAGTTCCGATATCGGCGGCAATGTCAGCCTGGGGTTTACGCGGAACCGGTTTCTGGGGCGTGACCAGTCGCTGCGCTTCGGTGTGAATATCGCCAAGGATGACCGCCGATTCAGTCTGGATTTCCGCAACAACAATATGTTCGGCGGGTCGCCGGCCTTCGGGGTCGGGGTGTCCTACGTGGATACGCGGGCGACGGATACGTTCAGGTTCGACACAAAAAGCTTCCGCATCAGGCCTAGCCTCACATGGCATCAAAGCGACGAAGTCAGCATTCAGGTCTTTGCGCGATTCTCGCATGATGTGATCGAGAACGTGGATGCCGCGACGTCCAAGCTGATCCGCGATGACGAAGGGTCGCGGAATGCGACCGGTATCGGCGGCGTGCTGTCGTATGATTTCGGCGTCGCAAGCGCAACGTTCTCGGCAGAGGGTGTCGCGACAAACGACAGTTTGAATTACCTGAAGACCACCTTCCGGCTGGAGACATCAAACGAGATCGCAGGCGGGCGGGTCGCGCTGGGCGCGGCGCTGAAGGGCGGCATGCTGTTCTCGCAGAAGGGTGACATCGGCATTGGTGACCGGTTCTTTGTCGGGGCTGGCGATGTGCGCGGCTTTGCCTTTGCCGGGATCGGGCCGCGTGACCTGAATGTTCCGGGCACGGCCTCTTTGGGCGGTAAAACCTTCGTTTCTGCGCGTCTGGATGCGCGTTTGCCGCAGGTGTTCGGTGCCGAGGCAAAGCTGGTTCCGGGCGTGTTCGTCGATGCCGGATCGTTGTGGGGGCTTGACCGGACGGGGGGCGGAGCCGCTGGCCTGAACGCGGTAGATGACGGCTTTCATTTGCGGTCTTCGGCCGGCCTGACGATACAATACGATCTGGGGATCGGGATGATCCAGCTTAGCGTTGCCGAGCCGGTCAAAAAGCAATCCTACGACAAAACGCAGCAGTTTCAGGTTTCGTTTTCAACGGTGTTTTAAGACAATGCCGGTGATGTCAGGACGACAGAAGCCGGACACCGGCATGATATGAGACTTCGCCAACTGATTGCGGCTTTTACAAGGCACTTTTTCCGGCCTGGGGATAAAAGCCCGCTACCCTGTTGATTGGGCCGCATTTGCGTCAAAAAAGCATCCAAAAGGATGATTTCGATACGCCGAATGGATGAATTATGTTGATTCGAAGCCATCTTGTCCGCATAGATAGATTGTGCAGCCGTAGGCAATTTTTTGCCGACTAGTTTTCATTGAGTTTTGTAGTTCCCCTGTGTTGAACGGCCAAGAATATTAATAAATGCGAGATTTGCACACTCCTGTCTTCAAAAGAGCGGTTCAAGAGGTGTCAAATTGAAGTTTTCCAGCCCGTATGTTCTGGCCTTGGGCCTGGTTGCCATCAGTGGTTGCGCCGAACCTGTGAAGTTCGAGCGAAGCCTTGACGAGGTTGTGCAGCTTGTCGACAAAGAGGCGAGGGGCCCCAACTATGGCCCGATCGGCACGCCGCGCCCGCCGCAAGCAGGGGGCGACCTGTTTGCCTTTGCCGCCTCTGCCACCGAAAAAAGCCCGTCTGTCACTGCCGCCGAAATGCGCCGCGCCGCATCCGAGGCCCGTATCGAGGAATTGCGCCGCGCCTTCCGCCCGCAAGTCAGCATGGCAATCGAGCAGACGCAGACACAGCAGGATATCCTGTATTCGTCCAATCCGTCTTTTGCTGGCAACTCGTCGAAATACACCACGCTGGACACAACCCTGACCGCCCGCCAGAAGGTTCTGGATTACGCGGCCTCCGCTGACATCGCGTCGGCGCGGGCCGAATTGGTCGCGCGCGGCGCGGATCTTATGGTGGCGCAGCAGGATGCGCTGGATGGCATGTTGCGCCGCTATATCGGCAGTGCGGAAGCGCTGGAGCGGTTCTCTTTGGCCAATGCCGAAGTCGCCTATTACACCTCGCGGAACCAGTCCGAGGCACAGCAGGTCGGCGAGGGCGCGATGCGCCAGTCCAAGCGTGCCGAAACCATGGCCGAACTGGCGCGGGCGCGCAGCGACCTTGCGGTGGCCCAGGCCGATTACCGCATTCGCGTTGACAGCTTTTGCCGCATGGCGTCCGACGTTGCCTGCCCGCTGCCGCGTGCGGTGAACCTGTCGCGGCCTTTGCCACGGCCCGAACCCTTGACCGAGGCAGAGCGTAACGCGGTGGCGAACAGCCCCGAGCAGCAATCCCTCAAAGGCACGCTCTCGGCGGCCCTGAGAGAGGTCGAGCGTGCGCGTCTGGAACTGCGCCCCCGTGTGTCGGTGGTGGCCGAGCGGTCGCGCCGTGATCGTGGTGGTTCGTTGTTCGACGGCTCCAGCCTGACAGAGACCACGGATATCGGGGTTCTGATGGAATGGGACATGTATACCAGCGGTCGCGTCAAGGCGACCAAGACCCGCGAATTGAACGAGGCGCTGGCGATCGAACACGAGCGTGAGCAGCGTTTGCGCGATCAGGTCAACGATCTGGAAACCGCCCACGCCGCTTTGGCCGCGCTGTGGCAGAACGATCAGGCGCTACAGGCTGTCGTGACCAACCGGGCGCAAGGTTTGTCCGCGCTGCGTCTGGAAATGGACGCCGGAAGTGCAACCGAAGTCGAAATCGGTATGGCGCAAATGGAAGTCGTTCGCGCGCAGGTTTTGCGTCAGGCGACGCGCCGTAACTATGTTGCCGCAACCGTCGCGCGGGCCCGGGCCACAGGCGCGCTTGATGCTGATGTTGTCAAATATGTCGCGAATATTCTGTCCGACGGTCAGCTTTCGACAAAAGCCTACCGCTGAATACCCCGGCCGCTGTGGTTGGTCCTTGATTGAATGCAGGCCGCTGCGGCCACGATTTTAAAAGAAGTAGGTATGGAATGAACAAGATCTTCGGTGCGAACAACGGGTCTGCCACGACACGCCGTCAAATAGCGATCGAACCACTTGAAGACCGGATACTTCTTTCCGTTGATCTTATTCCCTACGCGCCTGACATCGCGGACGAACCAGACGTTGCGATCTATCGCTCGATCGAGGATGACCGGCTGCCCGGTGAATCCATCGAACAGGATGCGGTTGTCGCGGACACGGCGATCGAACTGGTGTTGCTGGACGTATCTGCGGGGTCGCTTGACATGATCAAGCCGGCTCTGGCCGATATCGGCTTTGGTTCTGACCCCTACAAAACCGTCATCGAGGTCAGCTCCGAGGCGGATATCATCGCGGCGTTAAGCAGCGGCGTGCGCTATGACGCGGTGCATTGGTTGACCCACGGGTCCGATGCCGGTCAGGTGGTCGGCGACCGTTTGATGGGCGAGAATGTCGCGGCCGACGATGCCATCGTGATGGCGTTGATCAAGGGCTTGCAGCCCGGCGGCGACCTGATGCTGTATGCGTGCGATCTGGCGCAGGGCATGTTGCCGCAGCGGCTTGCGGCGCTGACGGGTGCCGATGTCGCGGCCTCTGTCAACGCGACGGGCGCGGCGGGTGACTGGGATCTGGAATTCATCAGCGGTGATGTGTCAACCACGGCGCTGATGCTGGGCAACGCCTTGGGAACGCTGGATATTGTGACGGCGGACGCGGCGGCGTTCGTGGTCAGTTTTGACCCCGGTCCGGTTGATACCAACAACAATCCAACCGCCTCGAATATCGACAAATTCTTTGCGTCCTATGCGGTTGCGCTGAAAGAACCTTTGGGCAATTGGGCGCTTGCAACGGGTGGCACGGCGGACACGCTGGTTGCAGCACTGCAGTCTGCGGCACATGCCGGAAACAGCCTTGCGGCTGCCGACAACGTCGCCCGCGCGAACAACATTCTGGACAGCATCAAGGCGGTCACATTCGGGGGGCAATTGTCCTCGGTCGAGGCGACGCTTGTGGCTGGCAAATTGAATATCGGCTTTGTGCTGACGGGAGAGTTTACCGTTCCGGCAGAGCCTGCCTTTGACGCAAGTCTTGCGCTTGCGCTGACGAACTGGTCCGACATGGGCTTTGCCGCGCCGACCGCGCGCAGCGCGTTTGCGACCCCTGCGACGGCCTTCGGGTCATTGAAATTCGCGGCCTCGGTTGCTGCGACGACACTGGGCGCCCTGACAAAGACGACCTCGCAGATGCCGTTGCGCAACGCCGCCGTTCTGGTGGACGCCTCGCAAAGCGCATCACTTGGCCTGTCTTCCGGCCAGGTTCTGGCAGGTCTGAGTGCTGCAACCAGCACGGCATGGCAGGCGCTTGCGTCCTCGTCCGGCCTGACCGGCCCCCTTGCCGATGCAGACCCGATTTCGTGGCTGGCGGGTGGTTTGGAAACCGCTGTTGCCGCACTCGAAAAGGCCGCGTTGAGCGTTGGCCTGGTGGCGTTGGAGCAGACAACCGACGCGATCGAGAACGAAACGAGCATTGCGGCCAGCGATCTGGATAATGTCGGAAACGAGACCGCGCGCCTGCGCGCCAATCGCGCCTTTGTCGCGGCGGCAGAGGGCATCACGAGCACGGCATTCCGGGCCGCGCTTGGCTCTGCGCTGACGGCTGATCTGGTTGCGGGCGCCCCGCTTGGGGGGCTGTCTTTGCTGATCGACCGTGTGGCTGGTCTGGTGCAGAACATCACTGCCAAAATTGATCTGGTTGCCAAAACCTATGGCCTGTCGACGACCCTGCGCGGCACTTGGACGGGTCTGCCTGCGGGGTTGGCCTCGGGGCTGGATGTGGCGACCGGCGATATCACACTGGGCCTGACTGTAAACGCGGCCGGTGTTGCGACGCAAAGCCATCAAACACAACTGACGCTTCAGCGCAGTGCTGCCGGCGGTGGCGCCAGCGCGACTGTCGCGGCGGGCGTCACAAATACCTTTACCTTGCCCGCCACCGCTGAACTGATCTTGCCCGGCCTTTCGGCTACGGTCTGGAATGTGACGCTGGGCGGAACCAGCGTTGCGGTGAACATCGGCACCGGAACACTGGCCGACGCGATTGTTGCCTCGGCGGCGGTGCAGAACCTTGCGGCAACGCTGGGTGCGACCCTGTCTGTGTCGGGCAGCATATTGACGGTGACTGCCAGTGCAACGGATGTCGCAATTCTGGTGCAGCGGGCTGACCTGCAAACCTTTGACACAACCGCATTCCCCGTTGCCGCGACGGCGAACATCGACCAGTTGCGTGTCTATCTGCGGACCGCTGGCGATGCCTCGGGGATGTCTGAGAACGAATGGGTCCAGTCCACGCCACTGACCTTTGGCGACAGCCTTTTGGCCGATGCCTTTGCCCATGACTACTTGATGGGCGGCTTTGGAACCGGCACCCCGGTCTACGCGATTAACGCAGCTCAGCTGTTGGGTAACTCTAACCCGTTCACGGCCCTTCGGATTGCCGGTGCGGGCAACGCCGCGATGAACCTTTGGCTGGACGGGCTGGAAACGCGCCTGTCGACAGAGCATCCCGTGGGCCGTGACGGCATGGCGCTGATGGGTCTGTTGCGCATGGCGCAGGATCTGGTCAAGCCGCAAGAGACCGTTACGAAGGCCCCTGTGGCCCCTGCGACGGATCGGGCCGACGTGGCACAAACCCAGCTTTTGGTGCTGCGCAAGGGCGAGGTTGTCGCCCAAACCGCAGAAACCGGATTTGGCGATCTGCTGGGCGATGCCAACGCGGCACCCGCCAACGGTCTGACACTGGCTGAACGGCAGTCACAAGATCTGGTTACCCTGTCCGATCTGGCGGGGCTGGGGGATACAGACGGAAGCCTGTTCAAGCGATTTGAAAGCCTGTCCGATGCGATCGCCCGTGCCTGGGGCAATCGTGGCATAGATGCCGTTATCAAGAACGACCTTGACGACGCGCTACAGCGCGCCCTTGACGAAGAAACCGGCCTGTCGGCCTTCGGCAGATATGACCTGATCGACGCTGATCCCGCGCATCAGGCGATCACGCTGTCGTTCGAGAACGGTGTCTTGGACATCGACCTGAACGGGATCGTTCTGGACGATACCCTTGGCGCACGTGGCGTCTGGGGCGAGGTGCCGATCCTGTCGGAAGTCGGCGAACGCAAGGTGGACGCGCATCTGGGTGCCCGCCTGAAATTCACCACCACGCTCAGCGACACAGCGGTGACGCAGGGTGCCGCTGCCGTTACGCTGGCCATTGATGTTGTATCGGCTGACAGCAGCCGCATCGCGCTTGCCAATGGCTTGCCGGGCGACCCGATTGTCGATGCCGCCTCGTTGCGGCTGGGCGTGACGCAGACGACCACGCTTGCATCCGGGGTTTGGACAGCGACGAATCTGACCGCCACGCTGGACTTCGATCTTGATTTCCGCGACCCGCGCGGGGTTCTGGGAACCACGGCCGAGGGCGTGCTGGATGGCACCTATACCCTGACCTATTCCGGCATGACCGCGATGCAGGATATGCGCAAGGTGAACACCGGCACCGACGGGCTGTTCGATGCCACAAAGCGCGATGCACTTTACACGCTGGAATTACGCCGCCTTGATACATTGGTCGGTCAGTCGTTTCTGGATGCGCTAAGCGCGTCGCCGGAACTGTCGGCGCTGATCCCGCCGATGGGGGTCAGTATTGTCGATATCATGCGCGATACCTCTGGCATTGATATGACCGACTGGCTGGTGGACGCATTGTCCGCCAAGCTGGACGCGCAGGGGGCGGGCGTCACGTCACTGGCCGCTTTGCTGGCAGAACTGGGGGCTGGCACGGATTATGCCCTGGCCACGGTCAATGCTGGCAACACCGATGCGGGCCTGACCGTTGATCTGACGATCAACGCTGACCTGCCGGAATTCGTGATTGATTTCGCACGGTTAAGCACGCTGGCGCTGTCGGGTGCAGCGTACCGCGTGACGCCAAAGGTGACCTCTGCCGTGCGGGCGCGGATCAAGCACAATACGGTTGCCGACGGCGTGACCGACGGCGAACTTGTGTTCGACACGGTGTTCGAGACGGTTGCGGGCAAGGATATCTTTGGCCTGACCCTGACGGCGAACGACGCCAACAAAACCGATCCGGCCGCAAAGCTGAAGATCGACCTTGGCACGCTGGGGCAGCAGGAAATCCTGACCCCGGTGTTTGACCTGAACATCGGATTCACCACCAAGACCAGAACAGACGGCATCACCCTGATCGGGGGCGCGTCGCCCCTGATCGCGCCGGCCGAAACCGGAGCGGACGCCGCCACATATACCCTGACGCTGCCCATCCAGTATCAGCCGAAAACCGTGGCCGGTGTCACCACAGGGCCGAAATTCACCCCTGTGTTCACCGCCAACGGCTTTGGCCAGACCGGGCTTGACGATCCGCGATTGTTGCTGGTCAACGATGCCGAATGGGAAATGTCGAACCTGCTGTTTTCGGCAGATGACATGTTCATCTCGGATTGGCTGTCGGACGCCTCTGGCAGCACGCAATTCGACCGCTTGTTGCAGGGCACTGTGCCGTCGTCCGATGGCGTCAGCAGCTTTATGGCGGCACCCATTCCGCTGTTGAATGGCAAGTCGTTCTTTGACCTGCTGAACGATCCCGAGACCAGCGTTGCCTATGGCGATCTGGCAAGCGTAATTTCCGCGCATCTTGACAGCCTTGCGACCTACAGCGGCAACATCGACCCGCTGGATACCGCCGATTACACCGGCGACCTTGCCGCGTTTGTTGATGCGCTAGCCCTGAAACTTGACGCCATGGTCGGCGTCACCCGCGTTGGCGGCGCAGAAGACGGCACCACGAAGCCGCTGCTGACGCAGACGGCAGACGGGTCTTCCTCGACGCTGCTGGACCTGTCCACGGATCGCTCTGCCGATGGCAAGCTTTTGGACGAGGTGCGCTACCGCGTGTCGATTGCCGATCTGATCACGTTGACCAAATCGGTGGACGAATTCCACCGGAACGACCTGTTCAACCTGTCGGCCATCGGCATCGACCTGTTCGGCGTCAATATGGACGTCGACGGCTATGCCTTCGGTTTGGAAGCCGATCTGGACATCACAATCGACTTCGGCATGAAGCGGATCGGGGGGCAGTTCGAGCCCTTCGTCGAACTGTCAGAGGTGAACGGCGGCTTCAAGCTGACATCGACCACCTTGGCCGCGCCACGCGATTTCATCGACTTCCGCAATGTGGATTACATCATTGTCGGGGACAAACGTTTCGACAATGTCGCCGACCCGCTGCGGCTGACGTTCGCGCCGCGCTTTGTGTATTCGCCAACCTCGGGTGCGGTGGACTTCTCGGGTGGTGTGCAGGCCGAAATGTCGGGCACCGCAAAATTTGACGTGCTGCTGACCCCGCCTGCGGGTGGCCGTGCCAGCGCCTTGACGGTGGATTTCCTGCCAGCCGATGCCACATCGTTGCAGCGCATCGCCAGCTTTACCGACGGCACAGTCAATGGCGCCACGATCACAGTCGACTTTGGCGGGCGGCTGATCGACGAATTGCCGGGCAGCGCCAGCACCCTTAGCTTTGCGGGCGACGTGAAGGCGGCGGTGGACTCGCTGTCTGCCGCGCTGACCACCGAAACCGGACTGTTCAATGACCTGTTGCAGGTCGAGGTGCCGTTCTCTGGCGGGTTCAGCATTGCCGATGTTCTGACCAATGGCGGAGCCAACGCGCTGGCCGATGTGCTGAAACTTGCGCAGTTGAGCGACCTTCTGGCGGTCAACGACACGCTGAAGGACGGCACGCTTGACGGGGCCTCTGCCGCGCTGGCGGCGGTGTTCAACACAGGCGCGGGCACCGATCCCGAACATCCCGATTACATCACGTTCACCTATGACGTGAAGTCGGGCAACCTGATCCTGATCTACGCGCCGACGATCAAGGTGGATTACACTGCGCGCGCCGCAATGGGCCGCGATCAGCTTGCGGCCCTTCTTGGCCTGACGACCGATGCGCCCGATTTCGATGCGCAGATTGCCGAAGTATTGACCGGCGGCGCCTCTTTGTTCGTGCAGCCACGGTTCAAGATCGCGATTTCGGCAACGGGTGATATTTTGCTGGCTGGTGGCCAGAACGGTCAGATCGCCTTTACGATTGCGGGCCAGACCACCAAAGCGCTGACCGAACTGGACGATACCGACCGCACGATCAGCCTGTCGCGGACCGGCACCTCGACGGTCGATATCGCCCTTGATGGCGAAACGACGGGTCAAGTCGCCAGCTTTGATCTGAATGCCGCCGAAATCTCGTTGCTTGGTGACAAGGGCAGTTTTGTTCTCAGCAGTGGCGCGGATGCGGGTTGGACGTCGCTGGATGTCGCGCTGGGGCAGGTGACGCTGAACAGTCTTCAGGCGGTGATCGACGCTAGCCCTGAAACGATGACCGGCGCGATGGCCAGCCTTGACGCGCTGGAGCGTGCGGCGCGGGTTCTGACAGCCGCCGAAACGGAATTGGCCAATGCCGATACCCGTTTGACGCGCGATACCGGCGATCTGGTGCTACAGGCAAAACAGGCTGCTGCGGCTGCGGCGAAAAACGCGGCGCAAGATGTGTTCAACGCGGCAAAGGCAGATGCCGCAACCGCGCTGGACATTCTGGTGGCCCTGAACGCCAAAGTTGCGGTGCATGCGCTTGCGGCGAGTGCCGCCTATGGTGCGGCCAAGGATATTTCCGGCACATCGGGTGCGCTTGCGACGCTGACACGGCAGGCCGCCGCGCTTGCCGCGCGGATCGGCGCGGCGACGATGATCCTGACACAGGTGACCGCGACCGGCGCGGATAGCGCAACGGTTCTGGCGGCACAGGCGTTCAACGCGCTGCGGACACGGCTTGACGTCGCGCTGACAACCAGCGCGTCGCTGGAGGAGCGGATTGCGATCGCTGCACAGGCGGTCGCCAGCGCCGCCGCGCAGGTCGCATTGCCCGCCTCTGAACCCTTGGCGTCAAAACAGGCCATTCTGGCGTCTTTTGACGCTGCTATTGCGCAGCTGACCATGTTGAACGGGCAGGTTGCACGGCTTCAGACCGAGGCATCCGCCATTGTTTCGGTCGCTGCAGGTTTGACCGCACCGACCGGTCTGACAGCGGGTTTGACCGCGTTGCGCGCATCGGCAGACGCGGTGTCTTTGGTGACAACGGCGGCGACGGCGACCCTGACAGGGCTGCTGTCCTACGCCCAATCCACCCGCACGGCTGTGGACATCAGCATTGACACGATGCGCAGCCTGATGGAGGCAGTCACCCTGTCCGAGGCGGCGCTGTCGGTTGTGCAGAACGCCTATATTACCGCCGGTGACCAGCTGCGTGCGGCGCTTGCGATTGCGGCGGGGAACACGACAACACGCGTGGGTTCCGCAGTAGATACGGTGAATGCGCTGCACCTGACGCTGAGCGCGTTGAGTGTAGAGCTGAGCGCGACAACAGCGCAGGTGACGGCAGCCAGGGCGCAGGTTGCCGTGGCGCAAACGGCATTGGATACGGCTGTTGCGGGCACGGCGATTGCCGCGCCTGATCTGGCTTCGGTCACCGCCCGACTTGACGGCGTCAGCACCGGAATTGCGGCGCTTCAGACGGCGATTGCCGCATTGACGGGATATGCCAATAGCGCCTCGACGCTGTTGGCGGCGGGAACGTTGGACCTGACCGCGCTGGCGGGCCTTGGCGTGACCCTGCGCGCGGATCTGATCGCGAAAGCGGCTGAATTCGATCCGCTGATCGGGGATTTCGTTGCGAATTTCCTGCCGGAACTGGATCTTGCAACGCTTGATTTCAACCTGCAAACGCTGAACAGCGCCGCAACCCTGAACGGCGTCACGCAAACGCTGACGCTGGCGGTCCAAGCAGCCCTTCCGGCATCCGTTGCATCGGGTGCGCAGAAGGTGATCGAGGCCGCGCTCGACTTTACGCCTCCCTCGCTGGCCGAGCTGCGCTATGGCGCGCTGACCGGGCTTGAAAACCTGAACCTGCACGAACTGGCGGCGACGATTTCGGAAAGTTTTGCCGCGATCTTCAACGATGCCTCTGCCGCGACGGGCACATCCATCCTGAACCAGAAACTGCCGCTGATCGGCAAAAGCCTTGGTGAATTGCTGGGCATTGATACCGCGCTGGCACAGATCGCCGCGATCCTTGCTGCAGCCCCCGCAACCGGCGTGGCGCAGATGGACGCGATCCTGAAGGCCGCCTTGCCTGCGAATTCGCCGCTGACGATCCGGCTGGAGGCCCCGGCGGAAATGACAGCGGGCACCCCGAACCGCCTGAGCGTTGTCATCGGCATCAGGGCCCCCTCGACAGGGCTGCCCGTCGACACGATCAACCTGTCGGAATTCGCGGCCTTCCTTGGCCTGCCGACCCCCGAAGTGCCACCGATTGACGGCCTGATGCTGAACATCACGGGGGGCGTGGTCGAACAACCGTCGACCTTACGCCTGACCAATCAGGCGATCGGCACGCTGGAAGAGGGCAGCCGCCTGCGCTTGCTTGACAGTAGCGCTGCAACGGTTGCGACAGGTGTGATCCGCAGTGTGAACTATGTGGACAGCACTGGCGCACCTGCGGCAAGTGCCGGTGCCGGTATCGACATGCTGGCGCAAGTGGTCTGGGATCAGGCATTCGACAAAGCCGATGCTGTACAGATGGTCCATGACACGCTGGATGCCGCGCGTCAGCCGGTTACGGCCCTGGTGCTGGACACCGCTGTTCTCATCGACGCCGCGCTGACCCTTGGCACGGCAAGCGATCCGCTGTTGGGGCTGTTCCGCTTTGATCTGGATATGCGCAGTGCGCAGGTGCAGTGGTCCGGCTTTGCGACAAGCAACCCGGGCGCGCTGGCGGGGAAGGCCTTTTCGGCCACCCGGAATGGCGTTGTCATCGCCCGTGGCACGACCGGGGGTGTCAGCGGCGGGGCCTTGGGATTGATGGTGGAGACCGGCGCGTTGGCCGTCGGCGACAGTATCACCTTCGAGGGCGGCGCACAGCATACGATCAGCGCAGTGGAAACGATTCCGCTGGAACTGGTCGACGAATTCTCGACCCGCATCGCGGCGGATCTTTCGCTGGATCTGGCCGCCGGGAAAGAGTTGTTCAACTTTAAAACCGGGCTGATCGGCGCGGGCGACGTGCAGGTTCAGGTCGGCAACCACGGGACTGTTCCAAAGCAACTGGCGCTTGTCGCGCTGCGGCTGAAACTGGACGATGGCCTGCCCGACAACGAAGGCATCGTGCCCCAGTTCGAGGCGTCGCGGCTTGTTCCGACCACAGGTTTTGCGTTCAAGGCGGATGCGTCTTTGGACATTCGCGCGGTTTCCGCGATCCTGCCGAACGGATCTGTGACGCTGGATACCGCGACGCTTTCCGCCTCGATCAAGAACGGCACGACCGTTGCGCCGACGCTTCGTTTCGACGGCGGCACGCTGATCACGGCGATGCGCGATGCGTTCAATGGGGCCGGTGCGGCGCTGGTCGAGATGGCCGCGGGCTGGACCGACATCACCCGTCTGGGCGACGGTTTCACCAAGGCGGTTGAACTGGTTCTGGGCGATCTGGACACGCAGGACGGCCTTGTCGATATGGTTATCCCCGGCATCGGGCAGTCCGTCGAGGACATGACAGGCATCAAATCCGCGCTGAAGGCGGCCATCGCCGCCCTGACCGACGCGCGGGATCAATCGCTTGATTTCGGCGCGGCGCTGATCCATGACGCGATGACCGACGCCAGCGATCCCTTGCGCTTTGCACCCGATGATCTGGTTGTGTCGATCAAGCCCAAGGCCGTCACGGGGGGGGCTGTTTCGGACGCGCTGATCCTTGATATCAAGGGCACGCGGCTGTTGTCGGACATGCTGGCGCTAGATCTGGATCTGTCCGATCTGAACATCGACGGCCAAAGCCTTGCCGATCTGATCGGTCTGACCGACCTTGGTTTGCTCAGCATCAAGGCGCTGGATGGAACAAAGATCGGCTATGCGCTGGCGCTTGATCTGGACCTGACGCTGGAACTCAGCTGGGATGCTGCCAGTGGCCAGCCGGTGATCAGTTTTGTCGTCGAAGACATCGCAAACGGTGGGTACCGTGCGCTGGACAATGGCGAGGTGGCGACCCCCTTCGAGATCCGTGCACTGGCGGGCATGGCGCCCACAAATATCTCTTTCGCCATCGACGCGGGCAGCCTTGGCAGCTTTGGCGTGGTGGCGCAGAATGCCTCTGTTGCCTTCGGCAATAGCGAGGATGTCGTGCTTGGCACCGGCAGCCTTGCCGCGCAACTGGACGATATCGGCGCGCGCTTTGCGATCACCGTTGATCACACGGCAACATTCGCCACGCAGATCGAGGCGGGCTTTGGCATGGGGCTGTCGCTTGCCCGCGCCTTTGGCAACAGTTTGCAGGCGATCGAGGGCTTCGAGGCCGCACGCATGACCGGCAGCTTTGCAGCAGGCGTTTCGGCGTCAAGTGCGCCGCTGGTCGACATCGCGATGCTGGACGTGCCGGCTGACCTAAACCTGCGCAGCCTTTTGATGCCGCAGCTGGATGATTTTACCTCGTTCACGATGGATGACCTTCTGGCGATGGTGCACAGCGCCCGCGACTGGATGAAGGGCGATACGGCGGCGTCGCTGCTTGCGCAGGAAATCCCCTTTGTCGGTCGTTCGCTGGATGATATCCTGCCGATCACGCCAATTTTCACGGCGATTGACGCTGTTCTGGGCACGATCACCGGACCATTCGAACAAAGCGTCCTGACGGTTGAAAAGCTGGTCAATGACGCCATTGCCTCTGTTGCCGGTTGGGACACGCCGCCGGTCTTTACGCTGGGGTTCTCGACGCTGCCGGGGGATCCCTGGAATGGGTCCGTTCCGTTGCGCGGGTTTGAAATCCGTCTGGATTTCGACAATGCCGTTGTCGCGCGTCAGGCGCTTGCGCTTGATCTGGACGAGGCACTTGGGCTGACCGGAATCCTGAATTCCGAACTGTCCGCCAGCCTTGAGGCGGGCGTCGGCCTGTCGGGGCGCTTTGTTTTTGGCGGCGCATTGTCGGCGGATGCCTCGCAGCGCTCGCTGGGCAGTCTGGCAAACGACACGGCGCTGTTGCGCCCTGTGGTCTATGTTGGTGCGGACAGCGGCCTGACGCTAAGTTTTAGCGCCGTGGCCGAAGAAATCGCCATGAAGCTGGGCGTGGATGTGCCTGCGGTTGGAACGCTTTCCGCCTCTGTCCAGAACGGGCGCATTGCCCTGACCGGCACCAACGGCGCCGAGCAGGCGACATTGACATATGGTCTGGATGGCGGCGGGGTTGCCGGTGGCACCTATTATGTTATCAGCGGTACGTTGAAATCTGCCGACGGGGCCAACGTGACGGATGTTGCCGCAGGCGGCAGCGGTCAGATCACCTATGTCACGCTGGACAGCGATCTTTCGACCGGCTCTTCCGCGCAATTGGTGAACATCAGCGCCTCTGATCGCCTGATGAACGATCCTGCGACCACGACTGCGCAGTGGCTTGATCTGGGACAAGACCGGATCGGTGTTGTTCTGGCGGGCGGCGAGCAGATGCTGCTCAGCGAGACGGGCAATAGCACGACCAAAGTGGCCGTGGGCGATACCCTGCTGCGGGTTGTGGGCGAGGCGCGTTATGACGCGACGATTGGCGCCCGCGCCAACAGCGTTGTCACGCTGGATCTGGACACCGTCAACGCCAGACAATTCGACGGCACAAGCCATGTGCAGCTCAGCTTTACCTACGAGGAAAACGGCATCACGACGCAGATGTCCCTTGCCGCCGCCGTGATCCTGCCCGCCGATCTGGACAGCAGGTCCATCGGTCTGGTTCTGGCGGATAACGTGCTGACCGGCACATGGTCCGGCATCACGGTGACCGGCCTTGCCGCCGGCGCGACTGTGGTCGAAGAGCCGAAGCTGTATGGCGCGGCCGACTTGCCGTTCGTCTATACGCTGACCCTTGGTGCCACGCCGGAGGCAACCGCGTTGCTCGACGCGCTGAGCGGCGTAAGCCAGGCGCAGACCCGCGATCAGTCCACGCTGACCTTCGGCGCGGGGCAGATCCATGGGCGGATTCTGTCTGTTGACCGGGCTGCGGGGACCGTTCAGCTTGTCCTCGACTCGACCGATGTCGATTTGCAGGCGGCGCTGAAGGCAAGAGACATTGCGACGATCAAGACCTCTATCAACGAGGGCCGGATCAGTCAGGGTGTCGCCCCGATCTTTGAACTGGCCGCGATGCAGCCACGGCTTGACGCCTCGCTTTCGGTCGATCTGTCGGCCAACGCGGATTTCATCGGACAAGAGATCGGCCATCTGAATGGATCGGTCGATATCACGTCTTTCGACCAGCTGAATTTGACGGGTTTGATCCGCGATCTACAGTATGCCGCGATTGCCGCCGCGCCGGTCGATCTGGGGATCTTCACGCCCGATCTGGATTTCGCGATCTTCATCGGGGACAAAATCAACCTGCTTCAGAACGCGCTGGGGAACCTTGCCAACCTGACGCCGACACAGTTGTTGGGGTATCTGCGCACAGGGATAGAGGCG
This sequence comes from Pseudogemmobacter sp. W21_MBD1_M6, assembly GCF_052119585.1. Classification (NCBI taxonomy): domain Bacteria; kingdom Pseudomonadati; phylum Pseudomonadota; class Alphaproteobacteria; order Rhodobacterales; family Paracoccaceae; genus Pseudogemmobacter; species Pseudogemmobacter sp. W21_MBD1_M6. Next base: position 99,508 of record NZ_JBGQOJ010000001.1, on the reverse strand, counting down.
CTGACATCGGGTGACGGCCCCGCGGCCAGCCTGCTGACGGCGGATATTCCGTTTGTTAATCAATCGCTTGACGACCTGACGCAAGTCAAGACGGCACTGTCTGCGGTTCTGGATCTTCTGCCCGCCGACAATGGTGACCCGATCGACGTCTGGCTGAACAGCCTTGGTGATATTCCGGGCCTGCCCGCCGATTTCCTTACGATCAGCTATGTCGAGGCGGCCACCAGTGCGGACTGGATTCTGAAAGTCTCTGTCAATTACAGCAAAATCTTCAAGGAAACGCAGACGATTAACGTCTCGTTGGGGGACATCGGCGATTTGGGACCGATTTCCGGCTCGGCGTTGAGTGACGGGATCAGCCTTGGTCTGCGGATCGACGGCACTGCCGATCTTTCGCTGGATCTGGAACTTGTCGGCAGCGGCTTGCGCCCGCAAGAACTGCGTCTGATGGATACCTCCGGTCTGGATCTGGCGTTCGGGTTGCGTCTGTCGCAGACCAGCGCGGCGACGCTGGGGCTTTCCGCTGACGCAACGGCGCTTTTGACCCAATTCGGCGCGGGTTCGTATCTTCCTGAACTCGTCATCAATGGCGGTGCGATCTGGCTGTCCTCGAACCCCGAGGCGCAGTTGCAGACCGTCACGCTGACCCGGTCTGCCACGACGATGTTCGACCAGAACACATTCTCCGTCGGTCAGGTGGTTGTGGCCGGACCCGAGGCATTGCCCTTTGACGCGGCAACAGGTTCGTTCGGCATTGTCACCGGATGGGACTATAAGACGGCAACATTGACGCTGTTGGCACCTTCGGGCGCGACCGCGAATGTGTTTTCCGACACCAAATACATCCACAACGTGGATACGACTGGCGCGATCGGTGCGCTTGGCTATGACATCAAAACCGCCAGTGGCCCCGCCGTGGGCGAAATCCGTGCGGATCTAAGCGCTGGCGCAGGGCTGTACCTTGGCAAGGGCGATCTGATCGGTGGCGTGACTTCTGGCTGGGTCGGGCAGGTCGTATCTGCTGATGATACGGCGCTTTTGGCGACGGTTGTAACAACCGGCGTGCCTGCGGCGGATGAATTGATCGACCGCGTTGTCGAGTTCGCCGATGGCACCCGCGTGTTGCTGGGCGATCTGGCGGCGGCGGCCGGGGCCGGTGCGATCGGCTATGGCATCTCTGCCGTGACCGATACCTCTGGCGTGACCGATGTGCAGACCCGCACCCGCGTCACCTTGACCGGCACGCCGCTGGTCGGTGCGCATCTGATCGACAGTTCGGGTCGTTGGTTCGAAGTCGTGCGTGCGGATACCGGCGGTTTCTGGCTGGAGGCCGTGGGCCACACGGGTCAGCCGGTGAACGGCGACACGCTATATGCACCGGTTCTGGATATTGCCGATGCAGGTGCTCTGATCGAGACCGCGCCGGGGCGGACCGTTTTGCGCGTCGCCGTGTCGAACGCCATCCCCGTGGGCGAATGGTTGCCCGGGCTGGGCATTCTGAACGACGGCACAAACTGGTTCGAAGTGGCCGGGTTCGATCCCGTCGGACGCACCGTTGATCTGCGTGCGCTGGCTGCTGGCGTCACCGGATTGACCGCAACTGGCGGCGGTGGGTTCGCGCTTCGGGTGCAAAGTCTGTCGTCGGTGCTTACGGCTGGCACCGGCATCGTGGCGGTCACCGGGTTGCCCGGCAAGGCTTCGATCTCTGTCGGTCTGGACACCGGATCGGATACCGAAAACTACATCAGTATCGCGCTAAGCGGTGACGGCACGGCCATCACTGCGGCGCAATCTGTCACGCCTTATACCTTCGGTTCGCTGCCTGCGGGCGGAATCGAGGGCAAAACGACGGTGATCCAGGTTGTGCCCGGTGCAGCGCTTAAGGCGGAGTCCGTCCTGCGTGCGGCGATTTTGGGGGCCACGGCGGACAAGCTGATCGTGGGCGTGGGGGCTGTGACCTTCAAGCCGGCGGCGGGCGTGTCCTATTACCTTGCGGGCAGTGGCGCGACCGATGTTGCGGGCGGCACGCTGGGCGATGTTTTGGCAGAGACACTGATCGAAGTTTCAGGTGTGACATCGGTTGCGGGTGACAAGCTTTACCTGAACGACACGACGGGCACAGCCTTCGCGACCGCGAATGTGGACGGTGCCTATGTCCTGACCAATGCAGAGGTCCAGACCCTGCTGGCGGCGCTGTCGACGGCCACCAAGGTGGTGCACCGCCGTCCGCCAGCGGGCGGTGGCGCTGGCGTTGGCGCGACAACAAATATCGCCTTGGGTGCCGCAACCCTCAGCTTCAACATCACCAGCGGCTTGTCCGCATCCGACGCGCTGTTGATCGAGGTCGCGGGGCATGGGGATTACATCGTCGGAACCGGACCGCTGACGCTTGCGTTTGATGACCTGATGGCCGGAACGCCCGCGACCCTGCTTGGGTCCGGTGTCACGCTGACCGCGCTGTCCTTGCTAAGCACCGGCATCACGCCGCTTGCCGCGCCGATGGATGTCGCGGGTATGCAGTCGCTGACGGTTGCATCCGCGCTGAACCTGAACGTCGGGTCCAAGCTGGTCGACACCGTGACCGGCGCGACCGGCACCGTGACGCATATTGTCGAGGGCGCAACCTCGTCCCGTGTGACCGTCGAACTGGACAGCGCACAGAAATTCGCGGTGTCGCCGACGGCCACGACCAAGACACTGGTTGAAAAACGCACCGAATTCTCGGTGACCGCCGACGCGACAGGCTCGCTTGGGTTCTTCCTGCCGGTCGTTGCCTCGCTCGGGTCCGATTCGGCAGTGGCGGTCGTATCGGCGCGTGCGGATTTCAACGGCACGACCTTTACCGCGCCGGACATCAGCATCCCGACGCATCTGGTCGACTTCCTGACCGATGGCTATCAGACCCTTTTGTCCTCCGACGGGATGAAGCGCCTTAACACGCTCAGCTATGCCGATGTGATCGAAGGACTGATTGCGGCCCTTGATGTGATCCTTGGCAAAGACGGCGGCGACGGCCTGATCGACGCGGAAATTCCGCTGATCGGCAAGTCGCTGGATGACATGACTGGTATCGGCAAATTGCGCGATGCCTTTGTCGCGCTGCGCGAGAACAGCGCCGAGGCAATCAGCAGCGTAGAGCAGGCCGTTCGCGATGCGATGATTTCGGTTTTCGGGGCCGAAGCCGATGACAATATCACCGTCGCCTTTGTCACCGACCCGGTCAGTGGCGAGGTCCGCACCACCATCCGTCTGATGGATTACGGCTATACCCGCGATTTCCGCGTGGATGTGGACGATACCGATCTGGCCGACGCGCTTGGCTTCGGCCTTGGCCCGCTTACCTTCGAGGCAGGCGGCACGGCCACGGTCAATGCCTCTGCCGATCTGGTTTTCGATCTGTTGTTCAAGGTCGACACCTCTGCGGTTATCGGTTCCGTGCCCAAGGCACAGGTCTTTGTCAGCCAGGACACCGGCCTTGCGCTGACGGTTCAGGAACTGTCGTTCACGCCCACCGGCACCAGCGAAATCGACCTTGGCTTTGCCAGCGGTTCGGTCGCGTTGCAGGACACGGCGCGGATCGCCATAGATGCGGGAACGATGACGCTGTACAATGTGGCGGGCGATTACACCTCGCTTGTCGGTAAGACATTGGTGCAGCAGGGCGGGGCGGTCTTTACCGTCACAGCCTTCTTGCCCGAGACGGCCACCGGTGGGGATGGCGTGCTGAAGCTGAAGCGGATTTCGGGCGTGCCCGATGTCGGCGGCGCGCTGACGCTGGTCGAGACCACCGAAACCGGCGCGGCCTTTGGCAATGTCATATCGAACGTCGCCGGCACATTCGTGCTGGATATGTGGTTCGATCAGCCGCCATCCAACCTGACGACGACCGCCTTGGTCGGCTGGCCCTCGACAGGGCAGGCCGCCGCGCCCGATACCGGCATGTTGCTGCTGTCCGACGGTTCCAGCCTTGCCGTGGCCGGTTCTGCCGTGCTGGAGGGGGGGCTGCGTCCGGTTTCCGTGACTTCCGCCGGTTCCGGCACCCTGACGCTGACCCTTGACGTGGCAATGACTGCCGACACAAAGCCTGCCGTGGGCGGATTGATCGTTCTGGGCAGCGGTGTGGTGGGGCGTGTATCTGCCGCGTCGGGGACAACCATTGACCTGACCCTGATCGACGGCGCGACGGTTACATCGATCACCGGCACAGCGATTACCGTTTCGGCATCCGGCACGACAAAGGTGATCGACATCGCCGCTGTCGAGGTTGTTCAGGTTCCTGTCGTGGTAGACGCCATCGCGCTGAATCCCGCAAGCGGGCAGGCGAATGTTCAGCTCTCGCAAGTGCTGCATGCGGATGACATGCCGATGCGCGGCACAGAAATCACCATTGCCGGCCTCAAGGCGGTTGTTCTGGGCACGACCAGCACCGCGACCAACACAGTTCTGACGGTCCTGTTCATTGGCGACCTTAAGCCGGTTGCACAAGGCACCGGCGTTCGCGTCAGCCTGCCGCTGACCGCCAATGCAAATGTGGTCGGCCCTGCAACGACGTTCAAATTGACCGATGCGGGTCTTTCAACCGACGGCACGACACTGCAACTGATGTTGGGTGCCGCCACCGCCCCGACGACGGCCTTACAGGCAAAGGCGCATCTGGACAGCCTGCGCGCCCTTCAACCCGGCCAACTTCTGACCACCGGCGGTTCCAGCTTCCGCGTTCTGTCTGTGGATGCGGCGGGCGGTGTTGTCTCTGTCGCCTGGCTGACCGATGCGGCTGTGGCACATGCCGTGGCTTATACCGGCACCGCGCCGACGTTTGGCTTTGTCGATACAAATAACGCGGTTCCAACCACTGTTGTCACCCCGACGGTCACGCAGGTGACTGTGACGGCCGATGGCGTGCTTTACCAGTTTGCCAAGGACCCCGACGGGGTGACGACAGAAAAAGACGCCCTTAGTGCGTTGGACGCGCTCGATTCCGGTGACGTGACCATCAATGGCGTGATTGTCAAATCCGCAGAGATGAAGCTGTCGACGTCCAAGCGCACGCTGTTGATCAAGACGCCAAGTGTTGATCTGGCTGCGGGTGCGACGCATGTGCTGGTCACTGCTGCGTCCCTTGACGCTGCTGACGACATCCTGACCACTGCCGTATCGGAAAACCTGAAATCCGACCCGATCTATGCCGCCCTGCGCGTGCGTGGCCTGTCGGATGATCCGGCGGACTTTATCACCAAGGGCACTGTCACCTTCGCCCCGATCAACACCTCGCCACTTCCGGGGGCTGCGAGCCTTGGAATCTCGACCAGCTTCTCTGGCATCGGGTTCTATGCCAACCTGCCCCTGACGTTCAGCGGGTCTGCGGCGGGCATAGATTTCCCCGAAATCGACCTGCCTGATTTCGGGTTTGATTTCGATCTGCCGTCGCTGAACTTTGGTCTGGGGGGCTTCTCGCTTGCCAACCTTGGTCTTGACCTGCCAAAGGTCGATTTCAACCTGCCCGATCTGGCCCTGCCGACCCTTCCATCGCTGCCAACACTGGCGATCCCGTTCGACATCGGCCTGCCCACGCTGCCCGATCTGCCCAATATCCCGGCCTTCCCAAGCCTGCCGAATTTCGGGTTCACGCTGCCCGATTTCAACACGATCAACCCCTTTGCACTGCCAAGTGCCTCGCTTACCGATATTCTGGAGCTGATCGAGACCGTGTCGGAAGAGATCATCACCTCTGGGCGCGGCGCGAACACCATTCTGACCACCGAAATCCCCCTGCTTGGGTTCTCGCTGGACAGCCAGTTGGGCATCGTCAACCTGTTCCGCACGATCAACCGTGTGGTTGTGGATCTTGATGACAACCTCTTGCTGCTGCAAACGCTGCTGGACGCAGAACTGGCCAAGCTTGGCTTCGAGCCGGGCGAGGGGGCGGATAGCCGCGTGACCGTGGCGCGGATGGATTATGATGCGACCGACACAGAGACCGATCGCAACGATCTGGTGATCGGCATCAACGTGCGCAAAGGCTTTACCACCTTTGTCGATACCACGATTGATCTGATCAGTCTGCTGGGTGACATGGGCACTGTCGGTGCCGAGTTGGACAAGATATTCGACCTGACCGGCAGCTATAAAGGCCTGCTGGGGCTGGAGGCCGGTCTGAAATTCGATCTGGGCGTCGATCTGTCCGATGTTCTGGCACCGACGGTCTTTGTCGGGGCCAATTCCGGCCTGACGCTGGATGTGACGCTGGACACGCAAAGCGCGGAGATGTCGACAAGCGTGACGCTAGGTGCGGTGACTGTGGATGTCAGCACCTCGACCGGGTCCGAAGACCCGCTGTTCTTTGGTCTGGTCCCGCGCGACCCGTTGAACGTGGTCACAGACGCAAATCCGTCGCATTTCTTCAGCCTCGGGGTGAACGGGAATATCGCGAATGCGGCCAAGCTGAAGCTGGCCAAGGCCGATATCGAACTGGACCTGAGCGCGGACGAGCGGTTTGCGATACATATGCCGGTTTACGGCGAGATATCGGCGGCTGGCCTGGGCTCGTTCGAGGCAAAGCTGCTGGACATGGATCTGTCATTCGATCCGGGCGTTTACCTTCAGGCCGGCGCTGTCACCCCCTTCGAGGCGCGCAGGGTGACCGATGCCACCGCCACGGATTTCGATGCCTTCCGTGCGAACAAACTCCTTGCGGTTGAATACGAATTCGCGCCGGAAATGGTCTTTGATGCGACCAAGCTGACCGAACTGCTGAATATCGCCAAGCAGGAGCTGAACTTTACCGCCTTGTTCGAACAGCTGGGATCCGCGATCAACGCTGTGGATACCGCCACGACAGAAATCGATATTCCCTTTGTCAACAAGACCATAGCAGAGCTGATCGGCGTGCAAAGTCAGGCGGATGGTTTCTTTACCGATGTGAACGCGATCATTGCGCAATTGATCGCCGCCTCTACGCCGACGACGGGCAACAAAAGTGGCAACCTGGACTTCCTGAACACAGAAGTGCGCAACACCCTGTTCAAAGGCAGCACAGAGCCGGGCCTTGTGTTCAATGCGGGCTTTGTCTTTGGTCGCGATAGCGAAGACGCTCTGGTTGCCAAGGAACTGCTGGTTGATTTCAACCTCAGCTTCTTTGACCTGCTCAAGGCCTACGGCGTTCTGAACATCGACCGCAATGTCCGCCAGACACTGCGTCCTTCGGAATACCTGCCGCAGGAAGAATTGAACCTGCTGCGGGCGCTGGGTGTCGATATTGATGTCGAGATCAGCCCTGTCGACCTTTTGTTCAGCTTCGATATCGGGATCAAAGGCCAGATCAGCATCGAACTGGGCGGAACCTTTGGAACGCCGAGCTTTGTTACGACACTCAATGAAGGCAGCGGCGCCTATGTCGGGTTCGCCGCCCGCGCGATGATGCAGGATGCCAGCCTGTCCGCCGGTCTGACCTTTGTGCCGGGCGCCAAGATTACCGCGTCCATTCTGGATGCGACCTTTGCGCTGGACGCGGATGGCGACGTCGAAACCGACGCGGCGGGCAAGATCATCAACGATGGTCTGGCGACGATTTCCTATGTCACCGTCGGGGATTATTCCAAGACGCTTGCGGCGGGTCAGCCTGTCGTTACGACCGGATCGCTGGCGATGCATCTGGTCACGCACGGCAAAGCCGCGCTGATCCTGCCCGTCTATTTCCCCGTGCGCACATCGGCGCTGACCGGATCCGACGCCATCGTCGACTCGGGTTATTTTGCCGACGCCGGCGCAGAAGCGAACCGCTATGCCAAATACGCCTCGACCAATATGGAGGGATGGGGCGGCACTGGCGTTCAGCGCAATGCGATCTTTATCGGCTATGATCTGGACGGCATGACGGTGAACGAAACCCAGGCGAGCCTGACAAACCGTCTGTATTATTATGTTCCGAACCCGATGCCCCAGATGGGGCTTGGCATGTTCATCGAAGACCCGCTGTTGCTGGTCGATGGTCTGCTGAAGGTGCTGAACGCGCTGGATACCACGATCCGCCGCGCGCCTGTGTTCCAGATGGACCTGCCGTTCATCGGTGACGAGTTGCGCAAGGGTGCAACCTTTGTCAGCACCACGCTGATTGACCCGATCGAAGATATTCTGGGCGACCTTGGCAACCTGATCCGTGTTGAAAAGGCCAAAAACGGCGGCACATTCACCGCAGTCGACCTGATGCAATTCGCGATCTACCAGTTGATCGAAGAAATCGGCGATGCCACCGACGGGCGCATTCACTTTGTCGATGCGGCGGGCAACCTGATTGAGGATTATAACGACGTCGATGTGACGTTGACAGAAGGCTATGACGATCTGCGCATCGGCCTGCGGGCCATGGGCGAGATCTTCGACCCGATCGTCGTGGATATCGATGTGGGCGGCACGGTGCCCGGTCTGCCGCTGTCGTTCGACTCGGATGCGGTGATCACGCTTGGAATCCGCTATGATATCGCGCTGGCCTTCGGCGTCAGCTATATCGACGGCGGGCTTGATTTCTACATCGACACCAAGGCGAACCCCGACCGCGACGCGGAAATCCTGCTAGAGGCTTACGCCGACCTTGATGACGACGCGAACTTGCACGCGACATTGGGTTTCCTTGATTTCGACGTGACCAACCTGTTGAAAGACGGGCATAAAGAGCTGTCCGCAGCATTGACCGTTGACCTGAAAGATCCGGGCACGGCCGCCGCCGACAACCGTCTGTCGTTGTTGCACGAACTGCGCGGCGCGAAATTCCGCGATATTGTTGCCGCCGAATTCAACGCCCGTGCCGAAGTCATCCTGTCCTTTGAATCCTCGATCGGCGGCTCTGCCAACTTCCCGCGGTTCATGACCGATTTCCACTACTCGCAGACCTTTGTCAGCATCGACCTGACGACAGGCAAGCAGCAGTCGAAACTGGGCGGCACGCCAGAGATCACGTTGACCGACATCCGTCTGGATCTGGGCAGCTTTATCTCGAATTTCGCGGGGCCGATCCTCGCGGAAATCCAGAAGATCACCGGCCCGATCTCTGATGCGCTTTCGCCCATTGTCGATCCGCTGCCTGTTGTGTCCGACCTGATGGGGTCACCGACGTCGGCCCTGAAGATGATCGAGATGTTCGGCGGAGCGGGCGCCGCGAAATACATCGCCTATTTCAATACGATCAAGGGCATCATCGACCTGATCAATTCGATCCCGGCCCCCGGCGATGCCGATGGTGTTGTGATCCGCTTTGGCGACTACCAGATTTCCGGTCCCGGCAAGGACGCGCGCAACAGCCAAAGCTACGACGCCAAGCAGATCGAGGCGCAAAGCGGCGGCAAGAAGGTCGATCCGTCGGCACAGGCGAAAACGCCGGTTGCACCACCGGCGAACAACGCCGCGCCAAGTTCCGACAAGTCGAACAAAAAGGCCAACGGCAAGACGCAGGGCTTCCTGAGCAAGGCAAGCAACATGCAGGGCCTGCGCTTTCCGATCCTGACGAACCCCGCATCGGCCATCGGTCTGTTGACCGGGGCCAGCAACGTCGATCTGATGATTTTCGATCTGCCAGAGCTGTATGTGGAAAAGCGTGTCAGCAAGGACATCTGGATCTGGGCACCGTTCCTGTCGGCCACCTTTGGCGCGGGCATCAGCGCCACGGTCAACCTTAGCTTCGGGTTTGACAGCCGGGGTCTGAACCTGTTCCGCGACAGCGGCTGGAACAACCCTGAATATCTGTTCCTTGGTCTGCATGTGCGCGACTGGAACGACGACGGCACAGAGCGAGTCGAGTTGACCATCAAGATGGACATCACGGCCAGCGCCCAGATCGGCGGCAACTATGTGATAATGTCGGTCAAGGCGGGCATTGCGGGCGGCATTTTCGCGACGGTCGAGTTTGACCTGAACGACGTTGCCAGCCGCGAAGGCACCTATGACGGCAAGCTGTATATCGACGAGCTGGTCTATATCATGGAGCGCGACCCACTGGGGCTGTTCGACGTCAGCGCCGAAGTCCGCGCCAAGGTCTGGGCCTTTGTCGAGATCAAGCTGGAACTGTTCATCACCACGATCACCATCTTCTCGAAAACCCAGACGCTGGTGGATGTGCTGATCTGGCGCTTTGACTACCACAAGCATTTCCAGCTCGCACCGCTGGGCGAGGTCAATGATGGCATCCTGACGGTCTATACCACCGAAGGCGCGGACCGGATCACCATCAACGAGACGCAGGACGGCAAGATCCTTGTGGATGTCGCAGGCGACCTGCAACGCTTTGAAAACGTGACCGAAGTGGTGATCGACGGCAAAGGCGGCGATGACTATGTGCTTATCGCCGACACCTTTACCCGCAAGGCGACCATTCGCGGTGGTGCCGGCCGTGATACGCTGATTTCCGAAGCCGACGCCGAGATCTATTTCGATGGTGGCGCGGACAATGACGTGCTGACCCAGAAGGGTGGCAGCATGGTCACCTTCCGTGGCGGCGCGGGCGACGATACCCTGACCGGCAACGTCGGTGCAGACCAATTGTTCGGCGATGACGGCAACGACATCATCTATGGCGACGAGCCGGACGACCTGTTCCGCTCTGCTGCTGCGGCAGGTATCGGCGGGGCCGACTCTATCTACGGTGGCGCGGGCAACGACCAGATCTTTGGCCAGTATGACGACGATGTCATCTACGGCGACGCGGGCGATGACCGCATTTACGGCCAGATGGGCGATGACACGCTGAATGCAGGGGCGGGCCGTGACGAGGTTTACGGCGACGACGGCGCGGACCGGATCAAGGGCGATTCCGGGGTTAACCTGCTGGTAGGGGGCAAAGGGATCGACACGATCACCGGCGGCACCGGCGCAGACACCATTCGCTGGGTCGTCGGCGATGCCAACGACATCATTGATGGCGGCGCAGGCGGGGCGGACCGCGTAGAGATGCTGGCGGCTGAATTCGCCGGCGGCGCTGCTGGCGGCGACCGGGTCGAGGTCAGCTCGATCGAGAATGGCGGATCGCGTGTGGTCTGGCAGGATGCGGTGCTCGAGATGCTCGAGATCCGTGCGACAGAGACCATCGACATCAACTTTGGCATGGGCGAGGACACAGGCGTTGTCCTGAAGGCCGCCGACACTGTGGATGCGAAACAAATCGTGTTCCAGTTGGGCGCTGCGCAGGCGGGACGACCCGGCGACCGCGCCACCGATGTGGTGCGTATTCTGGGCGATCAGACCGGCAACGACAAAATCACATCGACCGCCGTTACCGGCGACAATTCGACCTACCATATGTTCGACAGCATCGGTGTTGCCGAAATCCAGGCGATTGTGCTGCGTGATCATTCGCGTGGGGTCGCAGAGGAAGACACCGTGCGCCTTGAAACAGGCGGCGGCGATGACATCATTGATCTGAGCGGCCAGCGCATCGCGCAAGGGTCTGCCGGTGGGGTGGTGCGTCACATCATTGCGGGCGACGACAATGACACGATCATCGGCAGTGCACTGGACGAGATCATCGATCTGGGCGCTGGCGACGACAAGGTTGATCCGGGCAAGGGCAACGACATCCTGATTGACGGCGGCGGATATGACATATTCACCTATGACGCCGCTCAATTGGGCGGTGACAGTTCCGCGGTGAAATACATGCTTTCGGGCAGCGAGTTGGTTATTGCGCAAGCAGGCGACACGCAGACAGAATACCTGTGGGATATCGAGGAAGTGCGCCTGTTGGGCACTTCGGCGGATGACACATTCGACGTGCGCGATTTCACGGCGCGGGCCCAGCTTGACGGGCGCGACGGCTCTGACGCCTATCTTGATCGTGCGAACGAGGGCGTTGCCCGCTTCGGCGTGGAAACCGCATCGACCAACATGGTCGAGCTGTCAGGCACGTTTGTCGGCCACGATGGCGATCTTCTGGTCGGGCTGGAGGTCGCGAGCCTTCTGCTGGCCAGCGACACCGGCACCTTTACCGGACTTGAGGAAGGCGTGACTGTTGTGCGCGGCACACGGTCGGGCGTTCTGGCCACCTTGCTCAGCTATTCCCCGCAAACCGGACGGCTGCTTTTGGGCAATCTGACCGGCGTGCCGGAGCATGGCGAACAATTCGAGATTGTCGGTAAATCTGCCGTGGCTGCAAAGGAATTGCGGCTTGCGGCGGATCTGCCGGTCGGAACCGATCTGGCCACGCTGGTTGCGGTTGGCGACCTGCTGACCCGCGACGAAGTGCGCACACCCACCTCTGCGGCGATCGCGCCTGACGGCCTGTTGGCGGTCACCGGCAAGGCAGAGCTGAGCCTGCCAGGCCTGAATGGCTTCACCTTGGTTCAGGTCGTCGAAGGCGGCATCGCGGCACCCGAAACAGTGTTGCGCCGGGCAATCTCTGGCGGCGCATTCGAGACGATCGGCACCATCGCGGCCTGGAACGATACGGCCAAACGCATGGCGGTAGAGCTTTTGGACGGGGTCAAACTGTCTGCCACCGATACGCTTTTTGTCGGCGGCGATCCCGAACAGCGGGTTCTGACGACTTCGGCGGGGCTGACATCTGTCGGCGCGGGGCAGCAGATCCTGTCCGCATCCGAAGGCACGCTTGTCATGCGTCTGGTGCTGGACGCCAGCGGTCTGTCCGAAACCGCCGTGGTCTATGCCTCGTCGGGCACGGACCTGCGCGCGGTCGGGCGCTTTGTCTCCGCAGATGCGGTCGAGGGCACCGTCACTGTGGCGGTGGACCCCGGCGCGCGGATCACTGCGGGCGATACGATTCAGGTCGAGATCACTCCGCACAGCGTGCTGCGCGTCACTCTTGTTGACGTGGCGCTTGGCACCTTCGGGGCAGAGCTGTTGTCCGGCACTGTCACCGACGGCACGGTTGTCAGCCTGACCACCCCGACCGGCACGGTCGAGGTGTCCATCCGCAACGGCGAGACTGCCAATCCGCAGACGCCGCTGACCCTTGCCCGTCCCATTGGCACGATTTCCATTGGCGATCTTCTGTCCGAGGACAATGGCGCTGCTCTTTACCGGATCACCGGCTTCGATGCGGACACCGTCACCGTTGCCCTGCTTGAAGGGCGCTGGTTCGAAAGCGTCGGCGTCACGCCCGCACTGGACGCGATCCAGAGCAAATACGCCGCGCCCGCGCTGAAAGTGACCCATGCCACACTGACCTATGCGGTGCACAACGGCGCAACCGCACCGGCCCCGTCTGTGGGCGAAGTCTTTAGCCTGACCAACGCCGGAATCGACGCGCTGATCCGCATAACGGGTCTCGTGGGCGATCAACTGTCGTTCGACCTGCTTGAGGGGCGCATCGGCACGGGCGTTCTGGACACGAGCCTAAGCGTCAATGGTTCGCTGCCCGCAGTCGGCACCTATGGCATCGCCCGTTTGGGTCAGACCACACCGACCGGCACGATCCGTATCGGGTCCCTTGCGATCCAGCGTGCCGCGCCGCCTGTCGCGCTGCGTGTCGACCTTGACGGTCTGGCAAATGGTCCGCTTTTGCTGATCAAGGACGCGACAGTCATCCGCGTTGATGCCGGTGGTGCCGCCACGCTTCTGACCGGCGCACCCGAAGTGGGTGGCGTCTATGATGTTGTTGCGGATGGCATTGCCGCCGGCACCACGTTTACCCTGAACAGCCAGCGGTTGGCGTTCAAGGACCAGACGCAGCCTGCCGTCCGGGTCACATTGCCGTTCGCCTCGCTCGAGGTGTCCGGAAACACGACCGTTCCGCCTGTGGCGGGCAGCCTTTGGCAGTCCACCACCCTACCCGATGTGGTGATCCGCATCGTGGCCATCAACGACACGGCGATTACGGCGGATCTGTTGTCGGGCACTCTGGCGCTTGACGGTCTTGACGCGGCGCTTGCGGGCATCACCGGAATTCCAGGTTTGGATCTTGCGCAGCAGGATGGATTCCTTGGCTTCCATCTGGTGGGCAGCAGCACGACGCCACAGATGCTTCTGGCACTTGGCGGCACCTCGACAGAGGCGCTGACCGGCATTCAGATCGGTGCCGATCTTTCGACCGCCGATCAGGGCGAAACCCTTTGGGTCGGCGCGGGTGTCGACGGTGCTGTGGTCTCGGTCCACAGCGGCGTTGCCCGCCTGTTGGCCGGTGTTCTGACGCAAGGCACAGTGCTGACGGGGGCCACTACCGGCGCAAGCTGGACGGTGCAATCGGCAGGCCGCGCGGCGACCCTCAGCGGCGCTTTGTCGTCCGAACTGACGCAGAACTACAGCTACACGGTCGCGGTCGAGGGTGACTTCGGCACGGTCTCCGGCGCCTCGGCCTCTCTTCAGACGCGGTTGGCCGCCGGACCTGTCACGCTGTACGCGGTCAACGCGTCCGGAAACATCAGCGCAGTCGTTGTGACGGCGGTGAACGGAAATCTGGGCACAATCGACCTGAGGGGCGACGCCGGACTTCTGGCGGCGGGCACCGCCCTTTACGACTTTGGCGTGGCGGCCAATGCGGTGGGCTTTACCCCCGACCTGCGCGAAACCGACCGCCCCGTTTTGCGACTGGAACGCAAGATCGCGGGCCTTGACGCCGCAGCCGGTGCCGTTCGTTTCACCATGATCGAAACCGCGCCGCTTGAACGCTCTGTCGAAACCCGTGTCTTTGCGGCGCTTCAGGCGGGCGACGGCCCTGTCCGGCTTTACACCGCGCAGGGCGATGCGGTTCTGGTCACCTTTGCCGATCAGGCCAAAAGCCAAATCAGTTTCCACTTTGAAACGGTCAGCCCCGATCAGACCGGCACGGCACGGGCGCGGGTCGCCTTTGCAGATATGGCCCTTTACGCCACGCCATGGGACACCGATATCACCGATCGTCCGGTTCTGCGGCTTGTCAGCCCTCTGGCGTCCGAGGTTCAGGCAATGTCCCTGATCGCCGCGCGCGTGACCGAAAACACCGCAGGCGGGGTTGTCATTTCCGGCCTGACGCAGCCCTTCTACAAGGGTCAGGATGTCATCCTGATCGACGGCTCGGCAACCGGCACCACCGGCGCCGTGACCGATATTTCTCTTGATACATCACAGCTGCACATCTCTGTCGCCGACAGCGGCGTCGCGGCGACAACGCTGCTTCAACTCAGCGGTGGCGCGACACTGGCAGAAATCGCCACCCGAAGCCTTGTTCTGAACCTTGATACGGCCATCGTGAAAATGCCTGCGGGCTTTGACGGGACATTCATCAAGGACCAGCCGATCTTTGAAATGCGCGAGATCGTCGGCGTATGGACGGCGGTCGAAATCGGCACCGTTGCCGTGTTCAAATCGGGCGCGGGCGAATTGCACATCGACCTGAACGCAGGAGAGATCATCGGCTTTGGCAGCCGCCTGTATTCCGAATATCTGGCGACAGGGGTGGATGCGCATACCGGCGATCTGGTGATCGAGGACAGCACCGACCTGAAACGCACCAACAAGCAGGTCGTCTGGCAGGGCCTGAACGGCGCGGACCTGACGCAGGCCGGATCTATGGGCTTTGTGACCGGCGACAGTCTAATTTCGGCCGATGGCCGCACGTTGTTCGACATCGGCTTTGTGGGCACTGCCCGCGATGCGTTCGGCAATCCGCTGAACACCGCCGACCTTGACCTGATTTTCAACCGCGTTGCCGTGCCGTTCCAGCCTTTCGCGCCGGCGCAGCGGGTTACGGTTCTGGCTCCGACGGGTGGCACCTATACCGATCTTTTTGCAGCGCAAGGCGGGTTCAATCTGCGCGGCGGGTCGCTTGACGTGTCCTTCGGGCCGGACGGTTGGCTGCTGAAGCTTAATCAGGATGCGATTGCAGGTTTTGAAGCACAGTTGATCGCCCATCTTGCCGCGAATTACGGCGGGTCCTCGTCCTTCGTCGATCCTGCCGCGCTGAAGCGCATGGCAGACGATCCGGCACGGGGCGGATTGTTCCTGTCGTCGCTGCCACTGGCAACCGGCGAACGCGGTCTGGATACGGGCCGTATCGTGGGTTGGGATGGGGTGCAGGGGGTTCTGTCCCTTGAAATCCTGCAACAGGACCGTGCAGAGGCAAGCCTGTCGCGTCAATACGGGCAGGATTTCTACCTGCGCGAGCAGCCGGTTTACCGCATCGACGACATCGGTTTGACGGTCAGCACGCCTGTGCCAGAGGTCGGGCCTGTGGTGGATGGTATTTCCACCGTCGCGATCTCGTTGTTGAACACTGTGCATCCGGCCAACTTCAACTTCAGCGCGGATTACACGCATATCTACGCAGTTGATAAGGTTACCGGCGCATTCCTGGCTGTGGCCAAGGTTGACCATGACGCGACAATCGCGTCGATCGGTGGCCAAGCCTCGGGCACCCCGCCGCAAATCATCGCCAACGCGCTGGATGCTGCCGCAAACGGCTGGACCGAACTGAACCTGACCAACGCCAGGTTCATTCTGGCCGAAGGCATGGACCAGCTGGCATTGGTCAACACGGCCTCTGCCGTGACTGCGGACCCCGAAACCGGCATTCGCACTGTGACCGTGACGGTCGACAAATCTGCCGCGCTGGGGATCGAGTTCAGCCCGACCACGGGCGAGCCGCGCTTTGCGCAGGTTGTCAGCATTGTCGGCACAGGCGCGGCGCGCTTTGACAATAACGCAATCGGCCGTGTGAAATCGGTCGTCGAAACGGCGACCACCTATGAGCTGTCCGTGCAACTGGGCCAGACCACTGCGGCCCCCGCTGCGGGTGTCACGCTGCGCTTTGCAACGGCGGACCGGATCGCCGTCTTCACTCTGCCCGCAGAGACCGAGACGCTGATCACATCGGCCCGCGTCGACTATGCGGCGCAGGTCTCGCTCGGGAACCTGAAGTGGGTCGTCGAGACCGTCACACAGACCCTGACACTGGATAGTGTCGCGGGGTTGGTCGTGGGCGACGAACTGACGCTGAACGGTGCGCTGGTGAACGGCGTGCTGGACACGACAGAGGCCGGCACGATCGTCGCGACCATCACCGCGATCAACGGCAATGCCGTCACCGCAGAACTGCGCCGTGGCGCGGATATATTTGCCGGTGTCAGCGACCTGACGATTGAACGTCAGGGCGATCTTGTGGGTGGTAACGCCTGGCAGGTGACCGGCGATCTGGTCAAGATCGTGGATGGCACAGTGCCAGATATGGGCGCGGACAACCGGACAACAGCCGACTGGAGCGTCGAGCAGGGCAGCAATGCCACCCGCGATGTCTGGAGCTTCGAGCTAAGCTATGCGCCAACGCCTGCCGAGGCCGGAGTGCTGGCCAAGGTCGCCAATGGCGACGCATTGACCCCGACCGAGGTGCTGATTTACGAAGGCATGGTTCAGCCGTATCGCCCGCTTGTGAACGATCGCTTGAACTTCCGCGATGGCACGTTCGGCGACCGCACCCGTGCCGCCGATCAGGGCACCGTTCTGGACATCGTCGAAGTGTCGGAAAATGTCTTCCGCGTCTTTGTCGAAGTGACATGGCAGGAACTGCAAGACCCTGAAATCGCGACAGATATGCAGTTTGTCAAAGGCGGCGCGACCTACAGTGTGGTTGGTGCGCTGGATGTTGTTCTGGCCGATGTCAACGTCGATTGGACCAACACCACAAGCGACAGCTTTGTCGATCGTCGTCTTGACGGTCTGGAACGCGCCAAGCCCAAGGATTTCTACGCCGATCAGACATTCACCCTTGCAGACGGGGCAGGCACGGTTGCCACGGGTCGCATCAGTGATTGGAACCCTGAAACCACCGTCATCACCCTGTCGGGCCTGACCAGTGGTTTGACCGGTGCGGCGGCGCTGTCGCAGCAACTGACCGACATCGTGAAAGACAAGCAAAAAGTCACCAGCGAAATCGACGCCTCGGGTGCCGTGATCGTGGGCGAACGGGTGCTTGTCACGCTGTCCTCCGCCACGAATCCGCCTAAAACGGGCACCGTTTTGCGGGCAACCACTGGCGGCGTCGATGTTGAAATCGGCCGCGTTCTTCAGGTGTTTGCCGATGGGGTGACGGTCGAGCTGTTGATCAACCGCGAGGCGCTGAAAGCCTATCCTGTGGTGACGGGCCTTGCCGTCGCATGGACAGGATCGGATGCCGCGCAAAGCCGCGTGGACGGCACGGTCGCTGCCCTGCGCACGGATGCTGTGGTTTCCACGGTTCTGCACCGAGTTGGCGCCACCAATCCGATCGAAGACCTGAACCGGGCCGAGATCGACCCGCAACAGGGCGATCTTGTGTTTATCGGCGGTGTCGCAATAGGCGAGGTCATCAGCTTTGATCCCGAAAAGGGCTTGCTCAGCTTTGCGGCCCTGCAAGGGCAACTATCGACGATCGCGCTTGATGCGCTTCTGACCGTGACGAAATCCGACGGCACGACTCTTGTGGTCGATGCCGGCGGCGCAAGCGAATTCCGCATTGCCGGGATCAAGATGGGGTCGGTCAACTACATCGGCACCGGTGTGGCGGCGGCGCAATCGGCTGGCGGCACCAGCCTGTCGCTGGAGGGTCTCGCGCTTGAATTCGCGTCGAAAGACGGGTTGGGCAACGCGCTGGTCATCAGCAATCTGGACAGCAGCGGGTGGGGTAGTCTGCCCGGTTCGCAGCTGCTTGGGTTTGACGGGGTTTCCTTCCTCAACCGCGACCGCATTGTCGTGGCCATCAACGAATTGCCGGACGCGGCTGTCAGTTGGCAAGACCATCGCGACTGGGCACCGACAACGCCCGCGACGCAGGCGCATCTGTTCGGCATCGACCGGACGCAGGTGTCCGTGTCGCTGGATGGCGGCACCACCTTCCGCATTGAAAACGGCGTTCTGACCACGGTCGCGCAAGAGGCCGATCAACGGTTCATCAACAACTCCGGCGGGGATGAATTGTTCATCCACGGCACCAACGGCAGTGACATTTTCACTTTCGACAACACCGGATCGCTGAGCTACGCCTATGGCCACGGCGGCAAGGACACGTTCAACGTCGGGTCGATCATCGAGGCCCGTCAGGCCCCCAACCCCGAGGGCGAGGGCACGGTTACCGTGGTCGAAACCACATCCGGCACCGCGCATGACACCCGCATGTTCGGCGGCGGCGGCAACGACTATTTCCAGGTTTACCGCAACAAGGGCGAGACCTGGCTGTTCGGCGATGCGGGCGACGACACGTTCTTTGTCAAGGCAACGCTGGGCATCACCAACATTGGCTCCGGCAAGGGCAAGAACAAGGTCGGCTTCAACCGCAACGCGCCACTTCACATTGATGGCGGCAGCGGGTTCGATACGTTCATTCTGGAAGGCACCGAGATCGGCGATCAGTTCATCGTCTATGTGGACGATGACGGCGTGCAGCAGATCAAGGGCGCGGGCATTGATCTTGGCTCTATCAAGAACATCGAAAGTATCCAGATCAACGCCATCGACGGCGACGACACGATCTACATCTACGGCGTGAACGCCGAAACCCGCCTTACGATCAATTCGGGCCGCGGCAACGACCAGATATTTATCGGCGGTCCGGCCCGTGTGTTCGACCCCGTGTCGCAGACCATTGATCTGGACAGCACCGCCGCCACCGCGCTGGTGCCGGTCATCACCTATACCGAGGTTGAAGAGTTCGTTCCCGGCTTTATCCGCGTGGAACGCACCACCAATGCCGACGGCACCGAAACCGTGCGCCAGGTCATCGTGCCGGGTTACACCGTCAAGAAACGCGTCGCGACGGTCGAACTTGTGGCCGTTGGTGCCACGACCCAGACAGAGCGCAAGCGCATCTCGCCAGAGGCGGCGATGGTGGGGCAACAAACCGATCTAAGCGCCTTCGACAACCTTGTGATCCTGGACGGGTCCGCCGGTGCCGACACTGTCGACTTCCAGCTTTATGGCAGCGCGAATGGCACCAGTGCCGATGGCGGTATGAGCACGACAACCGATCGGGATATCCTGATCCGTGCCCTGAAAGCCGTCTACGGTCAAAGCTATGTGCCCAGCGAGGCAGAGCTTATCCCCGTCGATAGCCCCGATAACCAGACCTATGGTTGGGTCACGGGTTTTGGCGGCAACCGCCAGGGCATCGTGCTGGACAATCTGGAACTGGTGCGCATCCAGCTTGGTTCCGCCGATAACAACTTTGCGTTGGAAGCGGTCGATAAGGACATCAAGTTCGCGGTTATCTCCTTGGGTGGCGGCAACGATGTTGTGACCGCTGGCCGGATCACCGACACACTGCCCGAACCCACCATCGGCGACGGCAGGCTGATCGGCCTGACGATTGCCGGTCAGCTGGCACCGGTTCAGGATTGGCTGGCGGCGCAGCAGGCCGTGCTTGACGGCCTGTCAATCACAATCACGCAGCTGAACCTGCTGGCAATCGCCGTGCGCGATTTGCCTGCGGGGGCGCAACTGACGGCCGGGGTGCTAGAGCGCTGGTTGCACGGGTCCGATGTGGCCCCTGTGACTGCGGCCTTTGATCTGGCCAGCGTCACGCAGGCGGATATCACCCAGCTGAACGCCGATTACGACGCACAGAACGGGCCGTTGTTCGGTCTGACACTCGACCGTCTGGCGCTGGACACGCGGGCATGGTTCGCGGAACGTGAAAGCCCGCTGGCGCTGTCCGGTCTGACGCAACTGCAACTGCTGATCGCAGCGGTGGATCTTGGGGTCACGCTGGACACAACGGGTTTGACCACATGGTTCAGCACCCTGACCCTGTCCGCGCTAGACGGTGTCGCGCTGACCGCAAAGTGGGAGGCGGCGAACCCGCGCCACGGTGGCCGTGTCGGCTCTCTGGCAGATATCTACTCGCGCGCGGCCCTGATCGGCGGCACCGGTGACGACCTGATCCAGATCTACGACAGTGCCCGCTCTGACGCGGTTCTGGCGCAGGTCACCGCGATCAACCTGAAGCCCTTCAACCCCGAAGACCCGTCTGTGGCAACGCAGGACGAGATCAACAAAGATCCGCTGCAACAGCGCATCGACTTCACCAACATCCGCTTTTCTGCGCGTGATGGCGGGGCGGGGCCGGACGGCGCCTTTGCGATGAACAGCTTCGAGACGACAGAGGTCTATCTGGGCACAGGCAACGACAGCGTCGAAGTCCGGTCTGCCCTGCAACCGATCTTCATCTTTGCGGGTGGCGGCGATGACGAATTCTTCGTCGGCTCCACGCCGGATGACGCGCTGACCTCGTCGCTGGACGGGGTCAACACCACGGTCAACCTTGATGGCGGCACGGGGTCGACCCGTCTGGTTATCAGCCGCGGTGGCGACAGCGACCCGACCGGCAACGTCGAGATCAACGACAACGGCGTGGTGATGCGTCACTTCTCCAGCGATGATCTGGCCATTCCGCCACTGGTGACAACCGTGATCTACTCTGCGGCGACCACTTCTGAGCGGGTGCTTGCAGGAACCTATGTCGGCGAGGCGCAAAGCGGCTTTGACCGTGGCGTCGTGGTCTACACCGGCGACGGCGACGATCGCACAGTGCAGATCAACACCATCCGTTCCGAGGCGCCGACAACGGTCTTCCTTGGGGCAGGCAATGACACCGCGACCGTTCTGCGCACTGCGACGGGCGAAAATATCGGCCTGAAAAACGCCATAACCGGCGATCCGCATGACATGCTTCAGGTCTTTGGCGGCGACGGCAATGACACCATCGACCTGTCTCTGGCGCTGGTGAATGTGCGCGCCTTCGGCGGCGATGGCGATGACGTGCTGAAAGGCTCGACCGGCGTCGATATTCTGGTCGGCGGCATGGGCAACGACGAGCTTCAGGGCTATGGCGCGGCACTGTTGGGCGATCCGGCGGATGGCAGCCTTTGGGGCAGCCAGCTGGAGGTTCTGGCGGGCGACGATCTGGGCCGGATGTTCACGCGGGTCGAGGGTATCAACACCGTCACCTACCGTCTGCCGGGTTTCATCGACACCAACAGCCAGTACTTCGATGCACGCTGGATGGAGGCGGGCGGCGTCTATCTGTTCGACCGGTCCGACAGCGCAGGTCAATTGTTCGATCTGGCCGAGGCGGTTGACGGCGCGGGCGTTCTGATCCGCAATGCCGAGAAGAACTATCGCGGCGGCGATCCCTTCGCGATCTGGAACACGATGGCCTCACCCACGGAAACGCTGGGTCAGGAGGGCGGCAATGACCTGATCTTCTCGGGTGTGGCGCTTCCTAGCAAGCTGGGTCTGTCGGATACTTTGGCAACGACGCTACAGGGCACCAATGTGGTCTTTGGCGGTGCGGGTCGCGACCGGATCTATCTGGGTGATACAGATCTGGCCCATGGCCACGGGCACATCATCTTTGGAGACGAGGGCCAGTTGCGCCTGAACGAGATGAACGAGACAGCAACGGCTCTGGTGCGCAAACTCGACGCCCAGGACATCACGCTGGCCCGTCCCCCCTATGACGAGCCGCGCGGCGATGACTGGATCCAGTATGGCGCGGGCGATGCCTATGTGCTGGCCGGGCACGGCAATGACGCGATCTTTGGCGGGTTGAACCCGGATGGCAGCGACGCGGCGGGCCAGTTCCGCAGCCGTATTCTGTCTGACATGGGCAAAATCCGTCTGGTCGACGAAACGACAGAAATCGCCTTTATGGCAACGGATGCCGATAGGCCCGGTGGCGATGATACGGTCGTTCTGGGCAATGACGACGCCGACTGGATCGGTGGCGGCGGCAATGACCGGATCTGGGTCGGCTATACTGCCGCGATCAATCCCAGGGCTGTGGCCGGCGGGAACGCCGATCAGGCGGTGATCGTTGATGCGGACGGTCAGCCGATCCATCTTGCCGATGTGCTGGGCCTTGTGATCCCGCAGGGGCTGCCGCAAACGGCTGTCACCTATGGCACCGCGCCGCTTCTGATGCTGGGCACCGACCGTGGCGCAACCTTCGGCAGCTGGAGCTGGGTGCCGACGGTTACGGTCATCGACACCTCTGCCGCGACGCGCAAAGCGCAGGTTGTGAACCTTGTCAGCGATTACGGCTCGATGACGCGCACGGTCTACAACTACGAGGCGGGCGTGAACGATACCGGGTTGGTGAACCCGTATAATCAGGTCAGCCGTGGCCTTGACCTGTTCACCGACAATGCGACAACGCCGCTGGTCGATTTTGTGGTTCGGTCCAATATTCCGTCGAACGACTTCAACGCGGATATCGACGTGCTTCTGGCCGGCGATCCGCTGGCGCAGGCAGGCAACAGGGGCGATGGCGGTAACGACAGCGTTCATCTGAATTCTGCCCGTGGCAATGTCATTCTGGGCGAGGGCGACGACGAGCTGGTCGCGCTGGATACCAATGGCGCACTGCCATTCGACGCGACCGATACAACCAACCTGAACACGACGGGCGAATACGGTCTGGCTGTTCTTGGCGATACCGGTTCGCTGGCGCGGATGCTGGGCTTTGCCGGTTCCGCCCTTGACGGCGACCGCCTGATCCAGGTGCGCAACAGTGTGGACGAGACACCGATCGGCGTGGAATCCGATGCGGCGCAGCAGTCGCAGATCGACCGTGGCGGCGACGACATCATTGATCTGGGTGCAGGTTATCATGTGGTTTCGGGTGGTCTTGGCCATGATGTGATCCGCGTGGCGGCCGACAGCAGCGACTATCTGCGCCAGATCGTGTCCGGCGACGGCGCGGTCATCACCTTCGATCCGCGTGTCGGGATGTCGGCACCGCGCAGCATTCTCAGCTATGAGAACGCCGAGCGTGACAGCGCAACCGCGATTGCGGGTGCTGGCGACAGCTGGGATGACATCACGATCGGCAATGGCGATATTCTGGCCACAGGTGGCATCGGCAGCGATGTCATGACCCTTGGCACGGGCCGTCATATCCTTGCGGGCGATCGCATGGACCTGCAAACGCTCAGCTGGAATGCCGACGATCTGCGGAACGAGCTGATCCTGAAGGATCTGATCACCACTGTGGTTGGCGGCGACGACATCATCACCTCTCATGCGGCCAAGGTCACGCTTTTGGCCGGTGCGGGCGATGATACCGTCGCACTTCAGGTTGGCATGGCCGAAACCGAAGAAGGCCGCGCCATTGTTCTGGGGGGCCGCGGGCAGATCACCCTTGATATGAACGTCGCGGAACTGATCGGCAAAACGGGTATTGTGCCGGACGATGCGCGCGCCATTCCCGATGTCTTTGACGTCGAGCGTCTGGCGACTGTCATCGGCAAGGACACCGAACAGGTGCCCGCAGATCCGAATGCGGCGAACTTTGCCGCGCTGAAGGATCTGTCCGGCGGCGACGATAAAATCACCCTTGGTCATGGCCGGATGGTTGTGATCGGCGGCGGCGGTGCCGACGAGATCACAGCAGGCAATGTCAGCAATGACGACGGCACGGGCAATCCGGGCCGCGCGATCATCGCGGGCGACGTTGCCGAGGTTGTTCTGACACCGGATGACGCCAGCTACAAAGTCGTAAGCTTTGTCAGCGCCAGAGACGACAACGGGCTGCTTCGCAAGTCGGGCGGTGACGACAAGATCACCGTTGCGGCAGGCGATGTCGCGGTGATCGGTGGCGACGGCGTTGATACGGTAACGGTCGGTGACGGAAACGCGGTCATTCTGGGCGATCACGGTGACATCCTGTTCGACAAGACCGCGAACTGGGCGCTTCGGTCGGTCGTGAATGCGCCGACTGCCGGCGAAGAGGCCGACTTTGCCTCGCTGTCCGGCGATGATGTGATCCAGCTGGGTCGCGGCGCGCTTCAGGTCGTCTTTGGCGGCGCCGGCAGCGATACGGTAACGGCGCAGGTCGATGTAGATGGCAATCCGCTGGTGTCCCTTGCCCGGAACGACAGCTATTTCGCCGGTGACTATGCCGCCCTGTTCTTTGATCCGGCGGCGGGCGAAATGCTAAGCTTTACCGCGCGGGATGTGCTGACCACGGCGACCTGGAACGATGGTTTCACCACCGGAAGCGGTGCGGTGCGGGCCATTCTTGGCCGTGGTGCGGACAGTCTGTCCCACGGCGACGGTCTGGCCTATGTGCTGGGCGATGGTGGCGAAATGTTGCAGAACCCTGCGACATTCGCGCTGACAAGCCTGATTGCCGAGACCGACGCGCTGGCGGCATCGGGTGCCAAAGACACATGGACCGGCGGTGCAGGTCTGCATGTGGGTATCCTGGGGGCTGCTGGCGACGAGGTGCATCTTGGCGACGGGGAAACCACGCTGTTGGGCGACTTTGGCCGGATCCTGTTCGATCCGACGCAGAACGACACCCTGAAAAGCGTCAACAACGCGCCGCTTGGCGGAACGAACGCCTCTTATACCGCGCTGTCCGGCGATGATGTGATCCGGTTGGGGCAGGGCGCGCGTCAGGTGGTCTTTGGCGGGGCGGGCACCGATACGGTGCACGCGCAGGTCGATGGCAACGGCGATCCGCTTGCGGCGCAGGTCGCTGGCACACGGAATGACAGCTACTTTGCCGGTGACTATGCCGATCTGCTGTTCAACCCGTCGGAAGAACAGATGCTGACCTTCGTCTCGCTCGATGATGCGGGCACACCGGCTGGCAACGATGTGTTCACCACCGGCAACGGTGATCTGCGTGCGATCCTTGGAACGGGCGAGGACAAGCTGACAAGCGGCGATGGTCTGGCCTATGTGCTGGGCGATGGCGGCGAGATGGATCAGAACAATCCCGGCTTCATCCTGTCCCGCATGGAGGCGCGGACCGACGACGCAGCGATCGACGCGGCGGCAAAGGATCAGTGGACCAGCGGCATCGGCCAGCACATCGGCATCATGGGTGCGGGCGATGACAGTGTTCTGCTGGGCGATGGCGAAGTTATTGCCCTGCTCGATTATGGCATCATCCTGCGCGACCCTGCGTCGGGCGATCTGGACTATGTCGAGGACATGAACACCAGCCGTTACGGCAATGACAGACTGGTTGCCGGATCGGGCAGCGGGGTTGTCTTTGGCGGCGGCGGCAACGATGTCATCCTGACGGGGCGTGCGCCGGATGGGTCTGTGGCCGCGAATGACGGTCAGCATATCATTTTCGGTGATACGGGCTATGTCGACTTTGATCCGGCGTTGCCGGGTGTCATGGGGCTGGTCAAGATCGAGAACCTGCTGCCCGAAATGCGGGGCAACGACGTTCTGGCCGGTGGTGCGGGCCGCGACATCATTCTTGGTGGCGCTGGATCTGACGACGTCAGCGGCGAGGGCGGGCGCGATATCATCGCGGGCGACTTCCTGCGTCTGGACTTTGTGAACGGGTTCGTTACGGATATCGAAACTCCGCAGATCTACAACCAGTCCGGCGCGGGGGATATCCTGCGCTCTGGTTACAGCGGTGATTTTGTGTTCGGCGGAACCCAGTTCAACCAGTTCGACACGGCCGCAGGCGTTGACGTTATCTTTGAAACCTTCGGTCGCGTGCTGTTCGCGGCGGATCAGGGGATTGATAAGCTCGACTTCCTGTTCAACATGGGCGTCAGCCGCAGCCTTTTGGATGATCGCGTGCTTGCGGGGCAGGTGCCGTCCACGACTGTTCTGGGCGCCACAAGCCAACTGGCACGCAATACGATCGCCATCTTCGATCTGTTCGCGAACATCGGCAAAGGTGACGCCGCCGAAGAAGATACCGGTTTTGCCGCCTTCCTTCAGCAGTTCGTGCGCATTATGACAGAAGAGCATATCGACCCGAGCATCAATCAGGAGTCTCTGCCATCCATCGCGCAGCCCATGTTGGCAAGCGAACCGCAGCCCGCCCCGACCGAAGCCGAAGTTCCGGCTGAGGAAGAGGCGCAGCAGGAACAGGCAGCCCTTGCCGGTTCTGATGGCGGTGCGGCTGGAATGCGGGTTGTTCTTGGCTCTGAAGGCGGCGATATGATCGGGGCGTCCGATGTGATGGCCGAAGGCGCGTCGCATGGCGGTATCTTGACTGTCTTCGAGGCCGGTGCCGCAATGGCGGTTGCAAATCGCAGCACTTGGCGTCGTTATGGCTCCAAGAATGTCGGCAGCCTGGAACAGCGCCTTCGGGTCTGGCAGGACGGCCGGTTCTCGCTTCGGGGCGACGCAAAGGAAAAGGCTTCGGAATACTTGTAACCAACGATAGGGTGCGGGGCTTGACCCCATACTTTGATCAACAAACGTCGGAAGACGGTAAGGAACTGTGCGATGAGCGATACCAAATCCAAAGAAGGCGGCAAGACGGTCGTATTTCGTGACCAGAACATGCGGACCAGCTATTCCAACGTGGTCAATGTTGCCGCCACATCCGAGGAATTTGCACTGTTGATCGGCACTGGCCGTTCGTGGCACGGGCGGGGCGATGAATTCGAGGTCGACCTGAACGACCGCGTCATCATGACCCCGCAAACCGCCAAGCGGCTTGCCGCGATGCTGGTGAACGCAATTGCCCAGCACGAGGCCCGCTATGGCAAGATCGACGCATCGGCCCAGCCGCCATCGCCTGAGAACGCGTCGATGCCTCCGATGGGAAATGCCTGAAAATGACCACCCTGCGCGGTTCGTATGCTTGAACAGCCTTTGAACGACGCGAAAGCGGTGCAGGGCGGTATGGAAGACACTGCCGCCCCGGACCTTCACGGTCAGCTTGCCGTCTGGTGCCGCAAGCTGGTCGAACAGGTCCGGGGTATCCGCGAGGCGGGGATTGTCATTCTGGACGAGAGCAGCGCGCGAAAAATCGCCTGCTCTCCAGATGCGATGCCTTTGAACCGGTCCGGTTATGCGATGGCCCTGTCGCAGATGCGCGCGGCGGGCTCGGCGGTGCTTTATCCGCTGGACCGCGCCGAGGACGATATTACCGAAGTGATCGCGCTGCCGCTTGCTACGATAGAGGGCAACGCGGCGCTTTTGGTGGGGCTGGGTGCCTTGCCTGCGGATCAGGTCGAACTGATCATGGCGCATCTGAATGCTGCGACCGGCTGGGTTGTCCATTATCTGTCGCTGGAACGTCTGTGCAAAGCCATGCGCGAGGTCGAGGTGCAGCAGAACGGTTTCGCGCTGTCGGCGGAATTGCTTGACGCGACCAGCCCGACAGAGGCGCGACAGGCGTTCACCTCGCTTGTGGCGCGGTATCTGGGGGCGTCGCGGGTGGCGCTTGTGCGGCGCGGGGTCTTTGGCAGGATGCGCCTCAAGGCTGTCTCGGGAGAGGCGAAATTCGACCGCCAGACGCGGCTGAACGACCTGACGGAACAGGCCGGATACGAGGCGCTTGTCCGCCGCGAGGATGTGATCTGGCGGGTGGGTGATCCTGCGGGAACGGTCCTGTCCAACCTTGCGTCCGCCCATGGCGACGGCGCGATTGCCGCGATCCCGCTTGGCGATGCCAAGGGCCGGATGGTCGAGGTTCTTATTATTCAATGGCCCAGCCGAAAGGCCATGCCGGACCTGTCTTTGTGGAATGCCTTGTGGATTCTGGCGCGCCCCGTGTTGCAGTTGCAGGATCAGGCGCATCGGGGGTTTATCAAACGCAACGGCGCGGCGGCCTGGCATGGGTTGGGTGTTTTGTTCGGACCACGCGGGCTGAAGGCCAAGGTCATCACCACGCTTGTTATAGCCGCGGTCATCGCCATCGTCGTGATCAAGGTGCCGGACACCCTGCGGGCCGAAACGGTGATAGACGACCCCGACCTACGGGTCGTCAGCGCCCCGGCCGACGGGTTTCTTGAATCGGTTTCGGTTCTGCCGGGTGACACGGTTGTCGCAGGGCAGGAAGTGGCGCGGATCGACGCATCCGACTTGCGCTTGCGCGAGGTCGAGCTGGAAGCGCAGGTTGCCCGCCATCTGGCGCAGGCGTCGGTATCGCGGCGCGCGCGGGATCTGGGGTCTGCCGCCGTGGCCGAGGCGGAAATGGCGGAGGCGCAGGCGCGCCTTGACCTTGCCCGCCGCGATCTGGAAAACGCCGTGATCCGGGCGCAGTCGGGCGGATTGGTTCTGGACGGCGACCTGCGGCAGCGGATCGGGTCCAAGATCACCTATGGCGAGACCTTGATGCAGATCGCGCCACGCCGTGGCATCGAACTGCGCGTCTCGGTCGATAACCGCAATGGTGCCAAACTGTTGCCGGGCATGACCGGCACCCTTCGCCTGAAATCTGCCCCGCAAAGCCCGCTGCAACTGACGGTGACGCGGATCAAGCCGAACGCCGAAACTGTCGACGGCGAACTGCGCTTTGTCGGCTATGCCGATCTTGCGCCCAACGACCTGCGGCTTGAAAACGGCATGCAGGGCATCGCCCGTCTGGATCAAACGCGCAAACCGATCTGGAAAGTCTGGATCGAACCGGCGTTGGAAATCGTCTATCTGTTTTTCTGGCGCTGGTTGCCCTAGTGGCCCGCACGCAGCTTCTTAGTCAGGATTGGTACCGGCTGGCCGATCTGAAGCCGAGGCTGCGGCAGCAGGTCGATGTCGCCCTGCACGACTATCTTGGGCGCGCATGGTTCGTGTTGTCGGATAAGTCATCGGGCAAATCCTTTCGCGTCCCCGCCGAGGATTTCGACATCCTGCGCCGGTTCGACGGCAAGACCACCGTCGACAGGATCTGGAACGATCTGGCATGGAGCCAGCGCCGCGACCTGCCGCCGCAGGACGAGTTCATCGAGTTGGTGTCAAAGCTTTACGAGGGTGGGTTGTTGAATGTGGATGCGGTGCCCCGGACCCAGACGCTGGCCCGCACGCAAAATGCGAAGCGCACGGAATGGGTCTCGCGGTTTCTGAAATCGCCGGTGACGCAGAAAATCCCGTTGTTCAACCCGTCGGCTTTGCTGCGCCGCCCTGCGTTGACGTGGATCGCGCATCTGGTTTTCGGCCCCGTTGGTTTTGTTCTGTGGGCGATGCTGATCCTTGCTGCGGGGGTCACGGCGATTGAGCGCTGGCAGCCGCTGACCGAAAACCTTGCCGACCGCGCGCTGGCACCATCCAACCTGATCGTGTTGGCCTGCGTTTATCCGGCGGTCAAGCTGATCCATGAATTCGCCCACGCGCTGGCCGTTCGGCGTTTTGGCGGCGATGTGACCCAGGTCGGGGTGATGTTTCTGGTCTTTGTGCCGATGCCCTATGTCGATGCCAGCGACGCGAACCGCTTTGCCAGCCATTCCAGCCGCGCGCTTGTGGCGGGGGCCGGTATCCTTGCGGAATTCGCGATTGGTGCCGCCGCGATCCTGCTGTGGGATCAGGCCGACCCCGGCCTGTGGCGGGCCGTGCTGTTCAACGCGATTTTCATCTGCACGGTCTCGACGCTGCTGTTCAATGGCAATCCTTTGCTGCGCTTCGATGCCTATTATGCGGTGGCCGATCTGACCCAGACGCCGGGTCTGGGCACGCGCGGGCAAAAGCTGCTGGGGCGGCGGTTCAAGCGGTTTCTGGCGATGGACCCCGGCCCCGATACGGAACTGGCGGGAGCAAGTGCACGAGCATGGATGAGCAGCTATGCCGTTCTGGCGGGTATCTACCGTTTGGTCATCACCTTCTCTATTGCGCTGGTTGTAGCGGGAAAGCTGCCCTATGTGGGGCAGGTTCTGGCAGTATGGGTGGTCATCGGCGGGCTGATCTGGCCTAATGTCAAAACGGTCTGGGACATGTCC
Source organism: Pseudogemmobacter sp. W21_MBD1_M6 (assembly GCF_052119585.1). NCBI lineage: Bacteria > Pseudomonadati > Pseudomonadota > Alphaproteobacteria > Rhodobacterales > Paracoccaceae > Pseudogemmobacter > Pseudogemmobacter sp. W21_MBD1_M6. Next base: position 68,924 of record NZ_JBGQOJ010000001.1, on the reverse strand, counting down.
CGAAGTGCTGAATTCACACAGAAAAGGGGCAAGGTCGGGATGCGTGTGATTGCCTTGTTGGCGGGGGTGGCAGGTGCCCTTTTGCTGTTGCCCTTGCCAAGTCACACAACGGTTCCCGCACTTGTGACCAACGCGCAGGGCGCCGCCGTTTTCGCCGAAACCGAAGGCATGGTGGTCGCGCTGGACGCGACACCGGGCGCCAAAATCGAGGTCGGCGACGTGTTGATGCGGCTGGAACCCGAAAGGCTGCGCACCGAAAAGATCGCGATGGCGGCGCGGATTGCGGCGGCAAGTGCCAAGCTGCGTCAGGCGGCCTCTGCCGCAAATACCCCGCTGGCCGAGGCCGTCGGGCGCGAATTGCGCGCCCTGAGCGAAAGCCTCGAGCGGATCGACGCACAGCTTGGTGTGGCCGATGTTCATGCGAACAACGCCGGCGTCTGGAACCCCGAAACGCCCTTACCCCGTCTTGGCCAGTTCATTGCCCGCGGGGCGCGCATCGGCTGGATCGACCGGCCAGAGGCCCGCCGCATGGTGGCGCGACTGCCCGAAACCGCCTTGCGCGATCTGCAACGGGGTGTAACCGGCGGCACGGTTCTGCTGGGGCTGGGGCAGACCGTCGATGTGCCCGCCAAAGACATCCACCTGCGCCCGAATGCCACCCGCCAGCTTAGCGATGACCGGATGGCGGACCGTCTGGGCGGGCCGGTGATGACCGAGGTCACAGATGACGGAAAGGGGCTGCGGGCGCTGGAAACCGGCTTTCCTGTCGAGGTCAATATGGACCTGTCAGATTTGCCCGTCGGCCGGATCGTTCAGCTAAAGCTGCGCTACCCCGCAGAGCCGCTGTTCTTTCGCGTCTGGCCCCGCGTGGTTTCCATTGTGAGCGAGCGTTTTGGTCCGGGCCGCTGATGTTCCGCCGCCGCGGGGCACGCTGTCCTTGCGTCCGACAGAGCGTCTGCCGCAATTGCGAGAGCAGATCGGCTGGGGCCTTGGCCTGCGGGTGCGGCGCTGGACCATGACCAACCGCATCATGCGGCGCAGGATTCTGGCGGCGGTTCACACGGCGCGTGGCCGGTATGACCAGACCACCGACGCGGGCATTGTTCTGGCGGCGAATGACCTGCGCGGCCGGTTGCGGCAGGGACGTCTGACGCCACGCCTGATGGCCGATGCAATGGGCCTGATCGACGAGGCCCTGTTTCGCACGCGGGGCTTCCGGTTCCATGATACCCAGCTTCGCGCGGGCATTGCCCTGTCCGCCGGATATTTCGTCGAAATGGCAACGGGCGAGGGCAAGACGCTGACCGGCACCTTGCCCGTTGCGATGCATGCACTGGCCGGATGCGCCTGCCACGTGGTCACAGTCAACGACTACCTTGCCGAGCGCGACGCAGAGGAGGCGGCGCCGCTGCTGGAACGGTTGGGGTTGTCGACCGCCTGTGTCCTGCACGACATGAAACCCGAGGAAAAGCGCGCGGCCTATCTGGCGGATGTGACCTACTGCGCGAACAAGGAACTGGTGTTCGACTATCTGCGGGACCGTGCGAAGCTGGCGCAGGCGTCGCCTCTGGCGTATCGGTTGCAACTGTCCGGCATTGGCAGTGAATTTGCGGGGGCCAGCGGGCCGGTGGTGCAGGATCTGGATTTTGTGGTGATTGACGAGGCGGATTCCGTGTTGATCGACGAGGCGAACATTCCTCTGATCCTGACCGAACCCCAACCCGACAGCCTGTCCGAGGATTTTTTGCGGCAGGCCATCTATCTGGCCGAGATCGCCGGCGACGAGGTTTGGCAAAGCGCCGACCAGCTTGGCTACCGGACCCTGAAAACCGACCGGCTTCATGCGCTGATCCAGCGGTTGCCGCAGGCCGCACCCGAATGGAAATCCTTTGCCCTGGCCGAAGAATTGCTGATTCAGGCCAAGACAGCGCAGGACCGATATGTCCGGGACGTCAATTACATCATCGAAGAGGAAAAGCTGGTTCTGGTCGATCCTCAAACCGGGCGCCCGACGCCGGACCGGTCCCTGCCATGGGGGTTGCAACAGGTGATCGAGATCCGCGAAGGGCTAAAGCCAAGCGCCACGCGCCGGACCATCGGAAAGCTGAGTTTCCAAAGCTATTTCCGGAAATACCACAAGATGTGCGGGATGAGCGGCACGCTGCGCGAGGTCCGCAGGGAACTGACGAAAACCTATAATGTCCCCGTCGTGGCCGTGCCCACGAACCGCCCTGTCATCCGTTTTCAGGCGGAACGTCACCTGTTCGAAACCACGGATGAGAAAATCGAATGGGCGGTGTCCCGTGCCAGACAGCTGGCCGCTGATGGCCGCGCAATCCTGATCGGGGTGTCATCTGTCGCCCTGTCCGAGCAGGTCAGCGCCGCGCTTCGGTCGCATGGCATGGCGCATGGCGTGCTGAATGCGCGGCGTCTTGCCGAAGAGGCAGAGGTGGTGGCCGGTGCCGGACAGGCCGCGATCATCAACGTGGTGACGAACATGGCGGGTCGCGGCACGGATATCAAACTGTCGCACAGCGTTCGCGGGGCGGGCGGCCTGCACGTTATCATTCTGGACGCGCTGGAAACAGACCGTCTGGACCGGCAGCTATATGGCCGTGCGGGGCGGCAAGGCGACCCTGGCAGCTTTGACATATGCCATTCGCTCGACGAGCCGGAACTGGCCCGCCTGATGAAGGCGCGGTCACTGCGGTGGATCGGGCGGTTGTTTTCGGTCTATCGTGCTGCGGGAACGCGTGTCTACTTTGCGGTGCTGGCCCGTCGGCGCCGCTATCTCGAGGGCGTGCGGCGCGACCGCAGGTTGAAACTTCTGAACAGCGAGGAAAAGCGAAATGATGTCCTGGTCTTCACGCGGCGGGTTTAATCCCGTTGGATGTTTCGGCGTCCCTATGGCCATTGCCGCATGCCTTTGGGCCACGGTCGCCACGGCACAGGATCCGGGGCAGGGCATTGCTTCGTCCGAGGTGCACTGCATCCTTGCGCCACTGCGGGACACGGCCCTGTCGGTGTCCAGCCGCGAGGTGGTCGCCGAACGGCATGTCGATCTCGGGGATTTTGTCGATCAGGGGCAGGTTTTGTTGCGGTTCGCCTCGGGTGGATTGGCGGCCCGGATAGAGCGCGCAAAGGCCGAGCTGGAATATGCCGACCGCAAAAACAGTCGGGGTGCGCGGTTGAGCAAGGTCTTGACCGACGTCGAAAAGGACGAGCTGAGCACCGATCTTGCCGTCAAACGCGCCGCCTTGCGCGAGCTGGAGCTGGAGGCGCTTCGGTTCGCGATCCGCGCGCCACACAGCGGTTTCATCATCGAAACCTCTGTTGATGTGGGCGAGGTGGTCGAGGATAAGCCGGCGCTGCGTTTGGTGCAGATCGACCAGTTGCGGGCCGAAATCGACCTGCCCCTTGCCTATCTGCGGGACTTTGAAAAAGGCCAGACCATCCAGATTGCAAGCGGCGAGGCAGAGCCGCGATCCGCCAAGGTCGCCTTCGTTGATCCGGTGATAGATCTGGCCAGCCAGTCGTTCCGCTTGCACGCCGAGGTCGACAATTCCGACCTGCTTTGGGTCGCGGGTTCGGGGTGCCGCGTGGTTGCGGGGCAATAGGGGGTTTGCGACGACGCAGCAAGCGGCAGTGCCGGAAACGTATGATTAAGGTGATTGTTGCGGCGGGAAAGAGGCCTTAGGCTTTGCCGGAATGCGGTGGTTTACGGAGGCGTTTCGGATGCGCTGGATTATTCGGCTAGTTGTGGCCTTTGTGGGTGTTGCGGTGCTTGGGGTGGCGGGGTTGTTCGTCTTGCCGGGGGACCGGATCGCGCGGCTTGCATCCGAGCAGATCACAAAAGCTACGGGTCGCAGCGTCAGCCTGTCCGGCGATGTGCGCCCGTCGTTTTTTCCGCGGTTCGGCGTCAGCACCGGGCACGTCGAGATCGCGAATGCCGACTGGTCCGATGCGGGACCGATGCTGGTGGCGGACAGGTTGTCGATCGGGCTTGACCTGAGGGCGTTGGTTTCCGGCCAGATCAAGATCGGTCAGGTCGAGGCGATTGCCCCGCGTATCCTGTTGGAAAAGAACGCATCCGGTCAGGGAAACTGGGAGTTCGCAAGCGCGGTCGCTGCGAACAAGATCAGTGCAACCGCCCCTGCCGGCCCGACGCCGGCTTCGGCTGCGGTCAAACCGTTTTCCATTGAAAGGGCCGTGATCACACAGGGTTCCCTGATCTACATTGATCGGAAATCCGGCATTCGGACAGAGATGACAGATGTGACCGCCGACCTGCGGGTGCCCGATTTCACTGGCCCTGCCTCGTTTGATCTGTCGGCGCGCGCGCATGGCCAGCCGTTCAAGGCAAAGCTGGGCGTCAGCGGGTTCGGGGCCTTTCTGGCCGGTGGCGTTTCGCCGGTGGCGCTGTCGTTGACTGCGGGTGGGTCCGATATCGTCTTTGATGGCCGTGCCGGTCTAAGCCCCGTTGCCGCGTCCGGTGCAATGAAGGCGGAATTGCCCGATCTTGCTGCCGTCACCCGCCTTGCCGGACAGCCCGCGCCCGATCTGCCAAAGGGGCTGGGCCAGTCTATCGGCGTGTCGGGCAAAGTGACCTATGCGGCCGACGGCCCGCTGACCTTGCGCGATGGCATCATCCGGCTGGACCAGAACCGGTTGATGGGAAATGCGGATCTGTTTTTGGCCGAAGTGCCACGGTTGAATGGCCAGTTCACCGCAGGGGCGCTGGATTTATCTGGGCTTGGCGACGGCGGGACAAGCGGCGCAAAGGCTGCTTCCGGCGGCGCGGTGGACAGGGCGGGAAGCACGGCGGCTCAAACGGCGGGGTGGTCAAAGGCGACCATCGACGTCAGCGGCTTGTCGGCTGTGAACGCCGAGATTTCGCTGGTGGCGGATGGCGTGGATTTCGGTTCGGTCAAACTGGGAAAAACCCGCGTTCTGGCGACCCTTGACCGGTCGCGGGTCGTGTTCGACCTGCGCGAGGTGCAGGCCTATCAGGGCGTGTTCAGCGGCCAATTCATCGTTAACGGGCGCGGCGGGCTGTCGGTTGGCGGTGATCTGAAGGCGGCGAATGTTGCGATGAACCCCTTGTTGTCCGCCTTTGCCGACTATGACCGGCTTAGAGGGCTTGCCAATCTGCAGGTCAAATTCCTAGGTGTCGGGAATTCGATGAATGCGATTATGAACAGCCTGTCGGGTAGCGGTGCGTTCCAGATCGGCAAGGGAGAGCTGCGCGGGCTGGATCTGGCGGGCATGCTGCGAAACCTTGATGCATCTTACGAGGGCGAAGGGGCAAAGACGGTTTTTGACAGGATCACCGCGACGTTCACAATGGACAAAGGTGTTCTGAGCAATGACGATCTGGATTTTGCCGCGCCGGTTCTGACCGCAAGCGGGGCGGGGCAGGTCGGGTTGGGGGACCGGACGCTGAACTACCGTGTCACGCCGGTGGCCCTGGTGAAATCCGACGGATCGGCCAGAATCACCGTTCCGGTTCTGATCACCGGCACATGGGCCAAGCCGCGGTTCAAGGCCGACCTGAAATCTATCGCTGACCAGAAACTGGAGGTCGAGCGCAAGAAAATCGAGGCGCAGGCCCGCGTGAAGCTGGAGCAAAAGCTGCAACAGGAACTGGGGGTGACCGTGGAAGAGGGGCAATCGGTCAAGGACGCTGTGAAACAGAAACTGGAGGAGGAGGCGGTCAAGGGGCTGCTGAATCTGTTCGGCAAGAAGAACTGAGGCGGCGGGGGACCTTCGGGCAACGCCATGATCCGCGATGAAAAAGCCACCAATAAAAAAGGCCACAGAAACCTGTGACCTTTTGAATTCTCACGTTTGACCGGTGCTTAGCGGCGGCGGTCGCGGCGGGCTGACATCGGCTGGAAGGCGACGCCGACATGGGCCTCGCAATAGGGTTTTCCCGGTTGGCTTGCCAGACCACAGAACCAGAAGTCATCTGTGGCAGGGTCGCCGATGGGCCATTTGCAGGTGCGCTCTGTCAATTCCATCAGGCTGATTTTCGCGGATTTCTTTTCGATCTCGCGGACAGAGGCCAGGGCCTCGGGGCTGATCTCGTTCGCAGAGGGCTGCGGTGGCAAAGGCTGACCGGCTGGAATGATCAACTTTCGGGCGGGCATGGGTGCGGGCTCTGGCCGCTCTGGTGCCGGTTTTGCCTCAACGCGCGGTTCGGCCTTGGGGGCCTCGGTCTTTGGTTCGGCCTTTGGCTTTGCCTCGACCTTGGGGGCTGGTTTTGCGTCGGCCTTGGCGGGGGGCGTGCCTGCGCGGTTCGACAGGCCCAGGCGGTGGACTTTGCCGATCACGGCATTGCGGGTCACGCCGCCCAGTTCCTTGGCGATCTGGCTGGCGCTTTGGCCCTCGCCCCACATTTTCTTCAGGGTCTCGACACGCTCATCGGTCCAGGACATAGGTCTTCCTTCATGACAAACGGCCCTTTGGCGGGCGTTCCCGCCCCGAAACCAACGGGCCTGCTTGGATTAAATCTCTTGCCCCCTATTCTAATCACCATTCGGCGGGATACAAGCGCCCTTGGAAAACGAACGAAAGGTTTGATCATGGCACAGCTTGGCGATCTCGGCACGCGGCGCTTCGGGCGGTTCAACTGGTTGGGAACATACACATTGGCCAGCCGCGAGAACCGGCGCTTTCTGGCAGTATGGAGTCAGACGCTGATGGCACCGCTGATCACGGCGGGGCTGTTTCTGGCGGTGTTCAGCCTGTCTATCGGCCCGTCGCGGGGCGATGTGATGGGGGTGCCGTTCCTGCAGTTCCTTGCCCCCGGCATTCTGATGATGACGGTGATCCAGAACGCTTTTGCCAATACCTCGTCGTCTATTGTGGTGGCCAAGGTGCAGGGCAATATTGTCGACACACTGATGCCGCCGCTGTCGGCGCTGGAATTGGTGATTGGGTATATCGCCGGTGCCATCGGACGCGGGATGTTTGTGGCGGTGGCCATTCTGGTGGTCATGGCCCTGTTTCTGGGGATGGGCATGGCGCATCCGTTGTGGGTGCTGGTGTTCACGGTTCTTGGCAGCGCCTTGCTGGGCGGACTGGGGATTATCGCCGCGATTTATGCGAACAAATTCGACCAGATGGCGGCGATTACCAACTTTTTGATCACGCCGCTGTCGTTCCTGTCGGGCACGTTCTATTCGATCGAGACGCTTCCGCCGCTGGTTCAAAAACTGACCCACCTGAACCCGATGTTCTATCTGATAGACGGGGTCCGGTTCGGCGTGCTTGGCACATCGGACAGCTCTCCCTGGGTGGGGCTGGCGGTCTGTTCGGGGACGACCTTTGCCGTTCTCTGGCTGTGCTGGTTCTGGTTCAAGCGCGGTTACCGGATGAAGGCCTGATCCAGCGGAGGCGCGTGCCGCGCGGATATTTTTCCAAGAAGAGGCACAAGGTGCGTTCTGTCCGCCGGGCAAGAACCGATGGACAGGACGTTTGAAACTGTATAACCCGCAATCATGATCACACGCGCCACATATACAGTGACCCTGCGACGCCGACGCTAACCCGTCTGCGCCTGCCTGTTGATCTTGCGCGTTTCTTGCGCACCCCCACGCCCCATCATTGACTTGGCCCTGCCATTACGGCACTCAAAGGGCGACCCCATAAGGATTTTTGCGATGATCCCCAGTATTCTGCCGACCTATTCCCGTGCCCCCCTGAGCTTTGTCAAAGGCGAGGGAAGCTGGCTGATCGAGGCGGATGGATCGCGCTATCTTGACCTTGGGGCGGGGATTGCGGTGAATGTTCTGGGCCACGCCAATCCGGCATTGGTCGATGCGTTGACGCATCAGGCGCAGACGCTTTGGCATGTGTCCAATCTGTACAACATTCCGCAGCAGCAGGCGCTGGCGGATCGGTTGGTCGAGGCGACCTTTGCCGATACGGTGTTTTTCACCAACTCCGGCACCGAGGCCTGCGAGCTGGCCGTCAAGATGGCGCGCAAATACTGGTACGAAAAAGGCCAGCCAGAGCGGACCGAGATCATTACTTTTGACGGATCGTTCCACGGCCGGTCGTCTGCGGGGATTGCTGCCGCCGGATCGGAAAAGATGGTCAAGGGTTTTGGCCCGTTGTTGCCGGGGTTCGTTCATCTGCCGTTCGGCGACCATGACGCGTTGCGGGCGGCGACCACCCAGACCACCGCCGCGATCCTGATCGAGCCGGTGCAGGGCGAGGGCGGCATCCGTGTTGTGCCTGACCAATGCCTGAAAGGCCTGCGCGATCTGTGCGATACGCATGGCATCCTGTTGATTTTCGACGAGGTTCAATGCGGCATGGGGCGGACGGGCAAGCTGTTCGCGCATGAATGGGCCGGTGTGACGCCGGACATCATGATGGTGGCCAAGGGCATTGGCGGTGGCTTTCCTTTGGGGGCGGTTCTGGCCACCGAAGCCGCGGCCAGCGGAATGGTTGCGGGCACGCACGGATCGACCTATGGCGGCAACCCGCTGGCCTGCGCCGTGGGCTGCGCTGTCATGGATATCGTCGCGACGGATGCGTTTCTGGACGGGGTGAACCGCCGCGCCGGTCTGTTGCGGCAAAAGCTTGAAGGGCTTGTTGCCAGCCATCCTCAGGTGTTCGAAAGCGTGCGTGGCGCTGGCCTGATGCTGGGATTGAAATGCAGGGCGTTGAACAGCGATGTGGTCAAGGCCGGATACGCGGCGCATGTTCTGACCGTGCCTGCCGCCGACAACGTGGTGCGGCTGCTGCCGCCTTTGAACATCACCGAAGACGAGATCGCGGAGGCGATTGCACGGCTTGATAAAGCTGCGAGTGCCCTGGACCAAGCGAACACATGAGGCAAGCGGCAAAGGCCCGCGCCCGAAGGACAAGACAATGAAGCATTTTCTGGACATCCATAAAACCGACCCTTCCGATTTGCGGGGCATGATCGATCAGGCGCGGGTCATGAAAGACGCCCGTGCGGGCAAGCCCAAGGGCACGCCGGACGCGGAGCAACCGCTGGCGAACCACATGGTCGCGTTGATTTTCGAGAAACCCTCGACCCGGACGCGCGTGTCGTTCGACGTTGGTGTGCGCCAGATGGGTGGCCAGACGATGGTTTTGTCCGGCTCTGAAATGCAGCTGGGCCATGGCGAGACAATTGCCGATACGGCCCGCGTTCTGTCGCGCTATGTCGACCTGATCATGATGCGCACATTCGAGGAAACCACCCTGCTGGAGATGGCGGAATACGCGACGGTTCCGGTCATCAACGGTCTGACCGACCGGACGCACCCCTGCCAGATCATGGCCGATATCATGACCTATGAAGAGCATCGCGGCCCGATCGCGGGCAAGAAGGTGGTCTGGTCGGGCGATGGCAACAATGTCTGTGCCTCGCTGATCCATGCGGCGGGCCAGTTCGGCTTTGACATCACCTTTACCGGCCCGCAGACGCTGGACCCCGAGGCGGAGTTTCTGGCCCTTGCCAATTCCAAGGGTGTCAGCGCCACGATCGAGCGGGACCCGATGAAGGCAGCCGAGGGCGCCGACCTGATCGTCACCGACACCTGGGTGTCGATGCATGATCCGCAATCCGCGAAAGAGCGGCGGCACAACCAGTTGCGCGGCTATCAGATCAATGACCGCCTGATGGCGCGGGCAAACCCGGATGCCTTGTTCATGCATTGCCTGCCGGCGCACCGCGAGGACGAAGTCACCAGTGACGTGATGGACGGCCCACATTCCGTGGTTTTTGATGAAGCTGAAAACCGCCTTCACGCGCAAAAAGCCGTGATGCGCTGGTGTCTTGGAGTATGACGCAGATGTATAATTCGATTGTTCCGCCCTTCAGCCGCAGCCTGTCTGCCCTGTCCAAAATCCTGACCAAGGCAGAGCAGCATTGCGAGGCGCACAAGATCGACCCAGCGGTCTTGTTCGCGGGCCGGCTGTTTCCAGACATGTTGCCGTTCTCGCGTCAGGTGCAGTTGTCCTGTGACTTTGCCGCGCGCGCTGCGGCGCGTCTGTCGGGCGCGGATGTGCCGAACTTTCCCGATGTCGAGACATCTTTCCAGGAGTTGCAGACGCGAATCGCAACGGCTCTGACTTATCTTGGCTGCTTTACGGCAGAGCAGTTCGCGGATGCCCCGGCGCGGTCGATAGAGCTGAAGCTGCGAAGCGGCGATATGACGTTGTCGGGGCTCGAGTATCTGACGACCTACTCCACTCCGCAATTCTATTTTCACGTCACGACCGCCTATAACATCCTTCGGCACAATGGTGTTCCGCTGGGCAAGCGCGACTATATGGGCGCCTGACCGGTCCTGCGGGCGCCTTACAAAAAGGCGGCCCGCAACCCGAGGAAGATCAGCGCCGACATCGCGGCAGCGGCAGGCACGGTGATGATCCAGGCCGCGACGATGGTCATGAAATGCGACCGGCGCACCAGCTTGCGGCGGCGACGCTCCTCGGAGGCGATGCGTTTGGCATCCGGGCGGGCCTTGCTGCTGTCCCGTGCACGCTTTTCTGCGTGCCATTCGCGGAAAAAGCCGACGCCGAACACACCGCCCACCGCGATATGGGTCGAACTGACGGGCAGGCCCAGCCAGCTTGCGATGATGACAGTGATGGCGGCGGACAGGGCCACACAATAGGCGCGCATCGGGTTCAATTTGGTGATCTGGCTGCCCACCATGCGGATCAGTTTGGGGCCGAACAGGAACAGGCCGAATGAAATCCCGAACGCGCCGATGATCATCACCCAATGCGGGATCTGGACCTTTCCGGCAAACTCTCCGAATTGTTCGGCATGAACGATGGCGGCAAGGGGGCCAACCGCGTTGGCCACGTCATTGGCCCCATGCGCGAAGGACAAAAGTGCTGCGGAAAACACCAGCGGGATCGAAAACAGCACCTTGAGAGAGCGGTTCCGGTTCTCCAGCCCCTCGGACTGGCGGTGGACCATCGGCCTGGCAATAACGTAGGACAATATGCCCGTCCCAGCCCCGATGAGCAGGGCGACGCCGATCGAAATCTTGACGATTTTGTTCAGGCCCTTCAGGGACAGATAGGCGGCAAAAACCCCGACCATGACCGCGATCAGCACCGGCACCCAGACCCGCGCTGCGGCAATCTTGTCGTCCTGATAGATGATTTTGGCCTTGATGATGGCCAGAAATATGGCGGCAATCGCACCGCCCAGAACGGGCGAAATGACCCAGCTTGCCGCGATTTGCCCCATAGAGGCCCAGTTCACGGCGGACAGACCGGCGGCAGCGATCCCGGCCCCCATCACGCCGCCGACCACCGAATGCGTGGTCGAAACCGGCGCGCCAAGCACCGTGGCCAGATTGACCCAAAGCGCGGAAGAGATCAGCGCGGCCATCATCGCCCAGATGAAGATGCGCGTATCAGCCACGCTGGCGGGGTCGATGATGCCTTTGGAAATGGTGCTGACGACATCGCCCCCCGCCAGAAGCGCGCCGGCGCTTTCGCAGATCGCGGCAATCGCAATGGCGCCGCCCATGGTCAGGGCGTTTGCGCCCACGGCGGGGCCCATGTTGTTGGCAACATCATTCGCACCGATGTTCAGTGCCATATAGGCCCCGAAAACCGCCGCGGCGATCACGACCAAAGAGGCGGACTCCTGCCCGAAAAGCACCGCAGCGCTTAGGCCTGCGATCACGATGAAGGCCAGTGAAATTCCTATGCCGACCAATGGCTTTGACGCCATATGCGTGGCGTATTCGATCTGCGATATCCGGTTCAGGTCTTTATCGAGTGTCTTCCACTGATGTCCGTTTTGAGTGCTGGGCATCCGTCCCTCTTTGTCATAATTTTGTTACAAATCGGGTAGCGGTGAAATCCACTGTGCGCAATGCACTAAAATTCGGAAAGTATTTCGCGAAGGCCCGGTTCCTGAACCATTCTGGACGCTTGCGCGGGGGTCACCCATTTGCGGCTGCGTTCGCTGCGTTCGGGAAAATCATTGCTCATTTTCTGGACTTCGATCGGGAAAACCTCTGCGCGGCAGGGGGTGCTTAGGCCGCTGTCATAGGTCTTGGCGTATTCGAATGCCCCCACTGAGAACTTTCCGACACGGCCTTTCAGAACGCCGGCTTCTTCCCATGCTTCTTGCATGGCAGCATCGGCCGCATCCAGCCCGTCGATCGGCCAGCCCTTGGGCAGGATCCAGCGCCCGGTGCCGCGGCTGGTAATCAGCAACACCTCTTTCTTGCCCGCCTTCTTGCGAAAGCACAGCGCCGCCACCTGAAACCGCTTCGGGCGGCTCAGCAACGGGCGGACCAGTTCGGTCCATGTTTTTTCCAATACGGGCATCATGGCTCGTGACCTACTGCTTCTATTCTTATTATTTCATTAAAATATAACGATTTAATTGCAAAAAACAAGCTTTTGCTCAGGTTCCTCTGGGTTTCGCCCGCAATGTGGGCTCTGCCATGGTCGGGTCTTCGGGCCAGGGGTGGCGCGGATAGCGCCCGCGCATGTCGCGCCGCACATCGGCATAGGATGTCGCCCAGAAATTGGGCAGGTCGGCGGTGGTCTGCACGGGTTTGTGCCCCGGCGACAAAAGAGTGACGCGCAGCGGCACTCGTTGCGGGCCGACGGTGGGGTGCACCGTCACCCCGAACATTTCCTGTAGGCGGACCTCTATTCCAGGGGTTTCGGTGCCATAATCAATCGGCACCTGCCGACCCATCGGCGTGGTGAAATGTGCCGGTGCCGCGCGGTCGACCACCTGCATCTGGTCCCAGGTCAAAGCGGCGCGCATCGGCTGGAGCAGGTCAAAGCCCTTGAACTGGCCTTCGGTCCTGATCCCGCCCAGATGCGGCAAAAGCCAGTCTTGCAGCCCCTCCATCAGCCCGCCCATCGACAGGTCCGGCAGATCGGCACCGCCCGCGCGGATCAGTTCAACCCGCGCCTGAAACCGGGCTGCGGCGGGCGACAGCACCAGCCCGCTGTCGCGCACCCCGTCCAGCATTGCCCGTGCGACCGCCTCTGTCGGGGCGTCGGGCCAGATCCGGTCGGCCAACACCAGTGCGCCCAGACATTCCTGTTGCCGCGCCAGCACGCGCCGCTCGCGTTTTGACCACTCGCACAGATCGCGCCAGACGATCCGGTCGGCGAACAGCCCGCGCAGGGCGCTTTCCGAAATCTCGACGGCCTGGCGCACTTTGGCCTCGCGGGCGTTGCCGTCCAGATCTGTCGCCACGATCAGCGGCGCGCGGGCCAGGGTGTCTGTCTCGGCCATTGCGGCCCCTTTGCCGCCCGACAGAACCCAGCGCGGCGCGTCGCCCTTGCGGCGCAACCCGATCCGGTCGGGATAGGCCAGCGCCGCCATTTCCGCAAGCGACAGCCCCTTGTCTTTGGCCTGACCCCTGGCCAGTCGCGCCGCATCGCTGCGGATACGGTCGATCACGCCGCGATTGACGGGGTAGGGATGGCGCGCGGCGAACCGCGCAGGGTCGCGCACGGCCTCGACCCGCAAGGCCAGATCGACGGGCGCGCCCCTGATCGGGTCACGTTCTGCCAGAAGTGCGGCAAGCGTCGCCCCGCCGTCCCCGGCCAGCACCAGCATGTGCCCCAGACGCGGGTGCAGCGGCAGCGCGGCAAGCGCCCGCCCGTGGTCGGTGATCCGCCTTGCGCGCAGGGCGCCCAGATCGGCAAGCAGCGCCTGGGCCTCGGCCAGAACGCCCGCATTCGGCGGGGTCAGAAACGCCAGCTCGTCTGCTGCCGCGCCCCAGACCGCCAGTTCCAGCGCCAGCCCCGACAGGTCTGCCGCCTCTATCTCTGCGGGGGGGAAGGGATGCATCCCGCCTTCCTCGCCCTTGGTCCACAGCCGGTAACACACCCCTTCGGCGACGCGCCCCGCCCGGCCCCGCCGCTGTTCGGCCTCGGCCTTGGTGACGCGGTCCGTCACCAGCCGCGACATCCCCGACGCGGCATCGAACCGCGCCCGCCGCGCCCGGCCCCCGTCGACCACGACGCGGATGTCCTGAATGGTCAGGGATGTTTCGGCGATGGATGTCGCCAGCACGATCTTGCGGGCGGTGGCATCGGGGGCAATCGCGGCGCGCTGCGCTTTGAAATCCATCGCGCCGTATAGCGGGCGCAGCGCACAGCCGTCGGGAAGACCGTTCAGCATCGCCTCCACCCGTCGAATTTCGCCCTCGCCGGGCAGGAACACCAGAATGCCGCCTGTCGTCTCGTCCACCGCACGCCGCACCAGTGCCGCCACCGCCTGTTCGTATCGCGTGTCTTTCGCCAGGGGCCGGTCCAGCCAGCGGGTGTCTACCGGATAACTGCGCCCCATGGATGTGACGGTCGGCGCATCGCCCAGCATCGCGGCCACGGGCCCCGCGTCCAGCGTGGCGGACATGACCACAATCACCAGATCCTCGCGCAGTGCGCCGCGCACCTCCCACGTCAGGGCAAGGCCCAAATCGGCATTCAGGCTGCGTTCGTGGAATTCGTCAAAGATGATGGCGCCTATGCCTGTCAGCTCGGGGTCGGTCTGCAACATGCGGGTCAGAATGCCCTCTGTCACCACCTCGATCCGCGTCGCGCGGGATACTTTGGCCTCGCCCCTTATGCGGTAACCGACGGTTTGCCCGACGGGTTCGCCCAGCGTTTCCGCCATCCGTTCCGCCGCCGCCCGCGCCGCCAGTCGCCGCGGCTCCAGCATCAGGATGCGGCCCGCCACGACGCCCGCCTGTAACATCGCCAAAGGCACGCGCGTGGTCTTGCCCGCGCCCGGAGGCGCCTGAAGCACAGCGCGGCCCGTTTCCCGAAGGGCATCCAGCAGGGCGGGCAGGGCGTCATCAATGGGCAATGCATCTGTCATAAGGGGGTTATCCTTGATTTAAGCCGACCATACCAGACGCGCATTTTTATCCACCGCCCTAGACAGACCCCCTGCCGAAAGGGCAAGAACACAGGACACCGAAGACGGAGCCCGCCATGGATATCGGAACCCTTGCCGCCCAAGTGATCAAGGGCGACCGCCGTGCGCTGGCGCGTGCGATCACGCTTGTGGAAAGCGGGCGCGCCGATCATCGCGAACAGGCCGCAGACCTGCTTCAGCGCGTGGGAAAGGCGGGCAGGCAGGCGCTGCGGATCGGGTTGTCGGGAACGCCCGGCGTTGGAAAATCCACCTTTATCGAGGCCTTCGGGCTGATGCTGACGGGGCAGGGCAACCGCGTGGCCGTGCTGGCCGTCGATCCCAGTTCGACGCGGTCTGGCGGGTCTATCCTTGGTGACAAGACGCGGATGGAACGCCTGTCGCGCGACCCGAACGCCTATATCCGCCCGTCGCCCAGCCAGACGCATCTGGGCGGCGTCGCCCGCCGCAGCCGCGAGGCGGTGGCCCTGTGCGAGGCGGCGGGGTTCGACATCGTGCTGATCGAAACCGTCGGCGTCGGGCAATCCGAAACCATGGTGGCCGAAATGGCGGATCTGTTCATCCTGTTGCTGGCCCCTGCGGGCGGCGACGAATTGCAGGGTGTCAAACGTGGGATCATGGAAATTGCCGACATCATTCTGGTGAACAAGGCCGATGGCGACCTGAAATCTGCGGCGATGCGCACCTGTGCTGACTATGCCGGTGCGCTGCGCCTGTTGCGACGGCGGCCGCAAGACCCCGAAGGCTTTCCAAAGGCCGCGACCGTGTCAGCCATAGACGAGACGGGAATCGCCGGCGCCTGGGCCGAAATGCGGACGCTGGTGGATTGGCGCCGCGCGCAGGGGCATTGGGCAAGCCGCCGCGCCGCGCAGGCGCGATTCTGGTTCGAGGAGGAGGTCCGCCTTGGCCTTCTGGCGCAGTTGACCGCGCAGCCCGAAACCCGTAAAATGATGGCTGATCTGGGGGAAAAGGTCGGGCAGGGGGCGCTGACGCCTGCTGCGGCTGCACAAAAGCTGCTGTCACACCTTAAATCCTGCCGATGAATCGCTTGACGAGGCCGGGGAATGGCCATACACCCCACGAACCAAATTCAGGGTGCCGCACTGCGGGCGCCCATTTATGATCTAGACGAGGACAAGCCCATGTCGCGCCGCTGCGAATTGACCGGAAAAGGCCCAATGTCTGGCAACAATGTCAGCCATGCGAAAAACAGAACCCGTCGCCGGTTTCTGCCAAACCTGAACGAAGTGACGCTGGAGTCTGAATCTCTGGGTCGGTCGTTCAAGCTGCGGATTTCTGCCGCTGCTTTGCGGACTGTCGATCACCGCGGTGGTCTGGACGCGTTCTTTGCCAAGTCCAAGGACGAAGAGCTGTCGGACGGCGCACTGAAGATCAAAAAAGAGATCGCGAAAGCTGCTGTAGCCGCCTGATAGGCCTACGGTGTTTTTGAACGGAATACGGCCCTGCCTTTTGGCGGGGCCGCTTCGTTTTGTCGCTTGGCCTTGCCGATGGGCGCGGTTATATCGGCGGCATGTATAGATCAGCACGATCCATTATCGGCCTGACATTGGCATTGGTTATCGCGATGACCAGTCTGAGCATGGCTGTTGCGCGCGGTCAGGCGGTTGTCGGCGGCGAGATCGTGATCTGTACGACATACGGCACACAAACCATCACGCTGGATGCCAACGGCACCCCGGTCGGGCCGCAGCATTATTGCCCGGACTGTGCGCTTTCGCTTTTTGCGGCGGCCTCTGGCGCGGCTTTGGTTATGCCGTCGCTGGACGCGGGGCGGGGAATGCGCCTTGCGCCTGCGCCCCTCGGGACATTGTTGGCCGCTGCGACGCTTACCCCTTCGGCGCGGGGGCCCCCTGTCATCGTTTGATTCCGTTTATGTAACACGATCAAACCTTTGACTGACAGGAGACAGAAATGTCCTTTATGAAAACTCTTGCCGCAGCTGCGGTTCTATTGACCTTTGCTTTGCCCGCTTTCGCCCACGACGGGCTGAAAATCACCGACGCCTATGCGCGGTCGTCTGGCCCCAGCGCCAAGTCCGGCGCGGCCTTTATGGTGATCGAGAATCACACAGAGGCAGATGACCGCCTGATCGGCGCTTCGACGACGGCCGCGAAGCTTGTAGAATTGCATACACATAAGGAAACGGGTGACGGCGTGATGCAAATGCTGCGCGTCGATGAAGGGTTTGCAATTCCGGCCAAGGGCGAACACGCGCTGGCCCGTGGCGGCGACCACGTCATGCTGATGGGCCTGACCGCGCCGATGGCGCAGGGCGATATCATCACGGTCACCCTGACATTCGAAAAAGCGGGCGAGATGATCGTCGAAGTTCCCGTTGATTTGCAGCGCGAAGACATGCCCGCCATGCCAATGAACCACGGTACCGGTCATGGAACTGGCCATGGTGCGATGCAGGCCATGCCAAGCAACTAGAATTCGGTTATAAAACAGACGGAAGCGACATTGCTGTCGGTTCCGTCGCCGCAATACTATGCAATCGGCGTAGGGCAGGGCAACGATTACAGGACGCCCGCCCATGCAGACGCTTCAGACTGCCTCCGATGCCTTTTCCCCTGCCGAGTGCGACCGGATTGTCGCCTTGATCGACGCCGATGCCCTGCGCGATGCGGGGCTGGTGGGGCAGGTCAGCAACCACAATCTGCGCCGCGCCGATATTGCCTGGCTGGACGAGGTCGAGGGGGCGGGATGGGTCATGGACCGGATTATTCAGGTCGTCGCCAAGGCCAACCGCGAGGGATTTGATTTTGACGTTCGCGAATTCGCGGAAAGCCCGCAGGTGGCGCGCTATACCGCCGAACGACAAGGGCATTTCGACTGGCATTCTGATATCGGCGATGGCGTGATCGCGCAGAAGCGCAAGTTGACGATGGTGGTGCAATTGTCCGACCCCGCCAATTACGACGGCGGCGTGCTAGAGATGATGCCCGACGCCAACATTCACATAGCACGCGGCGAAAAGGGCACGGCGACGCTGTTTCCCAGCTTTGTCCTGCACCGCGTAACGCCTGTGACGCGCGGCAAACGGCACTCTCTGACAATCTGGGCGCATGGACCGGCGTTTCGCTAGGGCTTTCGTCCGGTGACCATCGCGCGTTAGAACGCAGCAGGAAAGCGGCGAGAAAAGCGAGGCCCCGAATGACCGGCAAGACACATACCTACCGCGTGCAGGTCGACTGGACCGGAAATCTGGGCGAGGGCACCAAACGCTACACCGGCTATTCGCGCGACCATGTGATCCGCGCTGCGGGCAAGCCCACCATCGCAGGCTCTGCCGATCCGGCATTTCGCGGCGATCCGGCGCGGTGGAATCCCGAAGATCTTCTGGTCGCCTCGGTCGCGGCCTGTCACAAGCTGTGGTATCTGCACTTATGTGCGGCGGCAGGAGTTGTTGTGCTGGAGTATACCGATCAGGCGACGGGGACGATGACGGAAAACCCCGATGGCAGCGGCCAGTTTGCGCAGATCACCCTATCGCCGCGCGTCACCATCTCTCGGGCGTCGGACGTGGAAACGGCGTTGCACCTGCATCACGAGGTCAGCTCTAAATGCTATATCGCGCTGTCGGTCAATTTTCCGGTGCATCACGCACCGGACATCATCCGCGCCGATGTTTAGGTTGCTTGCTTAACCGCAGGACGCCTGTGCCGTCTGCCCAAAGGCCTTGTAGCGCCTCCAGAACGCCTCGTTCGAGGTGCCGCTCGACTGGCGCACTTCCTGCGCCTTGTGCGGGTCTTTGAAGAACTTAGATGCCGTGCGCTGGTCGCGGTAGGTCAGCGTCATATCCGCAGCGCGTTGAATGCAGTTGCACAACGACCGGCTTGCCGCCCGGCGATCGGAACTGAGGCAGGCCCGTTCAATTGTGCCAGCCTGCGCAACCTGCGCGGCACATGTGAAAACCACCGCCGCGAATATCAATTTTTTCATTTGCCTGCCTCGATCATATCGGATGCCTGTGTCTTCACAGTGCGTCCGAAAGGTTGCCTCTTGGTTACAATATGCCGAATCCTGTGGGATTTTTCAATTCACAAGATGTGGGAGACGGGCAGGGCCGGACCACATAATCTGCAAGACAGCGGATTTTCATGCCGTTCCGGTTGTTTTCGCATCGGCCTGAACCGCAGTTTTCGGGTGCTTTGCGTTCCGAACCTGTGACCTTGGCGCATTCTTCTTGTTTTGCTGGCCCGCATCGCGTCAGCCCCGCTTGACCAAGCCTGAAATCCACATCATATCCCGCCTATGACCGATATCTCAAAAATCCGCAATTTCGCGATCGTGGCTCATATTGACCACGGTAAATCCACGCTCGCCGACCGGTTGATCCAATCAACCGGCACTGTCGCTGACCGTGACATGCAGGCGCAAATGCTGGACAGCATGGATATCGAGCGAGAGCGCGGCATCACCATCAAGGCCAACACCGTCCGCATCGACTATAAGGCGGACGATGGCGAGACCTATGTGTTGAACCTGATCGACACCCCCGGCCATGTCGATTTCGGCTATGAGGTGTCGCGGTCGATGCGCGCGGTCGAAGGATCGCTGCTGGTTGTGGACAGCACGCAGGGCGTCGAGGCGCAGACGCTGGCCAACGTTTATCAGGCGCTGGACGCCGACCATGAAATTGTGCCCGTGCTGAACAAGATCGACCTGCCCGCCGCCGATTGTGACCGCGTGGCGGAACAGATCGAGGATGTGATCGGCATCGACGCCTCGAACGCGCTGCGCGTTTCGGCGAAATCCGGCATCGGGATCAAGGAAACGCTGGAGGCCATCGTGCACCGTCTGCCCGCGCCCAAGGGCGAGCGCGACGCGCCGCTGAAGGCGATGCTGGTCGACAGCTGGTATGACAGCTATCTTGGCGTTGTCGTGCTTGTCCGCGTCATCGACGGGGTGATGAAAAAGGGCGACCGGATCAAGATGATGCGCACCGGCGGGCTATACCCGATCGAACGCATCGGCGTGTTCCGCCCGCAAATGCAGCCCGTCGACGAACTGGGGCCGGGCGAGATCGGCTTTTTCACCGGCTCGATCAAACAGGTTCGTGACACGCGCGTCGGTGACACTGTCACGACAGAGAAAAAAGGCTGCGAAACCGCGCTGCCGGGCTTTAAGCCTGCGCAACCGGTTGTGTTCTGCGGATTGTTCCCCGTCGATGCGGCCGAGTTCGAGGACCTGCGCGATGCGATCGAGAAACTCGCGCTGAACGATGCCTCTTTTAGCTTCGAGATGGAAACCTCTGCCGCGCTTGGCTTCGGCTTTCGCTGCGGCTTCCTTGGTCTGCTGCACCTCGAGGTGATCCGCGACCGTCTGGAGCGGGAATACGATATCGACCTGATCACAACCGCGCCGTCGGTGGTCTATCATCTGCACATGCGCGACGGCACCGTCGAAGACCTGCACAACCCCGCCGACATGCCTGATCTGACCTTTATCGACCACATCGAAGAGCCGCGGATCAAGGCGACAATCCTTGTGCCCGACGAATACCTCGGTGACGTGCTGAAACTGTGTCAGGATCGCCGTGGCATCCAGCTTGACCTGACCTATGCGGGCAGCCGTGCGATGGTGGTCTATGATCTGCCGTTGAACGAGGTTGTGTTCGACTTTTACGACCGGCTGAAATCGGTGACCAAGGGCTATGCGTCCTTTGACTATGTGATTTCAGAATACCGCGAGGATTTCCTTGTGAAAATGCAGGTTCTGGTCAACGACGAACCCGTCGACGCGCTGTCGATGATGGTCCACCGCGACCGCGCCGAACAGCGGGGCCGTGTGATGTGCGAAAAGCTGAAAGAGCTGATCCCGCGCCACATGTTCAAAATCCCGATTCAGGCCGCCATCGGGGGCCGCGTGATTGCCCGCGAAACCCTGTCTGCCATGCGCAAAGACGTGACTGCCAAATGCTATGGCGGCGACGCGACCCGCAAGCGCAAGCTGCTGGACAAGCAGAAGGCCGGCAAGAAAAAGATGCGCCAGTTCGGCAAAGTGGAGATCCCGCAGCAGGCGTTTATTTCGGCGCTGAAGATGGACGAGTGAGCGGACCTCATCTGATTGTCCATCGCGCGACAGGTTTCAGCGCACTGTGCTTCAGTAGCGGGTCGTCATCCGGTGACCGGGGCGGAAGCTCAAAGTAACATGGGTTATGGCGGCACCTTGCCACCAGGTCGTTCTTTCCACGGCGAACACCGGATCACCCGGTTTGTAATCCAGATGCGCGACGACAAGCGGATTGGCGGCGACTGCGGAAAAGCTGATCTCGACCTCCGAGAATGGCACCGTTGCCACCAGCCATTCATTCGGTCCAATACGTGTGAAATCCTGGCTTTCAACCTGTGGAAGTGCGGTTGAATTGATCCAGCGGTCCTCAAGCTGATACGGAACACCGTTCGCAGAGTGTATGCAGATCAGATGCATCACTTTCCCCCCGGGCGCGAGATTAAGCCGCGCCCGAAGCCAGTCCGGCGCCATGATGGTTTCGCGGCTGACCAGCGAATAGCGATATGTGGCGCCCGTTTGTTCGATTTCGGTGCGCATGAGGGGGATCTCGAAACGAGCCTGCCGGACAGGCGCCATGCGGACCCGTGTTCCGGCCTTACGGCGGCGGTCGAGCAATCCCATCTCTGTCACCTCGCGCATGGCGCGGTTGATTGTCGTGCGCGAGCAGCCGAATTCCTCGGCCAGTTCCATCTCGCTTGGCAACAGCGTGCCCGGCCCCCAGGGGCCTTCTGTAATACGGCGCAGGATCTCGACCTTCACATCGCGGAATTTGGTCAGGTCTGCGGTAGAATGCGATGACATTGGAATGGCCTCTTGGTCGATTATGTCTTACTTGATAAGCTTATGTCTAAGCATAACATAGGGAAGCCATTGGTGTTCACTTTCATTCCACCAGAGCGTTTTTTGACCAGCCGATGGAAGAATGGTAGGGGTGTAACCCATGAAATAGCCCGGCACGAGGAAAATGGTGCCTGGGTCTGGCGATTGAGCATTGCCGAAGTCGCGTCCGACGGGCCGTTTTCGCGGTTTGAAGGGCTTGCGCGCATTTTGACTGTGATCGAAGGCGCTGGCGTAAATCTGCACTCCCCCGAGGGTGCGATTCAGGCGCGGCCCTTGGTGCCGGTCCACTTTTCCGGATCGCGCGCGGTGGACAGCCGCATGGTCGATGGCCCAATCCGTGACTTGAATGTGATCTACGATCCGGCGCGGATCGTGGCGGCGGTAGAGGTGTTGACGGGCCCCTGCC
Organism: Pseudogemmobacter sp. W21_MBD1_M6; assembly: GCF_052119585.1. Taxonomy (NCBI): domain Bacteria; kingdom Pseudomonadati; phylum Pseudomonadota; class Alphaproteobacteria; order Rhodobacterales; family Paracoccaceae; genus Pseudogemmobacter; species Pseudogemmobacter sp. W21_MBD1_M6. Next base: position 46,731 of record NZ_JBGQOJ010000001.1, on the reverse strand, counting down.
AGCACGAGGTCAAGGTCGGGCCGGTCGGAGTTCTGGCTCTTTTCGGGCAGGTCGCGGTTGCAGGCCGTGTGCTGCCTGTCGGGGTCTTTGCCCTTGGCTCTGACGGTGCGATAGATCTGTCTGATGGTGCCATCTGCCTATTGGTTACCTTGCGTGACAAGGCCCTGATCACATTGCCTCCACAAGATCTTTCACCGCCCGACGCCACACCTTAGTGATCTGGTCGCGCAGGATATGCCGCCCCGCACGCACCTGATGCCGTCCGGCGGACCACAGGTCGGTGACGATGGTGTCGGGGGCGGCAAAGGCCAGGCCGTCCAGAATTTGATGTGCACCAAGCGCGCAAAGCGTCGGATGTGTCAGGTCGATGGCGGTCAGATCGGCAAGATGGCCCTCGGCAATCCGTCCGGCATTGCGGCCCAATGCCTGTGCACCGCCCAAAGCGGCATTTGTGTAAAGGAATTCGCCAACCGACCCTTCTTTTGGCACCATCACATTGCGGGCGATGTCGCGAAGGCGCTGGCTGTATTCGAGTGTGCGCAGCTCTTCCGTCAGCGAAATACGGACGTTTGAATCCGATCCGATTCCAAAACGCCCGCCCGCCGCCAGCCAGCCCGGCCCGTTGAAGGGGCCGTCGCCCAGATTGGCCTCGGTGATCGGACAAAGGCCCGCAACGGCGCCGGTTTTTGCAAGCCTTTCGGTTTCTTCCGCAGTCATGTGGGTCGCGTGGATCAGACACCAATCCGCGTTGACCGGGGCGTTGTCCAGCAACCATTCCACCGGGCGCGCCCCCAGCCACGATGATATATCAGAGACTTCCCTGGGCTGTTCCGCGACATGGATGTGGATCGGTTTGCCGTCCGCAATGGTCAGCACCCGCGCAAGATCTGCGGGATTGGTCGCACGCAGCGAATGCGGGGCGATCCCTACGCGGGTGTCCGCAGGCATAGCCCTGGCATTCGCGCGGACGGCCTGCAACAGCTCGGAAAAGCGGTCGACCGAATTGCCAAAGCGCAACTGGCCCGCAGCAAGGGGCTGCTCTTTGGCGCCACCAAAGGTGTAAAGCACCGGTAGGTGGGTCAGGCCGATTCCGGTGGTGGTGGCGGCGCTGAAGATGCGGTTGGAAAGCTCGGCGATATCGGTGTAAGGGGCCCCGCCGGGGTGATGATGGACGTAGTGAAACTCGCCCACGGCAGCATATCCCGCTTCTTGCATCTCCATGAACACAAGGGCGGCGATGGCTTCCATCTGGTCCGGCGTCAATCGGTCCAGAAAGCGGTACATCAGGTCGCGCCACGTCCAGAAGCTGTCCCTTCCGGCGACGCGGTGTTCGGTCATGCCCGCCATGGCGCGTTGAAACGAATGGCTGTGCAAATTTGACAGGGCAGGCAGCAGGGCCGAAACGCGGGTATCGCCGTCCACTGGTGCGGTGTCGCGGGTCAGTTTTGTAATGATGCCACCGACAACGGTAACCCGAACATGATCGGCCCAGCCATCGGTGAGCAGCGCGCGTTCGGCAAAAATCAAAACCAGACTCCTTATGTATAGACATAAGAGATATACTTTAATACATAAAGACTCGGCAACACAATTTTTCGGGGTGACCTTCGGTGCAGCAAACGTCAGTTCTTTTGACCTCGTGCCGGGCAGCAACAATGGCGCCGGGGGGCGATCTTTACGGTTTGATCGAGGATGCGGCCTTGGCAATTATCGATGGCAGGATCGCGTGGGTCGGGGCCGTGCAGGATGTGCCTTACGGGTATTCCACCTTATCGGTGACTGATCTGGGCGGGCGGCTGGTGACGCCTGCGCTGGTCGATTGCCACACTCATGTCGTTCATGGCGGCAACCGCGCGGCGGAATTCGAAATGCGCCTGCTGGGGGCGTCTTATGAAGAGGTCGCGCGGGCCGGCGGTGGCATTGCGTCGACGGTCTCCGCGACGCGGGCCGCCTCACAGGATGCCCTTGTGGCGGGCGCACTGCCCTATGTTGACGCAGCCATCGCCGAAGGCGTTGCGATGATAGAGGTCAAGTCCGGCTATGGGCTGGACCAACAGACAGAATTGCGGATGTTGCGGGCGGCCCGACAGATTGAAGGCCTGCGACCGATTGCCGTGCGCACGACGTTCCTGGGGGCGCATGCGGTGCCTGCTGAATATAGTGGCCGCGCAGACGCCTATATAGAGGAGGTCTGTATTCCGACCTTGCGGACGGCCCATGCCGAAGGGCTGGTCGATGCGGTAGACGGGTTTTGCGAAGGGATAGCGTTTTCCCCCGCACAGATCGAGCGTGTGTTCAACGTCGCGGCGGAACTGGGTCTTCCGGTCAAGTTGCATGCGGAACAGTTGTCCAACCTTGGTGGGGCGGCTTTGGCTGCGCGGCACGGTGCACTGTCTGCGGATCATCTGGAATATCTGGACGAGGCGGGAGTTTTGGCAATGGCGACCGCCGGCGTTGTGGCTGTCATTCTGCCGGGCGCGTTCTACACTCTGCGCGAGACGCAGATGCCGCCAATTGAACTTTTGCGCCGTCACGGCGTCCCCATGGCGGTTGCCACCGATATGAACCCCGGATCATCGCCGCTGAGCTCTATTTTGCTGGCGATGAACATGGCCTGCACCCTGTTCCGTCTTTCCCCCGCAGAGGCGCTTGCAGGGGCCACGGTCATTGCTGCCCGCGCGTTGGGGCTGGCGGATCGTGGCACTCTTGCTGTGGGGCAGGTCGCCGACCTTGCGGTCTGGAATTGCGATCACCCTGCCGAACTGGCCTACCGGATCGGTTTCAACCCACTTCACCGACGTATCATCGGAGGCACGCTTTGACCGCCCTTATCCTGACCTCGGGCCAGACGACACTGGCACAACTTGCGCTTGTTTACCGCGACGAGCGCGCCGTCACGCTGAACCGGGTAGCCAGGCCTGCCGTCGAGGCCGCCGCTGTCGCGATAAATGCAGCCGCAGCCGGGGACGTTCCGGTATACGGTGTGAACACCGGGTTCGGAAAACTGGCAAGCATGCGCATCGCGCCGGGTGACACTACCACGCTGCAACGCAACCTGATTTTGTCGCATTGCTGCGGTGTCGGAGAGCCGATTTCGCGCCGTCATGTGCGACTGATGATGGTGTTGAAAGTGCTGAGCCTCGGGCGTGGTGCGTCCGGCGTGCGATGGGAGCTGATCGAGCTTTTGGAGCAGATGCTGGCACGGGGCGTGACACCTGTGGTTCCGGCCAAAGGGTCGGTCGGGGCATCGGGGGACTTGGCGCCGCTGGCCCATATGACGGCTGTGGTTATTGGACACGGCGAGGCCGAATTCGAGGGGAAGACGTTGCCGGGGGCCGAGGCCTTGGCAGCAGCCGGATTGTCACCCGTTCCGCTGGGGCCAAAAGAAGGTCTGGCGTTTATAAACGGCACTCAGTTCTCGACGGCGTTCGCGCTTGCTGGCCTGTTCGATGGCTGGAACGCGGTGCAGGCGGCGCTTGTCACGTCGGCGCTTTCGACAGACGCGATCATGGGGTCCACCGCGCCTTTGCAACCCGAGATCCATGCGCTTCGCGGGCATGCGGGGCAGATCGAGGCGGCGGCCTTTTTGCGTGCGTTGCTGGACGGATCGGAAATCCGTGAAAGCCACCGCGACGGGGATGCGCGCGTGCAGGATCCCTATTGCATCCGGTGCCAGCCACAAGTGACCGGTGCCGCAATGGACGTGATGCGCATGGCAGCCCGCACGCTGGAGATCGAGGCGAATGCCGCAACCGATAACCCGCTGGTGCTGACCGGGGCGGGCCTGATCGTTTCGGGCGGCAATTTTCATGCGGAACCTGTGGGCTTTGCCGCCGACATGATCGCGCTGGCGCTTTCGGAAATCGGTGCCATTGCCCAACGTCGGGTGGCGCTGATGGTCGATCCTGTTCTGTCATTCGACCTTCCCGCCTTCCTGACGCCGCGGCCCGGTCTGAACTCTGGGCTGATGATCGCCGAGGTCACGACAGCGGCATTGATGTCCGAGAACAAACATATCGCCATGCCCTGTGTGACGGACAGCACCCCGACGTCGGCCAATCAGGAAGACCATGTCAGTATGGCGGCGCATGGTGCCTATCGTTTGGGCACTATGGTCGGGAATCTGAACGCGATCCTTGGGGTCGAGGCGATCTGCGCCGCGCAGGGCATCGACTTTCGCGCGCCCTTGCGGACCAGCGGCCCTCTGGCTGCGGTTGTGTCGCGGCTGCGGCAGGATGTGGCGACACTGGGCGATGACCGCTATCTCGCGCCCGATCTTGCGTCGGCGGCCCGGCTGATCGCCGGGGGGGATCTGACGCGGGCCAGCGGATTGGCCCTGCCGGAACTTTCGGCATGAGCCCGGTCGAGGTTATTGCCGGCGATGGACCTGTCATTCTGGGTCAGCCACATGGCGGCACCTATGTGCCGGACGCGCTGTTTGCGCGGCTGAACAGTCTGGGCCGGGGCTTGTCGGATACCGATTGGCACATCGCGCCGCTTTACGATGGCCTGCTGCAAGGGGCCACAGTCGTGCGCGCGACATTCCACCGCTACGTCATCGATGCGAACCGTGATCCTGCGGGTGTTTCGCTGTATCCGGGGGCGAATACGACCGGTCTTTGCCCGACCACCGACTTTGACGGGCGCTTGATCTGGAAGGATGGCCAACAGCCGGGTGCCGAAGAAACAGCACAGCGCGCCGCGACGTATCATGCCCCTTATCATGCAGCACTAAGCGCCGAAATTGATCGGGTGAAAGCCCGGTATGGCGTGGCGATTGTCTATGATTGCCACTCTATCCGCTCGACCATTCCGTTCCTGTTTCCCGGAGTGCTGCCGGTCTACTCGATCGGCACCAATGACGGGAAAACATGTGCCGCGTCCGTGTCCGATGCGGTTTCCATCCCTTGTTTCGCCGACCCGAAAAACGACGGCGTTCTGAATGGCCGGTTCAAGGGGGGCTGGACGACCCGGCATTACGGTCAACCCGCACAAGGGGTTCACGCAATCCAGATGGAACTGGCGCAGCGGGCTTACCTTACTGACGAAACCGCCCCTTGGGCACTTGATCCGGCCAAGTCCACAGCCTTGCGTCCGACGCTGGCGGAGTGCCTGCGCAGGCTGGAACTCTTGGCGCGCTCGGGGAGGCTTTCGGATGGATGAAAAATGGCTGCAGGACCACGCGCCTGAGTCCTGTCCCCAACCAGGCGCAACACCGCCACGCCCAAAGGGCGCGGGGTGCGCCGAAATGAAGATCCACAAAGGATAACGCGCCATTCAACCCGAAATCATCGCAGCCCCTATCCTGCACTGAGGACATCATGAACACACGGCACAACACACGCGACGTATTCCCCGCTACAGGCACAGAGATCACGGCCAGAAGCTGGCTGACCGAAGCACCGATGCGCATGTTGATGAACAACCTGCACCCCGATGTGGCCGAGAACCCACACGAGCTGGTTGTTTACGGTGGCATCGGGCGGGCGGCCCGGACGTGGGAGGATTTCGACAAGATAGTCGCAACGCTGAAAGACCTTGAAGCGGATGAAACCCTGATTGTGCAATCAGGACGACCGGTCGCTGTCGTGAAAACCCACGAAGACGCGCCACGTGTCTTGATCGCCAATTCGAACCTCGTGCCGCATTGGGCGACTTGGGACCATTTCAACGAGCTCGATAAAAAGGGTTTGATGATGTATGGCCAGATGACTGCGGGTTCCTGGATCTACATCGGCAGTCAAGGCATCGTGCAGGGCACCTATGAAACCTTCGCCGAGGCGGGCCGCCAGCATTATGGCGGTGATCTTACCGGCAAATGGATCCTGACAGGCGGGCTTGGCGGGATGGGCGGCGCACAGCCGCTGGCCGCGGTGATGGCCGGTGCCTGTTGCCTGACTGTCGAGTGTGACGAGACCCGCATCGATTTTCGCCTGCGCACCCGTTATGTCGACGCCAAGGCGCAGACGCTGGACGAAGCGCTGGAACTGATCGCGGAATGGACCGCCAGGGGCGAGGCGAAATCGGTTGGTCTGGTCGGCAATGCCGCCGATGTCTTCCCCGAGCTTGTCGCGCGGATGAAGGCGGGTGGCATGCGTCCCGATATCGTTACAGACCAGACGTCTGCCCACGACCCGCTGCACGGGTATCTGCCGCAGGGCTGGACCGTGGCGCAATGGCGCGCCAAACAGGAGAGTGATCCGAAGTCGGTCGAGAAAGCCGCCCGCGCCTCGATGAAAGTTCAGGTGGCCGCAATGGTTGACTTTTGGAACGCAGGCGTGCCCACCTTGGATTATGGTAACAATATCAGGCAGGTGGCCCAAGACGAGGGGCTTGAAAATGCATTTGCCTTCCCCGGTTTTGTGCCTGCCTATATTCGCCCCTTGTTCTGCAAAGGCATCGGCCCCTTCCGTTGGGTGGCGCTTTCGGGTGACCCCGAGGATATCTACAAAACCGATGCGGCGATGAAAAAGCTGTTCCCGCAGAACGAGCATTTGCACCGCTGGCTGGATATGGCCGCCGATCGCATCGCCTTTCAGGGATTGCCGGCGCGGATTTGCTGGATCGGTCTGGGGGATCGTCATCGGGCAGGGCTGATGTTCAACGAGATGGTGGCATCAGGCGAGTTGAAAGCCCCCATCGTGATCGGCCGCGACCATTTGGACTCCGGCTCTGTGGCCAGCCCCAATCGTGAGACCGAAAGCATGAAGGATGGCTCTGATGCCGTGTCCGATTGGCCGCTGCTGAACGCATTGGTCAACACCGCCTCAGGGGCGACATGGGTCTCGCTTCACCATGGTGGCGGCGTCGGTATGGGCTTTTCGCAGCATTCGGGAATGGTGGTTGTTGCCGACGGCACCGAAGCGGCCGCCAAAAGGCTGGAACGGGTGCTGTGGAACGACCCGGCGTCCGGCGTCTGGCGGCATGCCGACGCGGGCTATGACATCGCGATCGAGTGTGCGCGTGAAAACGGGCTACGGCTGCCTGCAATCCTTGGCTAAACGGAATTTACCAAGACCGGACTCTTTGGTGCTGTGGCGGGCATTGCCCTGACGGCAGGCACCGCCACGGCGGAAAACATCAAGATCGGTTTCAACGTGCCGTTGACCGGCTTTGTTGCGTCGCACGGTGAATCTGTGGTGAACGGTGCCAAGTTGGTCGGCGAGATGTTGGGCCTTCATCGCGCTGTGATCCTGACGATTCAGAATGAGTTGGGTCAGTCGCTGGCGGCTGGTTTCAAGGAAAATCCGCAGATTTCGGCATCGAGATCATGGGCGAATATGAATGCGCGATTTCCGACCGCCAGTTCGGCCCGGTCATTTCGAAGATCCGTGCGGATAACCCGGACGTGATCTGTGCGACGGGCTATGTCCTTACCGCCGGGCCGCTGCTGGTCAGCCAACTGCGTGCCGCTGGCACCACCGGCCCAATAAGAAAGCCTTTGTGCCGCCCGTATCTTTGGGGCGGCACACCCCCCTGCCGGGCCTGTCCGGCGACCGCAATAAGGGACAGCCCATGCTGTAAGTTGAACTCGTTTTTCGGGGTATTGTGCAGGGCAGTATATGTGCGCTGACCGCATTGGGCCTGACGCTGGTCTATGGCCTGTTGCGCATATTGCACGTCGCGCATGCCGCTTTGTTTACCTGGGGGTGCTTTTGACCAATGTTACCGGCAATTTTCCTTTGCGATGGCAGCTTTAATGCTCATCATCGGGTGCGTCGGCATGGGCGTTTATAAACTGGCCTGCGAGACGCTGTTGGGCAAATCACCGTTTATTGCTTTGATCGCCTCGATCGCGCTGTTCATCGCCTTGGCGCTTGCCGGATCGGCCGGAGTTCTGGTTGCGCTGTTGAACAATCTGGAGGAGCCGTCGATGGGAAGTGTCCCGTCTTACAAGGCGCTCGTGATCATCGTTCTTGGTGGCCTTGGGTCCGTCCGTGGCGCCCTGCTTGCCGCGATGGCCATCGGCATTATCTGGGGCATTTTCCGGACTGCAACGAGCTGGTCGTTGTGTTCCTGTTTGTCACCGGCACATTTGCCGCAGGCGTTGCTGGCGGGCTTTGCCCCCAGCACTTTCGCTATGCCGCCTCCGTCAGCTTTGGCTTCGTGATGCATCCTGCTTTGCAAAGGAAAAGGGGCTACCGTTCGGTTTGGCGGGCTGGTGGCCGTCGATGACGCCTCGCTCTGATGCCCAGGGTGGTTGACGAATGCTATGCTGTTTTGGACGTGCTGAAAGCCGAAGGGCTGGCGACTATTCCGATTAAGCAGAATACCGACCGAGCGACGAAAAAAACCGGACCATTTCTGGCCCGGTTTCGAACTCGTTAAGAACGAGCGATCAGTTTGCCGCCTGGACCTCGCGGCTTTCCTGCGCGATGGCGCTGCCGGCGTTGGACAGATCCTGCCCCGCGCCCTGAACCGTTTCGCAGCCGGCAATGGCAAGGATCGAAAACAGAAGGGCGGATAAGAAGGTCGGTTTCATCGGGGCTCTCCGGTTGTTGAATTCAACAAGATAACGCCGGATGTCCGGATTGGTTCCGGCCCGGTTCCAATTATATTGCGCGGCGCCCACAGTGCCCTTGGTATCACACCCCACCAATCCGGTGTTCCGGTGGATAGACAAGCGGGGCGGGCGGGTTAAAGTGGCGCGAATAGCGGCGCGCGCACGCGCCCGTGCGTCATTGGTCCGAGGCAAGAGCGTGAAGCTGTTTTTCCGGTTGGTTCTGATCTACTTTGGTCTCAGTCTTGCGCTTGTGGTGCTGACCAAGGGCACCAGCGCAGAGGTTGTGGACCGCGCGGTCGTCTCGTCGCTTGGCTTTGCGGTGGTGCTTTGGCGGTTCTCGCTGTGGCTGTTGGGTGCGCTGGTGCTGGTGGCCGTCGTCGTTGGCCCGCGCGCCCTGCGCGACAGGTTGCCCGAGATCGGTTACGCCGCACTGGGCTGTGTCCTGCTGCAAACGGCGTTCTCGTTCACCAAAAGCCTGATCCCCGACATTGTTCCTTTCTACGCCGACGTGCCGCTGGCCTGGGCAGACAACTGGCTGCACGGCGGGGCCGATCCATGGATCTGGGCGCATGCGGTGGCACCTGTCGGGGTGATCGACCTGTCCGGCATTGTCTATCTGTTTGCCTGGTCGCTGGCTGCGCTGACATTTCCGATTTTTCTGGCCCTGACCGACCCCGACCCGCAGCGGGTGCGGCGGTTTTCCCTGCTGTTTCTGGGGGCCTGGATCGTTATCGGGAATGCTTTGGCGATCGCGGTCTCGTCGGCGGGGCCGGTGTTTTACGATGCGCTGCTCGGCGGCGACAGGTTTGCGGGCCTGACCGTTGCCTTGCAGTCGTCAGGGCTGGCCGACAGCGTGATCGGGCGCACGCAAAGCTATCTGTGGGGGGGGTATTCCAGCGGAGGCCTCGCGCTTGGTTCGGGCATATCGGCGTTTCCCAGCATGCATCTGGCGGTGGCGACGGTGGTGGGCCTCTACCTGTTCGAACGGTCGATCTGGCTGGCGCCTGTGGGGGCAGGCTTTGTGTGTTCTATCCTGTTTCTGTCGGTTTTCACCGGATACCACTATGCAATCGACGGCTATTTCTCGATCCTTGCGGTGGCCGCCGCATGGGCGATATCGCGGCGCCGTGTGATCTGATCCAGATCAAGGACGGGTGTCGTTCACCTGTGGCAATTTGCCCATGAAACGCACCCTTGTTGAAATGGAGGTCGAAATGACCCGTCTTATGTTGATCCTGTTTTCCATGATCTCGACCACGTTAATGGGGATCGGGGTGATCGCGGCGCTGACCGCCGGATTTGACACCCTGAACCCGATCCTGATTGCGGCCTGCATCGGGTTCGTTCTGGCGATCCCTGTCAGTTGGTATGTCGCGCGGACCCTGACCGAGGAATAAGCCGCGCCCCGGCGTTACCCCAGAAAGGCCGCGATCGCGGCTTCGAATTCGCGGGGCTTTTCGGCGTGTAGCCAATGGCCCGCACCGGGAATTTTCGCGAAACGCGCGGCGGGAAACAGGGATTTGACCCCGGCACGGTATTCTGGTTTCACATAATCCGAATTCGCCCCCGACAGGAAAAGGGCGGGGCCGGTGAATTGACCCCCGACCGGTTCCCAGCCGACGATCTTGCCCATCTCGGCCTCGAGCGTATCAAGGTTCAGGCGCCAGCGGGCCGGATCCGGCTTCAGATCAAGCGATTGCAGAAGAAAAGCGCGGATGCCGGCGTCGTCAACCACCTGCGCAAGGCGTGCGTCTGCCTGTGACCGCGCGGTAAGGCCATTCAGGTCAAGCCCGCGCATGGCGTCGATGAATTGCACCTGACTGTGGCTGTAGGCCACGGGGGCAATATCGGCCACGATCAGCGTGTTGACGACCTCGGGGTGGGTCAAGGCAAGCGTCATCGCCGCCTTGCCACCCATCGAATGCCCAAGGACATCGGCCTTGCCGCCATGGGCCGCGATCACCTTGGCCAGATCTTCGGCAAGGTCCGCATAGCTGTGGGTCGCGGTCCATTTGCTTTCGCCATGATTGCGCATGTCGACGGTCAGAACCTGCCGCACATCCGACAGCCGTTTGGCAATAACGCCCCAGTTCCGCGCCGACCCGAACAGGCCGTGCACGATCAAAAGGGGGGGGCGGGACGTGGCGGGGCCTGTGACAAGTGTGTTCAGCATGCATCGGAGTTTAACGCCTTTCACCCGCCGCATCCAGTGGCTGTTGAGGGTCGCCTGCACCGGGGGTAAGTTGACTCCCGACCGGGGGACAATATGGCAACACAGATGGTGCAAGAGCAGGCAGAGCATATCTCTGCGCTTTTGCGGGACAAGCTTGGGATGCGTGGCAAGGATCTAGAGGCGCGGTTACGCAAGGCCGGACGCCTTGTGCCGCGCCGTGTGCGGTCTGACGCGCTGTTTCTGGCGCAAGCGTCAAAGTTGGCCGCGAACCCGAAGCTGGTCAAGATGATCGACCCCGCAAGGGCAAATGCGGCCTATGACGCCTGTGTCCGGCATTTCGAAGCGATAGATGTGGCGGCCCGCCGTCGCAACCAGTTCCTGAACTGGCTGGGCGGGATCGCGTTCATGGTCCTGGTGCTGTTCGCCGCGATCATCACCGTGCTGGTTTGGCGCGGCTTTCTTTAGCCTGCTCCAACGGTGCGCCCATCGCGTCGCGGAACACCAGAGAGACAGTGACAAAGCTGACGTACAACAGCAGATACCAGGAGCCCATTTTGTCAAAGCTGACCATTTGCAGGCTGTGCTGACCGGCATAGGCCCATGTTCCGGTCACCGTGCCGATGTTCTCTGCCAGCCAGACAAAGATGCTGGATAAAAACGCCGCCAGCGGCAGCGGCATCCAGAACCGCGCATTGCCGATGGTGAACCAGATGCGCGTGCGGCCAAAGACAAGCACTGTGGCGGCAAACAACCCGATCCGTATGTCCGGCACAAAGTGATGCGCGAAGAAATTGACGTAGATCGCTGTGGCCAGAACCAGCGTGAGCCAGAATGGCGGGTAGGGGGTGAAACTCATATCAAAAATACGGATCACCCGCGCCATATAGGACCCGATAGAGGCGTACATGAAGCCCGAAAACAATGGCACGCCCATTAGTTTCAGCAGGCCGGGTTCTGGATAGGTCCATGATCCTGCCTGCACCTTGAAAATCTCCATCGCGGTGCCGGTCAGGTGAAACAGCAAGATGACCTTCGCCTCGTCCATGCTTTCCAGACGCGCCCATAAAAACAGGGCTTGCGTGGCCAGTGCAAAAATCACCAGCGCGTCGTACCGGTATATGGGCCAGTCATCTTGCCAGACCGCGCGGGTCAGCAGGATCGCTGCCAAAATCAGACCGCCAAACAGGCAGGCCCAGCCCTGTTTCAGTCCGAACATGACAAATTCGGCCAGCGCAGGGGGCAGATGCGCCCGAACGCGGTCGCCCAGAATACGCTCGATCTGGCGGGTAGAATGCTGTGTCACGTCGCATTGGTCCTTTGGGTAATAAAAAGGGGGCCGCGCGGCCCCCTTCCGGTCGTGTCACCCTGATGCGAAATTACAATTCCGGGTAGATCGGGAATTGCTTGCACAGTGCCTCGACCTGCGCTTTTACGCGGTTCTCGACCTCTGCGTTGCCCTCTTCGCCATTGGCGGCAAGGCCGTCGACCACTTCGATGATCCAATCGGCGATCTGGCGGAACTCGGCTTCGCAGAAACCGCGTGTGGTGCCAGCCGGAGAGCCGAGACGGATGCCAGAGGTGACCATCGGCTTTTCGGGGTCAAACGGGATGCCGTTCTTGTTGCAGGTGATATGCGCACGGCCCAATGCCTTTTCGGTGGCATTGCCCTTGACGCCCTTGGGCCGCAGGTCGACCAGCAGAACATGGGTGTCGGTGCCGTGGGTGACCGTTTCCAGCCCGCCTTTGTGCAACTGGTCCGCCATTGCCTGCGCGTTCTTGATGACCTGTGCGGTGTAGGTCTTGAACTCGGGGCGCAGCGCCTCGCCGAATGCGACGGCCTTGGCGGCGATCACATGCATCAAGGGGCCGCCCTGAATGCCGGGGAAAATGGCAGAGTTGAATTTCTTCGCCAGCGCCTCGTCGTTGGTCAGGATCATGCCGCCGCGCGGGCCGCGCAGGGTTTTATGCGTGGTCGTGGTGGCAACATGGGCGTGGGGGAACGGCGAGGGGTGATTGCCCCCGGCCACCAGACCCGCAAAATGCGCCATATCGACCAGCAGGATCGCACCGACCATATCGGCAATCGCGCGGAAACGGGCAAAGTCGATCTGGCGAGGAATGGCGGACCCGCCGGCGATGATCAGCTTTGGCTGGTGCTCTTTTGCCAGCGCCTCGACCTGATCATAGTCGATCCGGTTGTCGTCTTCGCGCACGCCATACTGGACCGCGTTGAACCACTTGCCCGACTGGTTCGGGGCGGCGCCGTGGGTCAGGTGACCGCCCGAGGCCAGATTCATGCCAAGGATCGTATCGCCGGGCTGCAACAGCGCCGTGAATACGCCCTGGTTCGCCTGCGAGCCGGAGTTGGGCTGCACATTGGCAAACGAACATCCGAACAACGCGCAGGCGCGGTCAATCGCCAACTGCTCTGCGATGTCAACATACTGGCAGCCGCCATAGTAACGCTTGCCGGGATACCCTTCGGCGTATTTGTTGGTCATGACAGAGCCTTGCGCCTCCATCACCGCCTTGGAGACGATGTTCTCGGAGGCGATCAGCTCGATCTCGTCGCGCTGGCGACCAAGCTCCTGGGTGATCGAGGCGAAAAGCTCTGGATCGCGCGAGGCAAGGCTTTCGGTAAAGAAACCTGCGTCTTTCGATGTGTCGCGGTGGGGTGCGTTCATGGGGCATCTCCTTGAGACGGGCAGCAATGGCCGTAGTGGCAGATTGGGCGTGTTTACCCCATGTCATTTCGCATCGAAAGCCCTCAAAGCGACCAAACTGATGCAACGGCGGACATTGGTGTTGCGGTTACAAGGCTTGTGTTTCCTTTCGGCACGCGCAAAGACTTTCACAACGACCGAAAGGAAGGGCATGAGCCACCCCAATAAGATCGCCTTCGCGGCCAGCAGGGCCGAGGCCGCGCAAAAGGCGCTTGCGAGTCTGTCGGAAAAATACGGCAACGTGCCCGCCCCCGAAGCGGATGCGATTGTGGCGCTTGGCGGCGATGGTTTCATGCTAGAAACGTTGCACAGCACACAGGATCTGGCCGCGCCGGTGTACGGGATGAACTGCGGCACCATCGGATTTCTGATGAACGAATTCGCCGAAGATAACCTGCTGGAACGTCTGGCCGAGGCCGAAGAAGAGGTGATCAACCCGTTGGCGATGATGGCCGAAACATCCGACGGCAAGATACACCATGCGCTTGCGATCAACGAGGTGTCTTTGCTACGGGCGGGACCACAAGCCGCAAAACTGCGGATCACGGTCAATGGCAAACTGCGGATGGAGGAACTGGTCTGCGACGGTGCTTTGGTCAGTACTCCTGCCGGATCGACCGCTTACAACTACTCGGCCCATGGTCCGATCCTGCCGATCGGTGCCGATGTGCTGGCCCTGACGGCAATGGCGGCCTTTCGCCCGCGCCGCTGGCGCGGTGCGCTTTTGCCAAAGACGGCTGTTGTCCGGTTCGATGTGCAAGAGCCTGAAAAACGGCCTGTGATGGCCGATTCAGACGGAAAATCCGTCCGCGATGTTCTATGGGTGGAGATCCGCAGCGAACCGTCAATCCGGCACCGGATACTGTTCGACCCCGGTCACGGGCTAGAGGAGCGATTGACCCGCGAACAGTTCGAATAGGCGGCGCCGGGATCAGGGCCCGGCACCGCCCTATCGACAGGCGATTACCTGGCGTAGCCCAGCGTTTGCAGCGCGCCCTTGATCTCGTCCAGTATCGTCGGATCGTCGATCGTCGCGGGCATTTTGAACGGCTCGCTATTGGCGATTTTCACCATTGTCGCCCGCAAGATCTTGCCCGACCTTGTTTTTGGCAAACGCTCCACGACAAGCGCCAGTTTGAACGCGGCAACTGGCCCGATCTTGTCGCGCACCAGCTTTGCCAACTCTTTCGCCACTTCGGCCGAATCCCTGCCAGCCCCTTTGTTCAAGCAGACAAACCCAAGCGGCAATTGCCCCTTCAGGTCGTCCGCCACGCCGATCACGGCGCATTCGGCAACATCGGGGTGTCCCGCCAGTACCTCTTCCATCGCGCCCGTAGACAGGCGGTGCCCGGCCACGTTGATCACGTCATCGGTGCGCGCCATGATGTAAAGATAGCCGTCCTTGTCGATATAGCCTGCATCGCCCGTCTCGTAGAAGCCGGGAAAATGCTCGAGATAGGCTTTCTTAAACCGCGCCTCGGCGTTCCAAAGCGTCGGAAGCGTTCCGGGCGGCAATGGCAGCTTGATCACCACCGCGCCCAACTCTCCGGCGGGCATCGGGTGGCCAGCCTCGTCGACGATCTGCACGTCATAGCCGGGCATCGCGACCGAAGGCGACCCGATCTTGACCGGAAGCGCCTCGATCCCCATCGGGTTGGCGACCATCGGATAGCCGCTTTCGGTCTGCCACCAGTGGTCGATCACGGGAATGCCAAGCTGCGCCTGCGCCCATTCGATGGTCGCGGGGTCGGCCCGCTCTCCGGCCAGATACAGCGTGCGAAGCGACGACAGATCATAGTCGCCGACCAGTGATCCGGTCGGATCCTCGCGCTTGATCGCGCGGAATGCCGTCGGTGCGGTAAAGAACGACGCGACCTTGTGCTCCTCGATCACCCGCCAGAATGTGCCGGCATCCGGCGTGCCCACGGGCTTGCCCTCGAACACAACGGTCGTGTTGCCGTGCACAAGCGGGCCATAGCAAATATAGCTGTGTCCAACGACCCAACCCACATCGGAGGCCGCCCAGAAGACTTCTCCGGGGTCGACGCCATAGATGTTCTTCATCGTCCAGTTCAGCGCAACCAGATGCCCGCCTGTATGTCGTACAACGCCTTTGGGCGCGCCCGTGGTGCCCGATGTGTAAAGGATATAGGCAGGATGGTTGCCTTCGACGGGAACACAGTCCGCAGGTGCGACCCCGTGCTGGAACCCGTGCCAGTCAAAATCGCGGCCCTCGATCAGGCTTGCCACTTCCTGCTCGCGCTGGAAAATCACGCAAAAATCGGGCTTGTGGGTCGCGAGATCTATCGCGCCGTCCAGCAGTGGCTTGTAATGCACCACGCGGCCCGGCTCGATGCCGCAAGACCCCGCGATGATCGCCTTCGGCGTGCAATCGTCGATCCGAACGGCCAGCTCGTTCGCGGCAAACCCACCGAACACAACCGAATGCACGGCCCCCAGACGGGCGCAGGCCAGCATCGCCTCAAGCGCCTCTGGAACCATCGGCATGTAGATGATCACGCGGTCACCCTTTTCAACACCCTTGGCGCGCAACGCACCGGCAAGCGAGGCCACGCGGGCCTGCAACTCGCCGAACGTGATGTGGCGTTTGGTATGGGTGGCGGGGCTGTCGTAGATGATCGCGGTTTGCTCTGCGCGACCGGCTTCGACATGGCGGTCAACGGCATTGTAGCACGCGTTGACCAAACCGTCCGAGAACCACTCGTACAAGGGGGCGTTGTCGTCGAACAGGGCTTTGCTTGGGGCGCGGTGCCAGTCAATCTGGTCTGCCGCCTTCATCCAGAAACTTTCAGGATCATCCTGCCAGGATTTGTAGACATCAACGTAACGCATGGTGGTCCTCCTCCGGTATGCCGCGGTATCCCGCACAACTTCGGTACGCGGTGGGCGGCCTTCGAGCAAGATGGTAACCTGCGCCATGATGTCACCGATAGCGCTAAACAACGTGCCTTTGGCCCGTTTGCGCTACGCGCGAGGATATTTTGAGAACAAAGAAAGATCAGATTCTTCTTGGTTCAAATATCCAAGCGCAAAGCGCGAAAACCCGAGGGCGCGTCAGCGCACGAGACAAAAGGCGTCGCGCCCGCAGGGCGCGTCCGCTGGATCAGCCGTAATGGGCGACCGGTGTTCCGGCGATTGCCGACATGTTCAGCAACCCACGCGCTGTGATCGAAGGCGTTACAATATGTGCGCGGTTTCCCATGCCCATCAGGATCGGACCCACTTCCAGCCCGTTTGCCTTGGCCTTCAGCACGTTGCGTACGGCACTTGCGGCGTCGGTCGAGGCGAAGACCAGGACATTGGCAGAGCCGTCAAAGCGCGCGTTCGGGAAAATCCGCGCACGCAGGTCCGCGTCGAGGGCGGCGTCGGCGTGCATTTCACCTTCGTAGGCGAAATCGCAGCCTTTGGCATCAAGGATCGCCAGCGCTTCGCGCACCTTGCGGCCCGATGGCGTGTCAAGGTTGCCGAACTGCGAGTTCGAGCAAAGCGCGATCTTGGGCGTCACACCGAAGCGGCGCACATGGCGGGCGGCGCCGATTGCCGTTTCCGCAATCTGCTGCCCGGTCGGTTCCGCATGCACATGGGTGTCGGCGACAAACAGTGGGCCATCTTCGAGGATCATCAGGCTAAGCGCCCCGACGGGATGCAGCTCTGGCGTGCCCAGCACCTGCTGGATGTAATTCAGGTGCCAGTTGAACTGGCCAAACGTGCCGCAAATCAGGCTGTCGGCCTCGTCGCGTTGCACCATGACCGCGCCAATGGCGGTTGTATTGGTGCGCATGATGGCCTTGGCAAGATCTGGCGTGACGCCCTGACGTTCCATGATCTCGTGATAGGTGCTCCAGTAATCGCGGTAGCGGGGGTCGTTCTCGGGGTTCACCAGTTGGAAATCCCGACCGGGCCGAATGGAGAGCCCGGCGCGTTCGCAACGCATCTCGATCACCTCGGGGCGACCGATCAGGATCGGCGTATCGGTTGTGTCCTCGATCATCGCATTGGCGGCCCGCAGCACGCGCTCGTCCTCGCCCTCTGCGAAGACGATGCGGCGGGTGACAGAGCGTGCGGCCTCGAACACAGGGCGCATGATCATGGCGGATTTGAAGACCGAGCCGTCCAGCTTTGCCTTATAGGCGACCATGTCCTCGATCGGGCGCGTTGCCACGCCGCTTTCCATGGCGGCCCGCGCCACGGCACTGGCCACCACGCCCATCAGGCGCGGGTCAAAGGGTTTCGGGATCAGATAGTCCGCGCCAAAGGTCATCTGTTCGCCCTGATAGGCGGCGGCGGCCTCGGCGCTGGTGGTGGCGCGGGCGAGTGCTGCGATGCCTTCGATGCAGGCGATTTTCATCTGGTCGTTGATTTCTGTCGCGCCCACATCCAGCGCACCGCGGAAGATGAAGGGGAAACACAGCACGTTGTTCACCTGATTGGGATAGTCGGACCGACCTGTCGCGATGATCGCGTTCGGCGCCACAGCGCGCGCGTCATCGGGCGAGATTTCGGGGGTGGGGTTGGCGAGGGCGAAGATGATCGGATCTTTCGACATTTTGGCCACCATCGACGGCTTCAGCACGCCGGGGCCGGACAGGCCCAGGAACAGATCCGCACCTGCGATCACATCGTCCAATGTGCGCAGGTCGCTGTCTTGCGCGTATTCGGCCTTTTGGTCGGTCATTTCTTCGGTGCGACCCTTGTAGACAAGACCGGCAATGTCGCAAAGCCAGACGTTTTCGCGTTTGACGCCCAGTTTAAGCAGCATGTTCAGGCAGGCGATACCCGCCGCGCCGCCGCCGGTGGACACGATCTTGATGTCCTCGAACCTACGGCCCGACACATGCATCGCGTTCGTTGCTGCCGCGCCGACAACAATGGCGGTGCCGTGCTGGTCGTCGTGGAACACGGGGATGTTCATCTTTTCGCGGCACAGTTTTTCCACGATGAAACAGTCGGGGGCCTTGATGTCTTCAAGGTTGATCGCGCCAAAGGTGGGTTCCAGCGCGCAGACGATCGCGGCCAGTTTCACAGGGTCGGGTTCGTTCAGCTCTATGTCGAAACAGTCGATATTGGCGAATTTCTTGAACAGGACGGCTTTGCCTTCCATCACCGGCTTGGACGCCAGCGCGCCGATATTGCCAAGGCCCAGAACGGCGGTGCCATTGGTGACGACAGCCACAAGATTGCCCCGGCTGGTATAGCGGCTGGCCGTGCTCGGGTCTGCCTTGATTTCAAGGCAGGCCTCTGCGACGCCGGGAGAATAGGCGCGGGACAGGTCGCGTCCGTTTGCCAAAGGCTTTGTTGCGCGGATTTCGAGTTTTCCCGGACGGGGAAATTCGTGATAATCCAGTGCCGCCTGCCGTGCGCTGTCGTTGCGTGTTTCTTCGGCCATTGTGTTCTCCCCGACTTAACTAGTTTAGCCTTAAACTAAATCTTTCTGCGCTTATATCCGCTAGTTTTCGTAAGGTCCATCGGGCTGATCGTGCAAATCACGGGGCGTGCCCCAAGACTGTGCCGGATTGCGCCTGCCGATGCCCTGCATTTGGCGGTGTTTCGGGCGATCTTTGGCGGCCCACGTGACTTTACCCGCGTTTTGTCGGCAACGCCTGTCTGACGCGCTTGCATCCTTGCGGGGGACAGCGCAAAGTTTGACCGACTAGTAAAAGGAGTGCCGCGATGTCCCTGCTGAAAGCCGCAACAGAGGTGCGCCTGCGGGCCTATGCGCCCTATTCCAACTTCAAGGTCGGTGCGGCGATCAGGGCGGCATCTGGCGCCATCTATAGCGGTTGCAACGTCGAGAACGTGGCCTATCCCGAAGGCACCTGCGCAGAGGCAGGCGCGATTGCGGCGATGATCGCGGCAGGCGAAACGCAGATCGCGGAAGTGCTGGTGATTGCCGATAGCCCCTTGCCAGTCAGCCCGTGCGGCGGATGCAGGCAAAAACTGTCTGAATTCGGCGAGGGCGGCGTCAAGGTCACCATGACGACGCTGGACGGAAATGCGCAGACCCTGACGCTGGCAGAACTGTTGCCGGGCGTGTTCACTCAGGCGCATATGGACCGGAGCTGATCCATGGATGCGCGTAGCGTCATCGCGGAATTGCGTGCGGGCCGTGTGCCTGACCGGGGGGCGTTGGTCTGGTTCGCGAATGGTCTTGCGAATGGGGCGGTCAGCGACGCGCAGGCGGGTGCCTTTGCGATGGCGGTCTGCCTGAACGGACTGGGAGAGGTCGGGCGCGTCGCGCTGACGATGGCGATGCGCGACAGCGGCGATGTGCTGACATGGGATGTGTCGGGCCCCGTTCTGGATAAGCATTCCACCGGGGGGATCGGTGATTGCGTGTCGTTGTTGCTTGCCCCGGCGCTGGCGGTGTGCGGTGCCTATGTGCCGATGATTTCGGGGCGCGGACTGGGCCACACGGGCGGCACGCTGGACAAGCTGGAGGCGATCCCCGGTCTGAAAACCGAAGTGACCGAGGACCGTCTGCGCGCCATAGTGGGCGATATCGGTTGCGCGATTGTCAGCGCCAGCGGGCAGATCGCCCCCGCCGACAAGCGGCTTTATGCGGTGCGCGATGTGACCGCGACGGTCGAAAGCATCGACCTGATCACGGCCTCTATCCTGTCCAAGAAGCTGGCGGCGGGGTTGCAGGGGCTGGTGCTGGATGTGAAGGTCGGATCGGGCGCGTTCATGACAACGATGACCGAGGCCGTGGCGCTTGCGGAATCCCTTGTCGATACGGCGAATGGCGCGGGGTGCCCGACCACCGCGCTGATCACCGATATGAACCAGCCCTTGGTGATGGCCATGGGCAATGCGCTGGAAGTCATCGAGGTGATGGAGGCGCTGACGGGCGGTGCGGTCGATCCTGTGCTCTGCGACCTGACGGCGGATCTGGGGGCAGAACTGCTGGTGTCCGGTGGCTTGGCCGAAGATCTGGCAAAGGGGGCTGCGATGATCCACCGCGCGATTGACAGCGGTCAGGCGGCGGAACGATTTGGCCGGATGGTGGCCGCCCTTGGCGGGCCTGCCGATTTTGTGAATTGCTGGCGCGACCGGTTGCCTGCGGCCCCCGTGACCCGCGATGTGTTCGCGGGGAGGCCGGGGATTGTCACAGCGATGGATGGGCGTGCGCTGGGGATGGCGGTAGTGCATCTGGGCGGTGGCCGGTTGGTCGGTGGCGCGCGGATCGACCCGTCTGTCGGGTTCTCGGATGTCAGGCCGCTGGGCGAGGCGGTGGATGCAAAGACCCCCTTGCTGCGGATCCATGCCGCCACCAAAGAGGCGGCGGATCAGGCGGAACAGGCCGTGCGTGCCGCCATCACAGTTGGCCCCGATCACCCCGACATTCCCCCCACCGTTTACCAAAGGATCACCTGATGGCCCGTGCATTTCTGGTTGTGCTGGATTCCGTCGGCTGCGGCGGTGCGCCCGATGCGGCAGAGTTCGGCGACGAGGGCGCCAACACGCTGGCGCATATCGCGCAGGCTTGTGCGCTGGGGCGGGCGCAAACCGGGCGCAGCGGCGCCTTGTCGGTTCCACATCTTGACGCGCTGGGGCTTGGGGCTGCGATCCGGCATGCCTCTGGCGCGGTGACGCCGGGGTTGGATGCCGTGCCGACGGGGGTATGGGGCGCCGCGACAGAGGTGTCGCGCGGCAAGGATACGCCATCGGGCCACTGGGAATTGGCAGGCGTTCCGGTGCCATGGAACTGGCATTATTTCCCCGACACCGACCCCTGTTTCCCCGACGATCTGGTGACAGAGATCTGCCTTGCCGCCGGAACCGGCGGGCTGCTGGGCAACCGTCACGCATCCGGCACGGTGATCATCGCCGAAGAGGGCGCGCGGCATATGAAAACCGGCTGGCCCATTGTCTATACCTCTGCCGACAGCGTCCTTCAGATTGCCGCGCACGAGGAAACCTTCGGGTTGGACCGGCTGCTGGACCTGTGCCGGACCCTTGCGCCGATGCTGCACAGGATGAAGGTGGGGCGGGTCATCGCACGGCCCTTCATCGGCTCGCCGGACACCGGGTTCACCCGCACCGGAAACCGCCACGACTATGCTATAGCACCGCCCGCGCCGACGCTGTGCAACTGGGTGCAGGATGCAGGGCGCAAGGTTTATGCCATTGGAAAGATAGGCGATATATTTTCCATGAGCGGGATCGACGAGGTGCGCAAAGGCACGGACGCCGTGCTGATGGACCACCTGAAAGACCTGATCGAAACCGCCGAGGATGGCAGCCTGACCTTTGCCAACTTTGTCGAATTCGACAGCCTTTACGGACACCGCCGCGATGTATCGGGCTATGCCGCCGCGCTGGAATGGTTCGACGCACAGGTGCCCACATTGCTGGCCGGCCTGCGCGGCGACGACCTGATCCTGTTCACCGCCGACCACGGCAATGACCCGACATGGCGCGGCACCGATCACACGCGCGAACGTGTGCCGGTGCTTGCATCCGGTCGCGGCATGGGGGACATCGGGCTTTGTGGGTTCGCCGATGTGGCAGCCAGCATTGCCGCCCATCTGGGCGTGCCTGCGCAAGGCAAAGGACGGAGCTTTTTCTGATGGCATTCATCGGCACCCCCAAGGTTGAACTGCACCTCCATCTTGAAGGTGCGGCCCCCCCCGGTTTCATTCGCGGGCTGGCCAAGGAAAAGAAGATGGACCTGTCGGGTATCTTCGACACCGAGGGCCATTACGCCTATGATGATTTTGTCCATTTCCTGCGGGTTTACGAAGCCGCCTGCACCACGCTGAAATCGCCAGAGGACTTCTACTGTCTGACGCTGGCCGTGCTGGAACAATCAGCGGCGAACGGCGTGATCTATTCCGAAACCTTTCTGTCGCCGGATTTCTGCGGCAAGGGCGATGTGTCCGCGTGGAAGGAATATCTGCACGCGATCCGCGAAGCCGCCGATCTGGCGGAAAAGCGCGACGGCATCGTTTTGCGCGGCGTGATTACCGCCGTCCGGCATTTCGGCCGCGATCAGGCCCGCAAAACCGCGCGCTGTGCTGCGGAAACGGCGGGCGACTGGATCGTCGGGTTCGGTGTGGCGGGCGACGAGAGCGCGGGCAGGCTGTCCGATTTCGCCTATGCCTTCGACATGGCCCGAGAGGCCGGATTGCGCCTGACCGCGCATGCGGGGGAATGGGGCGGGCCGCAATCGGTGCGCGACGCGCTGACCCACCTGAAGGTAGAGCGGATCGGCCACGGCGTGCGCGCCATCGAAGACCCCCGACTGGTTGACGAACTGGGCGAGCAGAACATCGTGCTGGAGGTTTGCCCCGGATCGAACGTGGCGCTGGGGGTCTATTCCGACTGGGCGTCGCACCCGATCGAAAAGCTGCGCAAGGCCGGGCTGAAGGTGACCGTCAGCACCGATGATCCGCCGTTCTTTCACACCACGATGGACCACGAATTCGACATGCTGCACCGCACGTTCGGCTGGGATGCCGATGTCGTGCGCGAGATCAACATAACCGCCGCCCGCGCCGCTTTTTGCGATGACGTGACGCGCGACAAAATCCTCAAGAAACTGGAGACCGCCTGATGCAAGAGCACCTGACCATCGTCACCCACCCGCTGGTTCAGCACAAGCTGACCATCATGCGCGACAAGACCACGCCGACCGCGCATTTCCGCCAGTTGCTGCGCGAGATCAGCCAGCTTCTGGCCTACGAGATCACGCGGGAACTGGAGATGACGACGCAGCGCATCGAGACCCCGATCCAGACCATGGATGCGCCGGTTCTGGCGGGCAAGAAACTGGCGCTGATCTCTATTCTTCGGGCGGGCAACGGGCTGCTGGATGGCGTGCTGGAACTGATCCCCTCGGCGCGGGTCGGGTTTGTCGGGCTCTACCGCGACGAGGCGACGCTAAAGCCGGTGCAATACTATTTCAAGGTGCCGACAGAGCTGGAAGACCGTCTGGTGATTGCGGTCGATCCGATGCTGGCTACCGGGAATTCGTCGGTCGCGGCGATTGACCTGTTGAAAAAAGCGGGCGCCAGCAACATCCGTTTCATGTGCCTTCTGGCCGCCCCCGAAGGCATCGCGCGGATGAAAGAGGCACATCCGGATGTGCCGATTGTCACAGCAGCGGTAGATGAACGGCTGAACGAGCATGGATATATTGTGCCGGGACTAGGTGATGCGGGTGACCGCATGTTCGGGACTAAATAGGGCGCTTTATCCTTTACTAAATTGGTGTCTTCGGGCAGTATTCCACTAAATACTGTGCGGGGGCACTAATGAAATTCTTACAAGCCGTGACTCTGATTGTATCCGCAGCCTTGATCGGGACCACTGCGGGTCATGCCCAAAGCCTTCGGGATGCGGACGCTCCGGCAGAGTTTCCGCCCGAAAGCTACAAATCCGCACAATATGTCGATAGCACTGGATGCGTCTTCGTGCGCGCCGGCGTCGCCGGTGCGACCCGCTGGATTCCGCGCGTGACGCGCAGCCGCAAGCAGATATGCGGGATGAAGCCGACCCCCGCCGGCCCTGTCGCGTTTGCCCAGGCCCCCCTTGTCGAGAGCGCACCCGCCGCCACGTTTCAGGCCGCGCCGCGCATTGTGATGGCGCCGCCCCCTGTCGCGAGCACACCCGTGCGGGCCTACACGGCACGGCCCGAACGCGTCGGTCGCCCGATGGCCACCGTCGCCTCCAATATCTCGCAGCCCCGCCGCACGGCTGTTGCTGCGGCGAAACCACAAAAACCCGCACAGGCAAAGCGCGCGCCGGTTTCGATGACCCTGTCAGAGCTGTGCACGCAACTGTCCGTCATCGGGCGGCAGTATATCAATATTTCCAGCGGCATGCCGGTGCGCTGCGGCCCGCAAACACAAGACCCGGTAAACGGCGTCCGCTATGTGACCACGATGGCGCCGCAGGTCATGCCAAGCGTAATCAGCACATCGTCCGCACCTGTGCCCGCCATTCCAAAGGGCTATCGCGCCGCTTGGGATGATGGCCGCCTCAACCCAAGCCGCGGTCTTGGAACCGCGCAGGGACAGGCCCAGATGGAGCAGATTTGGACAAATACCGTCCCGCGCAAGCTGGTCGTAGCCAAGGCGGCGCGCGTTGAACAGGTGCGCCAGACCCGCCTGACCGCCTCGACCAAGACGGTGACGCCGCGTGTGCAAAAGGTGGCGACAGCGGTCAAAGCCCGTGCCGCGCTGCCGCAGCAGGCCGGAACACTTGCCCACCGCTATGTTCAGGTTGGCACCTTTGGTGTTGCGACGAACGCGCAAAAGACCGCATCCCGGCTACAGTCCTTCGGGTTGCCCGTGCAGTTGGTCAGTATCACGAAACGCGGCAAACCTTTGCAGATCGTCGTCGCGGGGCCGTTCGGATCGCCCGCGCAACTGGCCGCAGGTTTGAACGTCGCGCGCCGCGCCGGGTTCCGCGATGCGTTTCCGCGCAACTGATTTCGGCAAAGTCCAAGCCTGAAAGCCCTGCCTGCGCGCGGGGCTTTTTCTTATCCGCCGCAGATACCTTGCAGGCTGACCCATTCGCCGTCGGTCATGATCTGGCGTTGGCCGCCATCCTGAAACGGATCGGCCTCTATCAGGGGCAATGTGGTCTCGCCGGTGCGGTCCAGCGCATACCCATAGGGAGAGGAGCGAACCTCTGCCTTAGCAAACGCCGCCAGAAGAACGTCGTTTGCGATCGGGTCCGGGCGCCCTGTCATCAGCGTCTGCGCATAGGCCACCAGCGTGTTCTCGGACACCTCGCCGGTGGTCAAAAGGGTAAAGCTGGTGCGCAGGCCGCTGGCGCGGAGCAACCTTTCCAGTGGATCAACGGCCTTCGCGCGGGCGGCCTCGGCCAGAACGAAACCCGCAACGACATCGGGTTCTTCGTAGTTCTCGATCAGCTCGCGGTTCAGCAGGATAAGTCCGCCGGGCAAATGCGCCGATTGCCGTGCGCCGGATGCCAGCACCACAAGATCGCCGCGTCGTGCACCCAGAAGGCGCGTGTTCAGTTTTTGCAGGGATTTCTGGCCAAGCGTCGCCGCACAGGGCGCGCCGGTCAGGCGTCGGATCTCGGACAACAGGGTCTGGCCGATCTCTGCCCGCTTGGCGGTCGGAACGACAGAGACCGTGTGCTGGATCAGCGCGTCGGGCAGCCAGAAGATGGCCAGCGCGGCAACGGTGGAAAAGCTGAGCCCCAGCATCGCAAGGCGAAGACGGCCGGGTTGCGGGCGGCTTTTTGCGATGGCCGTGCGGACCTTCTCGATCGCGCCGATCATCACGTCGTCTTCCAGTTCCAGTGTTTCGGCGCCGTCAAGGTCGGGGCTGAAAACTGCGGGCCGTTCTGCGGGGTTCACGCGGGAAATCGCGGGCAGGGACCAATGGGCGATGGCGCGGTCGTTCTTGTCGGAAATCACCAGCGTGGCATCGCCAAAGGACACGATCACTTCGCGTCGCTGGGCATCGGGGCTATCGCGCCACAGGCCCTGACTTTCCAGTCGCTGATATTGGGAAAGCGCCGTCATGAAATGGCACGTGCCCTGCTCTTGTTATCGTTGAAAACACGATAGCGCAGGGCAGAGCCCGTCACAATGCTCAACCGGCATCGCGTCATAGGGATCTGGCAATCGCCCGCAGTTCGAATTTCTGGATTTTCCCGGTCGAGGTTTTGGGCAGTTCCTGAAAGATGACCGCCTTGGGGGTCTTGAACCCTGCAAGCCGTGTGCGGGCAAAGGCGATCAGTTCCTCGGCGGTTGCATTGGCCCCCTCTTTCAGTTCGACAAAGGCGCAGGGCACTTCGCCCCATTTCTCGTCAGGCTTGGCCACCACGGCGCACAACAACACGGCGGGGTGGTGCATCAATGCGCCCTCGACCTCGACCGACGATATGTTTTCCCCGCCCGAAATGATGATGTCCTTGGCGCGGTCGGCGATCTGGATATAGCTGTCAGGGTGCTGGAAGGCCAGGTCCCCGGTGTGGAAATAGCCGCCCGCAAAGGCCTCTTTGGTGGCTTCGGGGTTCTTCAGATAGCCCTTCATCACCGAATTGCCGCGGATCATGATCTCGCCCTGTGTGGCACCGTCCATTGGTACCTGCGCCATGTTCGGGTCCAATACGGTGATGTCCTCCATCATCGGCATGGCGGCGCCCTGACGCGCCTTGATCGCGGCTTTTTCGGCCTGATCCAGATCATTCCATTCATCGCGCCAGATGCATTCGGTGACATGGCCGTAGGTTTCCGTCAGCCCGTAGACCTGCGTGATGTTGAAGCCCAGCGTTTCAATTGCGGCAAGGGTCGCAGCGGCGGGCGGGGCGCCTGCGGTAAACACCTCGACGGTGTGGTCAAAGTCGCGGCGGGCGGCGGGGGCGGCGTGGATGATCATGTTCAGCACGATCGGCGCGCCACCGAAATGCGTGACCTTTTCATCGGCGATGGCATTGTAGATGGCCGCCGCCGTCACGTCGCGGCAGCAGACGACCGTTCCGCCCAGAACCGGCATCATCCAGGTGTGGTTCCAGCCGTTGCAATGAAACAGCGGCACGATGGTCAGATAGCGCGGATGCAGCACCATTTTCCACGAGATTACGGTGCCCATCGTCATCAGATAGGTGCCGCGATGATGATAGACGACGCCCTTGGGGCGCCCCGTTGTGCCCGAGGTATAGTTCAGCGCAAGGCTTTCCCATTCGTCTTCGGGCATCAGCCAAGGGAATTGCGGGTCGCCGGTGGCCAGAAAATCCTCGTATTCGGTGTAATTGCCGGTCGCCGGGAAGTCCGCCTGCTCGTCGCAAACCTCTATCAAGGCGGGGGCGGATTTCCCCATGCGCCGGGCGGCGGCCTCTGCCAGAGGCAGGAACTGGGTGTCGACCAAAACCACCATCGCGCCGCCGTGTTCAAAGATATAGGCGACGGTATCCACATCCAGACGGATGTTGATCGTGTTCAGAATGGCCCCCGCAGCGGGCACGCCGAAATGCGCCTCGGCCTGGGCGGGGATGTTGGGCAGCAGGGTTGCGACCACATCGCCCGGCTTTACGCCCACCTTCCTGAGCGCCGAAGCCAGCCGCGACACGCGGGCGTGGTATTGCGCATAAGTCCGGCGGGTGTCGCCATAGACCAGCGCCTCGACCTCGGGAAAGACTTTCAGGGCCCGGTTGAGGTGCGACAATGGCGTTAGCGGAATATGGTTCGCTGCGCATTTCTCAAGGCCGCGTTCGTCTGCCATCCAACCCATGTGTCCCTCCCAAGACGATGTCGCTTTTGCGCTAGAGTATTTGCAACCTATGCCCCATGCAAATGGGAAACAGCATGGATCGCAGAATGAACAGCACGACGCAGAACAGCCCGTTGATGGCCGCAAGTCTGGTACTGCTGGCCATGGCGCTGTTTGGGCTTGTCGACAACTTTATCAAGGTGTTGGCGCAGGATGGCGGGCTATGGCAGTTCCATCTGATCCGCGCCGGTCTGGCGCTGTGCATCCTTGCCGGTATTGCCCGCCTGCGGAACATTCGCCTTTGGCCGAAACGGGCCGGCGCGGTGCTGTTGCGCAGCGGTCTGTCGGCCACGGCGATGTTGATCTATTTCGGCTGTCTGGGGTTCATGCCCATCGCGCAGGTGGTTGCGGGGCTGTTCACCGCCCCGATCTGGGTCTTGATCTTTTCCGTTGTGTTTTTTGGCGAACGGGTCGGGGTCTGGCGCGTGGGCGCGGCGCTTTTGGGGTTTGCGGGCACGGTGCTGGTGCTGCAACCGGATGCGGGTTCTTTGACCATCGCGTCGATCTTCCCGACGATCGCGGGCGCGGTCTATGCCCTTGGCAATCTGGCGACGCGTCGCTGGTGCGCGGGCGAGGGGACGCTGACGCTGCTGGCCGGTTTCTTTGTGCTTATGGGGGCGATGGGCGCCTGCGGGGTGGTGGTTCTTGCCCTTCATCCGTTGCCGGTTCTGCCCGGTGGCGACGGTTTCCTGACGCGGGGCTGGGTGACGCCGACGGCGACCTTCCTGATCTGGACGGTGGTGCAGGGCGTTGCGTCGATTGTCGGTGTCGGGTTCACGATCCGCGCCTATCAACTGGCCGAGGCGAGTTTCGTCGCCGTGTTCGAGTATTCGCTGCTGGTCTCGGCCACGCTTTGGGCCATTTTATTGTGGGCAGAGGTGCCGGACCTGTCCACGACATTGGGCATCGCCGCAATTCTTGTGTCGGGCGTTGCGATTGCCATACGCTCGAACTCGCCAGCGGATGACAGGGCTGCTAGGCTGCCCGCATGATCATTTCGCGCGGCCGCCGCTACATCTTTGTCCATATTCCCAAGACGGGCGGCACGGCCTTGTCGCTGGCGCTAGAGGCGCGGGCGATGAAGGACGATATTTTGATCGGCGATACACCGAAGGCCCGCAAACGCCGCAATCGGTTGAAGGCATTGCAGCCCGCTGGCCGCCTGTGGAAACATTCGCGCCTGACCGACATTGACGGCATCGTGGACGAGGGGGATGTTCAGGATTTCTTTATCTTTACGCTGGTTCGCAATCCCTGGGATCGCATGGTCAGCTATTACCACTGGCTGAAAGCGCAGAAATTCGACCATCCGGCCATCGAGATCGCCAAGGCGCATGGCTTCAGCGACTTTCTGCACCACGACCACACCAAGGCCTCGCTGGCTGCGGCGTCCTATCTGGATCATGTGACGGATACCAAAGGAAACGCGCGATGCGACCTTTTCATCCGGCTGGAGCATCTGGCAGAGGATATCGCCCCCCTGGAGGCCCATCTGGGGTTTTCCCTTGGCGAAATCCCACGCGCGAACGCCACGCAGCGCAACCGGGATTATGCGGTCTATTACTCCGGGGATGATTCGCAGCTGGTTGCGGAACTATGCGCAAAGGACATCGCGCGCTTTGGATACCGGTTTGCGTCCTGACGAAAACCCGCGCGACTGTTTCCAGAGCCTGCCGAATTTACGAATTCGTTGAACATTCCACCCAAGGTCGAAATTCTGCCTTATTTTCGCCGCAGACCAAGCAAAGTCTTGGCACGGTTATCCCACTTGTTGAACCTGACTAGGGGAAGCAACGCGAAACAGCGTCGATAGGGAATTTCAGGATGTTCAGATTCAACATGTCCGCGCGGGTCGAAAAAATTGCGACGGGCGTAAAATTTGATGGTGGCCTTGAGACGGGCATGGTGTCGGGCACCAAGGTCGCTGGTGCGATCGGGTGGCGGGACATTGATACGATTTCTGTCGGGGATCGGGTTTCGACCCTTGATGGCGGGATGCAAGAGGTGCGTCAGGTGACGCGCAGCAACCTGTGGAATGGCAAGGGCCCTTGTCCGCAGATCCTTTGGCCGCTGGAGGTTCCCGTCGGCGCATTGGGCAATTCCGATGTCATGCTTTTGCTGCCTGAACAGATCGTGATGATCGAATCCGATGTGGCCGAAGACATATCGGGGGATGCCTTTGTGCTTGTGCCGGCCCTGTCTTTGGACGGGTATCGTGGCATCCACCGCGTTCAACCGCATGCGCCCGTTTCGGTGACCACGCTGCATTTTGCCACGGATCAGGTCGTGTTTTCCAGCTTTGGCGCGATGTTCTTCACGCCTGCCGCCGGCGCGGTCGATGTTTGCCTGCTGAACGATCTGCCCGCCAGCCCCTACCGCCCCATGTCGAAAAAGCTGGCGACGCAGTTTATTGGCTGTCTGGCCGAGATAGAGGCAAGCGTGATGGGCAAAACCACCACGCTTGGCCGCGATCTTTACGCAGCGACGGTTTGATCCGAAAACCGCCCGAAGAACGACTGGCCCTTTTGCGCCATCTCGCGCAGCAGGGCCGGGGTTGTGAACCGTGCGCCGCAGGTCTTTGTCAGCCCGTCGCAAAGGTCTGCCGCCTGCGCGGCGCCGATGATATCCAGCCACGAGAACGGCCCGCCGGACCAGGGCGCAAAGCCCCAGCCCAGAATGGCGCCCACGTCGCCCTCGCGGATGTCCATCAGAACACCGTCTTCCAGCGCCCGCACAGCCTCTAGCACCTGCGCGAACAACAGGCGGTGCTGGACGGTCGTCAGATCGGGTTGGTCCTTGGCCACAGGGTATTGCGCCGCAAGACCGTCCCACAGGCCGGTCCGTTTACCCGCATCGTCATAGGCGTAAAAGCCGGACTTGGACTTGCGGCCCAGACGGCCCTGTTCGAACATCCAGAACAGCACCTCGTCCACCTCTGCATCGGGATAGGCGTCGCCCATCGCGGCCTTGGTCGCCTTTGCGATCTTGACGCCCAGATCGACACTGGTTTCGTCCACCAGTTGCAGCGGGCCAAGGGGCATACCGACCAGCTTTGCCGCGTTCTCGATCAGGGCGGGGGCAACGCCCTCTTTCACCATACGGATGCCTTCGTTGATGTAGGGGATGATACACCGGTTGGCATAGAAGAACCGCGCGTCATTGACCACGATCGGGGTTTTGCGGATCTGGCGCACGAAATCCAGCGCCTTGGCGGTGGCGCGGTCGCCTGTCTGCTTGCCCTTGATGATCTCGACCAGCATCATCTTGTCCACGGGGCTGAAGAAATGGATGCCGATGAACTGTTCGGGGCGCGCGCTGGCGCGGGCCAGTTCGCTGATCGGCAGGGTCGAGGTGTTGGAGGCAAAGATGCAGTCCGGCCCGACGACTTCCTCAACCTTTTTAGTGACGTCCGCCTTGATGGCCAGATCCTCGAACACCGCTTCGACGATCAGGTCGCAGCCCATGAGCGCTTTGTAATCGGTGGTGGCGGTGATCAGCGACAGCAGCTGTTCCTTTTTCTCTGGCGTGGCTTTCTTGCGCGCAATGCCCTTGTCCATATAGTCGGCGCTATAGGCTTTGCCCTTGTCTGCCGCCTGTTGCTGCTGGTCCAGCAGCACGACTTCGATCCCGGCAAGGGCAGACACCAGCGCGATCCCCGCGCCCATCATGCCCGCGCCCAGAACGCCCACCTTTGTGACCTTTTGATCGGGCACACCGGCGGGGCGCACCGCCCCTTTTTCCAGCGCTTCCTTGTTGATGAACAGGCTGCGGATCATCGCAGCCGAGGAGGGGTTCATCAGGACATTGGTGAACCAGCGCGCCTCGATTTTCAGCGCGGTATCGAAGGGCACCAAGGCCCCTTCGTAGACCGCCGACAAAAGCGCCTTGGCCGCAGGATAGACGCCCATCGTCTTGGCGTTGACCATGGCAGAGGCGCCGACAAAGGTCATGAAACCGGCGGGGTGATACGGCGCGCCGCCGGGCATTTTATAGCCCTTGGCATCCCAGGGCTTCAGGATGTCGGCGTCGGTGGCTGTCAGCACCCAAGCCTTTGCTTTTGCAAGCAATTCATCGGCGGGCACAACCTCGTCCACGACACCCGCACGCTTGGCGCCTTGCGGGTCGTTCAGCTTACCCTCCAGCAGCAGCGGCGAAGCCATCATCGCGCCCAACTTGCGCACCAGACGGGTTGTGCCGCCCGCGCCCGGAAAGATGCCGACCATGATCTCGGGCAGGCCGATCTTGGCCTTGGGGTTGTCGGCGGCAAAGATCCGGTGGCAGGCCAGCGGGATTTCCAGACCGATGCCAAGGGCGGTGCCGGGCAGGGCGGCGGCGATCGGTTTTCCGCCCTTGTTGGTCTTGGGGTCCATGCCCGCGCGTTCGATCTTGCGCAGGATCGCATGCATGCCCATGACGCCCTCGAACACGCCCTTGGCGGGGGTGTCGCCTGCGGCATCCTTCATCTTTGCGATGATGTTCAGGTCCATGCCTCCGGCAAAGCTGCCCGGCTTGCCCGAGGTGATGACAACGCCCTTCACGGCGTCATCGGCAAGGGCGGCGTCGATCATCGCGTCAAGATCGATGAACCCCTGCTGGTTCATCACGTTCATGGATTTTCCGACGGTATCCCAGGTGATCGTGGCGACGCCGTCGGCGTCTACTGCGTAAGTGAAATCGGTCATTCGGGCTCTCCCAGAAACAGGGTCAAAACGGGGGGCACAGCGGATGCAGAAACCATGCACAAACCATGCGGGTCAGGGGCGCGGGTGTCGCGCGTGGCAACCCGTGGCATCAGACCCTCTCGATGATGGTGGCGGCACCCATGCCGGAGGCGATGCAAAGCGTGGCAAGACCGACGCCCTTGCCGGTGCGTTCCAGCTCGTCCAGCAATGTGCCGATGATCATCGCGCCGGTCGCGCCCAAGGGGTGGCCCATTGCGATGGATCCGCCGTTGACGTTGACCTTCGAGGCGTCGACATCGAACGCCTGCATAAAGCGCAGCACGACCGAGGCGAAGGCCTCGTTCACCTCGAACAGGTCGATGTCCGAAATCGCCATGCCGTGATCCTTCAGGATCTTTTCGGTCACCGGCACGGGGCCGGTCAGCATGATCGTCGGATCGGTGCCGATCTTTGCGGTGGCGCGGATGCGGGCGCGGGGCGTCAGCCCGTATTTCTCGCCGAATTCCTTGTTGCCGATCAGCACGGCGGCGGACCCGTCGACGATGCCCGACGAGTTGCCGGCGTGATGGATGTGGTTGATCCGCTCCAGATGCGGGTATTTCATCAGCGCGATCTTGTCGAAGCCGGGCATGACCTCGCCCATATCCTTGAACGAGGCCTTCAACGCGCCCAGCGACTGCATGTCGGTCTGGGGGCGCATGAATTCGTCATGGTCCAGAATGACCAGCCCGTTGATGTCGCGCACGGTGACGATGGACCGGGCAAAGCGGTTGTCGTCCCACGCGGCCTTGGCGCGGCGCTGGCTTTCGACGGCAAGCGCGTCGGCATCATCGCGGGTGAACCCGTATTCGGTGGCGATAAGATCGGCGGAGATGCCCTGCGGCACGAAATAGGTGTTCATCGCGATCGAGGGATCGACCGCAATCGCCGCCCCGTCAGACCCCATGGCGACGCGGCCCATCATTTCGACGCCGCCCGCGATATAGGCCATGCCCGCGCCACCCCGGATCTGGTTGGCGGCGATGTTCACCGCCTCCATCCCGCTGGCACAAAAGCGGTTGATCGCAAGGCCGGGAATGGATTGGTCAAGGTCAGAGGCCAGAACGGCGGTCCGCGCAAGGCAGCCGCCCTGTTCGCCGACCTGCGTGACGTTGCCCCAAATGACATCCTCGACCGCGTGGCCGGTCAGGTTGTTGCGGTCCTTGACCGCGTTCAGCATCTGGGCGGACAGGCGCGCGCTGGTCACCTCGTGCAAGCTTCCGTCGGGGCGGCCCTTGCCACGCGGAGAGCGCACAGCGTCGTAAATATAGGCTTCGGTCATCATGGTCTCCTTCAGGCGCGGTCGGCGGGCGATCCGGGCATCAGATCATAGGGGTGTTTCCAACCGGGGGTGGCGGCGATGTTGTCCAGCCAGCGGTCGACATTGGGCCAGTCCTTGCGGTCGAAACCAAAGGGCTCGGGGTAGAACAGATAGCCGCAACAGGCCACGTCGGCGATGGTGATCGCATCGCCCACCAACCAGTCGCGCCCTTCGAGGGCTGCATTCAGAACGCCGTAGCTGGCCTGAAGCCGCCCCTGATTGAAGGCGATGACCTCTGCCGGGCGCTTGTCCTCTGGCATGAAATTCATCAGGAAACGGGTCATCCCCGCCACGCCGCTAAGCTTGTGGTTGTCCCACAGCACCCAGCGCAGAATGTCGCGACGCTCGTTCGCACTACGCCCGCCCAGCTTGCCGGTTTTGGACGCGGCGTAATCCTGAATCATGCCCGATTGTGACAGCGTGACATCGCCGTCGACCATGACCGGCACCTCGCCCATGACGTTCAGCGCGCGGAACTCGGGGGTGCGGGTCTCGCCGTTGAAAAAGTCTACAAAGACTGGCTCCCATTCCATGCCGGTCAGGGTCAGGGTCAGGGCTGCCTTATAGGCGTTGCCGCTTTCGCCGAAGCAATACAGTTTGATGGTCATATGCGCCTCATCCCGAAGATGCGCCCGTGATTGGTCGGGCATTTGAGTATTTTTGCCGAGAAGAATGGCAAAACCTATTTTTGTAACCGGGCGTTAACCTTAACGCGCCAGTGTCGCGGGTGCGGTACAGGCTGGAGAGCCGATGACCGCCCGAGGAGACGCCCCGTTGTTCCGCCCGGTTCGATGTGACCTTGCAGGGGCCGGATGACGGGGCGCGACTTGTTCATCTTCTCGGCAAAAATACTCTCGCCGAAGGCGTCGCGCCCCATCCGTCATTTCTTTCGGTCCGCAAGCTCTGCCTTGAACAGGGTCAGGCGGTGCGGCAGCGTGTCCTCGTTGGTGATGCTGTTGAAGTTCTCGAACAGGAACACCAGCGCTTCGTCTTGTGTGATCCCGGCCTGACCCGCGAAGGCCTGAAGTTTCCGGTAGGCGTCGTTTGTCATCGACACGGGAAAGCGGCGGGTCATACGCAGGCGTTTGGGCATTTATCCTCCTACAGGTGATGCGACGCGCGGGTGTGCCGCGCGCCGGGTGAGCCTAGAACGATGCGGCGTCCAGCGCCATGACCGTATCGGCACCTGTCTGGATCCGGGTCAGGTGCATCGCCGTCGCAGGAAGCTGCCGCGCCGTGTAATATTTGCCGGTCGCGATCTTGGTTGTGTAGAATTCGGCGTCGGCCGTGCCGTTTGCCAGCGCATCAAAGCTGGCCTTTGCCATCCGCGCCCACATCAGCCCAAGGCAGACATGGCCCATCATGTGCATGAAGTCATAGGAACCGGACAGTGCGTTGTTCGGGTTTTTCACGCCGTTCTGCATGAAATACATGCCCGCCGCCTGTAGATCTTTGGACGCGGATTTCAGCGGGGTCAGGAAGTGCCGGTTCAGCTCTTCGTGGTCCTCGTTTTCCTTGATGTAGGTTTTCACCATGTCAAAGAAGGCCATCACATGCTTGCCGCCGTCCTGCGCCAGTTTGCGACCCACAAGGTCCAGCGCCTGCACGCCGTTGGCGCCTTCGTAGATCATGGCGATACGGGCGTCGCGGGCGAATTGGGACATGCCCCATTCCTCGATATAGCCGTGGCCGCCATAGACCTGCTGGGCGCTGATCGCGGTTTCAAAGCCCTTGTCGGTCAGAAAGCCCTTGATGACAGGGGTCATCAGCGAGATCAGGCCATCGGCGGCCTTGTCGTCGGCACGGTGCACGCGGTCGATCAGGCTGGCGCCCCAGAAGACAAAGGCGCGCGCGCCTTCGACAAAGGATTTCTGGTCCATCAGGTTGCGGCGGATGTC
The DNA here is from genome assembly GCF_052119585.1 of Pseudogemmobacter sp. W21_MBD1_M6. Lineage (NCBI taxonomy): Bacteria > Pseudomonadati > Pseudomonadota > Alphaproteobacteria > Rhodobacterales > Paracoccaceae > Pseudogemmobacter > Pseudogemmobacter sp. W21_MBD1_M6. The sequence goes on along the minus strand of NZ_JBGQOJ010000001.1, from coordinate 11,119 downwards.
GGGGTGCACGATCAGCGGATCAGCGGGACCGGTCGGGTTTTCGGGGCCGGTGACGGCACGGCCCTGAAGCCGGTCCTTGGCGTAGATCACCGCGTTCTGATAGGCGGCTTCGGCCTGTGCATAGCCCTGAAGGCCGACGCCGATGCGGGCCTCGTTCATCATGGTGAACATGGCGCGCATGCCCTTATGGGCCTCGCCGATCAGGGTGCCGGTCGCGCCATCGTAGTTCATCACGCAGGTGGCGTTGCCGTGAATGCCCATTTTCTCTTCGATCTTGCCAACAGAGACCGCGTTGCGGGCGCCGAGGCTGCCGTCGTCCTTGACCATGACCTTTGGCACGATGAACAGCGACACACCCTTGATCCCCTCGGGGCCGCCCGGAATTTTGGCCAGCACAAGGTGGATTACATTGTCGGCCATGTCGTGGTCACCGGCAGAGATAAAGATCTTTTGCCCGGTGATCTTGTAGGTTCCGTCGTCCTGCGGTTCGGCCTTTGTGCGCATCAGCCCCAGATCGGTGCCGCAATGCGGCTCGGTCAGGTTCATCGTGCCGGTCCATTCACAGGTGACCATTTTGGGCAGGTAGGTTTGCTTTTGCGCGTCCGTCCCGTGGGCATGGATTGCCGAATAGGCGCCGTGGGTCAGGCCCTGATACATGTTGAAGGCCATATTGGCGCTGACGAACATCTCGCCCACCGCCGTTGCCAGCACATAAGGCATGCCCTGACCGCCATACTCGGGGTCGCAGTCCAGCGCGGTCCAGCCGCCGTCCTTCATCAGGGCGAAGGCCTCTTTGAACCCGTCGGGCGTGGTGACGACACCGTTTTCCAGACGGCACCCCTGAACGTCGCCCACCGCGTTCAGCGGGGCCAGCACGTCGCGCGACACTTTTCCCGCCTCTTCCAGAACGGCGGCGGTAAAGTCGCGTTCCAGTTCGTCATAGCCCGGTGTGCCCGAGGTTGTGACATTGAGGACCTCGTGCAGCAGGAACTGCATGTCTTTGACGGGGGCGGTGTAGGATGGCATCGGTAACTCCCTGTTCCGGTCTTAGCTGGCGGCCTTGTTCTGCTGTTGCAGCGAGGCGAGCGTTTGCCCGGCCCAGGCCAGTTGTTCCTTAAGATCGCCGATCGCCTCGCCCAGCTCTGTGTGCTGGCGTTCCATGTCCGCCAGACGGGTTTGCCCGACGGCATAGGTCTGGACCAGCTGGGTCAGTTGCTGGTCGCCCATGTCATACAGGTCCAGCAACTGGCGGATGTCTTCGAGGCTGAAGCCGAAGCGCTTGCCGCGCAGGATCAGTTTCAACCGCGCGCGATCGCGTTTGGTGAAGAGCCGCTTCTGTCCATCGCGGACCGGGAACAACAGTTCCTTCGCCTCGTAGAATCGCAAGGTGCGCGGCGTGACGTCGAACGCCTCGCACATCTCGCGGATGGTCATTTGGTGATCAGACATTATCAAGTCCTTGATGTTCACTGTTCTGACCTTCAGATGCGGATTCTGTGGCTACCCTACAAGAACAGTTGACGTTAACGTAAATGTAACGTGACGTCATTTCGGCCTTCGCGAAATCTTCGGAAAGTTGACGCTAGGGTATGCGCAATTTTATTGAGGAAACGGTCTGATCCCGTGCCTGTCGCTGGGGTGTAAAACCCCTGATCCGGGGGGCGTCAGGTCAGGGAAATCGCGGTGTCGTCGCGTAACTTTTGCAGGTCGGCGATGGTTTTTTCCAGCTGTATCTTCTGGTTTGCCAGCTCTGCCAGCTGCCTGTCGGCCAGCGTGACCCAGGCCTGCATCTGGGCGCGGTCACCGTTCTTTTCGTAGATCTCCAGCCACTGACGGATTTCTTCCAGACCGAATCCGAACCTGCGGCCGCGCAGGATAAGGGTCATCCTTGCGGATTCGCGCGGGGTGTAAAACCGGCTGCGGCCTTCTTTTTCGGGGGTCAGAAGTTCGATGTATTCATAGTAGCGCAGGGTGCGCGGCGTTACGTCGAACTTCGCGCACATTTCTTTGAATGTCAGGCGGGCGTCGGTCATGCGTCGAATGCTCCTAGAATAAGGGCAGGCTAACCACAACGCCGCAAGGGTGCAATCGGGTCGATCAAGGAAACCCCGCCATTCGCGCGAAACTGCGAAACACGTCGCGTCCAAAGGCGGGGGGCAGGCGAAGTTTGGCCTTGCGGCAGCGGTGCCCAAATTCAATAACACCTCATACCCTAACCCGATGAGTGACCCGATGACCGATCCCAAGATAAAGCTGGCGCGCCAGTTCATAGAGGCGATCCCGCATTCCCGCGCGCTGGGCATGGAGTTGACAGAGCTGGGCGCGGGGATCGCAGTGATCTCGATGGCCTATGACGCGCGGTTCGTGGGCGACCCCGAGACCGGCGTCATTCATGGCGGGGCAGTGTCCGCGCTAATGGACACCTGCGGCGGGGCGGCGGTGATGAGCCATCCGTCGGCGCCCGCCGGAACCGCCACCATCGACCTGCGCATCGACTATATGCGGCCCGCGACACCGGGCCAGCGGATCACGGCGCGGGCGGAATGCTACCACGTCACCCGCAGCGTGGCCTTTGTGCGGACCACGGCCACGGACGAGGATACCGCGCGGCCCGTGGCGACGGCAACGGGGGCCTTTACGGTGGAACGCCCGAACGGGGCCGCGACATGACCCGCAAGACGGAGCGCGGCGCACCGGAGCCGGTTCAGGTGGTCAAGCAACGGCGCGATGCGGCGCTGACGGCTTTGGTGGATGGCGTGCCCTACATTCAGTTTCTGGGTATCGGGTTCGACCGCCGCGGAGACGAGCTGACCGCCACTCTGCCCTTTGATCAAAAGCTGATCGGCAACCCGATGATCCCGGCCATTCACGGTGGCGTCACAGCGGCCTTTCTGGAGGTTGCGGCGATCATCGAGCTGTCGTGGTCGATGATGTGGGAGGATGTCGAGAGCGGCAGGTTCGATGTGGCCAGCCTCAGCGCGGGCGACCTGCCGCGGCTGCCGAAAACGATTGATTTCACGGTGGACTACCTGCGATCGGGGCTGCCGCGCGATGCCTATGCGCGGGCGCGGGTGAACCGCGTCGGGCGGCGCTATGCCAGTGTGCATGTCGAGGCGTGGCAGGACAACAAGACACGGATGTTCGCGCAGGCCACGGGGCATTTCCTGATGCCTGACAGGGATGAGTAAGCACCCGCGCCTGCCGCTGACCCATGCGCGGGTGCTGCGGCTGGCCATTCCCATTGTGTTGTCGAACGCGACGGTGCCAATTCTGGGGGCGGTGGATACCGGCGTTGTCGGGCAGATGGGATTGGCCGCGCCGATTGGTGCTGTGGGGATAGGCGCGGTTATTCTAAGCGCGATCTACTGGATTTTCGGGTTTCTGCGGATGGGCACGACCGGCCTTGCCGCGCAGGCGCACGGGGCGGGCGATACGGGTGAAGTGGCCGCGCTTTTGACCCGCGCGCTGATGATCGGTTTTGCGGCCGGGGCAATCCTGATCGCGGTGCAATCCTTGGTGTTTGCGGGGGCCTTTCGCCTGTCGCCCGCCACACCCGAGGTCGAGGCGATGGCCCGCGAGTATATGCAGATCCGCATCTTCTCGGCCCCGGCGGCGATCGGGCTTTATGGTATCACCGGCTGGCTGATCGCGGCAGAGCGCACGCGGGCGGTTCTGGTGATGCAGCTGTGGATGAACGGGCTGAACATCGCGCTGGATCTATGGTTCGTGCTGGGCCTTGGCTGGGGCGTGGGCGGCGTGGCCTTTGCGACGTTCCTTGCGGAATGGACCGGTCTGGCGCTGGGCCTTTATCTGTGCCGCGCGGCGTTTCAGGTGCCTGCATGGCGCGATTGGGCGCGGGTGTTCGACCGGATCAAGCTGCGGCGCATGGCGCAGGTGAATTCCGACATCCTGATCCGGTCGGTGATATTGCAGGCGATGTTCGTGTCGTTTTTGTTTTTCGGCGCGGATTTCGGCAATGTGCCCTTGGCGGCGAACCAGATTCTGCTGCAGTTTCTACAGATCACCGCCTATGCGCTGGACGGGTTCGCCTTTGCCGCAGAGGCCTTTGTGGGGCAGGCGCTGGGCGCGGGGGCACGGGCGGACCTGCGGCGCGGAGCGTTGTTGACCAGCCTTTGGGGTGTGCTGGCGGTTTGCGTCATGGCGGTCTGTTTCGCGCTGTTCGGCGGGGCAATCATCGACACGATGACCACGGCAGAGCCTGTGCGGGCCGAGGCGCGTATCTATCTGGTCTACATGGTTTTCGCCCCCGTTCTGGGCGTTGCGGCATGGATGTTCGACGGCATTTTCATCGGCGCCACCCGCACCAGGGACATGCGCAACATGATGGCGTTGTCCTTTGTGGTCTATTGCGTGGCGGTGGCGATTTTGATGCCCGCCTTCGGCAACCACGGGCTTTGGGTGGCGTTCCTGATCAGCTTTGTCGCGCGGGGGGTGACGCTGGCGCTGAAATACCCGTCGCTGGAGGCTGGCGTGGCGCAGTAGCGATGCGAAAGGATCACAGCCAGTCGGCGCGCCCTGTTCCGACGGCATCCGCAACTGTGGCGAACCCGTCGCGCATCAATAGGGCGTCTAGTTCATGCGCTATTTCCGCCGCCAACGACAAGCCGCCATATATCAATGCGGTGTATAGCTGCACGGCAGAGGCGCCCGCGCGGATCTTCGCATAGGCTTGCTGCGCGGTCGAAATTCCGCCGACACCGATCAGCGGGATCGCCCCGTCGGTCAATTCGGACAGTTGGGCCAGAATGCGGGTCGATTTCTCGAACAAAGGCGCGCCGGACAGGCCGCCGGTCTGGGTTTTATGCGGGCTGGTCAACCCGTCGCGCGACAGGGTGGTGTTCGTTGCGATGATCGCGTCAAGGCCGCTTTCCTTTGCGACCTCGGCAATCTCGGCCAGTTCGTCGTGTGTCAGATCGGGGGCGATTTTCAGGAAGATCGGGATGTGCCGTGCAAGACCGGCCCGCGTTTCCATCACGCCAGCCAAAAGCGCGGAGAGCGCGGCGCGGCCCTGCAGATCGCGCAGCTTTTCGGTGTTGGGCGATGACACGTTGACCGTTGCGAAATCCACATGGCGGCCACAGCACGCCAGCACCCGGGCAAAATCGGCAGCGCGGTCGGTGCTGTCCTTGTTCGCGCCAAGGTTCAGGCCGATCACGGCGTCCCTGGGGCGAAGGGCAAGGTGGGCGGCGATCGCCTCCATCCCCTGATTGTTGAAGCCAAAGCGGTTGATGGCGGCGCGGTCCGGCGTCAGGCGGAACAGGCGCGGTTTGGGGTTGCCCGATTGCGGGCGCGGCGTGGCTGCGCCCACCTCGATAAAGCCGAAACCGGCGCGCGACAGCGGCCCCAGAGCCTCGGCGTTCTTGTCGAAGCCAGCGGCAAGGCCAACGGGGTTGGGCAGGGCAAGCCCCGCCAGCGTGGTAGCCAGACGCGGCGAGGTTACCGGACCCGCCAAGGGCACAAGGCCCAGTTTCAATGCGCGAATCGACAGGCCATGCGCGACCTCGGGGTCAAAACGGTGCAGGGCGGCAAGGCCGAGGGTCTCGATCAACTTCACAGCATCGGTTCCGGAAATTCATGGGCACCGTTCACCAACGGCAGCAGCGCGTGCCACAGCACGTCATCCATCCGAAGGTTACGGTAGAGATGCGGGAATTCGGCCCCGCCGCGCGACACTTCCCATTTCAGGTCATCGCCAAGCCTGTCCGTCTCCAGCGCCAGAAGCACCAGATCCGCCTCGGCCGCAAAATGTTTCGCCGCAGTTTCGGCGGCCTGTGTGGCGGTCGAAAAATGCACATAGCCATCGGCCAGATCGACAGGTGCACCGGCGGTTTCGCCCTGCGCCTGCAACGCTGCCCATTCGGGCGCGCGGAATATCTTGTAAATAAGCATGGCCTCCACATGCCCTGTGCCCGAATTCCGGTCAAGGGGGCAGGTGTCATGGCGCTGTTATCGGCGCACGTTACGTCACCTTGCGTATCTTCTTTGACTCGCACGGAATGTCGCGCCAGTCTGAGACATCAACAACAGGGGGACCCCAGATGTTCGTAAAATTCATGACCTCGGCAGCAGTGCTTGCCCTAACGGCGGGCGCGGCATCGGCCGATTATTCGCTGACCATCCTGCACACCAACGATTTCCATGCGCGGTTCGAGCCGATCAGCAAGTACGATGCGCCCTGCTCTGCCGAGGAGAATACCGACGGCAAATGCTTTGGCGGATCCGCGCGTCTGGTGACGGCCGTCGAAGAAGCGCGCAAGCGCAGCAACAACTCTATCCTTGTGGATGGCGGCGACCAGTTCCAAGGCACGCTGTTCTACACCTATTACAAGGGCAAGGTCGCGGCCGAGATGATGAACAAATTGGCCTATGACGCGATGACCGTGGGCAACCATGAATTCGACGACGGCCCCGAGGTGCTGCGCGGCTTCATGGATGCGGTGGCCTTCCCGGTTCTGATGTCGAACGCCGATGTCTCGGGCGAGCCGATGCTGGCGGGCAAGCTGGCCAAGTCGGCGATCATCGAACGGGGCGGCGAAAAGATCGGTCTGATCGGCCTGACACCGCAAGACACCGACGAACTGGCCTCTCCCGGCAAGAACGTGATCTTTACCGATCCGTCCGAGGCAGTGCAGGGCGAGGTGGACAAACTGACAGCCGAGGGCGTGACCAAGATCATCGTGCTGTCCCACTCGGGGTTCGGCGTGGATAAAGAGGTTGCGGCCAAGACCACAGGCGTCGATGTGATCGTCGGCGGCCACACCAACACGCTGTTGTCCAACACCATCGAAGGGGCGGTCGATATCTATCCGGTCATGGTCGGCGACACGGCCATCGTCAGCGCCTATGCCTACGGCAAGTTCCTTGGAGAGCTGAACGTCACGTTCAACGATGCGGGCGTCATCACCGAGGCGAAGGGCGAGCCGCTGATCCTTGACGGTGTCGTGGTCGAAGACGCGAGCACAAAGGATCGCATCGCAGAGCTGGCCGTCCCTCTGGAGGAGATCCGCCAAAAGGTCGTTGCCACGACCTCGGCGATGATCGAGGGCAGCCGCGACATCTGCCGCGTGCAGGAATGCGCCATGGGCAACCTCGTGGCGGACGCGATGCTGGCGCGGGTCAGGGATCAGGGCATCCAGATCGCGATTGCCAACTCGGGCGGTCTGCGGTCGTCGATTGATGCGGGTGACGTGACCATGGGCGAGGTGCTGACCGTGCTGCCGTTCCAGAACACGCTTTCGACGTTTCAGGTCACCGGTGCGGATGTTCTGGCCGCGCTGGAAAACGGCGTCAGTCAGGTGGAAGAGGTCGCAGGGCGCTTCCCTCAGGTGGCGGGCCTGACCTTTGCATGGGATGCGGCCGCCCCCGCCGGCAGCCGGATCGCGGATGTGATGGTGAAAGAGGGCGACGCCTTTGTGCCGCTTGATCTGACCCGAACCTATGGCCTTGTGTCGAACAACTATGTCCGTAACGGCGGCGACGGCTTCAAGATGTTCGTCAATGCGTCGAACGTCTACGACTTCGGTCCTGATCTTGCCGATGTAACGGCCGAGTATATGGCCGCCAATGGGGCCTATACGCCCTATACCGATGGCCGGATCGTGAAGAAGTAGACGCCAAAGACGCCTCCGGCGGGAGTATTTGGACCGAGAAGATATACACAGGTTCTTTTTGGCTTAAATATCCCTGCCGGAGGCAAAACCCGAGGACCCGCAGGGTCCGAGACAAAGAAACAACGCCGCCAGGCGTTTCCTTTTATCAACGGACCCGATCCATGCCCGACGCCCCCGGCCAGACCCCGCACTACGAACGGCTTTGGCCGACGCTTTTCATGTCGATGCGATTGCCGGGGGCTGAGGCGGCCAATCCGGTCATCGCCCAACATCTGCTGGCGGCAGACAAGGCAAGCGCCGATTTGACCGGTGATTATCTGAAGGGCGACCTTCTGGAGGCCAAACATCCGGCGTTCGCCTGGTTGAAGCAGTGCATCGAGCGGGCCGTTGTGGACTATGCCCGGACCGCTGGCATCACCTATGATCTGACATGGGCTTTGCAGGCATGGCCCAACGTCAACCTGAAGGGCGATTACCACAACCTGCACAACCATCCGCATTCCTGGCTGTCGGGCACCTATTACGTTGCTATGCCGGATCAGACCGGCGCGACCCACCGGACCGATCTGAACCCCGGCGCGATCAGCTTTTACGATCCTCGACCACAGGCGAACATGAACGCCATTCTGGGTGATGGTCAATTCGACCCCGAGCACCGCAAACTGCCGCGCGCGGGCGATCTGTTCTTGTGGCCGTCGTTTCTGCACCATCTGGTGCATCCCAATATGGTGGACGATCCGCGCATTTCGATTTCGTTCAACGTGGTTCTGCGTTGGAAAGACGCCTATGTCGGGCTTTAGAGCGTGTTGCGCACCGTCGTCCTCATCGAGCGCAACACGCTTTAGTCGACCGATCCGTGGACGGCGAAACTGTCCAGCTCGGCGCTTTGGGCTGCGATGGTGCGGTATTCTTCGCGCACGCCCGTTGCGGTCAGCTCGCGTGTGACAACCAGCAAGGTGTTGTCGGCCTGATCTTCGCACATCTCGCGCATATGCAGCAGTTCTGCCTCGGCGACGGGGCGGGCCGCCGCGATGCTCGGTGCGCCGAAATCAGCCACGAATTTTTCGGCCAGCGCAAGGGTCAGCGCCTCCAGTTCCAATTCGGTGATCGGCGTGACCGCGACAAAGGTCGCACGGCCAAAGCTTTCGACCGACAGCCAGCCATTGGCAAAGGCCTGACGGGCCTTGCCGGTCAGGTCATCCTCTGTCCAGTTCGAGAACTCGAACGCGCCGGAGATGGCCCATTCTCCCATATCCGCCGGGGAGGCAAAGACGTTGCCGTCGGACTGATCCAGCCGGATGGTGCGGGCAAGTTTCATCAAACCTCCTGACAGGCGTAAAGCGGGATCACCCGCGTGCCCGACGCGTCGCGCAACAGCATGTTGCCGTATTCATCAAGCCCCATGAAGGTGCCGGTTTCGGGCATGGTGACCTCTTGTCCAAGGGTGTCGCACTTGCCGCTCCACGCGCGATGCAAGGGTTCCAGCCCTTCGTTCATGAACTGGTGCAGCCAGACCAGCATGTGCCGCGACCAGCTTTCAATCAGCATCGCGGCGGTCAGGTCGGTGCAGCCCTCGTCATAAAGCGTGGTTTCGTCCGGGGTGACGCCCGGTTCCAGATTGCGAACGGGCAGCAGCGGCACGTCGATGCCGATCACCAGCCAGTCGGGTTCCTGTGCGCCATCGCGCGTCGAGGCGGCATAGCGCATGTGGCCGCACATGGCCCCGTTCACCTTGATCCGGTCAGGCCAGACGAAATGCACGGCGACCTCTGGCGGGCCAAGCGCGCCCAGACTGTCGGCAAAGCCAAGTTGTGCGGCATAGGCGGCCCCCATCGCTTTTTGCAGCGGCATCTCGGGGGCCAGAATCACCGCAACCCTGAAGTTTGTGGTGTCTTCAGACCATAGGATCAGGCCGGGGTCGGTGCCCTGCGTGGCGCTGTTGACCGCCTTGAGAAACGGGTCGGCATGGGCGGGAACGCTTTCGCCGCGCAACAGGGGCGGAAAGGTGGGGGTGTCGGGCGTGCTCATTCGAACAGCCCTGCGGCCTCTAGCGTGTCAACCAGATCAAAGAAGGCCTTGGCCTGCGGGCTGTCGGGTTTCGACACCACCAAAGGCGCACCGCCGTCGCTGGCTATGCGGATCTCCAGGTCCAGCGGGATTTCCCCGAGGAACGGCAGGCCCAGCTTTTCCGCCTCGGCGCGGGCGCCCCCGTGTCCGAAGGGATGGTGCACCTTGCCGCAGCCGTCACAGACGAACGAGGCCATGTTCTCGATCAGGCCGTAGATCGGCACGTTCAGGCGTTTGAACATATCGATGCCCTTGCGCGCATCCAGAAGCGCGATGTCCTGCGGGGTCGACACGATGATCGCGCCGGCCACATCGACCTTCTGGCTGAGGGTCATCTGGACGTCGCCGGTGCCGGGGGGCAGATCGACGATCAGCACGTCCAGCTTGCCCCATTGCACCTGCCCCAGCATCTGCTGCAAGGCGCCCATCAGCATCGGGCCGCGCCAGACGATCGCCTCGTCCTCGGCGACCATCAGGCCCAGCGACATCAGCGTGACGCCGTGGTTGCGCAAAGGCAGGATGGTGGTGCCGTCGGGGCTGGACGGGCGGCCGGAGACCCCCAGCATGCGCGGCTGGCTGGGGCCGTAGACATCGGCGTCCAACAGGCCGACGCGCTTGCCCTTTGCCGCCATCGCGACCGCAAGGTTCGAAGCGACGGTGGATTTGCCGACGCCGCCCTTGCCAGAGGCCACGGCGATGATCTTTTTCACGCCGGCTGGCAGGTTCGGCCCTGCGGGTTTCGCGGGGATCGGTTTGGGCGGGGTGGGGGCATGGCTGTGGCCGTGGTCGTGATTGTGGGCCGTGGGGATCTTCAGGCTTGGCATTGGCGGCGGGGTGCGTTTGGCTGTGCCCTCGGCGGCGTGGGCGGTCATGATGACCGTCACGCTTGCCACGCCTTCGACCGCTTCGGCGGCCTTTTGGGCGGCGGCGCGCAGCGGTTCCATGGCGTTCCCGCGGGCGGCGTCCACCTCTAGGATAAAGTTCACTTTGCCGTTCTCGACTGTCAGGCTTTTGACCTGTCCGGTGCTGACGATATCCTTGCCCCTTGAGGGGTCAATAACGCCCGCCAGTGCTGCCAGAACGGCCTCTTGCGTCACAGTGCTCATGCATCGCCCTTGATCTGGATTTTGCCGGTCACGTCATGGGTCAGGTCAAGGGCCGCGCATGTCAGCGTGACCTTCACGTCGACGCTGTCTGCGGTCAGGCTGCCATCGGCGACGGCGGCGCGCACGGCCTCCTCGATTTTCTGCTGCGAGGTGACCCCGACTGTTTTCAGGAACTTGCGCATCGACAGGTTGAAGGTTTCGTCATTCATGGGTCGTTCTCCTCGATGGTCGGCAATCTGGGGGTAGGGGGGGGGGGGGGGGGGGGGGGGGGGGGGGGGGGGGGGGGGGGGGGGGGGGGGGGGGGGGGGGGGGGGG